>NZ_JBHFIH010000002.1:0-56098 GCF_057334195.1 Brevibacterium sp. AGC70 | reverse complement strand
TTCCTACGATGTCGCGGCACATTTCTCATTTCTGTCCCGGGTCTGTCTCGCGTCATCGTTCCGGTCATGTCCTACGTCATGGTTCCGACTGCTCCTGCTTTCCTCCGAGCCGGCCGGCGAAGATCATTGTGACTGCGCCGATGACGATCAGCACTGACAAGCCCCAGCGCAGCGTACCGAGGCTGGCGATGGTACCGACCAGCGGGCTGGTGCCCAGGAATCCGACCCTCATGATCCAGTTGACCAGCGTCACTCCTCCGGCTCTCCCCATACCTGGAATGTGAGCAGCAGCGCCGAGCGCTCCTGGAACCAGGGTCGCCGATCCGTACCCCATGAGTGCCAGTCCGACCAACAGCTGAAATGGCTCGAAGGCAGTGACGACACCGATCCCACCCAGGGCGATGAGGCCTCCCCCGAGGCGAGCTATCCGGCTGGCGCCGAAGCGCTGGACCAACAAGTCCCCACTGAAACGGCCCAGACACTGACTGCCGATGACCACGCTGAAGGCGATACCGGCGGTCGCGGCAGGCACCCCGCTGAACTCGACCGCTGCTATCGCGGACCAGTTGTTCGCAATGTCCTCAACAGCCGTTCCGCAGATTGCTACGACGGCCAGGGGCAGCGCCACCAGCAGAACCGCACGCTTCGAACTTGGTCGATCACCACCTGAAGGCTCGCTGACGTCGGCTGCGGCCTCAGCGTCAGCGCCCGTTGCTGCCCGTCGTCTGCTCAGACCGACGTCCCCGATCAGCCTGCGGGCCGACATGATCACGATGAAAGACACTACCGCGATCAGGGCCAGATGAACCCTCATGTCCACGCCGTTGCCTGCGGCAATGGTGGCAGCTGCACCGCTGGCGAGACCCCCGAGGCTCCACAGCGCGTGCATCGACGAGAGAATGACGCGCGACAGGCTCTCCTGCACCCCGATGCCGACGACGTTCTGCGCCACATCCACAATGGCATCGAAGAAGCCGACGAAGAACAGGCAGGCGGCCATCATCCAGCCATTGACGGACCACGCTGTGGCGGCCGCGGAGAGCCCCAGGAGAAGAGTGCCTCCAACGACGACAGCGTTGGCTCCGAACCGTGAGATGAGGTGAGCCGGGACGACAGAGGAGACGATGGCACCGAGGGCGAAGGAGGCGACGACGAGCCCGAACTCCAAGGAGGTCAGTCCCAGTCGCTCGACCAACAGCGGGTACCACGGCAGCAGTGCCGCGAACACGAGGCCGTTGCAGCTGAAGTAGAGACCGACGCCGGCTATCGCACGGGCTCCGGAGCTGGGCCGATAGCTCATTCGCCGGACTCGCTCGCCCGGCCGATCGAGCCGGGTCCTTCCTTCGCTTCACGTCGGCCTGCTCGCACATTCAGCCCGGCTCTCCCGAGCACGAGCAGAGTCAGCACGACGCCGAGGAGCTTCCACCACACGCCATCGGTCATGAACAGCAGCAACAATGCGGCCAGGATCGGGACCAGGTGGGACATCGACCACCCGACATAGCCTCCGAAACTCGGCATCGCCACGTTCGCCGAGTCCGCAACGGATTTCACCATGAAGTTCGGCCCATTGCCGATGTAGGTGATCGCCCCACCCATGACTGCCCCCAGGGACACCGCGATCAGCAGTGTCTCTGCAATACCAGCCACCCGGGGCTCCCCCGGCACCTGAGAGGCCATTTCGAAGAAGGTCACATATGCCGGAGCATTGTCGAGCACCGAGGAGAGGCCACCGCTGAAGACGAACAGTTTGCCGGTCAGAACGATGAGTTGGAAGTATTCCACCAAGGCATGGGAAACGGTGGAACCGGCTCCGCCGATGAGGAACCACACAGCGATCGGCACGCCGAGGACCAAGGCCACTGAGAGTTTGACGAGATTGCGGTCCCAGATCTTCTCAGTGGCCGGGAAGAGCGGCAGGACCGCGATGCAGCCCAACAGCAGAACGAACGGCAGAATACTCCACCAGGCAACAGCCATCCGGCGGTCCCTTTCTCATAACGGTGATGACGAGTTCCACCGATCTCGTCGACGATGACGTGGCACCACTCTACTGACGTTTGGGCCCAATCCCCGCAGTGGCCCACCTCACGGACAGTCGCGTGCTCAACCGCATGTCGGTGGCATACCCTGGGGTGCAGCTCATCGACGTCACATTCGCGCCGCGTGCCGAATGTCATCCTCAGGAGGAGACTCGCTTGTCTCAGAACGCCCCATCCCCCGATGGCAGACTGCACGGTCGAGATCGGGTGAACTCCCGTATCGTCGGAATCTCATTGGCCGCCGCGCTGGGCGGCTTCCTCTTCGGCTTCGACACAGCTGTCATCAACGGCGCCGTTGACGCCCTGGCAGAGGAGTTCGCCCTCAGCGCTGGCCTGAAGGGCTTCGCCGTCTCCTCGGCGCTGCTGGCGTGCGCACTCGGAGCCTGGTTCGCCGGCTCTCTGGCCAATCGCTACGGCAGACTCCCCGTCATGGTCGTCGCGGCGGTCCTGTTCCTCCTCTCTGCCGTCGGCTCGGGCTTGGCCTTCGGCGTCACGGATCTCATCATCTGGCGCATGGTCGGCGGACTCGGCGTGGGCGCTGCGTCTGTCATCGCTCCTGCCTATATCGCCGAGGTGTCCCCCGCCCGTGTGCGTGGGCGCCTCGGTTCGCTGCAGCAGCTGGCGATCGTGACCGGCATCTTCGCGGCACTCCTGTCGAATGCGCTTCTGGCATCGTTGTCCGGCGGAGCCGCCGATCCGCTGTGGTTCGGAATCGAGACCTGGCGCTGGATGTTCATGGTCGAGGCACTCCCCGCTCTGGTCTACGGACTCATGGCATTGGGGCTTCCGGAATCTCCGCGGTTCCTGGTGGCCCGTGGCAGAGAGGACGAAGCCGCACGAGTTCTGCGAGTCTTCACAGGGGTCACCGACACCGATTCCCTCATCGAACGGATCCGCGACTCGATCCGACGGGAGGACAAAGAGTCCTTCAAGGACCTCATCGGCAAACGTTTCGGCCTCAAGCCGATCGTCTGGATCGGAATACTGCTGTCCGTGTTCCAGCAGTTCGTCGGCATCAACGTCATCTTCTACTACTCGACGACGCTGTGGAAATCGGTCGGATTCGACGAGTCCAGTGCCCTTCTGACTTCGGTCATCACCTCGGTGACGAACATCGTCGTGACGATCGTGGCGATTCTCCTCGTCGACAAGGTCGGACGTCGGAAGATGCTGCTGGCCGGTTCGTTCCTGATGGGTATCGCCTTGGCAATGATGGCGGTGTCATTCTCGTTCGCCGAACTCGCCACCGCTGCCGATGGCACCACCAGTGCCCAGTTGGATGCGCCGTGGTCGATCATCGCGCTGATCTCCGCGAATGTGTTCGTCGTCGGATTCGGTGCCACATGGGGCCCTCTGGTGTGGGTGCTCCTGGGCGAGATGTTCCCCAATCGGATCCGTGCCGGTGCCTTGGCTGTCGCTGCTGCGGCCCAGTGGATCGCGAACTTCGCCATTTCGACGACGTTCCCGATCTTCTCCGACATCAGCCTGACCTTCGCCTACGGCTTCTACGCCTTCTTCGCGATACTCTCGTTCTTCTTCGTCTGGTGGAAGGTTCCCGAAACGAAGGGAATGGAGCTGGAGGACATGACCGAAGAGCTCACGGTGCGTCCACACGACTGACTCCGCCGAGGTTGTTCCTGGCAGGGCTGGTCACGCCGAGGCTGTCCCCGGCAGAGCCGGTCACGCCGAGGTTGTTCCGAGCAGGACCGGTCAGGCCGTGCCGTTAGCGGCGGGCTCGGTCTGCTCGTCCTTCTTCTTCAGCCCGATGAACAGGCCGAGGATGGCCAGGCCGAAGACGGCGCCGAGCCCGATCGTCAGTCCGGGCTCCGCCTGGTAGGCCGTGGCCAGGGCCTTGAATCCGATGAGGCCGACGGTCGAATAGATCAGGGCCCACAGAGACCCGCCGACGACGAGAGCGGGAAGATAGCGGCGGTAACTCATGCCGCTGGTTCCAGCCGCCAGATTGAGCACGGTCTGGACCCCGATCATGAGGAAGCTCACGGCGATCACCGGTGCACCGAAACGCTCGATCATCGCTTCGGCCTTTCGGTACTTGGGACCGGACATGATCGTGTCGATGCGTTCGATCCTGCGAATGCCCTTGCGTGCCAACCGCCCCAGGAGGAAGGTTCCTCCCGCGCGGGCCAGGATGATGCCGAACAGGATGAGCCACGTCACGGCGATGGGAAACGACCAGTTCAGTGGGTTCATCGTGAATCGTCGGCCCTGCACCCTGCTGCGTCTAGGTCTCCGCTGTCGGCACTGGCGGTGCGGTTTGCCTTGGCACCGCGGTACGCCCTCGCACTGCACGGATGGTTTCGATTGCTCACGCCACGATTGTACGCCAGGTGAGGTTAGTCTCCCCTCACCTGGCGTACTCTCCCGCTGTCGTGCTCAGCCGTTCGGCCCGGCTCCTCAGATGAGTTCGCCGCCCAAATGCACTGAGCTCACTCGCGACTCAATTCCCCTGACATCTTCGGTGCTGAGGTCGCCGTCGACCACCACGAGGTCGGCGAGCGCCCCCTCAGCGATCCGGCCGACGTTGTCATGTCCCAGCAGTTCGGCCGCGACGGAAGTCCCCGCTGCCAGTGCCTCGGTGGTGGAGAGGCCGGCGCCGGCCAGGAGGCTGATCTCTTCGAGGTTCTCACCGTGCGGGCCGACACCGGCATCGGTGCCCATCGCGATCTTCACCCCCGCCTCGTGGGCCTTCGTGATCGACTCTTGGTGCGCCTCGATCACTGAGTGGGCTTTGTCGACCACGGACTGAGGCAGAGCCGATCCGGCCTCGGAGGCTTTGATCACTGCCTGCGGAGCCTGCAGGGTCGGGACCAGGAAGGTGCCGTTTTCGAGCATGAGATCGATGGCTTCATCATCTAGGTAGATGCCGTGTTCGATGGAGCGCACTCCCGCACGGACAGCATTCTTGATTCCTGGCGCGCCCTGCGCATGGGACATGACGTGCGCGCCCTGGGCAGCCGCCTCGGCGACGATGACTGCGATCTCAGCCTCGGTGAACTGGGAGTGCCGGGGATCATCACGCGGCGAGAGCACGCCTCCTGTCGAGCAGATCTTGATGTGATCGGCTCCGGCTCGCAGCAGCTCACGAGTCTTGCGCTGCACCTCTTCGAGACCGTCGGCAACACCCGAAGGCCGGCCTGGGTGTGGGGCCAGGAACGGCGAATCGGCGCCCGATACCAGGTGGAAGTCACCGTGCCCGCCCGTCTGGGACATGATGTTCACCGCAATCGACAGACGTGGCCCGCGAACGATGCCCGTCTCGACGGCGACCTTCGCACCGAGGTCGGTGCCACCGGCATCGCGCACGGTGGTCACTCCGCCCTTGAGCGTCTTCTCCATATTGTCGACGGAGTTGTAGAACTGCAGCGAGAACGGATCATGGAATGACGAGGTGTTGCTGGCCCCCGTGCTCATCAGGTGCACGTGGCAGTCGATGACGCCGGGAATGATCGTCTTGCCGGCACAGTCGACATAGGTGTCTCCGGCATCGTGTGAACCCTGTCCACCCTCGGTGACCGAAGAGATCGATCCCCCGTCGACGACGATGTCTCGCAGCCCAGGAAGGAACCTGGTTCCATCGAAGACCTTGGCGTTCTTGAAGACTGTGACCATTGGCGTTCTCCTCATCATTGAAAATAGTGCGGGTGGCTTAAGGATAATGAAGTGCCAGCACCATAGTGAAGAGGCTCACGGTCCGAGATGTCATCACCGCCGTGTTCACGTTCGAGACACCTTGTCGATATATAGTCTTGGTCGGTGACTGGCGGCACGCACGCCGTCGTCCATCTCCAGCCCCGACCCGGAAGTCCTGTGACCATACATTCGGCTCAATTCCCCGCGACTTCGCGACCACGCGAGGACCGCACACTCATCGACGTCCTCCTCGAAGCTGCAGGCGCACATGGTGACCAGCCCGCAATCGATGACGGGCGCGGCGTCCTCAGCTATTCCGAATTGATCGTCGAGATCCGTGATCTCGCTCTCGAATTGGCCGCTGTCGGCATCGGGCCGGGAGACAAGGTCGGCATCCGAGTGCCTTCCGGCTCCGCCGACCTCTACGTCTCCATCCTGGCCACGATGATGCTCGGCGCTGCGTACGTTCCCGTCGACGTCGACGATCCCGATGAGCGTGCGCACACCGTCTTCACCGAGGCGGCTGTCACAGGCATCATCACCGCCGACCGAGCAATCGAGTCGCGAACCGATCGAGGTCCGCTCGCACGTTCCGAGCTGCGCCGCCCGACCCCCGACGATGACTGCTGGGTCATCTTCACCTCCGGGTCGACAGGAAAGCCTAAGGGCGTGGCAGTCTCCCACCGCAGTGCGGCCGCATTCGTCGACGCCGAGGCGGCGATGTTCTGTCAGGAGGAGCCGCTGGGGCCCGGAGATCGAGTGCTGGCCGGACTGTCCGTGGCCTTCGACGCCAGCTGTGAGGAGATGTGGCTGGCATGGCGACACGGCGCCTGTCTGGTCCCAGCGCCCCGCGCCCTTGTGAAGTCCGGGATGGACCTGGGGCCGTGGCTGTCCTCACGTGGCATCACCGTCGTCTCGACCGTTCCCACCCTCGCAGCGCTGTGGCCCGCCGACAGTCTCGATGCCGTGCGTCTCCTCATATTCGGCGGCGAGGCATGTCCGCCCGAACTCGGGCGGAGGCTCAGCGATGAGAGTCGCGAAGTCTGGAACACCTATGGCCCCACCGAGGCGACCGTGGTGGCCTGCGGGGCACAACTCGATGGTTCCGAGCCTGTTCGGATCGGACTGCCCCTGGACGGGTGGTCCCTGGCCGTCGTCGATGCGGCAGGTATCCCGGTCGCTGACGGCCAGACCGGTGAGCTCATCATCGGCGGGATCGGTCTTGCCCGCTACCTGGACCCGGCCAAGGACGCCGAGAAGTACGCTCCGATGCCGACCCTCGGCTGGGATCGGGCCTATCGTTCGGGCGACCTCGTCATCAGCGACCCCGAGGGATTGATCTTCGTCGGCCGAGCCGATGAGCAGATCAAGCTCGCCGGCCGTCGCATCGAGCTCGGTGAGATCGACGCCGCTCTCCAGGCCCTGCCCGATGTCGAAGGTGCTGCGGCCGCAGTGAAGCAGACTCCGGCGGGCTCGGACATCCTCGTCGGCTACATCGCGTCGGGCACGGCAAATCCCGGGGACCGCATCTCCGAATGGGAACAGGCACTGCGTGCCGAGCTGCCTGCGGCTCTTGTGCCGCGACTGACGCTCATCGACGAACTTCCGACGAAGACCTCCGGCAAGGTCGATCGCAACGCACTGCCTTGGCCGATGGGCGACAGCGCCGAGATCGAAGACAGCTCCGAGACCTTCGAGCCCGAGATCGAGTGGATCGCCGAGCAGTGGTCGGCAGTGCTCGGATCACGGCCAGGGTCGGACAGCGACTTCTTCACCTCGGGTGGCGGCTCACTGGCGGCTGCGCAGTTGGTCTCCCGGCTGAGGACCCAGCATCCCAGCGTCACCGTCGGCGACATCTATGCCCATCCGCGCTTCGGCGCACTCGCGAATCTGTGCAGCGCCGACGACGGAGCCGCGGCGGGCGCCGGGCGTCCGAAGCGGACGATCACACGGACCTCGAGGGGGATGCAGGCCTTCCAGACTCTGCTCGCGGTACCGGTCCACATCCTCGGCGGGGTCAGGTGGGTCGTCATTGCGATGGTGCTCGCGAATCTCGGCAGCAGCCTCGGCGCGGATCTCCCGGTCACGCCCTGGCCTGTGATCATCACCCTGTTCCTCGTCTTCGTCACCGCGTGGGGCCGTATGCTCATCTCCGCAGGTGCCGCGCGCGCACTCATGCTCGGTATTCGTCCGGGTGACTATCCGCGGTCGGGGTGGGTGCATAAGCGCCTGTGGCTGGCCGAGCACATCGCCGATCTCGCTGCGGCCGTCTCGGTGGCCAGCGCCCCCTGGGTGACCTGGTACGCGAAGCTCCTTGGCAACCGAATCGGCTCCGATGCCGATCTGCACTCGGCTCCCCCGGTGACCGGTTTCCTGACCGTGGGCGAGGGCGCCGCAATCGAGCCAGAGGTCGATCTCAAGGGCTGGTGGGTCGACGGCGACCTGCTGCGCATCGGCACGATCAACGTGGGCTCCAACGTGACGATCGGAGCTCGCTCCACCTTGATGCCGGGCACCCGAATCGGGGAAGGCGCACTGGTCGAAGCCGGATCGGCTGTGACCGGCAAGGTGCGCCGGAACCAGATCTACTCCGGTTCCCCCGCTGTCCGGATCGGCAAGGCCAAGAAGAGCTGGCCCGCTCCACCGCCTCGCCGGCGACTGCCCTTCCTGCTCTATGCTGTGGGCTCTCAGCTCAACGCGGCTCTGCCCTATCTGGCTGCTGTGCCGGGCATTGCACTGATGATTGCGGTCTCAGGCATCGGCGTCGTCGAGTCCCCGTTGCTCGTTCTCGCCTGGTCCCCTCTCATCGCCTGCATATGGTTCGTCTGCACGGCCCTGTTCATCCTCGTGTCGGTGCGGCTGCTGTCCATCGGAATGGAGGAGGGAGAGTTCCCGGTCCGCTCTGCTCACGGCTACCGTGTCTGGGCCACGGAGCGCCTCCTCGATTTGGCCCGTGATCTCCTCTTCCCTCTCTATGCCTCGATGCTCACCCCTTGGTGGCTGCGACTGCTCGGAGCGAAGGTGGGCCCGGGCACCGAGATCTCAACGGTGGTGTTCGTCCCCAAAATGACGACCATCGCCGCAGGTGCGTTCCTGGCCGATGACACCATGGTGGCCAGTTACGAACTCGGTCACGGGTGGATGCGAGCCGGCAAGGCGAAGGTCGGCAAGCGCGCCTTCCTCGGCAACTCGGGCATAGCCTCCCCTGGACGGCGAGTGCCCAAGAACGCACTGGTTGCCGTGCTGTCGGCAGCCCCGGCGAAGGCGAAGAAGGGCTCGTCGTGGCTCGGCTCTCCCCCTGTGCAGCTGCGCAGGGCAGCGGTCGACGCCGATGAGGCGCTGACCTATGCCCCGAAGCTCGGCGTCAGATCGGCCCGGGCGTTCTTCGAGACTCTGCGGATCACCTCGGTGATGGTCGCCGGTGCACTCGTCGCCGCGGTCCTCCTCACGATCGAGTTCCTCCTCGGACTGCCAGGGGCAGGGTCGTCTGCGGCCGGTACGGGCGCGATGGGCACAACTGGTGGCGCGGCTGGCGATGGCGGATCGTTCTTGGCCTCTGTCGGGCTCGCCCTGCTGACCTCGGGCATCGTGATGATGGCCGCTGGTGCGGTGGCGGCGGGGCTGGCCATCGCGGCCAAGTGGATCTGCGCCGGTCCCATCAGAGCCGGCGAACATCCCCTGTGGTCATCGTTCATCTGGCGCAACGAGGTCGCGGACTGCTTCGTCGAGCTCATCGCCGCACCATGGTTCGCCCGGAATGCCGTGGGGACTCCCGCCATCGTGTGGTATCTGCGGGCCATGGGAGCGAAGATCGGCCACGGAGTGTGGTGCGAAAGCTATTGGCTGCCCGAAGCCGACCTGGTCAGCCTGGGCGACAACTCCACGATCAACCGCGGCTGCGTGGTCCAGACCCATCTCTTCCACGACCGGGTCATGAGCTTGGACACCGTCGAATTGGTGCAGGGATCGACTCTCGGGCCCAACAGCGTGATACTGCCCGCCTCCAGCTTGGGCACGAATTCCACGGTGGGTGCGACCTCGCTGGTGATGCGCGGAGAGTTCGTGCCGGCCCACGCCTATTTCAGCGGCAATCCTGTCATACCCTGGGTGGATGCACCAGAACTTCCTGAGGGCGGATCCAGCGGGCCCGAAGCAACCCCAAGGCGGCACCACGATGCTTGATCCCTACACCCCGAACGTCGGTAACGCCGAGCTCACCATCGACCACTACGATCTCGACCTCGACTACCGGATCGGGCCCAACCGCCTCTCCGCACATGCGAGCCTGACGGGTCGTGTGCTGCAGGAGACGAAGACGATCCTCCTCGACCTCACAGGTCTGCGAGTCACGAAGGCCGCCGTCAACGGCAAGAAGGCTCGGTACTCCACACGGGGCAAGAAGCTGCACCTGACGACAGATCCCCTGCCGAAGAACCAGCCGGTGCGCATCGACGTCTCCTATGTCGGAAACCCGCAGCCCGCGATCGGAACCTGGGGTGACGTGGGCTGGGAGGAGCTCGAGGATGGCGTCCTCGTGGCCGGGCAGCCCGTCGGCGCCTCAACCTGGTTCCCCTGCAACGACCACCCCTCGGACAAGTCGAAGTACCGCATCCGCGTGCTCACGGAATCCGAATATACGGTCGTGTCCAACGGAGAACTCGTCGACAAGGTCCGCAAGGCCGGCCGCACGGCATGGACCTACGAGTCACGGACCCCCCTGGCGACATATCTGGCCACGGTGCAGATCGGCCGCTACCGACACGCTCAGATCGACGCCGAGGATGGTGCTGAGCCTTCTCCTGTCTCCCTGGGTCTCTACGCCGGTGAGCACTGGAGAGCTGCGTCCACGCGTCTGCAGATCCAGCATTCCATGATGAACGAGTTCATCGAACGGTTCGGTCCCTACCCCTTCGATCGCTACGACGTGGTCGTGACCGACGACGAACTCGAGATCCCCCTTGAGTCACAGCCTCTGTCCGTACTCGGCCCCAACCATCTCGGCGAGGAGTGGGAGGCCGAGCGACTCGTCGCCCATGAGATGGCCCATCAGTGGTTCGGGAACTCGCTGACGCCTCGGCGCTGGTCAGACATCTGGCTCAATGAGGGCTTCGCCTGCTATTCGGAGTGGCTGTGGTCGGAGGCATCGGGCCGCAGCAGCGCGCATGAGTGTGCGCAGACTTGGCGGGAGGCTCTGGCCGACGAGCCGCAGGACTTCGTGCTCAGCGACCCGGGCGGTCCCGATATGTTCGATGACCGTGTGTACAAGCGCGGTGCACTCTGCTTGCACGCGCTGAGGCTCGAGATCGGCGATGAGGACTTCTTCGCTGCGATCTCCGAGTGGACGACGAAACATCGTCATTCTTCGGTCGATACCTCGGATTTCCTCGAGTGCGTCTCTGGTGTAGTCGGCCGCGACCTCGCCGAGGTTGTCCGGCCGTGGCTGTTCGACAAAGAGCTGCCCGAGCTGGCCTAGTTGGTCCGGCTAGTTCGGCTGGCTGGGCTGGCTGGTTCCTGATGTCATGGCTGACTTCGCCTCAGTCACTTGAGCCGGCGGACGAGAATGTCGGCGTCTCCATTGCGCCCGACCGTGACGAAACCGCGGTCGTGGTAGAGACGAGCCGCGCCGTTTCCGTCCTCGACGGACAGGCTGACGGCTGGGAAACCGCTCATCTTCGCCAAGGTGCACACCACATCGAGGAGCATGCCGCCGATTCCTTGGGACTGATGATCAGGCAGAACAGCCAATGACAGCTCGGGGATGTCCCCGGCCACCCAGCCGTACCCGGTGAAGCGCGAACCCGCCTCGGCGGTGGTGTCGGTCGACTTTTCGATCACTGCATCGAACGCGGCCAGACGCAGCCATGCGAGTCCGATGATCTCCGGTTCTGAATCCGCGGCACCGGTGTGTCCGTCGGCGGACAGGTCGTCGGCAGGCTGCTCATCGGCAGGCTGCTCATCGGCAGGCTGCTCATCGGCGGACTGCTCATCGGCGGCGTCTCCACCGTTCGGGCCCTTCGCATAGGCGGCCACCGCAATGTCGCCCTCGCGCCCCCAGTCCTTGAAGTAGAAGGCCGCATCGTCGCGCTCGAGGAGCTCATCGACGTCGATCCTCGGCTTGTCCAAAGACCAGTTGAAGCACAGATCGAGGAAAGGTAAGAATGCCTCATCTGGGGTCTCTGGACCCAGCGGGCGGATCCGTGACCTGAGTTCGGTCCGGCGAGCCGCCTCGGCGGAATCCTGGTTCTGACGTTCGTTCATGAGGTTCCTTTCTCGACCGCACGAGCGATCCAACTGCGATTGCGCACCCGCCATCCCAACGTCAGCGCCCGAAGGCCGACGAAGCCGATGCAGAACGCGGCCCACAGGCCCAGAGCACCGGGCCAATAGAGGACGATCGGAATCAGCAGGATCGCATATCCGCCCACAGCAACCAATTGTGCCAGAGCCAGATATCTGGCGTCCTCGGCACCCATGAGGACGCCGTCGAGGACGAATACATAGCCGGCGATGGGCATACTCAGGGCCAGCACGGGAAGGAGACTCGTCATCAGTGCGACTACTGCCGGGTCCGAAGAGAAGCCGCGGGGGATGATTCCGGCACCTGCTAACAGGATGAGACCGACGATGACCCCGAAGACGATGCCCCACAGACACAGCCTGCGGTTGATCGCGGCCACCGCGTCGACGTTCCGTGCGCCCAGCTGCAGTCCGATCAGGGCCTGACCGGCGATCGCCAGTGAGTCAAGGGCGAGTGCGAGAGCGAAGAAGATGCTCTGTGCGACTTGGATCGCGGCGAGCTCGGTCGTTCCCATAGCGGTGGCGAGGAAGACGAGGATGATGAGAGCCGCGCGCAGGGATGCATTGCGCACCAGCAGCCAGCCGGAGGTCTTCGCCGAGGAGAGCACTCCGGACCAGTCTGGTCGGAACGTGGCGTGGAATCGTCGTGCCGCCCTGATCGAGATCGCCACATAGACGGAGCACATCCCCGCTTGCGCGATGACGGTGCCCAGCGCGGAGCCGGCAACTCCCATATCGAGGCCGTAGATGAAGATCGCGTTCAACCCGATGTTGGCGATGCATCCGGCCGCTGCCACGATGAGTGGTGTGCGCGTGTCCTGCAGCCCGCGCAGGAGTCCTGTGGCGGCGATGACGACGAGCATGAACGGCAGGCCCCACCAGGAGATGGCGAGATAGGAGTGCGCCCCCTCGGCTATTTCAGCGCCGGGTTCGAAAGCAGCGATCACCGGCTTGAGCAGAGGCAGCCCGATCGCCAGCAGCAGCACTGAGGTGCACAGGGCAAGCCAGATTCCGTCGAAACCCGCGTTGATGGCACCGGAGCGGTCTCCGGCACCCATTCGCCTGGCGACCCGAGGGGTGGTGGCATAGGCGAGGAAGATCATCAGTCCGAGGACGGTCTGCAGAATCGTCGACGCGATCGCCAGCGATCCCAGTGAACCGGCGCCGAGGTGGCCGACCATGGCCGTGTCAGAGAGCAGGAAGATGGGTTCGGCAATCAGTGCTCCGAGGGCCGGAAGTGCCAAACGGAGAATGTCTTTGTCGATCGCTGCCACGGATTGAGTCTAGCGAATCGGTGACGCAGCTTCTCAACACGGTTGCGCAGGCTCTCGTGTCGGTGGCGCTCGTTCCTGTGTCGGTGGCGCAGCTTCTCGCGTCAGTGGCGAATGGGATCATTTAACAACAAACAGGACTTTTTCTACAGTAATTGCCGAAGAATCCTCATATGAGTCTCAAAGCGACGTCTTTACGCACTATATCTATTTTCTATCCCTTGATTGTTCGTCTATTATTCGAATCTTCCCGGCTTTACGTTCTATTTTTGGTTATACTGTGACTAGACGCCAAATTATCAGCAGACTCCACATCGCAGTGGAGAGGAGGCGACGCGATGAAGCACATGGACGATGACAGCTCTCACTTCGGTGTGCACTCGGATGATTCCAGCTCATCAGCCTTCAGCGGCCGCAGCCTTGATATCGATGAAGATTCGCCATTCAGCGACCTGTCGGCTGTCTACGCCTGCAGCGACCAGGCACAGTTTGCGGCACTGGACGCAACCAGCAGCATCTTCGTCCGAGAGGTTGCGCACTACCTTGGCCTCGCGGGTCCTGACCTGACGAATCCATACGACTTCGCGCCGCTCGCGGAGACCGTCAGTCGACACAGCTGCCGCAAACGCCCCAGCGGCCGTTCCACGAAGAGCACGAAGGCGAGCGCCAAATCGGGCAACACGGGTGACGCGGGTGACACGGGTGGGGCGGGCGAGGCGGGCACAGCTGACGCCGCCGGCGGGTCAAGCAGAAAGAAGGACCGTGGAGCGGGGCGAAGGAAGCGTCGTGAACAGAGGGAAGCCCGAGAACATCCTGAACCGCTTCCCGACTTCCCTGCGTACAGACCCACGTCGACGTTCAACGGATGGACGCATCAATACGCTTGTGCCGAAGACATCAGCGAATACTCGGCACTGCTCGGCGCGACTACGTCCGGAGCCTATAAACACATCACCTCTGCGATGACCTTGGTGCACGGGCTCCCGAAGTTCCACCAGCGTTGCGTCGACGGCGATTTCACCATTGAACATGTTGCCTTCGTGACGCGTCGTTGCCGGGACGTCGCATTCAGATACCTGCCGAGCATTGATGACTATCTGGCCGACAGGCGTGCGGATATCACAATCGAAACGTTCAAACGCTCTCTCGCGCTGAAGATCGCGGCGACCCAACCAGCACAGGAGACCCTGGAGAAGGTCGCAGTTCGCCGCCGAGTCGATATCAGCACGGGTGATGACGGCACCGCCTACCTCACTCTCACCGGGCCAGCCCCCGAGCTCCACGCCTGCTATAGAAGAGTCGAAGCATTCGCTCGCTCCGTCTACAAGGGAAACACTTCCGCGTTCGGCGACCAGCTGAGCCCCGGAGACTCATTCGAAGACGACCGCGGCATCGATGCGCTCATGCTCGACATATTCACTCGTACCCGGCCGCAGCTGAAACTGCGGATCACCAGCAACAACACCACAACTGGCGAGACGACGAGTACCGACTTCCCGATCGACGGTCTGTTCGTGGGACCAGACGGTGTCCCCATATCTCCTGAAGAATCCCTACTCGATTACATCGAGCGGACCTTCGGCAAGATGGACGACGAGGTTTCAGCGCCGGCCGACGCCGAAAAGGAAGATCAGGGGCAAGCATCGTCCGACTGCTGGCTGCGCGACCCACGGTTCTTCGAAGCGCTGAAGAACAGCCGACCAGCACCCGGTACCTCATTTTGGCCGACAGGGTTCGACCCTGATACGGCATTCGGCTCTGGTTCCTCGTCCGAACCTGACGGATCAACGTGCGAAGTCAGCTACGAGGTTCTCCTCGACTTGCCCACCCATGAGTATTGGCTCTCCCACCAGGCGCGGACGACGATCACCGTTCCTATGTTCACGCTGCTCAGCCAGTTCCTGGCTACCTCCGACGACGCAGCGAACGCAGCAGAAACCGCAGCCGCAGAAGGAACAGAGGCAGCCACGGCGACAACGTCTGCTTCGACCGACACCGCTGCCGAGCAACGGACGGATACAGATGTATGTGATTTGGCCGGAATGCTTCCAGACGGCTCTCCCCTTCCAGCCGACATGGCGCGCCGGCTCGCGGGATGTGCATCGATATGGACGCGGATCCTCACAGACCCAGCGACCGGCACGCCGCTCGATGCAAAGGCCACCAGTTACACGATCCCCAACAGCATTCGACAGCCTCTCGCCGCACAATGGATGAACTGCACCGTGCCCGGTTGCACTCGTCGTGCCGAGCTCACCGAGGTCGATCACATCATTCCCTTCGACCACGACAGTCCACAGACCGGCGGTCTAACTCGATTCGGCAATCTCCACAATCTGTGCAAGCTCCATCACCAAGCGAAGACAGACCGGAAGTTCTCAGTCAGAATGACAGAACCTGGGCGGCTCGAATACATCTTCAGGCACGGAATCACCACCGAAGTCATGCCGCCCGACAATCCGATCAACGTCGAGCACGCGAGACTCTTCCTCAAGTATTTCGCCACCGCCCCGCCCCAGGCGACTGTTCCACCACCGGCTGCGTCTTCGACAGCCGCGCCTCGAACAGCTGCGTCCTCGACGGAATCTGCACCTCAGAGGGAACCTGCACCCGCTGACACAGAGAATCCGCCCAGGAAGAAGAACCGACGCCAGAGATCAGAGACGGCAGAAGAAGAGCCGTCGACCATGCAGTCCAAAACTGCACAGGCGACGGCTGGTCCCGCCGAGGGACTCCAGTCCCCCGGCCGGGCCGAATACATCGATCCCTTCTCCCACCGACCCGAACAGAACGCGAAGCAGTGGTTCTGGGACTCGGGTGAACAGCCACCGTTCTGATTACTCGGTATGTTCTGATGACTCAGTATGTTTCGATGACTGAGTTTGCTCTGATGGCTCAGCCAGCCCTGATGTATCAGCTGGCTCTGGTGTTTCTCTCGGTGATGTTGACTCAGCAGACTTCGAAGAGTCCCGCAGCACCCTGTCCGCCGCCGATGCACATCGTGACGACGACATACTTGACTCCGCGACGACGCCCCTCGATGAGAGCATGGCCGACAAGGCGACTACCGGTCATTCCGTATGGGTGACCGACTGAAATACCGCCACCGTCGACGTTGTACTTCTCAGGATCAATCCCCAACCGGTCACGGCAGTAGAGGGCCTGCACCGCAAATGCTTCGTTGAGCTCCCACAGCCCGATGTCATCGATCGACAGCCCCTGTGCCTTGAGCAGCTTCGGAACCGCGAAGACGGGCCCGATCCCCATTTCGTCGGGATCACAGCCGGCCACTGCCATACCTCGATAGATGCCCAGTGGCTCCAGACCTCGCCGACTCGCTTCATCGCCCGACATCAGCACCGAAGCAGAAGCGCCGTCGGAAAGCTGCGAGGCGTTGCCCGCTGTGATGCTCGGAACCTTGGACGCATCGCCGGGCTTGAGCACGGGATTCAACCCTGCCAAACTCTCCAATGTCGTCGATGGACGGTTCCCCTCGTCGCGCTCAAGCGTCACCTGCTGGGTCGACGATTCCTTCGTCTCCTTGTCGACGACGATCTTCGTCGACGGCAACGGTACGATCTCATCATCGAACCGACCGGCCTCCTGAGCGGCGGCAGTCCGCTGCTGCGAGGACAGCGAGTATTCGTCCTGCGCTTCACGACTGATTCCATACCGCTCTGCAACCACCTCGGCGGTGGCGAGCATCGGGTAGTAGATTCCGGGAACATGTTCGACCAGCCACGGGTCCTGCGCCCGGTACATGTTCATCTTGTCGTTCTGCACCAGCGACACCGACTCAACGCCTCCGCCGACTGCGATCTCCTGGCCGTCGAAGAGAATCTGCTTCGCTGCCGTCGCAATGCCCATCAGACCGGAGGAACACTGACGATCGATCGTCATTCCGGGGACTGTTGTGGGGAGTCCTGCTCGGAGTGCCGCTTGGCGTGCGACGTTGGTGGACTGGCTGCCCTGCTGGAGGGCCGCACCGAGGACGACGTCATCGACTTCGGCCCCTTCCAGACCGGCCCGTGAGACAGCGTGAGAAATGGCGTGGCCAGCAAGTTCCTGGGCCTGAGTGTCGTTGAACGCTCCTTTGTACGCCTTTCCGATCGGAGTTCTTGCGGTGGAGACGATAACTGCTTCGCGCATGATGTGCCTTTCTTCAGTGTGGTGCGCCGGACCTGAGTTCGCCGCGATGATCGTGGAACCAGAATTCGCTGCGGGTCAGTCCTTCGGCCCTCCGGCCACATAGATAACCTGACCGGAGACGAACCCGGCGCCTTCGGAAGCGAGGAATGAGGCGGTGTGGGCAATGTCTTCGGGTTTTCCCGTGCGCGCCACCGGAATCTGGCCGACTCCCGCTGCGATGAAGTCGTCATAGTTCACGCCCATCCGCTCAGCGGTGGCTTTGGTCATATCTGTTTCGATGAGGCCGGGCGCAATCGCGTTTGCCGTGACCCCGAACTTGCCGAGTTCGATCGACCACGTCTTCGTCATCCCCTGGATCCCTGCCTTGGCAGCAGAGTAGTTCGTCTGCCCGCGGTTGCCCTGCGCCGATGTCGACGACATCGATACGATGCGTCCGAATTTCGCTTCCACCATGTATGACTGAACGGCCTTGGTCATCAGAAATGCCCCGCCGAGATGAACGGAGAGGACCTTTTGGAATTCCTCGTGAGTCATCTTGAACAGCAGGTTGTCCCGAAGAATGCCGGCATTGTTGACGAGGACGGTCGGAGCACCGAGAGTCTCCGCGACAGTCTTCACAGCGGACTCGACGGAGGCTTCGTCAGAGACATCGGTGTCGACTCCCAGCCCCTTCATACCTGCGGATTCGACAGCCTTGACCGAGTCTTCGGTGGGGCCCATGTCGAGGATCGCGACGTTCATTCCGTCCGAGGCCAGGCGCTGGGCGATGGCGGCTCCGATGCCGCGGCCGCCACCAGTGACGATTGCTGTCCGAGTCATGACGATTTTCCTCCGAGATGATAGTTCGTAATTGATGACGAGGAGGGTGACCTGGATCTCACCTCTCGCAGTTTCCACCATAGACCACAAAAGTAACTGAACGATTGTTTGCTCAAACATTGGACCGCGGATTTCACCCGCCTTTGCCAGATGCCCACGTAAGTGCGAACCGGGCGCAAGCCAGGCGCAAGCCACGGGTGAGCCAGGCGCAAGCCAGGCCGCACAAGCACGAAGGACAGATGACAAGTAAGCATGAAGGACAGATGACAAGTAAGAAGGACAGATGTCAGGGATTTCGAAAATGCGATTGACATCACATTTGATGATGTATAGGTTCCTATCTAAGCCTCAATCGAATATTCGTTCAGATTGGCTTCGGGCTTCCGCTCAGGCATCCCGACAACCTTGAGGAGCGTTGTTGCTCCGTCTCACTTTTCAAAGGAGAAAAGATGACCTCAACCCCGCGAAGGGCGAGCCGTCCTGTGCTTGCGGCGGCCGTGATCAGCACATTCGCACTGACCCTCGGAGCCTGCGGTGGGGGCGGTGGAAGCGGTGACTCCGGTGGCGATGACTCGGTCGTCATCGGCTATACCGGCCCCCTGAGCGGCGGCGGCGCGGCCTATGGAGAGAACGTCCAGACGGGCCTCCAGATGGCTGTCGATGACCTCAACAAGGATGGGCTCGAAGTCGGCGGGAAGAAGGTCACTATCGAGCTCAAATCCCTTGATGACAAGTACGCACCCTCCACCGCGGCTAGCAACGCCCAGCGTCTGGCAGACCAGGACAAAGCACCTGTCGTCGTCTCCCCCAATGCCGGCGCGATCAAAGCGATTCAGCAGATCAACGACGGCCGATCCAAGTTCATGATCTCCGCGTACACCTCGGATCCCGCCATCGTGCAGTCTGACAATCCGCTGACGATGATGATTCCGCCGAACTTCGAATCCTACGCCAAGCCGTTCACCGAACAGGGAATGAAGAATGGTGGCAAGAAGCTCGCGCTGCTCGGCACACAGAGTGAATACGGTCAGCAGTGGACGAAGGCAATCACGGACGAGTGGAAGAAGGCGGACGGCAAGATCGGCGCAGACAACAGCATTGACTACGCCACCGTGTCGGACTTCGCGGGCCCAGTCTCAAAGGCCCTGTCCGAGAAGCCGGACAGCATCTTCGTCGGTGGCCCCTCACAGCCGACTGCGCTGATCATGGAAGAAGCGAAGAAGCAGGGCTTCGAGGGCAGCTTCCTCGTCATGGACCAGGCGAAACTCGACGAGATGGCAACCGTGACGAAGCCCAAGAACCTGACGAATTCCGTCGGAGTGCTGCCCGTCAAGGAATACGAAGATCCGGGCACGAAGGACTTCCTGAAGAAGTTCGCGGAGGTTGCCGGTGAGAAGAAGGTGGCGACCAGCGAGACGGCGCTGAACTATCAGAGCATCGCCATCATCGCCAAGGCGATGGAGGTCGCAGGGACCACCAGCGATCCCGAGAAGATCCGGGCGGCAGTGCCGGATGCGCTGAGCGAGGTCGACGACAAGTACAAGGTCAACGGCTTCCCGACGAAAATCACCGATCAGGGGCATTTGATGAATCCTGAATTGGAGGTCACCTACCTGAACAAGGACGAGAAGTACACGAAGGTACCCGTCGAACAGGTTTCCGACGCCAAGTAGTCACCATCGTCGGCGCTTCCCACAGCGGGGTATGAGCTTCATGCCCCGCTGTCGCGCCGTCTGACGTCCTGTGAGGATTCGCTTCATGACACTTTTCACCCAACAGCTCTTCAACGGCGTTGCACTCGGCGGTGTGTACTGCCTTGCCGCAATCGGTCTGACCCTGGTCTTCGGCGTCCTGCGCATTCCCAACCTCGCGCACGGTTCGCTGTACATGCTCGGCGCCTACGTCACGTACTTCTTTCTGACCACTGTCGGCGTGCCCTACGTGGCTGCCATCGGCATTGCAGCACTCATCCTGTTCGTCCTCGGTGTACTGCTCGAACGCTTGGTCTTCCACCCTCTGCGCAACTCACCGCACACTCATCACATGATTGCCGCCATCGGCGCCATGTTCTTCTTCCAGGCCGTCGCGCAGGCGATCTGGGGTGCTGATTTCCGGAGGATGGAGACACCGATCTCCGGAAGCCTGAAGATTCTGGGCGCAGAGATCTCCACGCAGCGCATCGTGATCATCGTGACTGCGGTCGTTGTGCTCTCCCTGCTGACATGGTTCATCAAACGGTCCATTCACGGCCAGACGATCGAGGCCATCGAGCAGGATCGGACCGGAGCCGCTCTGGTCGGAATCAACCCCGCGATGGTCTCGATGCTCACCTTGGGCCTATCGGCACTTCTGGTGACAATCGCCGCCGGCCTCGTGTCTCCCATCAACCTCCTCTCCCCCACTATGGGTGATTCGCTCAACCTGAAGGTGTTCGCGATCATCATCCTCGGCGGGCTCGGTTCACTGCCGGGCGCCATCGTCGGCAGCTTCGCGCTTGCGATCACCGAGACGATGACATCGACGTACATCTCCTCGGCTGTCGGCGAAGCCGTGGCCTTCATCGTTCTGGTGGCGGTCCTGGCGATCAAACCCACGGGCCTGTTCGCAAAGGCGGTGCAGCGATGAGTGCACTGAAGAATCCTCGAATCATCGGAACCTTGGCCGTTCTGCTCATCATTGCCCTGACACCGATGGCATTCGGCGATGAGAATTACATCATGCGCGTGATCACCGTCGGCCTGTGTTCGGCGATCGCGGTCTACGGGATGAACATCATCCTCGGCTTCACGGGGCAGCTGTCACTGGCCCAAGGCGGGTTCTTCGGAATCGGAGCTTATACAGTCGGCTTGCTGACGACCGATTTCGACTGGTCGTTCTGGCAGGCTTTCCTCGTCGGAGTGGTCGGCACTTCTGCCATCGGGTACCTGTCCGGACTGATCGCACTGCGTACGAAGGACGAGTACTTCGCCATCTTCACGATGGCCATCGGCTTCATCATCTACCTGACCATCAGCCGGTGGGAGGCGGTGACTCACGCCCATTCCGGCGTCAACAATGTGAAGTTCCCCGAGGCTGGAGACATCGTGGACTTCAGCAATCCGACAGCGATGTTCTACCTCGTCTTCATCATTCTGCTGATCTGCGTCTACATCACCTACGCGATTCGACGCTCAAGCGTTGGACGCACGCTGCTGACGATTCGCACCAGCGAAGACCTTGCCGATGCGATCGGCGTCAATGTGGGGCTGAGCAAGCAGCTCGCCTTCGCCGCCTCGGCGTTCTTCGGCGGGATCGGCGGCGGCCTCTACGCCTCCGTGGTCGGTTTCATAGGCCCCGATGCGGCGACCGTGGACAAGACCTTCGAGTTCCTGATGTTCATCCTTGTCGGAGGAATGGGCACTGTCGCGGGGCCACTGGTGGGCACAATGATTGTGACCTTCCTCTTCGAGCTCTTCCAGGACTTCCAGGCCTACCGTTTCATCGTGCTCGGACCCATCATCATCGCTCTTGTGATCTTCGCACCTCGCGGAATCGTGGGGTATCTGGGAGGGTTCATCGACAAACGAGCTCGGAAACGACGGATCGGCTCGGCCCACAAGGATGGGGCTGCCCGGTCACACGGCAACGCACAGGCAGACGGCACTGCCACAACAGACGACTCTGTTCGGGCCGCCAAGTCTGCCGACTCAGACGGCTCCACTCGTGCCGGCGCCGCTGAGCGCAGGGAAACGGCTGCCGACACCATCACCACCGAGGAGGAGAAGTGATGCTGCTCGAAATTCGAGGGCTCGGGAAGCGCTTCGGCGGCCTCGATGCCGTGAAGAACGTCGATCTCGATGTGCAGGAAGGACAGATCACCGCTGTGATCGGCCCGAACGGTGCCGGCAAGTCAACGCTGTTCAATCTCATCCACGGGTTCTATCGCCCCACCGCCGGAACCGTGTTCTTCAACGGTCGTGATATCACCCAGTCGTCTCCGCACAACTCGGTCAACGGAGGTATTGCGCGAACCTTCCAGACGACGCACCTCTTCGATGATTCCACGCTGTTGGAGAACGTGTTGGCCGGTCGCATCGTGCGTTCCAGGTCCCATGTGTTCGACGCGATCTTCCACACTCCACGGCATCGACGCGAATCGGCGCTCAACCACGACAAGGCGCTCGAGGCACTCGAATTCTGCGGTGTCGCCGAGTTCCGCCACGATCTTGCTTCAAATGTGCCGCAAGAAGTGCAGAAGCGTACGGCCGTGGCCATGGCGTTGGCGACCGAACCGGAGCTGATACTCCTCGACGAGCCGGCAGGAGGCATTCCCGAAGAGGAGACGACGGACTTCGGCAATCTCATCCGTTCCCTGCCCAGTCGCGGGGTGTCGGTGCTGTTGGTCGAACACAAGATGTCGATGGTCATGGACCTGGCGGACACGATCCTCGTCCTCGATCACGGCCAGAAACTGGCGATCGGCTCTCCAGCGGAGATCCAGAGCAATCCAGACGTGATTCGTGCCTACCTGGGATCGACCAAGGATGAGGAGAACTGATGCTGTCTCTGGAGAACATAAGCGTCGGCTATGACGCGACTGATGTGCTGCACGGGGTGAGCATCACCGCTCGGCCCGGTGAACTGACGGTGATCCTTGGTGCGAACGGGTCTGGGAAGACCACCTTGTTCAAAACCATCAGCGGACTTCTGCGAACTCGCTCGGGAACGATCGAATACGACGGGCAGACGATCCAACGAACGCGCCCCAACAGCATCGTCAAGCGCGGCATCGCACATTGCCCCGAGGGGCGGCATCTCTTCGGGAAGATGTCAGTGGAGAAGAATCTTCGGCTGGGCACGTACCCGCACAGGGACCGCACCCGCACCGAGGAGATCCTGAGCGAAGTGCTCGAGCTGTTTCCCATCCTGAAGGAGAAGTCAGCCCAGCCGGCAGGTTCGTTGTCAGGCGGGCAGCAGCAGATGGTGGCGATCGGTCGCGCACTGATGTCGGATCCCAGTCTGCTGATCTTAGACGAGCCGTCTATGGGGTTGGCTCCCCTCGTTGTCGAACAGGTGCTCGAATCGATCGCCCAGATCAACAGGAACGGGATCGGTGTGCTGCTCAGTGAGCAGAATGCGAAGGCTTCATTGGCGATCGCTCACCGCGGTTATGTGCTGGCAGAAGGACGTGTAGTGCTCGCCGATGATGCCGAGAGACTGCTCGACAATCCCCAGGTGCAGGCAGCCTACCTGGGGTTGTGAGCGAGCTCGTCGGAACCGCCGACGCTCATTCGAAGCGTGAGACGTCTCCGGCCCCGACGCGTGCGACCTCGGGTTCCCGACCGGTGAAGTCGATGACGGAGGTGGGAACTGTTCCCGGCACTCCCGACTCGATGACCACATCCACATCGTGTCCGATCTGATCGACGACATCGTCGGCCTGGGTCAGCGGGTCCTCTGCGCCAGGCAGCAGCAGCGTCGATGACAGAATGGGTTCGCCCATCGCCTCAACAAGTGCCAGAGCAGTGACATTCTCCGGGATCCGCGCACCGACCGAGTGCTTTTTGGCGTGCATCATACGACGTGGGACTTCCTTCGTCGCCTTCATGATGAACGTGTAGGGCCCCGGGGTCATCGACTTGATGACCCTGAAATCAGAGTTGTCGACGATGACGAACTGTCCCAACTGCGCGAAGTCGCGGCACATCAGAGTGAAGTGATGTTTCGAGTCCAACTGTCGGATGCGGGTGATCCGCTCGATCCCAGCCTTGTTGTCTAAGGCACAGCCCAACGCATAGCACGAGTCTGTGGGGTAGGCGATCAGTCCGCCGTCCCGCAGAGTCTGCACGGCCTTTTCGATCATTCGGTTCTGTGGATTCTCAGGATGGATCTTCAGTAGCGTCGCCATACTTCATGCTAACCATTCACAGCGCACGAGGCGAGAGGCAAGGCACAATCGCTCGGACAATTCTTCGTCCGTCGACCCAAGGGGTCAATTCGTCGGCGACTCGTCTGCCCGCGTGCCAGGTGACTTGCCTGAGGTCGACACGTGAGCTTGCTCATCAGGTGACTCAGGTGGCTCAGGTGATTCAGGAGTCTCGCCGTCTGCATCGGACGCTGAGGCATCTTCCCCAGAGTCCTCCTCAGCCGTCCCGAGAGGCGACACCGGTGGGTCCTGCGCCGACGAATTCGCAGTCCCAGGGTCGGAGGCGATGAGGATGTTCACCCATTTCGCCTTCGGGTCCGCATCGACGAGCAGCGCCTTCAACAGCAGCGTCGCAGGCAGCGCGAGCAGGGCGCCGAGCCATCCGAACACCCACACCCAGAACAGCAGCGACAGGAAGGACACCAACGGTGTGACTCCGACAGACTCGCCTGTGAACTTCGGTTGGATGATCGATTGGATGACGAAGTTGAGCACGCTGTAGGCGATGACGACCCACAGGCCCGACTGCCACCCGCCGTCGACGAGTGCGAGCAGCGCGGGAGGAATGAGACCGATGACGAAACCGATGTTCGGAATGTAGTTCGTCAGGAATGCCAGCACACCCCAGACCCAGATCAGCGGCACATCGATGATCGCCAAGGCGATGACGTCGAGGAGAGCGACGATGAGGCCGAAGATCGTCGCCACGATCCAATAGCGTCGCACCCCACTGGCGAAGCCGCTCAGCGAGGCCGAAAACGCGGGTTTGGCGTCGTGCAGCATCAGCATGCGCTTATTGATGCCCATTGAGTCCATGGCGACGAAGAACACCGCCATCACCACGGTGGTGAGCAGGCCGGCGACCATCGAGACATTGGTCAGCAGCGGGTAGATGGCATCGAAGATGGATCTGACATCGAACTGTTTGAACTGCTCTTCGAGCACCGTGGACGTCACACCGATGTCGGATAGGAAGGCCAAGGCGTTCTGGTAGTTGGCGACCAGCTGCTCGCCGTAGCTGGGAATGAGGATCACGAGCTCTGCGACAGACCATGCCGTGAGCCCGAAGAAGCCGAAGATCATGACCAGCACGAGGATCACTGAGATACAGGCACCGATTGCCCGTGGGACCTTCAGCTTGGTCAGATAGTTCTGCAGCGGATAGACGACGATGTAGAAGTTCAGAGCCAGGAACACTGGAGCGGCGATGTCCTGAAGTCCCCTGAAGAACATCAGAGCATACGCGAGGCCGGCAAGAGTCAGCGCGATTACCAGCACCCTGGCAGGCTGACTCGTATGCCAAGGACGATGCTCCCGAGTCAGCCCCTGCGGCTGCTCGCGGATCTGACCGTCATCGCTCACTCAGCGCCCTTTCCGCTTCTCCCTGATCCGCATCGACACCTCAATGGGAGTTCCCTTGAATCCGAACGTCTCACGCAGACGCCTGATGATGAAACGACGATACCCCGGATCGAGGAAGCCGGAGGTGAAGAGCACGAATTTCGGCGGGCGAGATTGTGCCTGGGTACCGAACAGGATCCTCGGCTGCTTGCCGCCGCGCACCGGGTGGGGGTTCGCTGCGACCAGTTCCCCGAGAAATGCGTTGAGTCGTCCGGTCGGGATGCGCGTGTCCCACCCCTCCAGAGCCGCTTCCATCGCTGGGACCAGTTTGTCGGCGTGGCGTCCTGTCTTCGCTGAGATGTTCACTCGCGGTGCCCAGGCCACATGTGCCAGGTCCCGTTCGATCTCACGTTCGAGGTAGTAGCGACGTTCGTCGTCGAGCAGATCCCACTTATTGAACGCCAGCACCACGGCACGACCGGCTTCGGCGGCTGTCGTGACGATGCGGACGTCCTGCTCACTCAGCGGTTCCTGGACCTCGAGGAGGACCAGGGCCAGCTCAGCGCGTTCCAGAGCGGTCTGGGTGCGCAGCGCCGCATAGAAGTCAGCACCGCTGGCCTGATGTGCTCGACGGCGGATGCCGGCGGTGTCAACGAAACGCCACTGCTTGTCACCGAGCTCGATGAGTTCGTCGACCGGGTCACGGGTGGTGCCGGCGACATTGTCGACGAGCACACGGTCGGAGCCGATGAGCTGGTTGAGCAGGGAGGACTTTCCGACATTCGGTCGGCCCACCAGAGCGATCCGGCGCGGTCCGCCGTCTTCGATGCGGGTTTCGACGGCGGAGACCTCAGGCAGGATGTTCAGCACTTCATCGAGGAGGTCAGCGACCCCGCGACCGTGGAGTCCGGAGACCGTCCATGGCTGTCCCAGGCCCAGGCCCCAGAGCTCGGCGGCCATGAGCTCGCCGCGTTCGTCATCGACCTTGTTCGCTGCCAGGATGACGGGCTTCTTCTTCCTCCGCAGCATCTTCACGACCAGCTCATCGGTCGCGGTCGGGCCGGTCGTCGCATCGACGACGAGGACCACGGCATCGGCCATGTCGACTGCGACCTCGGACTGGATCGCGATGCGGGAGGCCATGCCCTTGGAATCGGAGTCCCAGCCGCCGGTGTCGACGAGGGTGAATTCCTTCGTGTTCCATTCCGCCCGGTAGCTCACCCGGTCACGGGTGACTCCGGGGACGTCTTCGACCACGGCTTCGCGGCGGCCGAGGATCCTGTTGACCAGGGTCGATTTGCCCACGTTGGGGCGACCGACGACGGCTAGGACGGGATCAGCCCCGCGGGTCTCTTCGGCTTCGAAGTCGAAGCCGTAGGCGTCGAGCAGTGCCCGGTCTTCGTCTTCGAGATCATAGCTGGAGAGTCCGGCTTCGAGAGCAGTCGCCCTCTTCTCGGCCTCCTCGTCGCTGATGTTCTCGAGACGCTCGGCCAGATGCTCGTCCGGGTTCTCGTGGAATTCTGAATCAGTCATTGTGAGTCCTTCACCAGTTTCAGCACCGTCTCGACCACCTGGTCGAAATCGATGTCACTGGTATCGAGTGTGTAGACGCCTTCGGAGGCCTCTAGGAAGCTTGTTGTCGCTGAGTCCTTGGCGTCACGGCCTGTGACCTGGGATTGGGTGGCGGCGAGTGCCTCGGCGTCGGCATTTCCATGGAGCTCCTTGGCCCGGCGGGCCACGCGCACCTCGTCACGAGCGGTCATGAGGATGCGGACCGGGGCATCCGGAGCCACAACGGTCGTGATGTCACGCCCCTCGACGACGATTCCCGCGGGTGCCGCGGCGATGATGGTCCGCTGCATGTCGATGAGTTCTTCGCGGGCATCGACGACGGCAGACACGGTCTGCACGTTCTCCGATACCTCGGGTTCACGGATCTCCTCGCTGACATCGATTCCGTCGACGGAGACGAAGAACTCGTCCGGATCGGTCGAAATCTCCAGATCGACCCCGCGCACCTGTTCGAGGACGTCGACCGGGTCGGTCACACCCCGGTTCAGGCACAGCCAGGCCATCGCACGGTACATGGCACCCGTGTCGAGGTAGCTGTAGCCCAATCGGCGGGCCGTTTCCTTCGCGGTGCTCGACTTGCCGACCCCGCTTGGTCCGTCAATGGCGACGACGCTCATGCAATTCCCTCTTTCTCGATGGCGGATTCAGGAATCTGCCATCCCTTCGACAACAAACCGATTTCAAGTTCCTGCTGGGTGGCCGGCACCACCGAGACATCGACGATTCCGAGCTTCTGGTCCGGTGCGTGGTCCATCCGGAAGTCCTCGACGTTGATGTTCAGGTCACCGATGTCCTTGAACAGTGTGGCCAGGGTTCCCGGGGTGTCGGGAATCAGGATCGTGACTACAGCATATTTGGTCGGAGCCTGTCCGTGCTTGCCTGGGATCCGATCGTGACCTTCGTTGCCCAAGGCAATGGCCTTGGCCAGCGCACCGGTTGCGCCCGGGCCCATCTCCAAGGCGGTGATGACCTCGTCGAGTTCGGTCCGCAGGTCCAACAGCACGGAGCGGACCTCCTCGGAGTTTCCGGCCAGGATCTGTGTCCACAGACGCGGATCGGAGGCGGCGATCCGCGTCACGTCCCGCAGTCCCTGACCTGCCAGTGCGACTTCCTCCAGCGGCGCATGCCGGAGCTGGGAGGCGACCAGAGAGGCGACGACCTGCGGCACGTGGGAGACCTTCGCGACCGCGGCATCGTGGATGCGCGGATCGAGGTGGATGACCGAGGCGCCGGTGGCCTCCGCCATGGTCACGACCTCACCGAGGCGGTTGTGCGGTGTGTTCTCGTCCGAGCAGATCACCCATGGTCGAGCTGTGAACAGGTCCGACCGGGCAGCGATCGCTCCCGACTTCTCCCTGCCTGCCATCGGGTGGCACCCGATGTAGCGGTCGAGTTCGCTGCGTCCGACGAGTTCACGCACCGATTCGAGCAGGCTGGTCTTGACGCTTGCGACGTCCGTGACCGTGGCGTCCGGGTATGTTTCCAGAGCCGTTGCGATGGTCTGGGCCGCGACATCGGGTGGGGTGGCGATGACGACGATCTGCGGATCCCCGCCATTGCCGCCATTGCTGTCATTGCCGCCATCGGCGAAGATCGTCCCTGCACCCAGATCGGCTGCCAGCTGCTGAGCAGTCGGTGAGGTGTCCTCGAGGCTGACCTGGTACTTCTGTGCGCTCAGCGCCAGTCCGAGGCTTGCACCCAGCAGACCCGTGCCGATGATGTGGATTCTCACAACCCGACGGCCTCGAAGAGCTCGCCGATCTCATCTGAGCGCAGTGGGCGGATCTTGCCCTGTTTCTGTTCGTCCAAGGTGATCGGACCGAACTTGATCCGCACCAGACGCTCGACCGGGTTGCCGACCTCTTTGAGAAGTCGACGCACGATCCGGTTGCGCCCCGAATGCAGAGTCAGTTCGACCACCGACTTGCCCGGCGTCGAGTCCACGAGTTTGAACCCATCGACCTTGACGAAGCCGTCCTCGAGGTCGATGCCGGCCTTGAGGCGGGAACTGACGTCCTTGGCCAGCTGCCCCTTGACCTGAGCGAGGTAGGTCTTGGGAATCTCGTAGCGAGGGTGAGCCAGTCGGTTGCTCAGCTCTCCGTCGTTGGTCAGAAGGATGAGTCCTTCAGTCTCCGTGTCGAGGCGTCCGAC
The DNA here is from genome assembly GCF_057334195.1 of Brevibacterium sp. AGC70. Lineage (NCBI taxonomy): Bacteria > Bacillati > Actinomycetota > Actinomycetes > Micrococcales > Brevibacteriaceae > Brevibacterium > Brevibacterium sp. AGC70. The sequence continues at coordinate 26,900 of NZ_JBHFIH010000002.1, read as the reverse complement.
GTGGAAGAGTCGTTCGACGTGGTTGTTGACGTAATCCGCCAAGCATGGTCGACCGTCCGGATCGCTCATCGTCGACACGACACCCGCCGGTTTATTCAGCACCAGGTAGACCTTCGCGGTCTGTGTCGAAATTCTCATTGTGTCCACGTATACGGACTGGGTCTCGGGGTCGATTCGGGTGCCCAGCTCGGTCACCATGGCACCATCGACTTCGACCCGACCGTCGAGGATCAGCTGCTCACATGCACGACGTGAGCCCAAGCCCGCCTCGGCGAGGATCTTCTGGAGCCTCACACCCCCGCTGACATGGGCATCCGACTTCTCGCCCGTGCCTGACTGCGAACGCTGGGAGCCCTTTGAAGAGGTGCTGGATCGCTGTTTTCGGGTCGGACGATTGTTGCGCCCGCCTGGCGCTCGGGGATCACGGTATGGACTCATAATCTCCATTCTCTCAAATCAATCGTCAACTCGTGACATCTCGTCGTCGAGATCGGCCATTTCATCCTCCACGGAGGCCAGAACCTCGGAATTGTCGGCACCCAATTCGGCGACATCGGCGTCCTCGGGAAGGTAGGGAGCGATCTCCGGCAGGTCATCGATGCTGTTCATCCCCAACGCGTCGAGGAACTGGTGCGTGGTGGTGTAGAGCAGCGCCGAGGTGGTCGCTTCCTTCCCCGCTTCGACGATGAGTCCGCGCAGGAGCAGAGTGCGAATGACACCGTCGACGCTGACCCCTCTGATGGCGGCGATGCGCGGACGCGATATCGGCTGCCGGTAGGCGATGACGGCGAGTGTCTCGAGCGCAGCCTGGGACAGTTTCGCACTCTGGCCAGACGTGAGGAAGTCCTTGACGATCTCGTGATAGTCCCCGCGGGAGAAGATCCTGAAGCCCCCGGCGACCAAGCGGATCTCGAATCCGCGCTGCCGTCCGCCGTCTCTGCCGTCGTAGTCGGCCTTGAGCTCGGCAATGGCATCCGTGATCGTGTCCTCGTCGAGTCCGAGGGCAGTGGCCAGCTCATTCGCCGACACTGCGGAGTCGCTGATCATGAGGACCGCTTCGATCCCGGCCAGAATTTCGTCGTCGATCATGCAGATCCCTCTTCGTCATCGTGCGCATTGTCAGGTTCGCCGTCGATGCCTTCAGCGTCCGCGCTGGCGACTCCTTGGACGTTCTCGGCGTCAAATTCCGCATCGCCGTCCCACTCCCCCTCGGTGCGCAGGTCCACCCCATCGTCGGTGGACTCGGTGCGGGAGATGAACAGCGGTCCGAGCGGCTCCTCTTGGGCGAAGTCGCAGAGGCCGACCTTGAACAGCTCCAGCAGTGCCAGGAACCGGGCCACGACGACCAAGGTGTTCTCGGACGTGTCGAGGAGTCTCTGGAAGTCGAGGTCCCCGGACCGCAGCAGGCTGAGGATGTGGCCGCGCTGCTCAGAGACGCTGACGAGGGGCAGGTGGATGTGGTCGACGGCGACGCTCGGCGGCGTGTGATCGCGCTGGAGCACAGTCGCATAGAGTCCGGCCAGCTCACCTGGGCCGATATGGATCTCCAGCGGGGGCAGCACGTCCTGGAACTCGGGCTCGAGTCCAACGCTGCGGGGCGCCCTGATCGATCCCGCGGCCATGGCATCGGCGAAGAATCTGCTCACGGATTTATAGGCCCGGTACTGCAGCAGGCGGGCGAAGAGAAGATCGCGGGCCTCGAGCAGTTCGAGGTCGAGTTCCTCTTCGCCGTCCTCGTTCGGCAGCAGACGTGCCGTCTTGAGGTCGAGGAGAGTCGCAGCCACCAGCAGGAACTGGGAGATCTCGGCGAGGCTGGAACCGGCTTTGGCACCTGCTCGTTGGCTCAGACCGGTCGTGTAGGCGATGAACTCATCGGTCACCTCGGCGAGGGCGATCTCCGTGACGTCGAGACGACGTTTGGAGATCAGGCCCAGGAGCAGGTCGAAAGGACCGGAGAAGTTCTCCAGCTCAACCTGGAACCCTTCGTGTACGGTCTCGCTCAGGGTGCGCCTCCACGGGCGATGAGCTCCCTGGCAAGGCGACGGTACGCCTCGGAGCCTGCATGCTTGGGGGCGAAGCTCGTGATCGGTTCGGCAGCGACCGAGGCGTCCGGGAACTTCACGGTGCGGTTGATGACCGTATCGAAGACCTTGTCATCGAAGGCCTCTGTCACGCGCGACATGACCTCCTTCGAGTGGAGGGTGCGCGAGTCGAACATCGTGGCCAGGATCCCGTCGACGACGAGGGAGGGATTGAGGCGGTCCTGGATCTTCTCGATGGTCTCCACCAGCAGTGCGACGCCGCGGAGGGCGAAGAACTCGGTCTCGAGCGGAATGATGACACCGTGCGCCGCCGTCAGAGCGTTGACGGTCAGCAGTCCCAGGGAGGGCTGGCAGTCGATGAGGATGACATCGTATTCGTCGGTGACCTTTGACAGCACTCGTGAGAGGATCTGCTCACGGGCGACCTCGCCCACGAGCTGGACTTCGGCGGCGGAGAGATCGATGTTGGCCGGGAGGATGTCGATGTTCTCGAAGTCAGTGCTGACGATGACCTCGTGCGGATCCATCCGCGAATTCATCAGCAGGTTGTAGATGCTGATTTCCAGGTCGTAGGGGTTGACGCCCAGACCGACGGACAAGGCACCCTGAGGGTCGAAATCGACGAGGAGCATCTTGCGCCCGTAGGCGGCCAATGAGGCGCCGAGGTTGATCGACGAGGTCGTCTTGCCGACGCCGCCCTTCTGGTTGACCATCGCGATGATGCGGGCAGGCCCATGAGTGTCCAGCGGTGCTGGCTCGTCGAAGTCCTGCTGCTCAGGGTCAGTGGATTTCGACTTGGGAATATCCAGTGCCTGTTGCGTATTCATCACCCGGATGGCCACCTTTCGTTGCTCTCTGCCCCAACCCTACCGCGCCCGGGGGTGAGAGGTCGCGTACACTTCCCGCAATGTTTCCTCTGACACCTTGGTATAGATCTGCGTGGTCGTGACTGACGCGTGTCCCAGCAGTTCCTGGACGACGCGAATATCGGCCCCGCCCTCCAGCAGGTGTGTCGCGAACGAGTGCCGGAACGTATGCGGAGAGACTTCTGCTTCCAGCCCTGCGAGTTCGCCTGCATCCTTGACGATCTGCCACGCGGTCTGACGCGACAGGCGAGTCCCCCGCGCATTGAGGAACAGGGCCCCGGCCGGTGCTGATGATCTGGCCTTCGCTGCCATGCTCGGTCGGATCCGCGACACCCAGGCACCAAGTGCTGTGGAAGCGTGGGAGCCGAAGGGCACGATCCGCTCCTTCCCGCCTTTTCCGTAGAGGCGTACGAGGCTGGTCTCGAGATCGACGTCGTCGAGGTCGACCCCGACAGCCTCGGAGATCCGTGCCCCCGTTGCGTAGAGCAGCTCCAGAAGTGCGGCCGCTCTGACCTGTGCGGGCTCCTCGCCGCCTGTTGTGGCCAGCATCGCTTCGACATCGTCCAGTGACAGCGCCTTGGGCAGGCGCAGCCCCTCCTGTGGAGGGCTCACCTCTGATGCGGGATCCGTGGCCGCCAATCCCTCACCGAGGGCGAATCCGTGGAAACGACGCACCGCAACGAGTGCTCTCGCACGAGTGCGTGGAGCCAGGTTCTCATCGAGCAGATGCAGAGCGAAGGCTTCGACGTGGGTGCGTGCGACCTCGCCGAGGCGACCGATCCCCTGCCCGTTCAGCCAGGTGCCGTACCTGGCCAGGTCACGGGCGTAGGCATCGATGGAGTTCCGCGAGAGCCCACGCTCGAACCGCAGTGAGTTCAGGTACGTTTCGAAGGCGCGGGACAGCGACTGCGGCAGCTCCGGGAGCAGTTCGGCACCGTGCCGGGCCATGGGTCAGACCTCAGGCTCGCGGTCGGCCATCAATGAGACGGCGGGGCGCATCGACGCCGCGGGTTCTGATGGGCTCCCCGGCGGCTTCGGCACGCAGGATGCGGTCCACCTGCAGGATCGCCAGCTGCGCGATCGAGTTCGTGATCTCTCCCGCGCCCACTGCGTCGAGAGCCTCGTCGAGGCTGGCCCAACGGAATCTGAAGCCGGCTTCCTCTTCGCTGCGTTCGTGCCGGTCCTCATCGGCGATGAGCTCGAGGTCCCTGGCCAGGTAGAGGCGGATCGATTCGCTGCTGCCGCCTGGTGTCAGGCAGGAGTCGGTGAGGACTTCCCAACGTCCGGCCCGCAGATCGGCTTCTTCTGCCAGCTCTCGCTTCGCAGCGGCGAAGGGATCTTCGCCGGGGATATCGAGGAGACCGGCGGGAACTTCCCAGAGCCTGGCCCGGACGGGATGGCGGTACTGCTGGACGAGCAGGATCCGCTCCTGCTCATCCACGCACGCAATGGCAACAGCACCCGTGTGAGCCATCATGTCACGGACCAGCCCAGATGCTTCGGGCAAGTCGAAGGTCTCTCGCCGGATGTTCCACACCGCTCCGTGGTAGACCACGTCGGATGCAGTGATTGTCGGCGTATAGGCCTCGTCGCGCAGATCGCTCATTCGGGGGTCCTGCCTATTTTTTGGACTTCAGTGCCGCTGCCACGAGTCCTGCGAACAGCGGATGCGGCTTAGTCGGGCGTGACTTGAGCTCGGGGTGAGCCTGCGTCGCCACGTAGTAGGGGTGCTCGGATTCCGGCAGCTCGACGAATTCCACGAGTTCCCCGCTGGGCGAGGTGCCCGAGAAGTGAAGACCGGCCGTGGCCAGCTGATCACGGTAGGTGTTGTTGACCTCGTAGCGGTGACGGTGGCGTTCGGTGATGAGCGTCGAATCGTAGACTCCGGCGACGACGCTTCCTTCGTCGAGCTTCGCCTCGTAGGTGCCCAAGCGCATGGTTCCGCCCAAGTCGCCTTCGCCTTCGACGATGGAGAGCTGTTCGGCCATCGTGGCGATGACGGGGACCTGCGTATCGGGATCGAATTCGGAGGACGATGCATCGTCGATGCCGGCCACGTTCCGGGCATACTCGATGACCATGCACTGCAGGCCCAGGCACAGGCCCAGGGTCGGAATCCCGCTCGTCCGGGCGTATTTGAGTGCGCCGAGCTTGCCGTCGATGCCGCGTATGCCGAAGCCACCGGGTACGCAGATCGCGTCCAGACCGGACAGACGCTCACGAGCGCCTTCCTCGGTGTCGCAGTCATCGGAGGCGATCCATTCGACCTTGACCTTGGCGTTGTTGGCGAATCCACCGGCGCGCAATGCCTCGGTGACCGACAGATAGGCGTCCGGGAGGTCGATGTACTTGCCGACGATGCCGACGCGCACGGTGTGCTCGGGGTTGTGGACGCGCTCGAGAACCCAATCCCACTTCGTCCAGTCGACATCTCGGAAGGGAAGGTTGAGGCGACGGATCACGTAGACGTCGAGGCCTCCGTCGTGGAGGACCTTCGGAATGTCGTAGATGCTCGGTGCGTCCACGCAGGACACGACGGCGTCGGACTCCACGTCGCAGGAGGAGGCGATCTTCGTACGGATCGAGTCTGGAAGCTCCCTGTCGGAGCGCAGCACGATCGCGTCGGGCTGGATGCCGATCGAGCGCAGTGCCGCCACAGAGTGCTGAGTCGGCTTCGTCTTCAGTTCGCCGGAGGGTCCGAGGTACGGAACCAGGGACACGTGGATGAAGAACACGTTGTCGCGGCCGATGTCGTGTCGAACCTGTCGTGCGGCCTCGAGGAACGGCTGGGATTCGATGTCACCGACGGTTCCGCCGATCTCGGTGATGATGACATCGGGACGTTCGTCGATGGGCCGTTCGGCCTGGGCCCGCATCCGCGACTTGATCTCGTCGGTGATGTGCGGGATGACCTGAACGGTGTCGCCGAGGTAGGCCCCGCGACGCTCCTTGGCGATGACCGAGGAGTAGACCTGTCCGGTCGTCACGTTGGCTGCGCCGTCGAGATCGACGTCGAGGAAACGTTCGTAATGGCCGATGTCGAGGTCGGTCTCAGCACCGTCTTCGGTGACGAAGACTTCGCCGTGCTGGAAGGGATTCATTGTTCCGGGATCCACATTGAGGTAGGGATCCAGCTTCTGCATTGCTACCGAGAGTCCGCGTTGAGTGAGCAGGTGGCCGAGGCTCGAAGCCGTCAGTCCCTTGCCCAACGAAGAGGCAACGCCTCCCGTGACGAAGATGTGCTTTGCCGTATTTGTGCCGCCTGGGCCAGTTCGATTCACCACGGGATTTGATCCTATCAAAGTTGGGCTCACGAATCCGACGATTCGGCGACTTCGGCGTAGAGGTCAAGCAGCGTCGCAGAGATCGCGGCCCCGTTGTTCACGTCAATCACGCGCTTCTTCGCGGCCACGGCCTGCGTTCCGCGTCCGGCAGGGTCGTCGAGAAGATGATTGATCTCACTCAGAAGCGCGTCGGTGTCGTCGGCTGCGACGGCTTTGGCCGCAGCGCCCCAGATGCCGGCGCGTCGCGGGTTGCCGATGAAGACCGCCGGCTTCGACAGCTGCATGAGGTCCTCATGGCTGAGTCCCGTCATGGTCTCGCTGGCGATGACGACGTCCGCGGCAGCTGCGACGTCGACGAGGTCATCGGCTGGGGCGACGATGACGCCGCGGTCGGCGAAGGCGGACTCAATCGTGGACCGGTCCTTGCCCGTGCCGGTGAGGACCGTGACGACGGGACGTCCTGGCCGCTTCGTGTTGATCTGGTCGGCCGCATCGAGGACCGTGGCCAGAGCAGTGTGGTCGCGCAGGGCAATGGGGCTGGCGACCATCCACGTGCCCTCTTCGACGCCGAGTTCCCGGCGCACCTGTGCGCGCGGTGTCCTGACGGTGAGGTCGACGTCGATGTCCGGGTGAACGAGTTCGGCGCGTTCGACGATCGGGACCTTGCCCCCGAAGTAGTCGACGACCGGTTCGGTGGTGCCCAGGAGCGCGGTTGCGGTGCGGCCCACGATCTCCGCGCCGGTCTTCTCGATCACGCCGGCTGCGTCGAAGGACTCGATCGTCGCGACGACCTTCGGGTGCAGTCGGGCGGGGAGACCGGTGAAGGCGAGACCGGCGAGCGTCGCAGCATGCAGGCCGTGAGCGTGGACGATGTCCACGTGCTGGTAGTACTTGTGCAGAGTGAATGCAGTATTGGGATCTGCCAAGGTGAAGCGTCGTCGGGCTGCCAGCTCGATCTCGCGGAAGTTGTCCGCCAGCTCTTCGGGGACTCCGAATGTGCCCAGCAGCGAACGGTGGGCAGCGACCGCTACCTTGAAGCCGGCGCGCAGATGCCCGAGCACTGCGAGTTTCGCGACTTCGACGACGGGACCCGTGGTTTCGGCGAGTACATGCAGAATCCTCGTGTCTGCGCTGAGTGGGTGGACCTCGCCGGATTCGCTCATTTCCTCATCCTTTTCATTAGATCGACGCTGCTTCTACCCTACCTGGGAGGACATGAGTTCCGTGTATATGCCCACCAGTTCTTTGGCCACTTCTCTCTCATCGGGAAGTTGGGCTCCGCGGGCCTTGGCCCGGGCAGCCAGTTGGGCCCTGCGAGCGGGATCCGAGGCCAGTTCACCGATGGCTGCGGCAAGGCCCATGTCGTCATCGTCGTCGATGAGAATGCCCGCATCCCCGACGAGTTCCGTCGTGCCACCCGTGCTGGTGGCGATGATGGCTCGTCCGGAGATCAGCGCCTCCTGCAGCACCAGTGCACGGGCCTCCCAGACGCTGGTGAGCACATAGAGATCGGCGGCCGCATTGAGTTCGGCGATATCGTCTCTGGGGCCGAGGAAATGCAGAGCAGGCACCGCCGAGGTGGCGGCGAGGTCCTCGTACTGCCCGTGCACCTCGTCGAGGACGGCCTGGTCGGCGGCTCCTGCGATGAGGACGACGAGTTCTGGTCCTTGACGCTCGGATCGCGCATTCGGCTCATGCGACTCGCCCGGCTCAGGCCCGCCGAGGCGGCCTAGGGCCCGGACGAGCATCGGATAGTTCTTCTGCGGTGCGACACGCCCGACGGCGAGCACGATGAGTGCGTCTGGTCCGAATCCGAACTCCGCGGCCAGTGCCGCACGGGTGGCATCGGCCGCCTCGGCGGGGACCTCAAGGACCTCCGGGGCTGCGGCGGGCACGAACCTGGCATCGCGTGCGCCGAGCTCCCGAGCCCTGTCCACCAAGTCGGCGCTGGCACCGATCGTCAGGTCCGCGCCCTTGGCAAGCAGAGTCTCGATACCGGTCTCGACCGTGGCTCTCAGCCCCTGACCACTGGCCCGGTTGTGGAGGCTGATGATGAGGCGGGGACGGTGGCGAATGGACCGCGTTGCCAGCAGGGTGACGAATCCTGCCCGGAAGCCGTGGGCGTGGACGATGTCGGCGTCGAAGCTGCCGATGAGCCTGCGCAGCCGGATGATCAGAGCGGCGTCGCGGGCACCGATTCCGGTTCCCATGTCGAGTGCGGCGAAGCGGACCCCGGGCAGGGCGGAGAAGCCGAAGTGCTCATCGGTCGAAGCGGGACCGATGACCCCGACTTCATGGCCGGCGGCGGCGAGGTCACGGGCCAGGGCACGCACATGGGTGCCGACACCCCCGGTCGATGTGCCGAGCACGTAGACGATTCTCATCTCTCATCCTCATTCTCTGTCGGAGTCATCGGTCGCGGCGCCTGTACGGCAGGGTCGGTCTGTTCGGCGAGGTCGGGACCACCTCGGCGATTCGACAGCAGTCCGCGCACCTCAGCGAGATAGCTGCGATCGATGGCGAGGATGCCGATGAAGATCACCACGCCGACGAGGGCGGAGACCACGCCGTTGATCACCGAGCCCACGGCTGCGGTGCCGAGAGAGTCGACCAGCCACCCGGATACGAGGACACCGGCGGCTGAGGCGACGGCCGCGGCCAGCAGGGAGAGGAGGCTGCGGCGCACAATGCCGCGCAGGCCAGCCGCTCCCAGGACCCGGCGCATCGAGATGAGCAGGAACAGACCGGCAACGCTCATGCCGAGGACATAGCCGGCGCAGATTGCCACGAGGGTCAGGCCGGCGTCTCCGTCCGCGTTTGTGACCACGATCGCGAGCACCATGCCGACGATGACGAAGACCCAGCCGACCGTGGTCGCCACGGCCGCGTGGCGGGAGCGTTCCATGGCGTAGAAGACGCGCGTCCCCCAGGCGACGAAGGACCAGCCGGGGACTGCGAGGGCCATGACCATGATCGCCTGGCTCATCGAGGAGAAGGGCGCTGATGCGTGTCCGCTGGCAGCATCGATGGCAGTGAAGAACGTCTCCAGGGCTCCGGCTGCGGTCATCAGGATCACCGTGCCCAGCAGGCCGATGCTGACGATGACCGTCGTAGTCGTCGACGTCAGCTGGTGCAGGCGCAGCGTGGCCGTTTCTCTGTCCTCGGCGCTCGCATCGGGATCCTTGGTCCGTCCCACCCATCCGGACAGGGAGGGGAACATGACCGTGACAAGTGGGATCGCAAGCACCCCGTAGGGCAGGAGGTAGACGGCGTTGATGTAGGCGAACAGGACGTAGGTGCCTTCACCGCCGGAGTAGTTCGCCATTCGCAGCGTCATCACCACCGCCGCCTGCTGAGCGAGCAGCGCGGCCATTCCTGCTCCGGCCAGTCGCAGTGCACGGTGGGCGACACCGGGAGGGAAGGTCCAGGTGGGCGAGATCTTGAGACCGGTCGAGCGCATCGGCAGAGCCAACGGCAGTGCCAGGGCCGCGACGCCGATCGTGGTGCCCCAGCCGAGCCAGCCGATGTGGGACTGCCAGGTGCCGTCGGTGCCGCCGACTGCCTGGTAGGCGAAGTAGCATCCGATGACGACGAGGCTCGAGAGCAGCGGCGCGAATGCCGGCCAGAGGAACTTCCGGTGTGCCTGGAGAACACCGGTGAGCACGGCGCCGATGCCGTAGAGGACGAGCTGAGGTGCGAACATGAGCAGGAATACCGCGGTCGCTCTGTGCTGCTCGTCCCCATCCTCGATCAGCAGGTTGGCGATCGGGTCGGCGAAGACCGCGAGGATGATGCTCAACGGCAGGGTGACTGAGACGGCCCAGGTCAGAAGCGCCGAGGCGATCCGTCCCGCCGTTTCCCTGTCCGAGCGTGCCAGGGGAATCGCCAGGAGCGGAATGACGGCCCCGGCCAGCGCGCCGCCGGCGACGACTTCGAAGAGGATGTTGGGAACCTGGTTCGCCGACTGGTAGGCGGTGCCGACGGTGCCAGCACCCACAGTCGGCGAGAAGACCAACCACCTCAGGAACCCGATGAGTCGGGTGAAGAGGGTGATGACCGAGACGAGTAACGCCGCAGAGGCGAAGACTCGAACCAGCTTACTCACACGGCCTCGCGGCCGAAGGCGTCGATCTCACGCAGTCCGGGGGTGGATTCGATGATGGAGGTGAACGAGACCTTCTCACTCAGCAGGGTGAGGCCGACCAGGCCAGACAGCACCAGAACACGTTGGGTGGCCGTCGAGTTCTCGGCGACGATCGTGCCCAATGCGGCGCCGAGGGCGTTGGCGCCCGTGTCGCCGAGCATCACCGCACCGTCGAGGTCGTCTGGCCACGCCGCGGCGCTGGCCCCGGCGATGGCTGCGCTGGGCGCCCAGGTCAGGCCGTGCTTGTGGGGCATGAAGAACAGCGTCAGCAGCCCCGCCTTGAGTGCGCGTCCAGGGCGGAGATCGAGCAGATTGAACAGGTTCGCCGTTCCGGCGATGACTCCCCCGGTGACGATGACGTCGACCGTAGAACCGAACCAGGTCTGGTCTGCGGTCGTTGAGTTCGAGGAGAACAGCCCGCGGCTGCTTGTGCATGTGCCGGTCCGCAGAATCGTCGCAGCCGCGATCGAGGCCAGCGGGATTCCGATGACTTTGAGCCCACCGGTCGTGATCTGGCCCTGGGCCAGGGCGCTGAGGTGACCGCGCAGTCCCTTCGAGTCACCTGATTCGAGGAAGTCATCAACCGCACCCAGACCTCCGGCGATGGTGGTCACCAGCATGGTCGCTGCGCGCTGACGCGGTGCTTCGATGAGGACACTGCCTGCGAGCAGTCCCGCGGTGACCGCTGGACCTTCGACGAGGGAGACATCATGGCCGGCATGGTTCGTACGCACGACCTTGTCATGGGTGCGCAGCTTCGAGGACAGGATCGCTTTGGTCGCCGTGTAGCCGAGGAGGCCGGCGACGGCGGAGCTGACGAGTGAGCGGATCATCTCAGTCCTTTCCTGGCATGATCTCTTCGGCATCATCGGAGAAGCCGTAGTGACCGTGGGTCCCGGCTTCGCCTGCGGCAAGGGCGCGGACGGTGATGACGGCCCCGGCTCCCAGCCCGAGCCCGTCGACGGTGCTGGCCCGCGACTTCTCGGTCCTGAGGATGGACACCAGCCCGTTCTGGGCAGAGCCCGCGTCTCCGGCCACGACCACGGACGTCGAGTCGGAGGTCAGCGAATTGATGAAATCGGTGATGAGGGTGCGGTTCGCCTTGTCATTGGTCGCTTCGGGGCTGGGCTCGGTCTCATCGGCGAGCTTCGAATTCTCATCATCGATGACGACGAAGAGCGAGGTCGGCTTGTGGTCGGTGTCGGTGCGCAGGCGTCCCGCGTCGACGAAGGCGTCGAAGATTCCGGAGGACTTCTTCTCCGCAGCGTCCCGGTCCTTGCCGCTTTCGAGCATCGTGGCCTTGCCCGTGAGAGCGATGACGAGGGCAGACCGAAGCGCCGTCGAATCGTCCTTCGGCAGGCTCGGCACCGAGTCCCTCAAGGTTTTGAGGAAGTCTTTGGAGTCCGTCAGCGACAGGGTGTTGTCCACGAAGGAGACGTCTCCGCCGATCTTTCCGCCGGCTTCCTTGATTCGGTTGGTGACCTCTTCGACCTGCTCGGGGTCGGCCTTCGGTGCGCCGATGATGCTGACGTCTTCGCCCTTCAGCGTGTCGCCGATGAGTTCGGGGGCGGCAGAGGTCACGAAGTCGTTCTGCTTGTCGATGTTGCCGTTGGCTGCATCGATCTTCGCTCGCAGATCGTCACGGTCGGCGCGCAGTGAGTCGACCTGGCTCTGCAGGGACTCACCGATCGGTTCCTTCAGCGGTCCAGCGCCCAGGACGATTCCCACCGCCAGGGCCAGGAAGACCGAGACGAGTGAGACAAGGTGGTAACGAAAATCAATCACTGGTCAGTCCTTGAATGATGCTGGCAGATTCTGAGGATGCGGCAGGGTCGCCGCCGAACAGGGAGCCGATCCAACCGAAGACCCCGTCGAGTTGGGCTCCGACGAGCCCGATGAGCGTCTGGCCGGCAGCTGTCGCGAACAGTGCCACACCGAGTGCGACGAGTCCCGCGATGATCAGGATGCTCAGCTGCAGGTTGGAGATCCGCTGACGGTACAGCAGCGAGACTCCCTTGGCGTCGATGAGCTTCGAACCCACTCGCAGGCGCGTGATGAAAGTCGAGGCCATGCCCTTTCGGCCCTTATCGAGGAATTCCATCACGGTGTCGTGTGTGCCCACGGCCACGATCAGGCTTGCGCCCTTGTCGTCGGCCAGCAGCATGGCGATGTCCTCACTGGTGCCCGAGGCGGCGAAGGCGACGCAGTCGACGCCCAGGGAATGGACGCGCTCGGTTCCGGGTGCGTTTCCGTCCCGGTAGGCGTGGACGACGATCTCGGCCCCGGAGGTCAGCGCGGTGTCGGACACGGAGTCCATATCGCCGACGATCATGTCGGGTTTGTAACCGGCTTCGATGATGGCGTCGGCTCCACCGTCCACACCGACGAGAAGCGGACGATACTCCCGAATGTAGGAGGCGAGGATCGCGAGGTCCTCTTTGTAATGGTAGCCGCGGACGACGATGAGGGCGTGTCTGCCGTCGAACTTAGTGGCGACCTCGGGGACGACAAGTTCGGCCGAGAGCAGGTCCGAGTCCTTGCGGATGTATTCGATCGTGTTGTCGACGAAATCCACGAGCACGGAGTTCATCCCGGCCTCGGCTGCGTGCATGTCCTCCGCGATCGTCTCCGAGGTCTGGACGATGCCGGTGGCGATCTCCTTCTCGTCGAGGAGCACTGTGTCATCGGCGATGCTGATCTGGGAGTTCTCCTCGACCAGGTCGAAGATCTCCGGGCCGGTGGCGTCGATGAGCGGGATTCCGGCGTCGACGATGATTCCCGGCCCCAGGTTGGGGTAGCGACCGGAGATCGACTTGTCCGCGTTGATGACTGCGGCGGGTCTGCAGGCAACGAGCGCCTCGGCAGAGATCCGGTCGATGTCGGCGTGTTTGATGACCGCGATATCGCCTGCGCTCAAACGTTTGGTGAGGTCTTTCGTCCGCCGATCGAGTCTGGCAGGAGCCGGGCCGGACCTGGTTGGGACTGTGAGCTTCTCCCGAGTTCTACGCACTTTCATGGTCCGCCCATTCTCTCATGTCAGCGCGGTCTGACCGGTCTTGACCTGCCGTGCTGAGTCGAGGAGTTCGGCTGCATGGGCCTTCGCTGAGGAGGAGTCCTCCATTCCGGCGAGCATGCGTGAGAGTTCGATGACCCGTTCGTCTTCGCTGAGTTCTCTGACGCCGGATTTCACGGTCTCGGCGTCGTCGTCCTTGACGATGGTGACGTGGGTGTCAGCCCAGGCTGCGACCTGGGGCAGGTGAGTGACGACGATGACCTGTGCGTTCTCAGCAAGTTTGGCGAGGCGTCGGCCGATCTCGACGGCGGCCTTTCCTCCGACACCGGCGTCGACTTCGTCGAAGACGTAGGTGGGGATGGCCTCCCCCGCCGCGCGGACGACTTCGATGGCGAGCATCACGCGTGAGAGCTCACCACCGCTGGCGACCTTGCCGATGTCATCACCGGCCGAGGAATCGTGTGGGGCGAAGGTGAGACGGACATCGTCGCAGCCGTGTGCTGTCGGTTCCCGTTCGGTGAGTTCGAACGTCACCTGGGCCTTCGGCATCGACAGGGCGGCGAGCTCTGCGCTCACGGCTTGGGAGAAGGATGCTGCCGTCGCGGTTCTGATCTCTGTCAGCGCGCTGCCGGCAGCTTCCATTGCGCTGCGTGCTTCGTCGAGTTCGGCGTCGAGCTGTCCGAGATCGCGATCATCGGCTTCGAGCTCGGCCAGTTCCTGAGCTGAGCGTGTTTCGAAGTCCAGCACTTCGGCCACGTCCTGCCCGTAGGCGGACAACGATCCGAGTTCGGCTCTGCGAGCTTCGGTCTCTTCAAGTGAGGTCTCCCCCAGTTCGTCGAATCCGGTCAGGTAGGAGCTGAGCTCTGCGGCGGAATCGGACAGACGCAGGACCGCGTCATTGAGGGCGGCCTTGATTCGAGCCAGTTCCGGGTCCGCGGATTCCACATCGGTCAGCGCGCTGATCGCCTGGTGCACGTGGTCGACGGCGGCGCCTGCATCGTCGAGTTCGCTGCCGAGAAGGAGGTCGTGGGCACTGCCGACGGCCTGTGTGATCTCAACCGCGGCTCCGAGTTTCGCAGCCTGCGCGGTCAGTGCTTCATCTTCGCCTGGGACCGGACGGACCTTGTCGATGGCTTCCAGGCAGCCGCCGAGCCACAGGATCCTCTCCCGTCTGGCCGCGGTGCTGTCCTTGATTCGGGCGACCCGGGTCTGGGTTTCGCGCCAGTTCTCAAATGCTGCACGGTATCTGCTAGCCACAGCCTCGAGTTCGGGGCCTCCCGCTGCGTCGAGCAGCTGCCGCTGTTGGGCGGGGCCTTTGAGTCGCAGCTGTTCGGACTGTCCGTGGAGGGTGATGAGCTCATCGGAGATCTCGGTCAGCACGGAGATGGGGACGGTGCGTCCACCGGCGGTGGCGCGGGCGCGGCCCTTCTGTGCCACGGTGCGGGAGATGATGGCTTCATCCTCGGCACTGCCTCCGGCTTCTTCGATGCGGGAGCGCACCGAGTCGGTGACGGCGGAGAAGATTCCTTCGACCTCGGCCTTCTCTGCGCCTTTGCGAACCACACCTGAACCGACCTTGCGGCCCATGAGCAGGCTCAGTGCTGAGACGAACATCGTCTTACCGGCACCGGTCTCACCGGTCACGACGGTGAAGCCTGTGGACAGTTCGACCTCTGCTTCGGCGATCACGCCGAGGTGGGAGATTCTCAGTTCGGAAATCATCTACGCCTCCTCGATCGGTCCCCGCCAACCGGAGACAGGCAGTCGGAACTTCGCCACCAATCGATCGGTGAAGGGGCCGGTGTGAAGTCGGGCCAGTTTGATCGGTGACTGTGAACGCTTGGCTTCGATCCGCGCCCCGGCTGGCAGTTCGAGGGCTCTCCGGCCATCGCACCACAGGACGGCGGAGAAGTCGGGATTGCGCGGGGAGATCTCCACGCCGAGGCGGGAGTCTGGGTTGACGACGAGCGGTTCGGTGAACAGGGCGTGGGCTGAGATCGGGATGAGCAGCAGTGCTTCGACCTCGGGCCAGACGATGGGACCGCCTGCGGAGAAGGCATATGCGGTCGAACCGGTCGGTGTTGCCAGGATGACACCGTCACAGCCGAACGACGATACCGGTCGAGCGTCGACGCCCAGGACGACGTCGATCATGCGGGCCTTCGACGTCTTCTCGATTGTGGCCTCGTTGAGGGCCCAGGCGTTGTAGATGGCCTCCCCCTCGTGCCAGACGGTGACGTCCAGGGCGAGGCGCTCCTCAACCAGGTAGTCACGCTGGGAGGCCCGATGGACAGCCTCGGCGAGGTCTTCTCTTTCGCTCTCGGCGAGGAATCCCACGTGTCCGAGGTTGACGCCCATGAGCGGGACCCCGGAACCGTGGAAGCGTTCGGCTGCCCGCAGGATCGTCCCGTCGCCGCCGAGGACGATGACGAGTTCGCATCTTGTCTTCCAGGTCGCGAGCTGGGCTGGGTCGATGACCTCGCAGCGGCTGAGGAGTTCCTGCTGCACGTCGGCGTGGGAACTGCGTTCGGCGAAGTCGAGGACCTCTTCGTCGAGGACGACTGGGGTGATTCCGTCGTCGAGGAGCGCCTTCCACACGCTCACTGCTGCCACTGCTGATTCCTCGCGCTGGGGATGCAGCAGCACCATGATGTGTCGGCTCACGGCTCTCCTCTCATAATCTGATCCAGATGGGTTGCGATGTCCGCCTCGTTGAGCCTATCGGACTCGGTTCGTGTTTTCCCTGGTCGAACACGCAGGAAGTACTCCAGGTTTCCACTGGGACCGGGAAGCACGGATCCCGCGACATCGACCACGCGGGCCTCGTATTCGGCGATACCGGCGAGGACGGAGTCAAGGGCCCGCCGTCGCTTGCTCACGGTGGAGACGACGCCGTGCTTGTCGAGTGCACCACGGGCGAGTTCGAACTGGGGTTTGACCATGAGGAGCAGTTCGCCGGTGGATTGTGTGGCTGCCAGCAGCGGAGCCAGCAGCAGGCGCAGGGAGATGAATGACACGTCGGCGACGACCACATCGACCTGCGGCACGTCGGAACTCTCCAGGTCACGCAGGTTGAGGCCTTCTCGGACACGGACTCGTGGGTCCTGGCGAAGCCCCGCGTCGAACTGGTCGTGTCCGACGTCGACGGCCCAGACTTCCTTCGCTCCCCGGTGCAGGAGGACTTGGGTGAATCCGCCGGTGGAGGCACCGGCGTCGAGCGCGGTTCTGCCTGCGAAGTCAGCGATGGAGAAGGACTCCAGTGCACCGAGGAGTTTGTGTGCGCTGCGTGCCACCCAGGGGTCGGGTTCTGTGACTGTGAGCTCGTCGGCGTCTGTCACATCCTGCGAGGGCTTCGCGGCTGCTCGGCCATTGATGCTGACCCGTCCGGCAGCGATCTCCCGTGCCGCTCGGGACCGGGTGGCGATCAGTTCCCGTTCGACCAGTTCGCGGTCGAGTCGGCTCACAACGAACTCACCTGAGAGTCGAGGTCATCAAGGAGCGTGGACAGGAGTCCGTGTCGTTCGGTGCTTGGTGCTTCGTCGATCTGCTCAAGGTCACGGCGCCAGTTTTCAACGGGCACATCACCGTTGACAGAAGCCGGGGTGGGAGCCTGTGGCACGGGTCGGCTCGGCGATGCCGGCTGGCTAGGCGCTTCGGCCTGTTGTGGTTCGTCGTTCTGCTGTGGTTCGTCGTTCTGCTGTGGTTCGTGCATCGGTTCAGTCATGGATCCTCCGTGGCAGATTCCCTGGAGCCACGTCATCGCCGCGGTCCATCGCCTCCCATGCTAGTCGGAGAGCGTCCTGGACGATGGCGGCCCCAACGTGGGCAGAATCGTCCAGGCACAGTTGACCATCGACGATCCGACAGCCCGCAGATCCAAGCGCTCCGTCGGCCGATTCTTGCGCATCCTCGCCGCCAATGAGCTTCGGCAGGCCACGCAGGCTGGGCAGGATATAGGTGGGACGCAGACCGGGACGGGCACGGAGGGCGTCATGAATGTCGTGGACGCCGGTGAGGACGAGAGCGGTTTCGAACCCTGCTGAGTTGCCGCCTTCGATATCCGTGTCGAGGCGATCTCCGACCATCAGAGGTCGTTGGGCTCTGATCCTGCGTGCCGCGAATTCCATCATGTGCGGGGCGGGTTTGCCGACGACGGTCGGCTGTGCACCGGTGAGTTTGGAGAGCATGTCGATGAATGCCCCATTGCCTGGGACTCGGCTCCTGGGACCGACCATCGAATAGTCGGGGTTGGTCGCCCACCATTCGATGCCTGATGTGATCGCTTCACAGGCGCGCACGATCGCCTGGTACGTGATGTCCGGGTCGAGGCCCTGAGCGATGGCGACGGGGCCGTCATCCAGATTGTGGGTGAGTGTCAGTCCCTCGGATTCCAGCGCCGTGGCCAGTCCGGTTGCGCCCACCAGGTAGATGAGTGCCCCGGTTCCGAATCTTTCGGCAAGCCGTCCGGCCAGCACCTGCGCCGAGGTGGTCACCTCAGCCGGTGTCGTGTTGATTCCCAGCGTGGAGATGTGCTCGGCCACCACCTCGGCGGTGCGGGTAGCGTTGTTCGTCACATAGTTGACGGGGATGGACTGCTCGTGGAGGAAGTTGATGCCCTCCACTGCTCCGGAGATCGGCTCCGGACCGTGGTAGACGACGCCGTCGAGGTCGAACAGCACACAGTCGATCGGTGCGCCCGATTCCTCAGGCGCACGTCGATCGACCGGTGCTGCTGCGTTGGCGACTGGCGTCACTGATGACCATTCAGCCGATACGAGACGTTCGTCTCCTCTGAGCTCGCATTGTCGGCAGGCTTGAGGCTCGTGCCCGATGCTTCGGGGTCCGCGTGAGCTTCTTCCTCGGAGGACTCGGAAGTCTCCTCATCGGAAGCGGCGCTTCCTTCGGCATCCTCGAGCAGTTCGTCGAGTTCAGCTTCGATCTCCTCGTCGGAGACCTTGACCTTCTTCAGTTCCTTCTCTGAGACGTGCGTCTTCGACTTCGCCGGAACGTGATCGTCTCCAGCCGCGTCAGCAACGGCATCTGTGATGGCGTTGTCTGCGACGAGGCTGACCGTAGGAGCTTCGTCGGCCTCATCGGCCTCGGCGTCGCCAGCGTCCTCGTCGAACTCTGCTTCACCCGCGCCCTCAGCGTCTGCATCGTCGAAATCGACATCATCGGCGCCTGAACCAGCCGCGGTCGGACGCTCGGTCTCGGCATCGTCGAACTCAGCATCTTCGAGTTCTGCAGCGTCCCTGTTGTCAACGCCGGCCATGCCGACAGCATCGGCATCGTGTGCCGAGCCGTACTCAGTCTCAGTCTCAGCCTCAGCAGGAGCATCGTCGAGTGAGGCAGGCTCATCATCGTCGATCTCTTCGACGGTCTCGATTTCCACGCCGAGGTTGGGGTCTGGCTCTTCGTCCCCGAAGAGAGTGCCCGTGGCCTTGGCAGTGCGACGCGAGAGCTCTTCGTACTTGTCAGCCATCTCGGTTTCCCCGTGCAGGCGCAGCACTTCAGAATATGCGGCCATCAGGCGCACCAGCGCACCGCTTGGCTTCTGGGTGAAGTCTTCGGCTTCGATCAGAGCCCGTGCGCCCTTGAGTTCACCGAGGTCCGATTTCGCTCCGGCGGCAACGATGACGAGTTCGGTGCGAGCATCGTTGTCGAGTTCAAGCTCACCGGCTGACTCGAACAGCTCGATAGCCTTCTGAGGCTTGTCACGACCGCGTTCTGCATCAGCGATGAGCGCAATGTTGTCGTTCGAGCCGGAGATTCGTCGGTGCGTGCGCAGTTCGCGAACTGCCTCGTCGTACTTCTCCACGTGATAGGCGGCAATGCCGAGTGCTTCTCGGACCAGGCCAACGCGACCCGCGCGGGCCATGGCTGCCTTCGCATGCTCGTAGGCGCGTTCCGGATCGACATCCAGGAACCCTCCGGCTGAGACGAGGTGCTTGGCAACTGCTGCTGCGTTCTCCTTGTCGAGGGTACGCAGCTGTCCCAGCAGCTCTTTGCCGAGTTCCTTGCCGGTGACCTCTTCGGGAATAGGCGGCTCTTGGATGCGCGGACGGCGTGCGCGCTGTTCGCGTGCGTATTCGCCGGTCTCGGTAGAGCGCACGGCTCTGCGGTCATTATTGTTACGCCCGAAGCCTCCGCGGTCACCGCCGCCGTCGCGACGTCGGCTTCCTCCGCGGTCATCGCGGCGGTTGCCCTGGTAACCACCACGACGTTCTCCGTCGCTGGAGCGATTGCCCTGAGATCCACCACGGCGTTCACCATCATTGGAGCGGTCACCTTGGTAACCGCCACGACGGTCACCGTCCTTATTGCGGTCCCCTTGGTATCCACCACGACGCTCATCACGACGGTCGCTGCCGAAGCTGCGGCGTTCACTGTCGTTGGACCGGTTGCCCTGATAACCACCACGACGCTCACCATCATTGGAGCGGTTGCCCTGGTAACCACCGCGACGTTCACCGTCGCTGGAGCGGTTGCCCTGGTAACCACCGCGACGTTCACCGTCCTTATTGCGGTCGCCCTGGTAGCCGCCACGACGCTCATCACGACGGTCGCCGCCGAAGCTGCGGCGTTCACTGTCGTTGGAACGGTTACCCTGATAACCACCACGACGCTCACCATCGCCGGAGCGGTTACCCTGATAACCACCACGACGCTCACCATCGCTGGAACGGTTACCCTGAAAACCGCCACGGCGTTCACCGTCGCTGGAGCGGTTGCCTTGGTAACCACCACGACGGTCACCGTCCTTATTGCGGTCGCCTTGGTATCCACCACGACGATCATCACGACGGTCGCCGCCGAAGCTACGGCGTTCACCATCATTACGACGGTCGCCACCATTGCCACGGTTGCCCTGGTAACCACCACGACGCTCACCATCGCTGGAACGGTCGCCTTGGTAACCACCACGGCGCTCACCATCGCTGGAGCGATTGCCCTGATAGCCGCCTCGGCGGTCGTCGCGACGATCGGAGTTACGTGACCCGCGCTCGTCCCGGGACTGGTGGGAGTCCTGTCGACGATTGTGATTGCTGTCGCGATCTGAGCGGCGCCCGCCGTCCGAGCGGCGGTTCTGCTGGCTGTCTCGCGAATCCCCTGGGGCCACGATTCTCCCTATAAAGTCTTTTCAATGATTCCGCACCATTCTAGTCCACTCGAAACGGGTAAGTCGTGTGCGTGGGAACACGAATTCATTGTCGACAAAGTGATGCGATGGTCACGGTAAGTTCTCGTTCGCAGCCACCGGTCAGGTCCGGGCCACACAATCCGCAGTCTCCGACCACCTCGATTCATCGGACGAAGCGGCGCTGCATGGTTAGGCGGACCACTCCCCTATTAGGCATCAGGCCATAACATCAGAGCAAGATCGCCTCTAAGTGCTCTGTTAGAATCGTGGCGAACCGTGCCCTCAGCAACGGCATATGGGGACACACGGTCATCTCATCGCGGTCAGTAGGGGATTCATGAAGCCTGGTGTGGAAAATTCGAGCATGCTGGTCCACTCTTTTCACGTCCCCGCTTCAACCGCATTATCGCCACATGAAACTACATCAGCAATTGCCCCTTTCCTGATGTCACACCTGAATACCGGAACCCAGATCAGGCACCGTTGCATGATTACCCGGTGTTTCAAATACTCTATCGACGTCCCGACAATTGTGCTCATTGTCACCGCAGGCTCAGTGCACAGATCGCAGCACGAGGTTCCACACAGCAACGACTGTTCCGGACCCCTCGCAGACACGGAAGCCTTCACCCCAGACCGTGCAAGGCCGCATGTGCGCACAGTATCGTCGGCAATCTGTGACTCTGTTCATCCGATTGAGCATCGGATGCCCTTGTTCGCATATCGTGGCTCTCGGAAGCGTCACCACCAGCGGAAAGAGGAGACATGCACTCAGCAAGGACTCGCACTTCGACATGGGTGACCAAGACAGACTCAATCTCAATGATTTTCACCATCAAGGAATAGGAGACATCGTGCCCAACACGCTTTTCATCGATGGACAGTGGGTTTCGGCCCAGAACGGCGGGATCAGAGAGATCCATAATCCAGCCGACGGCAGTTTCGTCGCCGAGGTGGACGAAGCCAGCCCAGCAGACACCGAACTCGCAATCGCTGCCGCCCGTCGCGCCTTCGACTCGGGCGTCTGGTCGAGCGTGCCCGCCAGCGAGCGGGGCGATCTGCTCCTCAAGTTCGCATCGGTGCTGCGGGAGCGCAAGGCAGAGTTCGCCCGCGCCGAATCGCTTGACACAGGCAAGCGCTATGTCGAGTCCGAGATCGATATGGATGACATCGCCAACTGCTTCGACTACTTCGGCAAACTGGCCGCCAATGACGCCGGCCGCGTCGTCGACGCCGGCACCGACACGGTCGCCAGCCGCATCGTCCACGAGCCCGTCGGCGTCTGTGCCCTCATCACCCCGTGGAACTACCCGCTGCTGCAGGCCGCCTGGAAGATCGCGCCTTGCCTGGCAGCCGGAAATACGTTCATCCTCAAACCTGCCGAACTCACCCCGCACACTGCGATCCTGACGATGCAGGTGCTCGCAGAGCTGGGACTTCCGGCAGGAGTCGGCAACCTGATTCTCGGTGCCGGCGCCGATGCGGGTGCACCGCTGTCGACTCATGAGGACATCGACATGGTCTCCTTCACCGGCGGCCTGGTCACAGGACGCCTGCTGGCTGCCAACGCGGCAGCAACCGTGAAGAAGATCGCACTCGAGCTCGGCGGCAAGAACCCGAACGTCGTCTTCGCCGATGCCGACTTCGAGGCCGCTGTCGACAACGCGCTCAACGCCGCATTCGTCCACTCCGGTCAGGTCTGCTCCGCAGGGGCCCGACTCATCGTCGAAGAATCCATCGCCGAGAAGTTCGTCGACCGCCTCGTCGAGCGTGCTCAGCAGATCCGCCTCGGCGGACCCTTCGATGACAATGCCGAAACCGGACCGCTCATCTCCGCGGCCCACCGCGACAAGGTCACCGCCTATGTCGACAAGGGCGTGGCCGAAGGCGCTCGCGTGCGCTGCGGCGGCACATGGGGCGAGGGCGATCTGGAGAAGGGCTACTACTACCTGCCCACCATCCTCGACCAGGTCAAGCGCGGAATGTCTGTCGTCTCCGACGAAGCATTCGGCCCTGTTGTCACCGTCGAGACCTTCTCCACGGTCGATGAGGCCGTCGAGATCGCCAACGACACCTACTACGGTCTCGCCGGGGCGGTCTGGAGCCAGGATGCGGGCAAGACTCAGCTGGTCGCCCAGCGTCTGCGCCACGGAACCATCTGGATCAATGACTTCCACCCCTACCTGCCACAGGCCGAGTGGGGCGGATACAAGCAGTCGGGCTTCGGCCGCGAACTGGGACCGACCGGTCTGGCCGAATACCAGGAAGCCAAGCACATCTACCAGAACCTCGAGCCCGCCGTCACCGGCTGGTTCCCCGATCACAGCAAATAAGGAGAATCAGAACGTGGAAACTACTCATAGCTTTGACTATGTCGTCGTGGGCGGAGGCTCCGCGGGCGCTGCCGTGGCCGCGCGCCTCAGCGAGGATCCCGAGGTCAGCGTCGGATTGCTGGAAGCGGGCCCGACCGACGTCGGCGAAGACGTCGTCCTCAGCCTCAACCGGTGGATGGAACTCCTCGAGTCAGGCTTCGACTGGGACTACCCCATCGAGAAGCAGGAGCACGGCAACTCTCATATGAGGCATGCCAGGGCGAAGGTCCTCGGCGGCTGCTCCTCACACAACTCGTGCATCGCCTTCTGGGCCCCGCGTGAGGATCTCGATGACTGGGAGACCAAGTTCGGCGCCACCGGGTGGGGATCGAAGGACACCTTCGG
Source organism: Brevibacterium sp. AGC70 (assembly GCF_057334195.1). Classification (NCBI taxonomy): domain Bacteria; kingdom Bacillati; phylum Actinomycetota; class Actinomycetes; order Micrococcales; family Brevibacteriaceae; genus Brevibacterium; species Brevibacterium sp. AGC70. The sequence continues at coordinate 3,693 of NZ_JBHFIH010000002.1, read as the reverse complement.
CCTGTACAAGAAGCTGGAGAGCAACGAGCTTCCCGGTGACCACCACGGTCACGACGGCCCCGTGCACCTGATGAATGTGCCGCCGAATGACCCATGCGGTGTCGCCCTGCTCGACGCCTGTGAGCAGGAGGGCATCCCCCGCGTTCAGTTCAACGAAGGCGAAACCGTCATCAACGGTGCCAACTTCTTCCAGGTCAACCGGAAGGCCGACGGCACCCGTTCGTCCTCCTCGGTGTCCTACCTGCACCCGATCCTCGACCGTGAGAACCTCACGATCCTCACCGACACTCAGGCCAAGGTCCTCGAGTTCGATGATCAGGAGAACTGCACCGGCGTCCACGTCGTCAACAACGCCTTCGGCCACACCAAGCGCATCGAAGCCAAGCGGGAAGTCATCGTCTCCTCTGGTGCGATCAACACTCCTCAGCTGCTGATGCTCTCGGGAATCGGTCCCAAGGATCACCTCGCCGAGGTGGGTGTCGATGTTCGCGTCGATTCGCCGGGTGTCGGTGAACACCTGCAGGACCACCCCGAAGGTGTCATCGCCTGGGATGCGAAGAAGCCGATGGTCGACGACTCCACCCAGTGGTGGGAGGCCGGAATCTTCACCCCCACCGAAGAAGGCTTGGACCGCCCCGACCTGATGATGCACTACGGTTCCGTGCCTTTCGACATGCATACACTGCGTCAGGGCTACCCGACGTCGGAGAACACCTTCTGTCTGACTCCGAACGTCACGCATGCCCGCTCACGCGGCACCGTGCGCCTGCGTTCGCGTGATTTCCGGGACAAGCCCTACGTCGATCCTCGGTACTTCACCGACCCTGAGGGCCACGATATGCGTGTCATGATCGCCGGTATCCGCAAGGCTCGTGCCATCGTGGCTCAGGACGCCATGTCCGAGTGGGCCGGTGAGGAACTCTTCCCCGGCAAGGATGTCCAGACTGATGAGCAGATCGAGGACTACATCACCCGCACCCACAACACCGTCTACCACCCGGTGGGCACGGCGCGGATGGGTGCAGCCGATGACCAGTCATCGCCCTTGGATCCCCAGCTGCGAGTCAAGGGTGTCAATCGACTCCGTGTCGTCGATGCCTCCGCAATGCCGGAGATCACGACGGTCAACCCGAACATCACAGTGATGATGATGGGTGAGAAGTGCGCCGAAATGATCAAAGCAGGATCCTGACGCCTCATCACGGAATCCTGATCGGTCGACGCCGGTCAGTGTTCTGAGAGATAAGGACCACCCAAGAGGGCCTCGCTGACAAGCGGGGCCCTCTTCCACATCAACCAACACTAACGGTGCGGTGGAAACCCTGTCCGGTGACCGATGTGTCCCTCCCGGACGGGCTTGAGCACCCCGGCTTATACATCGGCTCAGTCTGATCAAAGCAGAGGGACTGGCCACACCCGGCACGCAGGCTTGGCCAGTCCCCTAGCCTGTCCTAGGCGGGACGCGTCACTTCACTCGCGTCAACCTGGATGTTCCGGCTCGCTCTTGGCGCTGCCTGTTCGGCTGGCCAGCGTTCCATAGCGCTTCTTCTTCCTTCCATCACCCGGGACGTAGGGGTCACGGAACTCAGGAGCCGGCTCAACAGCTTCAGGCGTAATCACGACCTCTTCATCTTCGTCGTATTCGTGCCCGAAGACGTCATCATCATCGGTCCTGCGCTCAACTTCTTCGGGTGGCAGCACCTTCTTCCATTTGCGCATCCGCACACGTGGCAGTTCACCTGCGTCTTCGCGCAACGCGCGCATGAGAGCGTAGATCTGGAAGTACGCGATGATGAAGAACGGCAGCCCGACGAGGATGATCGTCGACTGCAGTGCCTCGAGCCCGCCCGAACCAGAGAAGACGAGCAGGGCCGCGGTGACAACAGCAACAGAGACTGCCCAGAATATGCGCTGACCCAACGGATTGAAGTCCTCGTGACCGTTGTTCATCGTGTCCACCACCAGCGCAGCGGAGTCCACCGAGGTGACGAAGAAGATGACGACCAGGATGATCGCAATCACCGACACCGGCCCTGCGAGCGGATAGTGATCGAGGAAGGCGAACAGCGCTCCTGGGATGTCTCCCTCGCCGACAACACGATCGACGAGGCCACCACCCTTGTTGAACTCGATGTCGAAGGATGCGTAGCCGAAGACTCCGAACCAGAGGATGGAGAAGGCCGAGGGAACAGCGAGGACTCCGATGACGAACTGTCGGATCGTGCGACCACGGGAGATTCGGGCGATGAAGATGCCGACGAAGGGCGACCAGGTGATCGTCCACGCCCAGTAGAAGACTGTCCACGTATTCTGCCAGCCGGTATCGGCGAACGTATCGTTCCACAGTGCCAACTCAGGAAGAGTCTGAATGTAGGTGCCCAATGACTCGAAGATGCCGCGGGCCATGAACAGCGTCGGTCCCAGAACGATGATGAAGATCAGCAGCAGCACCGCAATGACGATGTTGATGTTCGACAGAACCTTGATGCCCTTGTCCAGGCCCAATGACACGGAGATGGTTGCCAGGCCGCAGACGACACCGATGATGATCAGCTGCCAGAGTGCATTCTCTGGAATTCCGATGATCTCTGCCAGACCACCGTTGATCTGCAGTGTGCCGAGACCGATAGATACAGCAATGCCGAATACCGTGCCGATGATGGCGACGACGTCGATGAGCTTCCCGATGGGACCGTGGATCTTCTCACCGAGAATCGGCTGGAAGATGGAGCTCACACGCGGTGGAAGGTTCCTCTTGTGGATGAAGTAGGCGAAGCATAGAGCCGGAAGGGTGAAGATCGTCCAGGTATGCAGGGTGAAATGGTAGTAGGTGAAGTTCATGGCGTCCGTCGCCGCTTCAACGGTGCCGGGTTCGATGCCGAGCGAGGCTCGTGGCGGATCGCCGAAGTGGCTGACTGGTTCTGCCACTCCCCAGAACATGAGGATAGAACCGATGCCGGCAGCGAACAACATAGCGAACCAGGCACCGTTCGAGTGTTCTGGCTCTTCATTGTCCGGACCGAGTTTCGCTCGACCATATCGCGAGGCCGCAATGTAGATGAGAAAGACCAAGAACACGGTGACACCGAGGATATAGAACCAACCGAGGTTCGTCAGCAGCCAATCCGAGGCTGCAGAAACTCCGGTATCGAGGGCGTCAGTGAAGAAGATCGTAGCAAGTACGAACAATATGATGACCGCGGCCGACGAGAAGAAGATCGCCGGATTCGTCCGGAGCCTGAGGGTATCGTGCAGTCGATTGAGCATGGGCGGTACCTTCCTTCTGTATGTGCGGCCCACACTACCCAACCAGGGGCGATGTGGGTGCGATCATGCGCGGAAAGGTTCTCCATCGTTGCCCGATAGGCCGCGCACCATCAACTCACCTGGTGTCAAGAGAATCTGAGCAACCTACTCCTGAATACGAGAAAGGGGCCACCCCACAAAGTGGAATGACCCCAAACCCATCAAAAAATATTGCGGCAGTCACTTACTCTCCCACAACCACCAAGTTGCAGTACCATCAGCGCGAATGGGCTTAGCTACCGGGATCGGAACGGTTAACCGGGCGTTTCCCCACCACTATCACCACCGCAAAACCAACAAACCACCAACCACCCCAAGAACCTCACAGTCCTCTAAGAGCAGAGTAGCGGTCCAAGAACCGTACAGCGAACGCGAACACCACAATAA
>NZ_JBHFIH010000001.1:530604-540202 GCF_057334195.1 Brevibacterium sp. AGC70 | reverse complement strand
ATGCTCTGGTGGTCACGGCGAAGGCTGAGGATCTTGCCACGGGGACTGGTGTTGGGGTGGCGGGGACTGAGAATCCGGTCCCGATCAGTGAGCTGGTTCGTCATGGTTTGAACGGGGCGGTGTTCTTCGAGCTCGTCTCACATAAGGCGAAGACGATGCAGGTGGTCACGGAGAATCGGTTCGCGAATGCCAAACAGATCGCGGTGCTCACTGCTCGTGATCAGGGATGTACGTTCCCCGGTTGTGATGCTCCGCCGGGGTGGTGCGATGCCCACCATATTGTCGAGTGGGCCCAGCAGGGCAAGACGGATGTCAATAACATGATGTTGAGTTGTTCTGCCCATCATCATTTGTTGGATCGGTCGGAGTGGGAGACGGTGATGCTCACAGACGGCAGGCCGGCGTGGGTGCCTCCGGCATCGGTTGATCCGGCTAGGCGACCGATATTGCATGCGAGGTTCGTGGCTCAGGAAGTCATCGACACACTCTTCAACGAATGACTGCTCAGGCTGCTCAGGTGTAGCTGAGAGCCAAATTCTTCACCGCCGCAGATACGGCATACGCTGCTCGATGACCCGCTTCGGGGGTGAAGTCTGCCGGGAAGGTGAAGCGCACACTTGTCTTCGCGAGATCATCGTCGATGCCCAACGCGGTGAGCACATGCGATGGTTCGTCCGAGCCGACGGCGCAGGCTGAGCCACTCGAGGCAGTGATGCCCAGGCGTTCAAGCTCGAGGAGCACGGCCTCGCCGCTTGTACCTGAGAAACAGAACGAGGCGTGATTCGGACTGCGCAATGACTCGCTTCCTGTGAGGAATGCCCCGGGAACCGTGGCCAGTACCTCGGCGATGAAATCATCCCGGATGGCCTGGATTCGGCCGGCGGTTTCGACGCGTTCGGCCTCGGCCAGTTCCAACGCGGTGGCAAACGCAACGGCAAGGGCAACGTTCTCTGTCCCCGACCGACGCCCGGACTCCTGGCCGCCGCCGTGGATGAGGGGTTCGAGAGGGATCCGTGCGCGAATCGCAGCAACCCCGATTCCCTTCGGCGCACCGACCTTGTGCCCAGCCAGGCTTATGGCGTCGACGCCGAGGCCGCCCAGCGGGAGCCAGCCTGCAGCCTGCACAGCATCAGTGTGGAAGAACGCGCCGGCATCGTGAGCAATCCGGGCGAGGGCTGTGACATCGGCGACCGTGCCGATCTCGTTGTTCGCATACCCCAGGCTGACCAGGAGCGTGTCCTCGCGTAGAACCGAACCAAGTGCCTCGACCGTTATCGTGCCATCGGGCGCGACGGGTACCTCCGTGATCTCGAACCCGTGCCGACGAACCAGGAAGTCCGCCGCGGCGAGCACCGCCTCATGTTCAAGGGCGGAGATCACGATATGGCGCCGAGGTGGCCGACCATCCGGCCCCGCACCGGAGTCAGCAGCGCCACCGGCCCCAGCAGCGCCACCGGCCCCAGCAGCGCCAAAGGCCCCAGCCCCGAGGGCGATACCGATGATCGCAAGATTGTCGGATTCGGTGCCGCCGCTGGTGAAGATGATGTCGGTGCTGCGCATGCCGAGCACCTTCGCCACCCGTCTGCGCGCGTCCTTGAGTGCGTCTGCCGAGGTACGGCCGACCTCGTGGTGGCTCGACGGGTTGCCGAACGCGCCGGTCAGATATGGCCAGGCGGCCTCGAGTGCCTCCCTGCGCACGGGCGCCGCCGCGGCTGTGTCGAGGTAGAGCGGTACACCGCCGTTATCGAGGGCCGATTCGAGTTCCATATCAACCTGCGTCCAGAACCAGGTCGAGGCCCAGGTCGATCGCGCGGACAGTGTGCGTCAGCGCTCCCGAGGAGATGACGTCGACTCCGGTAGCGGCGATGTCTGCGACGGTTTCGAGGGTGACGTTGCCGCTGGCCTCAACGATCGCACGTCCGGCGATGAGCTCGACTCCGGCACGCAGATCGGCCAGGGTGAAGTTGTCGAGCATGATGACATCGGCTCCGCCGTCGAGCACCGCATGGATCTGCTCGAGGCGATCGACCTCGACCTCGATCGTCGTCGTGTGCGACAACTGAGCCCGAGCCGACCGGATCGCGGCACTGACATCGGCGTTCTCACCAGCAAGAACAGCGAGGTGGTTGTCCTTGACCATGACCGCGTCGGAGAGCCCGAATCGGTGGTTGTGCCCACCGCCGCAGACCACCGCGTGCTTTTCGAAGACCCGTAGCCCCGGAGTGGTCTTGCGGGTGTCGACGATGCGCACACCTCGACTGGCCGTGTTCGCGCCTGCGGTATTCGACGACGCCGCATCGACGAAGGCTCTGGTCTGTGTTGCGATTCCGCTCATGCGCTGGCAGAAGTTCAGTGCGATCCGCTCGGCTTGCAGAACCGCACGTGCCGGTCCCGAAACCGTAGCCAATGTGTCGCCAGCCGCGAAGACATCTCCATCGGCGCTGGTGAGATCCACATCGACGCGAGGGTCGACGAGGGTGAAGGCGCGAGCGAATACATCAATTCCAGCGAGGATTCCGGCCTCGCGTGCGCTCAACTTCGCCGTCGCCGAGGCGCTGGCAGGGATGAACGTCTCACCGGTGATGTCGCCCCACGGTGCGTCTTCGTCGAGAGCAAGCCGGAGTGCGGAGTCGATGGTTGTGGCGCTCAACATGAGGCGGCCTCCTGAACCAGGGAAGTGGTGGGAACGGGGTCAACGGATGCAGGCTGTTGCTGCGTCGGCAGGGTTTTGGACACAGGGAAGTCAGTGCGGGTGTGGGCACCTCGGCTCTCCTGTCGGGCGAGGGCGTGAGCCGCAATGTGCCGCGCGATGAGCGTGAGATTCGCGGTCTCGATGCCCTCGCGACCAGCCGCCGACGGGCCACCTTCACGATCCGTCACGGACGACCCACCCTCGCCGAGGTGGCCACCCTCGCAATTCGTCAAGGACGGGCCATCCTCACGATCCGTCACGGACGGGCCATCCTCGCCGAGGTGGTCGAGCAGTGCCCGCAGTCCCGCTTCATTTCGTTCCACCCCGAGGTGGGCCCACGCGAGATCCCTCAGATCGTCCCGCGCGATAGACACAGAGGCACAGGAAGCATCGCCGAGTTCTCCTCTGAAGTCCGGCATCGGCTCCAGCGTCATAATCGCCTCAGCCGCGCGGACCCCGAACACTGCACCTTCGAGCAGGGAGTTGGACGCCAGACGGTTGGCGCCGTGGACACCGGTGCAGGCGACTTCACCGACTGCGAAGAGTCTGTCGACAGAGGTTCGGCCATCCAGGTCGGTGGCGATGCCGCCCATAAAGTAGTGCGCCGCCGGAGTGACGGGGATGAGATCGGTGGCGAGGTCTAGTCCGTGGGCTGCAAGGCCGCGTGTGATCGACGGGAAACGAGCGCTCACTTCGGGGATGGCTCTGGCATCGAGATGGCAAAACGCCCCGTTCTGTGCCGCCATCGTCCGGTGGATCGCCAGGGCAACGACATCACGTGGCGCGAGCTCAGCTCGGGGATCGATGTCGGGCATGAAGCGGTGACCGTGTGCGTCGAGAAGCACGGCACCGGCACCGCGGACGGCCTCGGAGATGAGGAACCCCGTGCCGGCAAGCGCAGTCGGGTGGAATTGAAAGAACTCCAGGTCGGCAACGTCAGCACCGGCACGGATCGCGGCGGCCAGACCGTCACCGGTCGCAGCCGGCGGATTCGTCGTGTGTGCGAAGAGCTGCCCAGCGCCACCCGTTGCCAACACCACGGCATCGGCGGCCACCATTTCGAGCGCACCGTCGTGGAGCAGGCTGACGCCGGTGGCCCTGCCCTCGTTGGTCGACGCATCGACATCGACATCGACATCGACATCGACATCGACATCGACATAGCCACCGGCGCCGGTGGCGATGTCGACGAGCATCGAATGCTCACGCACAGCGATGGTCCCAGCGGCCGCCTCGGCGCGGGTGGCCTTGACCAGGGCAGCGGTGATCGCACGGCCGGAGGCATCGCCGCCGGAATGGAAGATGCGCCCCACGGAATGCGCACCCTCCATGCCCCTGGCCCAGCGCCCGGAGGCATCCGTGTCGAAGGTGACGCCGGCGGCGGCGAGTTCGAGGATTCGGTCGGGGCCCTCGGTGCACAGTACGCGGACGGCGGCCTCATCATTGAGTCCGGCGCCTGCGATCAGGGTGTCGTCGATATGCGACTCGACGCTGTCTTCGGCCGCGAGGACACCGGCGATCCCACCTTGAGCCATGGCCGTATTCGACTCGCCCAGACTGTCTTTGGTCACAACGGTGACGTCATGTCCACCTGCCAGCCGCAGGGCGGTAGTCAGTCCCGCGATACCGGAGCCGATGATGACGATGTGAGCCATGAGTCGCTCAGATCCGGGGTTTCGCGGCGAGCATTCGCTCAAGGGACACGCGAGCGGGATCGGCCACCTCGGCGTCGACGGAAATCTGATTGATCACCTTGCCGTCGATCAGGGACTCGAGGACCCAGGCGATGTAGCCGGGGTGGATCCGATACATCGTCGAGCACGGGCACACGACAGGATCGAGGCAGAAGATCGTGTGCTCGGGATGTTCGGCTGCCAGCCGTTGGACGAGGTTGATCTCGGTGCCGATGGCGAATGTGGTGGGCTCGGTCGCCTCGGCGATGGCTTTCGTGATGTAGGCGGTGGATCCGGAGTCATCGGCCGCGGCCACCGTCTCCTGCGGGCATTCAGGGTGGACGATGACGCGCACATCGGGGTGATCGACGCGTGCCTTGGCGATCTGTGCGGGGGTGAAGCGCTTGTGGACCGAACAGAACCCCTGCCACAGGATGACCTTCGAGTCCTCGATCGCGTCGGGGGAGTTGTTGCCCAGGGGCCGCGCCGGATTCCACAGCGGCATGGCCTCAATGTCGATGCCCATGTTCAGAGCGGTGTTGCGGCCCAGGTGCTGGTCGGGGAAGAACAGCACGCGCTGACCGCGCTCGAAGGCCCACTCTAGGACCACCTCGGCGTTGGAGGAAGTGCACACGATGCCGCCGTTGCGGCCGCAGAAACCCTTGATTGCGGCCGAGGAATTCATGTAGGTCACCGGGATGACGGGCACCTTGCCGTCCGAATCAGGTTCGTCGCCCAGCAATTCGGTCAGCTGCTCCCAGCAGTCCTCGACCTGGTCGATGTCGGCCATATCAGCCATCGAGCAGCCCGCAGCGAGGTTGGGCAGGATGACCGACTGCTCAGGTGTGGAGAGCAGATCGGCGGTCTCGGCCATGAAATGGACGCCGCAGAAGACGATCGCCTCAGCCTCGGGATGGTTCTGGGCAGCCTTGGCGAGCATGAACGAGTCGCCGATGTAGTCCGCGTGCTCGACGACCTCGACCCGCTGGTAGTGGTGGCCGAGGATGACGACTCGATCGCCGAGCTTCTCCTTGGCCCGGATGATCCGGTCATTGAGTTCCTCCGCCGAGGCGTCCCGGTACTCGGCGGGGATCTCACCCTGGCGTGGGGCAGCGACGGGAATCGGATCGTCCATCGAAGCGCCGGGCCCGTATCCGGGCTTGACGTCGACGTCCCACGGGGCATCGATGAGGTCGGTCGAACACATATCGTCGTTCGCACCCTTCGCGGAGATGTCCTTGAGGGTGAGCTCGATCGAAGCTGTTGTGGTCATCATCGTCCTTCGCAGAGTGGAGCGGTGCTCCCATGGAATGGAACTGTGCGCCCCTGAAAAAGTTTTGCGCAGATTTGAGCTTAATCATCAATGCTCGTAATGTAAAACACCACCGTGCGGTGGACCAGGGTCGATGATCTAGTCTGGAAACTGGCTCGCAATCCGAGTCGACCCGAATGTGAACCCGCGTGATTCGGCCGGCGCCACAGCCTGCCGCCGACTTGCGCCCACGCGGCGCTGACGATGCGCAGCCACCCAGACGAAGGCCGACCGAAGAGGATGCCCATGCCCCTGTCCCAGAACCCGACACCAGATCGTCCCGAGAGTTCCGCACCGGCACAGCCTGAGAACTCCACGACCGACCAGTCAGAGATGACTCCGCCTTACGGTGGCGGCCCCAGTCAGACTGCAGCTGCCGGTGCAGCTGCGTCCCCACCTCGTCGTGTGCGGACTCTCGACCTCATCAAGGCCAAGGCCGAAGGTCGCCGCTGGGCGATGCTGACCAGCTATGACCAGTACACGGCCGCACTGTTCGAGCAGGCCGGAGTCGAGGCGCTGCTGGTCGGAGACTCCGCGGCGAACAATGTCTACGGCCACGAGACCACGCTGCCTGTCACCGTCGATGAGCTCATTCCACTGGCGCGAGCGGTCTCCGGTGCGACCTCGCGGGCGCTGATCGTTGCGGACCTGCCCTTCGGCAGCTATGAGATCTCCGATGAGCAGGCGGTCGCGACGGCAGTGCGGTTCATGAAGGAGGCCGGTGTCCACGCGGTCAAGCTCGAAGGGGGAGTGGCCGTGGCCTCGAGGATCAAGGCGATCACGACCGCCGGCATACCGGTGATGGCACACATCGGATTCACGCCCCAAGCCGAGCACAACCTCGGCGGGTACAAGGTCCAGGGTCGTGGGGGTGCCGGTGACGCGCTGCTGGCTGATGCTCGTGCCGTCGCCGAGGCGGGGGCGTTCTCCGTGGTCATGGAGATGGTTCCAGCGGGGTTGGCTGCCCAGGTGACGGCGGAGATGACGATTCCGACCGTGGGGATCGGCGCCGGTGCCGACTGCGATGCCCAGGTGCTCGTCTGGCAGGATATGGCGGGCCTGCGCACAGGCAAGGCGCCGCGATTCGTCAAACGATATGCCGACCTGCATTCAGTGCTCTCCGATGCTGTCGGCCGCTATGTCGATGAGGTCAAAAGCGGCGAATTCCCCGAGCCCGAACGGAGTTTCGAGTGATGGAGGTCGGCGGAATCCAGGCCCTGCGTACCTGGCGGAGACGGCAGTCGGGCACCGTGTCACTGGTGCCGACGATGGGTGCCCTGCATTCTGGTCATCAGGCGCTGATGGACAGGGCACGAGCATCGGGTGATTCGGTGGTGACCAGCATTTTCGTCAACCCGCTGCAGTTCGGTACCGACGAGGACTTCTTCCAATACCCGCGGCCCTTCGAAGCAGACCTGGAAGTCTGCGAGGCCGCTGGAGTGGACTTCGTGTTCGCGCCGGCGTTGGGGGAGATGTACCCGTCTGCGCCCGAGGTCACCGTGTCCTCCGGCCGGATGGGTGCGGTCTACGAAGGCGAGGCGAGGCCCGGGCACTTCGACGGGGTCCTCACCGTCGTGGCCAAGCTCTTCACCCTGACGGCACCGGACTCCGCGGTGTTCGGCCTCAAAGACATCCAGCAGTTCTGCCTGGTCAAACGCATGATCGCCGACCTCAACTTCGACATCGAGTTGATTGGTCTTCCCGTCGTCCGGGACGCAGACGGACTGGCGATGTCGAGCCGCAACGAATACCTGGCGCCGGCGGATCGAGTGGCTGCATTGGCGATTCCTCGCGCCCTTGACGCCGCGGCCCAGGCGGCATCCGACTGGTCTCCGAGAGATGAGCCTCCGACAATCGTCGAGAGGGCGGCGAAGCTGGTGCTCGACCCCGCCGCCGATCGCGGCGACCTCACGCTCGGCTATCTCAGCCTTGTCGATGCGCGAACTTTCCAACCCTGTGCATCCGACTTCCGTGGGCAGGCGCTCCTGCTCGTGTCCGCGACGGTCGGAGGAACGCATCTCATCGACAATGTGCCACTCGAATTCGTCAGTTCTCCATGAATTCGCATGTGCTTCACTTTTTGAAGGATTCATGGATTCTCTTTGCGGCATGCCGCGAATTCTCTGTTTCGGATTGGGATATTTCGATCATGTCATCGCTTCGATGCCGAATCGTGATCTGAATATATACGAATTGTTAAGGCGCTGAGATACCCATGTGGACGGATTTGCGTGAGGTTATCGATCGCGTCATTATTCGACATCAAGCCACCATCTGCCCTTGTTCTGAGTGTCTGATGTGAATAGACTCCACATCAGCAACAGCGAAAATCAGAGTGTGCATTCGCAACGAATTCGAGTGTTCATTCGCCTCAGCCGAAGGAGATGACGGAAATGCAAATGTCAGACTTGTGGTCAGTTCTTGCGAAAGTGGGACTGGCGATACTCATTCTTATCGTTACATGGATAATTGCATCGATCGTCAAATGGGCGATCGGAAAACTGGTGGCGAAGATCCCGGCATTGCAACGTGACGGCAATGACGGGCAGCAGATCGGAAAATCGATCGGTCAGATCGGCAGCCTGATCATCTGGCTGCTCGGCCTCATCGCCGTTCTGCAGCTGTTCAACCTCGACCAGGTGCTCACACCGCTGCAGGGCCTGCTCGACGGAATCTTCGGCTTCCTCCCGAACATCATCGGTGCCGGGGTCATCTTCTTCATCGGATTCGTCTTTGCCAAGATCGCCAAGCAGCTGGTCCAGACTGCGCTCAACGCCGTCGACCTGACGAAGCTGACATCGAAGTTCAGCTCGCTGGGAGATCGCGCCACAGGCGTCGTCGGTGCATCGACGGGTGTCGAACCGCAGCACAACAACATCAATGCTCAGCAAGCCGCCTACGACCAGCCTCATCAGGATCAGCAGGGTCAACCTCAGCAGGGTGCCGGGAACCCGAACGCTGAGGCGAATGCCAAGATCTCGTCGCTCGCGGGCAACCTCGTCTTCGGAATCATCATCATCGTGGTGGCGATATCGGCACTCCAGGTCCTGGGTATCGCGGCCATCTCGCAGCCGGCACAGCAGATGTTGGAGCTCTTCCTCAACGCCATTCCTGCCATCATCGCGGCCGGCATCCTGCTGGCCATCGGCGGAGTCATCGCGAAATTCCTCGGCAACCTGCTCGAGGAGCTCTTGCGTGGAGTCGGCACGGATCGTGCTGTCAGCTCGATCGGAATCGCTCCCGAGGGCACCAGTGCCTCGAGCGTGATTACCAAGATCGTCCAGGTAGCCATCATGATCTTCTTTGCGATCATGGCGACTCGGATGCTCGGGTTCCCCGAGATCACGAACATCCTCAACGAGATCCTCGACCTCGGCGGCAGCGTCCTCTTCGGCGCTGCGATTATCGCTGCAGGCTTCTTGGTTGCAGGCCTGATCGGGAAGTTCATCACGAACTCCCTTGCGAGCAAAGTTCTGCGTTATTCGGCCATCGCACTCTTCATCGCGATGGGTCTGCGTTACATGGGACTGGCCGATTCGATCATCAACCTGGCCTTCGGTGCTGTGGTCATCGGCGGCGCGGCCGCTGCTGCACTCGCCTTCGGTTTGGGCGGTCGCGATGCCGCGGCGAAGATGCTCGACAAGGTCGATGTGGAAGCCGCTGTCGACAATGACGGTGGAGCCGATCGCCATTCCGGCAGCGCCAACACCGCTGGCAGTGGAAACAGCGGAATCGGAACCGGCGGAGTCGGCAGCACCGGACATGGTGGAGCCGGAACCGCAGGACACGGTTCAGCCGGAACCGTCGGACACGGCGGAGCCAGCGCCGGGGACGACGGTCCACTCGGTGGTCCCGGTGGCAGCGGTCCCGTACCGCCTGCCAGCTGACCAGACGACATGAAGAAGGTGGGGGGGGGGGGGG
>NZ_JBHFIH010000001.1:498313-530555 GCF_057334195.1 Brevibacterium sp. AGC70 | reverse complement strand
GTGCTATCCCCGGCCCGCACCTTTATGAAATGCCGTCAGTGTTTCTGCATCTCCGGACATGGCTGTTTCCGCGTCTTCCGGACATGGCGCTCTGACGGCGCTCTCCTGTCAGTGGCTTCTGTGCCTTCTGCCGGCGCTCTTGGCTGGCCGCCTTCGTCGGTGTCAGGTTCGCCTGCAATACGTTCGCCTGCGTTGCGCCAGACTCGGCGTCGATTGGTGCTACATCGGGATGGCGATGACGGCGATGCCCATGACGACGAGGACAGCGGCGGAGACCGCTTCGATGTAGAAGTCGGTGCTCCGCCTCTGGAGGGCGGCCGCTGCCATGCCGGCGATGAAGGCGAGAAGAATCTGGTAGGCCAGCATCAACCCGATCACGACCGTAATGAGCAGCAGGTAGTCGACTCCGGCGGCGGAGGACGGCACCAGGGTCGGCATGACGGCGAGGAAGAACAGCCCCGCCTTCGGGTTGCTCAATGAAGAGAACAGGCCGCGACGATACGAGATGACCGACCGCAGCTGTCCCCACGACTTCTTCGAACCGGAGTCAGCGATCGCGTCAGTAGGGGAGCCGGCATCCACCTCGGCACCGATCCCGGCGGTCTCAAGCTCGCCGAGATCATCGGTGGCCGCCACGATCTCGCTGACCTGTCCGCGCGGGGGTGTTCCACGCAGTTCGGTACGGATCCGCAGTGCCTGCCGGGCAGCCAGCACGCCGAGCAGGCACAGGTAGAGCCCGCCGACGACTTTGAGGACCAGCAGAGCAGAGGGGAAGGTTGTGAGCAGCGCGGAGATTCCGGTCAGCGCCGCGATCATCCAGACCGTCATGCCGGTCGCGGAGCCGAGCGAATAGATCAGCCCGGCCTTGCGGCGCAGGGCAGAGAGACGAACGGTGAGGATCGTCTCGGGGCCGGGGGTGACAGCAAGGACAGTCGCAGCTCCGGCGATGGTGATGAGCTCGGCTCCGGTCATGGCGCTCCTTCAGGGACAGCGACCAGGCGGATGACCTGGTCGGAGTGGCAAATGCGACGCTGCACGATGACGGCCCGAGATGCTGCGCGCAAATCGTTCTGACTCGGGCGCGAAGGGCTCTTCCTCAAGTCTGCCGCAGGTCACCCCGAGAGAACAGATTGGGAAAAGCAATCATTTGCTAACAACCATTCGGCATGACCGAACGATCATCGACTAGTCTGGGCGAATGTGGGATCTCAACCGACTGCGCATCTGGCGGGCCGTCGTCGCCACAGGCTCCGTCGTCGACGCTGCGAGGAGCCTCAACTACACATCGGCCACGGTCAGCCAGCACATCACCACTCTGCAGAAGGCCGTCGGCGTCCCCCTTTATCGCAGGTCTGGGCGCGGCATCGAGATCACGGATCTGGGCAAACGACTGGCCGAGGAATCCGCGGACGTCTTTACAGGTCTGAACAGGCTCGACACCTTGGTCGAGAGCTTCCGCACAGTGAATCGGCCTCGCATGCGCATCGCAGCATTCACCTCATTCAACGCCGGGCTGCTGCCAGGGATCATCGAGCCGGTCGCACTCGAACATCCGGACATGCGCTTCGACATCCAACTCAATGAACCGGCCAAGGTCCGCCGCAGCCACTGCACGATCGAGATCCGCAGCGAAGTTCCACAGGATGACGAGGTCCACCTGCCCGGAATGACGCGCACGGTCCTCTTCGACGACGACTACCGGGTCGTGGTCTCGGACAGGCACCGGTTTGCGAGGCTCGAATCCGTCCCATTCAAAGACCTCGAAGACCAACGGTGGGTCGACTACGACCTGTGGGCCGGTCCGACGAGCAAGGTCGTCGACCTCGCCTGCGCCGCGGCCGGATTCGAGCCCCGAACCTTCGCCGCCTCGGAGGACGAGTTCGCTGCGCTGGCCCTCGTCGCTTCGAACCTGGCCATCACCGTTCTGCCGCGCCTGTCGTCTGCCCAGCTGCGACCTGGTCTGAGAGCAGTCGGCCTCACCGATCCCACGCCCGTGCGCCGCGTCGTCATGCATGTGCGTGAACGCGAAGCACACCTGCCGCACGTGCGGTCCTTCGTCGCCGCCACCGAGGCGGTTGTGGCCGACTACCTGGCCCGCTGAGAGACCGTACTGCCCAAGGAGACGCACCGTTCCTCATAGTGAGCTGAGTCTTCGGCGTCAGGGCGGTGGGATAGGCTGTTCGGGTGAGTTCTGAAATCGAAATCGGCAAAGGCAAGCGCGGTCGTCGCGGCTATTCACTCGACGACATCGCCGTCATCCCTGCTCGGCGCACCAGAGATCCCGAGGACGTATCGCTGGACTGGCAGATCGACGCCTACAAGTTCGACCTCCCATTCATCGGTGCACCCATGGACTCCGCCATGTCCCCGGAGACCGTGATCGCTCTGGGCAAGCACGGTGGCCTGGGCGTTCTCGACCTCGAAGGTCTGTGGACCCGCTATGAGGATCCCGCTCCGCTGCTGGCCGAAATCGCCCAGCTGCCGGCCGAGATGGCGACCGCACGGATGCAGGAGCTCTACTCCGCACCCATCCAGGCAGAACTCATCACCTCTCGACTCGAACAGATCCGCGAAGCAGGAGTCACCGTCGCCGGTGCCCTGACACCGCAGCGGACTCAGCAGTTCTACAAGACCGTCATCGATGCCGGTGTCGACATCTTCGTCATCCGCGGCACCACGGTCTCGGCCGAGCACGTGTCCTCGCAGTCCGAGCCGCTCAACCTCAAGCAGTTCATCTATGAGCTCGACGTGCCAGTCATCGTCGGCGGCGCCGCAACCTACACGGCGGCACTGCATCTCATGCGCACCGGTGCCGCCGGTGTCCTCGTCGGCTTCGGCGGAGGAGCGGCGGCGACGACACGTAAGACCCTCGGCCTCCACGCGCCGATGGCCACGGCGATCGCTGATATCCACGCCGCTCGGCGTGACTACATGGATGAATCCGGCGGTCGCTACGTCCACGTCATCGCCGATGGCGGACTGGGCACCAGCGGTGAGATCGTCAAGGCCTTCGGTGTGGGAGCCGACGCTGTCATGCTCGGCACCGCGCTGGCCCGGTCGACAGAGGCCCCGGGCCGGGGAATGCATTGGGGCGCCGAGGCGCATCACCCTGAACTTCCCCGCGGGCACCGCGTGGAGCTGGGAACCGTGGGCAGTCTCGAACAGGTTCTGTTCGGACCCGGACGCACCGCCATCGGCGAACTCAACCTCGCCGGCGCCCTGCGCCGTGCTCTCGCGACCACAGGCTATGTCGATCTGAAGGAATTCCAGCGCGTGGATGTCACCGTCTCGCCCTATCAGCCTGGATCGGTGGTCTGATCTGTTCCGCCTGGCGCTGACCCCCAAGTGGTTGGGGTCCCTGCTCTTCGTGCTCATCCTGGTCACCTGCTTCGTCGGACTCTCCGCCTGGCAGGTCGACCGGGCTCAGCACAAGAACGATGCCGTCGATTCGGCGAATGTCGAAGAGATCGTGCCGTTCAATGACGTTATGGAGGCCCAGGCCCCGATGCCGGGCATCCTGGCCGATCAGCGGGTGAGCCTGTCCGGACACTGGCTCCCGGACGATCAGGTCGTCGTCCCCGGGCGCGTCCTCGATGGGGACAACGGCTTCTGGGTTGTGACGATGTTCGCACCCGATGATGCCCGCCTCGGCGATTCGGCCGGCGCCGACGCCTCTGACAAGACCATTGCGATTCCGGTTCTGCGCGGCTTCACCACCGATGAGGAAACCGCCATGGAGTCCCGTGCGGCAGAGGGCCCAGTCGAGATGAAGGCACAGATCGGCCCCGTTGAGGGTCCGATGCCCGGCAACTCGCTGCCCGAGGGGCAGGTGCGCAGCGTCTCGACGTCACAGCTGATCAACCTGTTCCCCGACCTTCTGACCTATTCGGGCTTCCTCATCCCCGAAGAGGCCACCGGGGACGCCGCTTCCATCGCGACCGACGGATTGTCCTTCGTGCCGCCGACGACGACGCGGGAGGAGGGCGGATTCGATCTGCAGTCCGCTGGCTACGCGATCGAATGGCTCATCTTCGCCGTCATGGCCCTGTATATGTGGTGGCAGCTTCTGCGCGATGACTTCGTGCGCCGCCGGCTCGGCAGCGACCCTGATTCTCAGGATCCGACAAACCGAGTCGAGTATGTTGTCGTCAAGTCCGCAGGTCAGGCCTCGATCGATCCCGAGGTGATGTCGGGACTGACCGGGCTTCCCGCTCACAAGCATGGAGCGAAGAAGCCTCGCCGCCGCGGCAGACCCGAAGCAGGCAACAGCGACGACTCGACCAACACCAACGCCAATTCGACCAACACCACCCCGACCGGAGGAAACTGAGCGTGAGCGAAGAACCCGAGTCCCTGGATTCCCGCCCCGACTTCGATGACGGCGAGGTGTGGAGTGTCAAGCGCTTCACCTCGGCACGCAACGCGTGCAAGTTCTATCGCGTGATGGCCATCATCACGGGAACGATGCTCCTCATCCTCACCGTCGAGATGATCTACAAGTACCTCATCGCCGCTGATTCCTCGACGGCGCTGAACTTCGGCGGCTTCAACCTGGCCGCCGCGATCGCGATCTGCCATGGCTGGTGCTACGTCGTCTACCTCATCGGCTGCTTCTGGCTCAACCAGCAGATGCGTTGGACGCTGGGCCGCTACATCGTCTTGGCCCTGGCCGGCGTGGTTCCGGTGATGTCGTTCATCCTCGAACGCAGAATCAACCGTCAAGTCGAAGCCGAGCTGGCAGCGGCCGTGGTGGTCGCTCCCAAGAGCTGAGGCCAGTAGTTGGGCACTGGGTGCCCGGTGTTTAGAATTGGGTCATGACGCAAACCCAGAGCACACAGGTGCCTCCTGTCCTCGTGGTCGATTTCGGTGCGCAGTACGCGCAGCTCATCGCCCGGCGGATCCGCGAGGCCGGACTGTATTCCGAGATCATTGCCCATGACGCACCGGCCGCGGAGTTCGCGGCCAAGAATCCGATCGCCATTGTGCTCTCGGGCGGACCCTCGAGCGTCAACGACGAGGGCGCCCCCGGATTCGACACCGCTGTCTTCGATCTCGGCGTGCCCACCATGGGCATCTGCTACGGCTTCCAGCTCATGTCGACCACCCTCGGCGGACGGGTCGCCAAGACCGACAAGCGCGAGTACGGTTCGACACCGGTGACGGTCTCCAGCACCGGTTCGCTGCTGGCCCAGACCCCGAACAGCTACAAGGTCTGGATGTCTCACGGAGATTCCGTCGCCGAGGCGCCCGCTGATTTCGATGTGCTCGCATCGACCCCGGACACCCCGGTCGCCGCCTTCGAGTGTGCGGCACGCAAGTTCGCCGGTGTGCAGTGGCACCCCGAGGTCCTCCACTCCGAGTACGGACAGCAGATCCTCGAGAACTTCCTGTTCGATGTCGCCGGACTCACTGCCGACTGGACCAATGCTTCGGTCATCGACGAGCAGATCGAACTGATCCGTGCCCGCGCCGGTTCGAAGAAGGTCATCTGCGCCCTCTCAGGTGGAGTCGACTCCTCCGTGGCGGCGGCACTGGTTCATGAGGCCATCGGCGACCAGCTCACCTGCGTCTTCGTCGACCACGGTCTCCTGCGTGAGAACGAACGCGAACAGGTTGAGAACGACTACGTGAACTCGATCGGCGTCCGTCTGGTCACCATCGACGCGCGTGAGCAGTTCCTCTCCGAACTTGCCGGCGTCACCGATCCGGAGACCAAGCGCAAGATCATCGGCCGCGAGTTCATCCGCACCTTCGAGCAGGCGGCAGCCGACCTCGTCCTCGAGGCTAAGGATGAAGGCGAAGAGATCGGTTTCCTGGTCCAGGGCACGCTCTACCCCGACGTCGTCGAATCCGGTGGCGGATCTGGAACTGCGAACATCAAGAGCCACCACAATGTGGGCGGGCTGCCCGACGACATCACCTTCGAACTCATCGAACCCCTGCGCGCCCTGTTCAAGGACGAGGTCCGCGCCATCGGCCGTGAGCTCGGAGTCCCGGATGCCATCGTCTCCCGCCAGCCGTTCCCCGGCCCCGGACTGGGAATCCGCATCATCGGCGAGGTCACGGAGGACCGTCTCTCGATCCTGCGCCGTGCCGATGCCATCGCTCGCGAAGAACTGACCAAGGCCGGCCTCGACGGAGAGATCTGGCAGTGCCCGGTCGTCCTCCTCGCTGACGTCCGCTCCGTGGGAGTCCAGGGCGACGGACGAACCTATGGCCACCCGGTCGTGCTGCGTCCGGTCTCCAGCGAAGACGCGATGACCGCGGACTGGACACGGGTTCCCTACGATGTCCTCTCCGTCATCTCCAATCGCATCACGAATGAGGTCGACGACATCAACAGGGTCGTCCTCGACGTCACCTCCAAGCCTCCGGGCACCATCGAATGGGAATGATTCTGTTCCCCGACTACAACTCCTGAACGGTGTTCAGTTAAGGTGGGTGGTGCCCGAATAAGTCTCGGGTGCCACCTCACCATCGGAGAACTCATGTCACAAGCGCACATCGGCAGCACCGCCTCGGCGAGGGGATCGCGGAGGAATTCAGCTGGCAGAGCCGGCGATATCGCGCTGATCGCGGTATTCGCCGCTCTGCTGGCGGCGTTTGCAATCATGCCCCCGGTGCCGGTGGGCCCGGCCGGTGTGCCGATCACCCTGCAGACCTTCGCCATCGCACTCTGCGGCCTGGTGTTAGGACCGTGGCGAGGTGGAGCGGCCGTCTTGCTCTACGTCGTCCTCGGCCTGCTCGGTCTGCCGATCTTCTCCGGCATGAGCGGCGGCATTGGCGTGCTCGCCGGTCCCAGCGCCGGCTACATCACCTCGTTCACGCTCTACGCCCTGGCCACAGGCTTCGTTGCCCGCTGGGCCATTCGTCGCTTCCGCGGAGCGAAGCTGTGGGTCGCGCTGTTCCTCGGGGCACTCGGCTCGAGCCTGCTGCTCAATCATCCACTCGGAATCCTCGGGATGTCGATCAACGCCGACCTGCCCCTGGGTGTGGCCGCCGTCGCCGACCTTGTGTACTGGCCCGGCGACATCATCAAAAACGTCCTCGCCGTGTCCGTCGCGATCCTGATCCACCGGGCATTCCCCGATGTCCTCCGCCGCCGAGGTGGCCCGACTCCGGTGCCGCACGCGCGGACTGTAGGCGCTGGCTCTGCGGGTGTTGGCTCTGCAAGCGCTGGCTCCGAAGGAACCGGCGTTGAGGGTGCGGCCGAAGGCACTGCGGCACAGTGATCTTCGCACGCAGACCAGATCCCGATTCTGCAGGACCGGCGACGGAGCAGATCTCGTTCTCCGAGGTCTCGGTCGGAGTTCTCGACGACACCCCGACCGGTGATGTCTACCGCCCGATACTGACCGACGTCAACGTCACCCTGGACGAGCCGACGGTCGCGATCATCGGCGCCAATGGGTCCGGGAAGTCCACGCTGCTGCAGCTGTTCAACGGGCTGGTCACAGCCAACTCCGGCCGAGTTCTCATCGACGGACTCGACCCGGTTGAGGAGGCGAAGCAGGTCCGCTCGCGGGTGGGCTTCGTCTTCACCGACCCTGCCGCGCAGCTGGTCATGCCGACTCCACTCGAAGACATCGAGCTCTCCCTGCGCAAACGCGTCCCGAAGGCGGAGCGCCGCGCTGCTGCCCTGGCCGTGCTCGAGGAGCTGGGCATCGCTGACCTGGCTGAACGCAGTGTCTACGAGCTCTCCGGCGGACAGCGGCAGCTCGTGGCTCTGGCCGCCGTTCTGGCTGTCGACCCGCAGATCCTGGTCCTCGACGAGCCGACCACGCTGCTGGACCTGCGCAACAAGGAGAAGCTGCGGAGACTCCTCGCAGACCTCGTCGCCCGCCGAGGCGTGCGCGTGATCTTCTCGACCCATGACCTCGACTTCGCCGGGCTGGCCGACCGTGCCCTGGTCGTGGATTCCGGCCGCATCGTCCACGATTCGAATCCCGCCGAAGCGACCCGAATGTACCGTGAGCTGATCATGAGTGACTCCTCATGAGCAGCGGGTTCCGGGCGGGCAGTCGGTCCCGGACGGGCAGTCGGTCCCGTGCCGGCATTCGGCCGAGACCGCAGCTGTTCGGGAAGGTTGCGCACACTCCCGGTTGGCTGCACGCAACAGCTCCAGGGGTGAAGCTTGCTGTCATCGCCCTGATCGGAGTCGTCGCACTGATCTTCCGCGACCCGGTCATCAACTGGTCGATGTTCGCAGTCCTCGTGGTCCTCGGCTTCACTGCCAGGCTGAGACCGCACCACTTCCTCAAGACCTGGATCTATGCGGCAGTGCTGATCATCATCGTGGTGGCCATGCAGTACTTCTTCGGATCGCTGCGCGCCGGTCTCACGGTCGGCGGCACCGTCTTCGCCTGCGTGCAGGCCGCGCTGCTGCTGACATTGACCACAACCGTGGCGCAGCTGCTCGACACCTTCACCGTGATCGTCTCACCGCTGCGATTCCTCGGCGCCAGTCCTGACACGATCGCCCTGACCGCTAGCCTCATGGTCCGGGCCATCTCCCATATCTCCGGACTGCTGGGGGAGGCTGACCGTGCTGCGCGAGCCCGCGGCCTCGACTCGAGCATCAAGGCCAGGGTGGTCCCCGCCATCCTCCGCTCGGTGAAGTACGCCCACGACACAGGCCGGGCACTCGACGCTCGCGGAATCGTGGACTGAGACCAGGCCTAGCGGGCCCGAGGGGTGGCCCCGACACGGCATAACGCGCGGCGATTGTGCGCGCGGCTTCATCGACCACTCGTAGCTGTTCGTATTCGGTGATCGACGTCGCGCCGGCCCTGAGCGGTGAACGCATCTCATTGTTGGCCAACCTGGGCCAACAAATCGCACCGGAACGCATCGAGACATCAGCCTTTGCGAGCGAGGCCCATCACCGTTATCGCGTCCTGGGCTGATCAGGTCTTGACTGTTTGAGACATGAGCAAGGGGCCCGGCCGACCTCCTGGTGCTAAGATGCCACGCATGCAGGAAGCGGATGGATTCCCACACCGAATCCCACTGCTGATTGCGCCGTGATATCTACTGCGTATCGGGACGAACGTTATAGAAGATGTCGCCGGACGCAGCGGTGAACTCGTGGCCGACGAAACCCGACCTGATGCCGGTAGTCGTCGACCGCGCCCCGAATTTGAGTACGGGCAGGTAATCGTAGAACGCTTTCTGCAGATCATCCTTTGCGGAGACGGCCTGTTCGCTGCTTGGAGCGTGAATGATCGTGTCGAAAGCAGCTTCGATTTCCGGGCTCTCCGTCCACCCGGGCCACACAGGGTCGAAGAACACCTGGGTCAGCGGCGTAGAGGTCGGTGAGAACCCAGTGATGAAAATCTCATAGCTCGTGTCATCGGTTCGATTCTGGAGCACGGTGGCCCAGTCGGTGACGATGAGTCGAGACTCGATTCCAACATCGTTGAGTTGTTGATCCATGACGACGGCATTGTTGTAGTGTTCTTCGTACTCCCTGGAAGTGAGGATGCGAACCTCCTCACCGTTATAGTCCGCCTCGTCAAGGAGTTCTGCGACCTGCTTCGGATTCGGATGATTGTAAGCGTTGAGGCCTTTCGTCGAGTACCAATCGGAAGTCTTGGGCATCAGCGCGCCGTTCGTGTCATAGAGCTTTTCCGACGAGAACGCAGCCTTCTGGATATCGTCAATGTTCGTCGCGGCTAGGACTGCTCTACGCATTTTCGGATCGGACATCACTCCAGTCTTCTTGTTAAAGATCGCCGCGTTGAATCCATTGTCGCCTGTAGTGAGGGTGATGTTCTCGTCGCTGTCGAGCATGTCCAGATTGTCCGGAGGCAAAGCGTTCGCGGCATCGTACTCGCCGGTCTGGAGGCCAGACATTCGAGTGGATGGATCATTGACGAAGTAGAAGAATATCGAATCAAAGGCAGCCTTCCTCGCACCTCCGGTACCGTTCGTTTTGCCCTTCGGCGAAACGTAGTCGTCGAATCGGGACATCTGAACGTACTGATCGGTGTTCCACTTCTCCATTGTGTAAGGTCCTGTACCGATGAATTCTTCGACAGGATCGTCCCCGGCCGCCTCGAGAATTTCCTTAGGCTGGATCGCTGGGAGTTGTCCCTGGTCAGCAAGGAGCGGAAGCGCGACAAAAAGTGGCTCTGGCAGCTTGATCTCCACCTTGTCTGACGATGATGATGAAACCTTCGCGTCTGAGAAGAACAGCTGACCGACTGAGGCCTTCGCAACCCACGCCTTGAGTGAGGCGACGACATCGTCGGCCTCCATTGTCGATCCGTCATGGAACTTCACGTTCTTGCGGAGATCGAAGCTGACAAGGGTTCCGTCGTCGGAGAGCGAGAATGATTCAGCCAGCACAGGTTTGACCTGGTTGTCGGCATCAATGGTGATGAGCGGTTCGAAGAAGTTGCGAGAGATATCGCGCGTCGCTGTGGACGTGGTCATCAGAGGATCGAGCGTCGGAGGTTGAGCATTCCACGCGACGGTGAAGCTGCTGCCCTCGCCACGCTGCGCGTCGCCGAGCCCCCCGCCGGTGCAGGCGCTCAGAGAAAGAAGCGCAGCCAGGACCGCTCCCAGCACCAGTCGTCTCATCGTGTGCCTTCCTGCTCTGCCGCTGAAGCTGTCGCCAAAAGCGGCCGACCCCCTGTTGTCACCGCGGCCCTGGAGATCTCACGGTTCTCAATGAGCATCTCGCCATTGACAAAAAGATGAACGACCCCGTCAGCGGTCATCACAGGGGCGGGATCGGAACGAGGCTCGGCCGCATCGATGTCGACAATGACGATATCTGCATCGGCACCCACGCCGAGGTGCCCCTTGGCTTCGAACGCGGGTGCACTCCGCGCCAGTATCCTGGCCGGAATGTCACTTGAGCGGCTGATGACGTCACTGAGTTCCATGAGCCCGGTGTCGCGATGCAGCCATGCAATGGCACGGATGAAGCAGGAGCCGCTTCTCGGGTGGACAGCATACCCGGTAGGCACAGGCAGCACAGTTGGGAAGGGGTTGCCCTCATCGCCTCCTGTGAGCCGGGTCAGAGGCATCGCATCTGAGGCAAAGGCTGCTCCTGGGAAGGAGAGCGTGGACAGCAGCTCGTCGACTCCGACAGGCAGGTCGGGACCGTAGTACCGGATGAGGCACAGACCGCCCGGGTCATGTGCCCGCAGCTCGGCGAGCCTGTCGTAGGAGGACATCTGTTCCGACCCCGGGAGATATGTGATGGTTGATGCCGGAGTTCCATTCCTTTGGAGAGTCTCTGGGGAGAGGAAATCGGCGCCGATCACCGTGGACGCGAATTCGAATGGGTAGGATTCGGTGGTCATCGACAGACCTCGCTCGATCGCATCAGAGAGCACTCGAGCTGATTCCTCCCCATCACCGGCATTCGAACTGGCAAAATGGCAGATATGAATGCGAACTCCCGTCAACTCACTGAGTTCGACGAGTTCGGCCACGGATTCATGAGCAGTATGGCCCTCGATCTCGGCACCGTAGCGTGCATGGACGAACAGCGTCGTGTTGCGTTCCGCTGCGAGTCGAGCCAAGGCGTGGAGCTCTGCGGAGTCGATGGCGGGTGCGTAGCCGAGCAAGACCCCGATCCCGATGGCGCCATCATCGAGTTGCTGGGACACCAGTTCAATGATGTCGCGCCGTTCCTCCTCAGACGCTGGCTTCGACCAGTTGCCACTGCCTTGCAGTGCGCTGAACATCTCCAGCGGGAGTGCGGGAAGGCGAGCTACCTGATCGGAGTCCATTCCTTCCATGACGATCATGCGCGCAAGCAGCCAAGATGCGGAGTACCCGTAGTTCAGAGCTCTACCCTCATCCGCGGCTGCGTTGAGCGTGTGATTCAGTGGTGCAGCACCGCATTCGAGTTCGAGACTCGTGGTGACGCCGTCGTAAGCCTGGAGGAGATGTCCGATCTCGTTCTGGGCGTGACTGTGCATATCGACGAATCCCGGAGCGACAACGAATCCCGCAGCGTCGATGGTGTGGGCAGCTGTGATCGGCTCGCTGTCGACGTGGACGATGCGCCCATCGGTGATGCCGATTGTGAGCACCTCGTCGATGTGATGACGTGGGTCGACCACTCGGCCACCCGTGATGAGTGTCTGGCACTGTGATGTCATGAGATGATTTCCTTCCCGAGCCCTCGCTCAGCGGATGTCTGGAAACTGGTCAAGAAGCCGTGTTCGATTGATGTCCGGGACAGAATTCCATGAACCGATGCGGTCTTCGACCCGCTTGGCGATCTCGAGCTGCCTGGCTTCATCGCGGAATCGTCCGACGAGCTGAATCCCCACTGGTAGTCCCATGCTGGTGAAACCCACTGGAACCGAGATCGCCGGATGGTTTGTCGTTGTGATGATGCTGGGAAGCGTCATCCAGTCGAGGTAGTCCGACATCTGAGTCCCGTCGATCTGCCGGGGATAGCGCATTCGAGCGTCAAAGGGAGGAACTTGAACCGTCGGGGTGATGAGAACGTCCACTGTCTGCAGGAAGTCAGCCATTGCCAACCACGATTGAGACTGCGCTGTCAGTGCGGCGGACGCTTCTTGGCCGGTGACACGACGTCCGGCTTCTATGTTCCACAGGGCGTCATCTTTCATCCGATCGCTGTGGTCATCCGCGATGGGTCCCAGGCTTGCTAACATCTGCAGACCGCGCAAGGTGCGGAAGGCTTCTTTGGCTTCAGGCAGAAGCGGATGTGCACGCTTGATTTCGAAGTCCGTGCCAGAGAGTTCGGCCACTGCTGCCTCCACGACGGACCTGACCGAATCGGCGACGGGAAACATTCCTGAGAAGTCCAGCGAATACGCGGCGGTGATCATTGGTTCCCCAAGCGTGGAGCCTAAGGGTGACGTTGCCACTTCCTCCAAGGCAGCAGTGTCGACGGTGCAGGAGAATGGGTCGGCAGGGCTGAACCCGACCATGTTCTCCAATAGTCGAGCGGTGTCTCGTACCGTTCGAGCCATAGGCCCTTTGACCGAGAGCGTCCCGTATGCGAAGCCGTTGGGGGAGTTGGGGACGGTTCCCAGGGAGGGGCGCAGTCCGACGACATTGCAGAAGGAAGCTGGGTTGCGCAGCGAACCGCCCGTGTCGCTGCCGTCTGCGATGGGAAGCATGCGGGAGGCGAGGGCCGCCGCCGCTCCGCCGGAACTTCCTCCGGCTGAATGATCGAGGGAATACGGGTTGCGAGTGAGCCCTGTGACCTCATTGAATGTATGCGAGCCCAGTCCGAATTCCGGGGTGTTCGACTTCGCCACGACCACCGCACCGGCACGCTTCATTCGCTCGACGAGGATATGGTCTCGTGTCGCAACTCGATTCGCGAAAATCGGGCTGCCCTGAGTATGACGAAACCCAGCGGCGGGGATGAGGTCCTTCACCGCTACAGGCAGACCTGCCAGAGGCAGACTCTGCCGTTCGTTGAGGGACAGCTCATCGATTCGCCGTGCCTCGGCTAGGGCCGCCTCAGGATGAACATCGAGTAGAGCATTGACACTCGGATTCGCAGCGTCGATACGTTCAAGATGCGAAGTGACCACCCGGACGGCTGTGAATTCACCGCGATGGACACCAGCGACGAGGCCGAGAGCTGTTGAGCCGTCGAGGTTGATGTCTGGTGTCGTGGGCGCGCTCATCGACCGTCGACCTCGACCGAGTGCTCCGACGTGGTGATGGCTTCGAGTTCTGCCACATCGATATCGAAACCGATGCCGAGTCCTTGCGGGACGTCGACGCTGCCACGGTTCATTGTGACTTCTGGGCTGATGACATCTCTCTTCCAATAGCGAGCCGATGGTGCGGTATCTCCTGGCAGAGTGAAACCGGGGAGTGAGGCGATTGCAAGGTTGTGGGCCCGGCCGATGCCGGATTCCAGCATTCCTCCGCACCACACGTCAAGACCTTCGTCTCGGCACAGCGCCTCGATGTCCTTTGCTTCGCTGATTCCTCCGACGCGTCCGATCTTGATGTTGATGATTCGGCAGCTGCCCAGTTCGATGGCCTTGCGTGTGTCGGCGAGGGAATGGATGCTCTCGTCGAGGCAGATGGGTGTGCGAAGTGCCTGCTGAAGATGACGGTGGTCGACGATGTCGTCGTGAGCTAGTGGCTGTTCGATCATCGTGAGATTGAGTTCATCGAGATGTCGGAGGTGGTCGGTGTCGGCCAGTGTATAGGCATTGTTTGCGTCGGCCATGAGGGGAACATCGGGATGTTCGGCTCTCACAGCGCGCAGGAAGGACAGATCGGCCCCAGGCTTGATTTTGACCTTGATTCTGGCGAAGCCCTCGTCGACAGCTTCGGACACGAAATCGACGAGTTGGTTCTCTGAGTCCTTAATACCGACGCTGAGTCCGACTTCGACAGATCCCTTCGTCCCTCCGATGGCTTTCGCCAGAGAGATGCCCTGCGTCTTTGCCCAGAGGTCCCAGATCGCTCCTTCCACGGCAGCCTTGGCCATGTTGTTGCGCTTGATCGGCGCCAGAATGTCACGGATTTCGCGCGGATGAGTGATTTCGGCACCGATGAGGAGAGGGACGAGTTGCTCGATGAGCACGAGTTCGCAGCCGGAGGTGTATTCCTCTGAGTAGTAGGGGTAAGCGAATGCACCGCATTCGCCGAAACCTGTCTTGGCACCGGAGGCCGCCTCGACGATGAGGAAGTCACGATTGGACTGAGTGGAAAAGCTGGTCGTGAAGGGCGTGATGAGGTCGAGCTCGGCGCGGCGGACAGTGATCTTTTCGATGTTCAATGTTCAGCCCTTTGCAGTGGTTCTCTGGGACGGGTGGTGGATCGGTACGGAGGCGAGAAGGCGCCTCGTGTAGTCGTGCTGTGGGTTGGCGAACAATTCTGCGGTGTCTGCCTCTTCGACGATCTTTCCCTGATGCATGACGCCGACTCGGTGAGCGAGGTAACGGACGACGGACATGTCATGAGTGATGAAGAGGTAGGCGAGTCCAAGATCAGCCTGCAGGCTGCGAAGCAGGTTGAGGATTTGTGCTTGGATCGAGACGTCGAGCGCCGACACGGGTTCATCACAGATGATGATCCGAGGTGAGGCGACAAGTGCACGGGCGATGCCGATCCTCTGCCGTTGCCCTCCGGAGAACTCATGGGGGTAGCGCTGGGCGTGCTCATCCGAAAAGCCCACTGCTGAAAGGGCTTCGTCGACCTTGGAGTGCAGCGTTGTCGGATCCTTTTCGCCGATGATGCGCAGAGACTCTTCGAGAATGCTGCGGATGCGACGGCGTGGGTTGAGAGAGGAGTAGGGGTCCTGGAAGATCATCTGCACATCCCGATTGGAACGCTTGGTGCTCTGCGTCAACTTCGACCCATCGGCGGCACTGACATTGACTTCTCCTGCAGTTGGTGTGATGAGCCCTTGAAGCAGGCGACCGGTTGTTGACTTGCCTGACCCCGACTCTCCGACGAGCGCGTAGGTTCTTCCTGCTGTCAGAGACAGACTCACCTGATCCACTGCTTTCGCCTCGGCCACAGTGCGTCCCATGAGCGATCGAGTGACGAAGGTCTTAGACAGATTTCGCGCTTCCAACACAGTCTGTTCGAGGGTCATCTGGCCATTCCGTTCTTCACTGGAGAAGTCCCGATGAGCTCCGGGCTGCGGATACACCGTGACGTGTGGTCGGGTGAGAGAACCTCGAGTTCGATAGTCTCCTCACGACATTCCGGTAGTGCGAAAGGACATCGATCGGCGAATCGGCACCCGCTAGGCACATTGTGCAATGTCGGGACGGCTCCTGGAATGATTGGAAGGTCCGCGCTGGGATCGGAGCCGACATCTGGGGTCGAAGCCATCAGCCCTCGAGTGTAGGGATGTGCCGGGTTGTCGAACAGGGTGTGGACATCCGTGGATTCGACGACCTCGCCCAAATACATGACGACAACACGGTCGCAGATCTCAGCTACGACGCCGAGGTCATGAGTGATGAAGAGAATGCCGGCGTTGAACTCGTCTTTGAGTTCGATGAGCAGCCGGAGGATCTGCGCCTGAGTGGTGACATCGAGAGCCGTCGTCGGCTCATCGGCGATGAGCAGTTCCGGATCGCAGGACAGAGCCATCGCGATCATCACACGTTGACGTTGCCCCCCGGAGAGCTGGTGTGGATATTGTCTCATCCGTCGTTCCGGCTCGGGGATTCCAGTCTTACCGAGGAGCTCGACGGCCGTTGACCGTGCGCTGCGCTTGCCGATTTTCCTATGGGCGAGGACTGCCTCAGTGAGCTGGTCGCCAATCGTGAATACCGGGTTGAGCGCGCTCATCGGGTCCTGGAAGATCATCGCGATCCGGTTCCCACGAATTCGACGCATCGCTTCTTCACCGAAAGTAAGCAGATCCTCACCGTCGAAGTTCATCTGTCCCGAATAGCGCGTTGACGAGGGGTCGAGGAGTTGGAGGATCGACTCGGCAGTCACACTCTTTCCACACCCGGACTCACCGACGATGCCGACGACTTCGCCCTGGGCAACATTGAAGGAGACTCCGTCGACGGCTGTCACTGTGCCATGCTCAGTGTTGAAGCTCGTGCGCAAATCGATTACGTCCAGCAGCTTGGTCATCGCGGTGCTCACTTCCTGCGGTTGAAGGTCGGGTCGAGGAGGTCTCTGAGCCCATCACCGAGGAGGTTGACGGCGAGGATCGTCGACATGATGAACGCTCCGGGGAACACCGTCATCCACCATGCGCTGTAGATCAGAGTCTTTCCGTCGAGGAGCATATTTCCCCAGCTCGGAGCCGGGGGTGGGACACCAGCGCCGAGGAAGCTCAGCGCTGCCTCGGTGATGATCGAATCGGCGAACACGAACGTAGCCTGAACGATGAGTGGGGAGAGGACATTGGGAAATATGTTGATCCACAGAATCCGGAACAGGGACGCCCCCTGCGAGCGCAAAGCCTCGACATAGGTCTGTTCTTTGGCGACGAGGGCCGCCGAACGCACGATCCTAGCGACATAAGGAGTGAAGACAATGCTCAGCGCTATGATCACGTTTGATGTCTGCTGGCCCATTGCGGCCATGATGGCGATGGCCAGCAATATGGCGGGGAATGCCATCAGGCCATCAGAGATACGCATGAGGATGGTATCGGCGATTCGATTGTAGGCAGCGAACAGCCCGACGATCGCCCCAAGGACCGAGGTGATTAAGGCTGTCACCGCACCGACGAGGAGAGAGACCCTGGCGCCGGCGACTGCTCTTGCGAAGGTGTCTCTTCCGTAGTTGTCCGTGCCGAAGAGGTGGCCGAGGCTTGGCGGTGCGAGCCGTTGTGACGGGTTGAGTGTAAGAGGATCGCCGGCAACCACGGGGGCGAGGATGGCAACGGCAACGACTATGGCCAGGACGATGCCGCCGGTCATCGCCAACTTATGTGCGCCGAAGCGTCGGAGGAACATCGAGCGTCGTGAGTAGGTCTTGTTGAGGCGGTTGAGAGAACCGACTGTCATAGTGTCTGTCATAATTGGTCCTCCTCAGGAATAGCGCACGCGCGGGTCGAGGACGCTGTAGAGAACGTCGACAAGGAAGTTGATGAGGACATAGGACACAGCGATGAGGAGAATGACCCCTTGGATGACGACGATGTCCCGTCGTTCGATTGAGTTGACGATCAGCTGTCCGATACCAGGAACATTGAACACGGTCTCCACGACGGCGGCCCCGGCGACGAGTGTGCCGAGAGTTTGCCCGATTGTGGTGAGGATGGGCATAGCCGCATTGCGCAGTGCATGTTTGTAGATAATGCGATTGCCCGAGAGCCCTTTGGCTTTCGCGGTCTTCAGGTAGGGCTTCGACAGGGTTTCGAGCATACTGGTGCGTGTCATTCGGGCGATCAGTGCCGCCTGCATGCTGCCGAGGGCGATAGCGGGAAGGAGCAGGTACTTCAACGTTTCAAAAATTCCGTCTTCGAGCGGTGAGTACCCGGCGACCGGTAGCCACCCGAGCAGAACAGCAAAGATAAGCATGAGGAAGAGACCGAGCAGGAAGCTGGGCACCGAGATTCCGAGGAGTGCTCCGACCATCACCGTCTGGTCTGTTCCAGTTCCCTGTTTGCGGGCGGCGACTATGCCTGCGGGCACACCGACCAGGATGGCAATGATCTCAGCGAAGATCGCAAGGTTGATCGTCGGCGCCAACGCGGCTTGGATGACGGTGGCTACCGGGAGCCCGATGAAGAACGACTGGCCGAGATCGCCTTGCAGCGCGCTGACAACCCACGTGTAGAACTGCGCGTAGAGAGGTTCATTGAGGCCAAGACTCTGTCTAAGTGCTTCGACCTGGGCAGGGGTGGCCTCTGGCCCCAGCATCACTGCGGCGGCATCACCGGGCATGAGATGGATGAGGAGGAAAGTAACTATCGCAACCACGATGAGGACGGGGATCAATGCTGCGGCTCTGCGCAGGAGGAAACCAACCATATGAACTCCTGTCGTTGACGCACATCACATCCGTGGAGGCTGCGTCCAGTATTCAGTCAGTGAATATGGAGGTCAATGTATTCGCGCACAATGGTGATATCGGACACACTGATGACTGTTTTATACATGAGGAGGGAGGGCAGTGGCTGAAAATTACATGAATCAGAAGATTCTCGAGGCGCTCCACATCGATGGCCGTGCATCTTGGCAGAGGATCGCCGAGGCGATCGGTGAGAATGAGAGGACTGTTGCCCGGCGAGGGAATGCTCTGATCAGCGAAGGCATCGTGAAGATCGTTGCGTTCAATGTGCCTGCCCATGGTTTCGTCCTCGCAATCAACAGCGGCCCGGGACAGGCGAGAATGACCTCGATGGCACTGGGCAAGCTCGACTCGACGATGTGGGTTCACCTGACAACCGGAACTAGTGACGTGATCGGTGCGGTGGCGGTGTCCGTCAATGAGCAGGAAGAGTTTCTCCTCGACGAGATTCCAGCGATACCCGGAGCTTCACAGTGGCAAGCCTTTCCCGTCCTCTGCTACCTGAGGACGGCTCGGATCTGGCGGCCGGGTGTGCTCAGCTCGGCACAGCGTGAGGGTCTCATCGAATCCTGTCCGCAGGCTCCAGAGCTCAAGTTGGGCTTCGAGATCGATCTCGATGACGAGGACGCCACGATACTCCAAGCCTTGAAGGAGGATGGACGGAAGAGTTATGACGAGCTCGCCCGTCAGGTCGGGACGTCGGTTGCAACTGTCAAACGTAGGTTGGATCGGCTCCGTCGCGAGGGGAAGCTGCAGATTCGTGCAGCGATTGCTCCCTGTCACCTCGGGCTCCGGACAGAGATCGTCATGTGGTTACGTGTTCGGGAATCAGATATCGAGCACGCAACTCAGGCGCTGGTCGGTGACGACACGATCAAATATGCCGTTCGAATTGCCGGAAACTGGACCTTTGTCCTTAAGTTCGACGTCGTTGACCGTCATTTCGTAGACGCGTTTTTGAGGTCGCGAGAATGGACAAAGTACGTCGATTCCAGCAACATGTCGGTCGTGGTCGCGACGACTAAACGCAACAACACGAGAAGCACCTAGATCTCTACTCGGCCGCCGGTGCGTGCATTGCGGATGCCTTCCGAAACAGGTCAGATGCGGGCAGTCGATCGGGAGGAGTATCCTCGGCGAAGAAGTAGTCCTCGATTCCCGGACCAGGTGAGCTGCACCCTCGCGAAGGAGACACACAATGGCTGCGAACCACCGCCCCGTCCTGCTCGCCATGGACTTCCAGAACGGCATCGCCGGTGATGAGGCCTTCACCAAGACCGGCGTCCTCGAGCGTGCCCGCGATGCTGTCGCTGCTGCCAGAGAGAAGGGCTTCCCTGTCATCTGGGTGCGCGTGGCCTTGCGGGAAGGGCACCCGGAGCTCGCGGAGACCGCATCGTTCAGGCAGATAGCGGCACACGGGGATCTCGACCAGGCACACGCGTCGACGAGCATCCACGAGACACTGGGACGGCATGAGGGCGAACCGATCGTGACGAAGCGTCGCATCAGTGCCTTTACCGGCAGCGATCTCGAAGTTCTGCTGCGCGGATACGGTGCCGACACTCTGATCCTCGCCGGCGTCGCCACCAGTGGAGTGGTTCTCTCGACCATCCGGCAAGCCGCCGACCTCGACTTCCGTCTGACGGTGCTTTCCG
Source organism: Brevibacterium sp. AGC70 (assembly GCF_057334195.1). Classification (NCBI taxonomy): domain Bacteria; kingdom Bacillati; phylum Actinomycetota; class Actinomycetes; order Micrococcales; family Brevibacteriaceae; genus Brevibacterium; species Brevibacterium sp. AGC70. Next base: position 510,432 of record NZ_JBHFIH010000001.1, on the reverse strand, counting down.
ACGCCTGTGCAGATCGGGATGAGGAGGTCCACCGGGTGCTCACGGAGAAGGTCTTTCCCAAACAGGCTACGGTACTCACCGTCGACGAATGGGCTGCGCACACCTGAAACTGGACTGCGCACTCCTCAACCTCGAACGGTCACGTTATAGCGTGGGTTGTCGACGCCAAGGTGCGCGCTCGACGCCAAGGTGCGCGCTCGACGCTGATCAGTCTCAGAAGCTTGAGGAATCCTCGACATCGGCACCTGTCTGCACGGTGAAGCCGCGGCCCAGAACCTGCGGGTGCGGGTTCTCGATCGCCCGCGAATAGTGGCCGATGAGCTGTGAGCACACGCTCTTCCAGCTGCGGCTGAGCACCTGATGACGTCCGGCGACACCGAACGCCCGACGTTTCGCCTCATCGCCGAGGAGGTCCGTGACATGCCCGCGCATCGCCGTCAGATCCTTCGGGGTGTAGAGCCATCCGGTGTGGGAGGAGTCGACGAGATCCATCGGGCCGCCTCGGGCGGGGGCGACGACGGGCACCTCGGAGGCCATGGCCTCCTGGATGGTCTGGCAGAAGGTCTCGAGCTCGCCGGGGGCGACCATGATGTCGAAGCTCGCCACCGCCTGGGCCAGGGCATCGCCACCCAGGAATCCAGCGAAGTGCGCATTCGGCAAAGAGCGTTCGAGCCGAGCCCGCCACGGGCCGTCGCCGACGATGACGAGCTTCGAGTCGGGCACATCGTCCAGGACGGCCAGATCCTCAACCTGCTTCTCGGCCGCGAGCCGACCGACGTAGCCGATGATCTTCTCACCATTGGGAGCCACGGACCGGCGCCAGGCCTCTGATCGGTGACTGGGGTCGAAGCGGGAGGAGTCGACCCCGCGTGCCCACAGATCCACCTCGGCGACTCCGAGTCCGGACATTTGATCGAGTGTGTACGACGAGGGGACCAGAGTCAGGGAGGCGTGCTGATGGATGTTGCGCACATGCGACCACAGCATTGCCTCGATACCGTACATGCCGTACCGCGCGGCATATGCGGGCACCTCGGTCTGATAGATCGCCACCGTCGGCAGATCGAGGCTCTGAGCGGCCAGGACGCCGCGCCAGCCGAGCACGAAGGGGCTGGCCAGGTGGACGACATCGGGGTTGAAGTTCTCCAGCAGTCGTTTGATGCGGCTGACCCCGCCGGGAGCCACACGGACCCGACGATACTTCGGCAGGGCGATCGATGGAACACGGATGATGCGGGCTCCGGCGACCTCCTTGGGTCCGTCGCGGCGTGTGCCCGGTGCGATGATGAGGACGTCGTCGCCGCGGTCGGCCAGATGGTCGAGGACGCGGAGGAGTGAGTGGGTGACCCCATTCATGTTGGGGAGGAAGGACTCTGCAATGATCGCTACTCTCACAGAACTCAGTTCACGCCCTCAGGGTGAAGGACGGGCGACATCGAGGCGTCCCTCCGGCGACGAAAGGCCGAAATCGCCGCGCACGATCGGGTCTGGAGCCGCGCACGAACAGAGGTGATGCAGAAACAGCGGGGCTTTCGGTGACCAGCCGGAGGCTGGTTCGCGACGGGTCTGAACCCCGCGTAAACTTAAGTGTCGGGAATGCGAATGAGAGGGGAGGCGAGATTGGTCTGGTTCATCGTCGGGGCATGTGTCCTCGCCTTCGTCGTCCTCGCACTGGCCCTCATCTTCTTGCGGTTCAACCAACTCTCGATGGCCCGTTCACTCTGCGATGAGGCCAAACGCCAGCTGCTGGTCGAACTCCGCGGTCGGCACGCCCTTGTGCCCGCCTACATCGGGACGTTGCAGCAGGTCACCACGCGAGATCTCAGCACTGTCGAACTTGCGCTCGCCTCGGCCGAGCGTGCACCGTTCGGTCCTCGCGGTGCGGCCGCGGAACGCGCACTGACCCGAGCCGTCGACGATGCGGCACAGATTCCCAGCCAGGTCACCGACAGGGCCAGTGCCTCTGATTCGACCCTGGCGATGCAGACTAGCCCGCGTGAAGAGCTCGACACCACGATCGCGCTTCTGCACGGCCAGCTGAACGTGCTGACCGAACGCATCCGGTCTGGCGCACGCATCTACAACGCGAACGTCGATCTCTACCACCGACAGCGCGAACGAGCCGTGTCGCGGCTGTTTCAGAATGTGTTCCAGGCCCGCGAGCCCTTCACCGACGCCCAACCTCAGGGCCCGTCCACCGAGGCGGAGTCTGAGCAGTCGTCCACCGAGGCGGAGTCTGAGCAGTCGTCCACCGAGGCGCAGTCTGAAGAACAGTCGGGAGCCCAGGACCACACACGACCAGCCGGATCATGACGCGGTTCCGCATCGACCTCGGCTACCGCGGCACCGACTTCCACGGCTGGGCGAAGCAACCCGGCCTGCGTACCGTACAGGCATCGCTCGAGGCCGGGCTGGCCCGGATCACCGGCGACGAGGTGGCCACCGTCGTTGCCGGGCGCACCGACGCGGGAGTCCACGCGAGACGGCAGACCGTCCACATCGACCTGCCGACAGCAGGCATCGAGAAGCTCATCGGCAAGGCCTCCCGGTCCGCCGAGGCGGCTCTGCTGTCGCGTCTGCGCGGAGTCCTCACGGTCGATGACACCGATGACATCATCATCCATGCCGTATCCGAGGTCCCGGGGGATTTCGATGCCCGGTTCTCCGCACTGTGGCGGACCTACCAGTACAGACTCGCCGACCGCCGGTCCTTCATCGACCCGCTGCTGACCCCCATGACGCTGCGGCACAAGGGCGAACTCGACGCCGAGGCGATGGCCGAGGCCGCACGAGAGGCCCAGGGTCTGCACGACTTCCTTCCATTCTGCAAGCCGCGGGCTGGTGCGACGACCATCCGCACCCTCCACGAGCTCGATGTCAGCCGGGATCAGGAAGCCGTGATCACGATCGATCTGCGTGCCGATGCGTTCTGCCACCACATGGTCCGTGCCCTGGTGGGCGGGCTGATCAAGGTCGGATCCGGCACGTGGCCGGTGACTCAGCCCGCCGAACTCCTCGCCGAGGCGGACACTGGCATCGAGCCCGACATGCCCATGTTCGTCACTCCCGCACACGGGCTCGTCCTCACCGGAGTGGGATATCCCGAGGCCGAGTTCTATGCCTCCCGCGCGGCCCAGACGATGGCGCGTCGCACTCAGGATTAGCCCCTCATGCTCAGCATCTGATCAATGTTGGCTGGGTGCCTTGTCGTCTTTTTGAGAGAATCCCTCTTCCCAGATGTGAAAATCCTGTGTACATTCACGTGTAGGTAACTCCCCGTTCTCTTCGGCACTGCAGGATGAGTCTGCTTGATCCTCGCGAGGCACAGTGGTTGTGCAGTGGATGAAATGACCAAAGGAACTTGAACACATGTCGAAACTTGTGACGAAGATGTTGGCAACAGGAGCGGCAGTGTCGATGTTGACGCTGCCGGGCGCCGCTCCTGCTGTTGCCTCGTCCCTTGGAGGTGATTCCGTCAGGGAAGCACCCGCCGAGGCGAGCCTCCCCGACCCATCCTCAGACAGTTCGTCACCAGATGACTCATCCGTTGCAGACTCCTCCGCTGCCGCCGCCGCAGACTCCTCCGCTGCCGACGCCGACGCCGGTGCCGACGCCGGTGCCGACGCCGGTGCCGGCAGGCGCGGGGACAACACTGCAGACAAGACTGCGGACAAGGACGCCTCTGCTCAGGCGGCAGCCGAGGGCACCAAAGTCCAGCTGCTCAACATCACCGACTTCCACGGACGCATCGCCGAGGCCGGTACGCAGCTCGCCTCGGTCGTCGAAGAAGAGCGTGCGAATTATGCGGCTGAGGAAGGCACAGCCGGAACCGGGTTACTCTCCGCCGGTGACAACATCGGTGCCTCCACCTACGTCTCGTCTTCTCAGCAGGACACCCCGACGCTGGACGTACTCAACGCCATCGGCGCCCAGGCTTCGGCCGTCGGCAACCACGAGTTCGACCAGGGCATCGACGATCTGACCGGCAGAGTCTCCTCCGAATCGGATTTCCCCTACCTTGCCGCCAACGTCTACGACAAGGGCACCACCGACGTCGTCAATGGGCTCGAAGGCTATACGACGATCGATGTGGGCGGCGTGAAGGTCGCCGTCATCGGCGTCGTCACCAAGGACACCAAGTCGTTGGTCTCACCTGACGGCATCGCCGATCTCGATTTCGGTGACCCCACCGACGCCGTCAACCGTGTCGCCGATGAGATCGAGGCTCTGCCCGCTGGCGAACAGCCGGATATGACGGTCGTCGAGGCCCACCTCGGGGCCTCGAGCTCTGAGAGCCTGGGAGATGCTCAGGCCTCGAACGCCGAGTTCGATAAGCTCGTGACGCAAGCAGATGCGTCCGTCGACGTCCTCTTCACCGGCCACACCCACCTGCCGTACGCATTCGAGGCACCTGTGCCCGGTGAATCCGACCGGACTCGCCCCGTGATTGAGGCCGGCAGCTACGGCGAATACGTCGGCCAGGTCCAGCTCGAAGCCGATGCCGAGGGAAACTGGACGACCGAGAACTCCGATCTCATCAAAACGGCGGACAAGGACTACGATTCGCCCGTCGTCGATGAAGTCGCGAAGATCATCGCGGACGCCGACGAGAAGGCAAAGGTCCCAGGCTCTGTCGTTGCAGGTGAGATCAGTGAGGACATCACCCGCGCCACGAAGGACGGTGAGGAGGACCGCGGTGCGGAGAGCACCCTGGGCAACCTCGTCGCTGACGCCCTCAAAGACGGAGTCGAGGGCACACAGCTCGACGAGGCCGACTTCGGCATCACGAACCCGGGCGGACTGCGCACGGACCTCAGATGCGACGACATCTACAACACCGAGGACAAGTGCGAAGTCACGGCCGCTGAACTCAGCTCGGTCCTGCCCTTTGCCAATGATCATGGTGTCGTGACGATGCAGGGCTCCGATGTCATCGGTCTGTTCGAAGAGCAGTGGCAGCCAGCAGATGCCTCGCGGCCGTTCCTCCACCTCGGCATCTCCGATGAGCTCGAAGTCGTCTACGACTCCGATGCGGCCAAGGGCGAGCACGTGAAGTCGGTCGAGGTGGATGGTAAGAAGCTCGATCCGGACAAAGAGTACAGGGTCGCGACGCTGAGCTTCCTCGCCGCCGGGGGAGACAACTTCTCCTCCTTCGCCAAGGGCGACTTCGAACTCTCCGGACTCACTGACTTCGAGACCTGGGTCGACTTCTTCGAGAAGAGCACGGACGAGAACGAGAAGGTCTCGCCGGACAACGACGAACGCCAGGCCGATCTGACGAAGGACGTCATTGACAACGGTGACCTCACGGTCGATCTCGCTGCCCCCGATAATGGAATCGAGCCCGGTGAGAGCAAGGACTTCGTCCTCAACACCACTGCCGAGGCGGAGGTCCCAGGACCGGTGGACGTGACCGTTGACCTGCCCGAGGGATACACCGTCAGCGCCGCTGATTCCGAATCCGCCGAAGCCCAGAAGGCAGTGACGTCGGAGACGGCGAAGGCCCCTGAGGTGAAGGTCGACGCATCGGCGAAGACGATGACCTTGGAATCGATCCCAGCCGGTGCCAGCGACGTCGCCATCAACGTCACCGCACCCGATGATGCCTCCGGTGAGGTCACCGTCGAGGTGGGTCTGAAGGCCGGCGAGGGCGAGTGGTGGGATGACAACCCGCTGCCGGTCAGCCACGAATTCGAGGCCACGGCACAGATCGGCGATGAGGCGAATGCGGCGGCTGGCGATGATGGCGGTGTCGATGGCGCATCTGACGGTGCAGGAGCGGATTCCAACGCTGATGGTGGTGCCGGTGGTGACAACGGAACCTCCGAAGCATCGGGATCGGGTGCGAATGCCGACGGCGCGAACGCGGACGTCTCTGGAGCCACCTCGGCGAATGCGGACGGCAGCGGAGCCGAGGCCGACGGTTCGAAGGACGGCGGGGATCTGCCTCGCACCGGCTTCGAAGCTCTGAATCTCGTGGCTGCGGCACTCGCACTCATCGTTGCAGGCAGCATGGCCGCGACCATGGTGCGTCGGCGCAAGACCGTCGGGTGAATCAGATGCTCAGCACCGGCTGAGCAGCGTCACCGGCCGAGCAACGTGACCGGTTGAGCAGCGTCACCGACTGATGTCGAGCTGCCGGCGCTCAGGCGGGACTGGAGCGTTCAGTCTGAGCGCCGTTGTCTGCCGTTTGCTTCGTCTCGAAGGTTTCGAGGTGGACGAGGACGGGGACGAGGAAGAGAATGCCCACGGCAGGGACGACGATTCCCGAGTCGTTGATGATCGTGCCGACGCCCAGCAGGATGGCCAGGCTGATCATGCCCGCTCGCAGCAGTGGGATCCGGTGGTAGGCGTCGGTCATTCCCTGCAGAGAGAAGCGCTGCGGTTCCAGCGCCAGCCAGAACACGCCGATGATGACGAGCGGCAGGACCAACGTCATCCACGACTGGGTCAGGATGTCGATATTCATGCCGATCTTGCGGGCCAGCACGCTCAGGGCCTCGCCGCTGATGATGGAGTCGAAGAAGCGGCCGAAGTGGGTGCGCTGATCGGCGGGACGCAGCCAGTCGATGAACAGGACCGCCAACATGACGAAGCCTGCGATGCCTACGGTCAGTCCCATCCGTTTGAGCGAGAATCGGATTCCCGCGGCCGCGAGGACGAGGTAGGCGACGCCGATGATCAGCGTCGGGACGGACCCGAACTTCGTGCCCAGTCCCGGGGCGGCCAGGATGACGCTCGAGATGAGGATCGGCACGGTGACGATGAGGATGCGCATGATCGGTCTCGTCGTCAGCGATGCGAAGCCGGCCACAGCCAGCAGCAGAGCGCAGCAGTAGAGCGCGAGTGCGGAATTGCCGATGCCGTAGAACCTCGATGCGATGAGCAGCGGTTCGCCCAGCAGTGTTGACATCTGGAGCTGAGAACCGGTGATGACGTCGTAGGCGAGGACGAGGACCGTGACGACGCTGACGAAGAGCACAGGCCCGAGTTTGTATCCGCGCCACGGACCCAGCAGGGCGATGGCCCCGAGTATCAGTGCCCAACCGGCCAAGGCTCCCAGCATCGCAATATCAGGGTTGGTCGCTCTCTCCCAGGGCACGGTGTTGACCAGATAGGTCGACACCGGCATTGCTGCGAAGACGATGCCCAATCGGTAGGCTCCGGAATGGACGAGGGCGCGATGGTTCTTGCGCAGGAACCAGGCCAGGACCAGCAGGCCGACCATGAGAGAGGCGACGACGGGGAAGAACCAGGTGGACAGCTCGTTCTGGGTCTTCACCGCCACCTGACGGTCGAGAACGGCCTGGTAGCGCGACTCCCAGCTGCTGTCTGCGTTCTGGTTGGCCATCGGGGCGCCGGCCGCGTTATGCATGGCCTGCCCGTCGCTGAGTTCGACGAGCGTCGGGGCGATATCGGGCACCTGGATGAGGCCGGGTTGGCGAGTCGACGAAGAGCTCAGCAGTCCGGCAGTCCCTCCAGGACGCAGCATCATCGTCGACTGCATCGACGAGCTCTTGCCTGAACCGTCGGCGATCGACGAGAAGATGATCGGCGAGGTGCCTGCGGTCAGACGTTCGGGGTCGTCACCGTCGACCCAGCCGGCGGCTGCCAGAATCTCTCCGACGTGTGTGTCGAGGGCCTTGAGCGAGTAACCGTCCGAGGTGGTGTCGCCGAGGTCGACGAGTGTGAGTTCACCGTTGAGTGAGGCCCGATTCGCCTTCTGGGCCAAGTTGTCGCCGATAGGTGACCAGTCGTCGAGTTTGCCTCTGTGATCGGCCGCTGCGATGGCGGCACCGGGCCCGAAGGCAGCGATGTCGGGCACCGACTCCGCCAGATCGCCGAGGCCGGCGTCGTAGTTGTCGCTTCTCGCGACCTGGGCATAGACGTCCCAGTCGGCGACCCAGCCGTCGAGCGGCGGAGCCGGTTCGCGGCACTGTTCACGGGGTTCGTCGGCGGCTCGTCGTCCCGAGCCCACGCCGAGCCAACCGTCGACGGGGCAACTGGTCGCCCGTACGCTGCGGGGAGTGATCGTGCCGATCTGTCCGGTCTGCATCATCCTCCACAGATTCGGAGTCGTGCGCGGATCGAGGTCCTCGAAACTGAAACCGGAGACGCCGATGAAGATCGGTCCCTTGCCCGCCGAGGCGGCTTCCGCTTCCGATGCGCTCTTTCCATCCATGCCCCGAGTCGGCGCGGCCTGGGTGACCTGCGGCATCCCGAGGACGAGCAGGGCGATGACGAAGAGGCCGAACAGCATGCGCACGGACAGCGAGGGTGTTCTCATACTCGATCCGCCTTCTCGCCAGCGACGGACTTCACTCCGACTTCCTCTTTCGCGTGTTCGGCGCTCAGTGCCAGCAGGTAGGGCAGGAGCACCATGGCGCCCGTCGAAGGCACGGCGATACCGGAGTCCGTGAGCACCAGCCCCACAGCCATTCCCGTGACTGCGGCGAGGAAGCCGAAGTGGACGTCCTGATCCCAGAAGACCTGCGGCAGGCGTCCTCTCCACTTGTTCGCCAAACGACCGGCGCGACCGGTGGGAGCGATGCTGGGGAAGTGGAGCAGATAACGGAGGAAGAACAGGATGGCGATGACCGCGAGGGGGGTCACGATCGCCAGCGCCGGGTTGATCTGCATGATGTGGAGATTGGCGCCGAGCTTCCGTCCGACCACCTGCAGGGCCTCCCCGGTGACGATCTGGTCGAAGAAATTCCCGAAGTGCGACCTGGCCCCCGGCTCACGCAGCCAGTCGAGGAACGCGATGCCAAGCAGCACGGCCAAGGAGGCCAGCCCGATGAGCATGAGGCGGAAGATGGAGAGGCGGACGCGGCTGACGAGAGCCAGCAGCACGAGAAGGCTGGCCAAGGTGGCGATCGTGCCGCCGAACTTCGCTCCCCAGGATGGATTTCCGGACACGAACACCGCAAGCAGTCCGAGGACGAGGGGAAGGACGAACACCATCCGGCGATGACCCTTAGCCCGCAGCCAGGAGATCGCAAGCCCCAGGAAGATGAAGAGGCTGACGATGAAGATCGCCGCACCCTGATTGCCCAGGCCGTAGTAGCGGCCGCCGACGATCGGGTTGTAGCCCAGCAGAGAGTTCCCCTGCAGGTGCGAACCGGTGATGAGGTCTGCGGAGAGGATGAGGAAGCTCAGCAGCGAGAGTGCGGCCACACGTCCGCGCCAGGTCCGACCCCACGGCGGAAGCAGTGAGGCACCGAAGAGCAGCGCGGCCGAGACTGCGATCGAGACACTGAGGCCGAACCCTGGGTGCGGGAGTCTGGCCCACGGGAACAGGCCGGCCAGGAATGCGCTCATCGGCAGGGTCGCCACCGCGAGTGAGGCCCAGGCGAGGAATCTGTGTACGGTCGGGGCGATCGTCGCACCGCCTCGGCGACCGAGGAGATTCCGGCTCAGGAGGACCCCGCACAGGATGAACAGAAGATAGAAGGTGATGTCGAGGAACAGGGAGAACGTCGACAGATGCTGGTAGATCGACGTCGCCTTCTGCGACTCGGACACAAGGTCGTCGATGCGTTCCTGCGGGTCGTCATCGGTGGGTGTGTTGTCGAAGGAGATGCCGCTGGGGGAGGAGACGCCGAACTGGTCGAGGATTCCCGGGGCGATGTCCGTGAGCTGCAGGAGACCGGGGGTGCGGGTGCTGGCCGAGGACAGGCTGCCTGGTTCGTAGCCGGGACCGGAAGCGATGAATGCACGCAGCTGCGGCAGACTAGAACTGTCGCCGAGGCCGGCGACCATGATCGTGGGCTCTTCGCTTCCCGGTGTCGCTGAATCGCGGACCTCCTCCAGCTTGGCGCCCAGACGTTCGTCGGCCTCGGCGACGCGTTCCTCGCGGTCGAAGTAGACGGGGGCGGTGTAGGAGTAGTCGGGAATCGGATCGTAGAGCCAGGCCGAGGAGCCGATCGAGCCCAGATCGACGAGGTCGAGCCGGCAGTCTGCGGCCGCGGAGTCATCGGTGTAGTTGGCCACGATGCCGTTCTCGTCGGCCACGGCATAGGCCGCTCCCGGGCCTTCGGCGGCGACGCAGGATTTCCCCTGCTCTCGGACGAGGCGGGCGAGCATCCCGTAGTCCACCGAGTAGCCGGAGTCGACGTTCGGCTCCTTGATGGACTCGAAGTCCTCGATCGTCGCAGTGGCTGTGCCAGCGGAACCGTCGGCGAGATCTTCATCACTCGATTTCTGTGCGCCGGCGCCTGATTTCGTGGCGTCATCCACATCATCCAGTGCCTTCTCCACGGCACCGTCACTGGTCGACGGTGCCCTCAATGGCGGACAGGTGGCCCTGTTGCCTCCCTGTTCCGGATCGGTGGGTGGGCCCGCCTGAGCGCGGGCGCCGGCGCCCATGGACAGCCAGCCGGAGCCGGGGCAGGTGGCTGAGCCTATGGTGCGCACATTGAGGTTGGCAGCCGAGCCCTCGGAGAGGAGCTTGTAGAGGTTGGGGGTGCGCACCGGATCGATATCGTTGATGGTCAGGCCGGGTATGCCATAGACGATGGTCTTGCCGGCCCGGCCCTGGGCGGCTCCGGAATCCTCGCCCGATGTGCCGGTGTTTCCCGCTGCTGCGGTGACTGACGATCCTGTGGTGCTCGCAGCCGATGCCGACGGCGATCCGGTGGCCGAGGACTCCTGGGCAACGGCGGCTGGTGACTGTGCCGGTCCGAGGATGAGGACCAAGAGCCCGAGGACTGATCCCAGCACCAGGAGTCTGAATGCGGGAAGGCGCGTGGGCAGAGGGGATGTAGGCGGCACAGCTCAATAGTATCGGCTCAGCTTTCCACCCGCTCTGGCACTGGCCTGAGCGTTTGCTCCGCGGGAGAGAATGCATGTATATTTGATTGTCGTTGTGTGTGTCCGTCGTGCTCCCTTACATAGCCTCATGCGTTGCAGGCCCGTAGGTGAGGGGACGACTTCGATGGACAGACCCGATTCAAGACAACGAGTGCCCTGACTCATCAGACTCACGACCGGATGAGTCATCAGCACTACACCAAGAGATACGAAAAGAAGGCTACTTTTGCGTACGTTCACACCCAAGCCCGGCGATATTGAGCGCCAGTGGCACGTCATTGACGCCACTGACCAGGTGCTCGGTCGTCTTGCTGCCCAGGTTGCACGCCTGTTGCGCGGCAAGCACAAGACCACCTTTGCTCCTCATGTCGACACCGGTGACTTCGTCATCATCATCAATGCAGACAAGGTCGCATTGACCGGTGCGAAGCTCGATCAGAAGCGCGCTTACCACCACTCGGGTTACCCGGGCGGTCTGAAGAGCGTCAACTACGCCGAGCTTCTCGCCACCAATCCCGAGCGCGCAGTCGAAAAGGCTGTCGGCGGTATGGTTCCGAAGACTCGTCTCGGACGTGCCCAGATGCAGAAGCTGAAGGTGTACCAGGGTGGAGAGCACCCACACGCCGCTCAGAATCCGCAGCCGTACGAACTCAGCCAGGTCGCGCAGTAAGCGCGTCCCAGCTCTAGACATACCGAGGAGAACCGTGGCTGAAGAAACCACCACTGCGACAGAATCTGTCGAAGAACCAACCGTCACCGAATACACGTCTGAGACCCCTGAGTCAGCTGGCCTGGGCGAGCAGACCGCTGGCGGACGCGGACAGTCCCTGACCGCTCCCGGCAGCGCAGTCGGACGTCGCAAGCAGGCAATTGCTCGCGTCCGTCTGGTCCCCGGATCCGGTGAATGGACCATCAACGGACGCACTCTCGAAGAGTACTTCCCGAACAAGCTGCACCAGCAGCTCGTCAACGAGCCCTTCCGCCTGCTCGACCTCGAAGGACGTTTCGACGTCATCGTGCGCATCGGCGGCGGCGGACCTTCCGGCCAGGCCGGAGCCGTTCGTCTGGGCATCGCCCGTTCGCTCAATCAGATCGACGAAGAGTCGAACCGCGCTGAGCTGAAGAAGGCAGGCTACCTGCGCCGCGACGCACGCGTCCCCGAGCGCAAGAAGGCCGGTCTCAAGAAGGCCCGTAAGGCACCTCAGTTCTCGAAGCGCTGATTCTGCTGTCAGGACTGCGCTTGGTCTGCCGCTGAGGCGCAGTCCCCGACAGTTCAGCTCGACGAACACCGCAATGCGGCCCCGCAC
>NZ_JBHFIH010000001.1:420115-498243 GCF_057334195.1 Brevibacterium sp. AGC70 | reverse complement strand
GGGGGCCGCATTTCGTGCATTCACCTGCTTTACGCTCCACTCTCGCCTGACACGGGCGGCGTCATTCCACGCCGACACGGGCGACACATCTCGTACCGATTTCGACCGTGGTACGGTCCGGCACCACCGCCTCGGCGGCGCTATGGACTAATATCGACGGGAAATTGAGGAAAGGACTTTCCATGACACGACTCTTCGGCACCGACGGTGTCCGTGGACTTGCCAACCGCGACATCTCCGCCCGGCTGGCACTCCAACTCTCCGTTGCAGGCTCGCGGGTTCTGACCCGCGGTTGGCCGGAAGGCAAGCGCCCCTTCGCCGTCGTCGGCCGCGACACTCGAGTCTCCGGTGAGTTCCTCTCCGCTGCAATCTCTGCGGGCATCGCCTCCGCCGGAGTCGACGTGCTCGATGCGGGAATGCTGCCCACCCCCGGCATCGCCAGCGTCGTAGCGGACACCGGTGCCGCCTTCGGCGTCGTCATCTCCGCCTCCCACAATCCGATGCCGGACAACGGCATCAAGTTCTTCGCAGCAGGCGGGACGAAGCTCGATGACTCTGTCGAGGACTCGATCCTTGCGATCCTCGACGAGGACTGGGTCCGTCCCACCGGCGCCGAGGTGGGTCGCATTTCCCGTTATCCCGCCGCTGCCGACGAATACACGGAGAAGCTCGTGAGGTCCCTCGACGCCGAGGGCACACGTCCCCTGTCCGGGCTCAAGGTCGTCGTCGACTGCGCTCACGGTGCCGCGTCCATCGTCGGGCCCGCTGCCCTGCGCCAGGCCGGTGCCGAAGTCATCGTCTCCGCTGCCGAGCCCGATGGCTTCAACATCAACGACGGAGTCGGCTCCACTCACCTCGAACCGCTCCAGCGTCTCGTCGTCGAGACCCAGTCCGATCTGGGGGTGGCCTTCGACGGCGACGCCGACCGATGCCTGGCCGTGGACTCACTGGGCCGTGTCATCAACGGTGACCAGCTCATGGGCATTCTGGCGATCGGACTCAAGGAACTCGGCGAGCTGAAGGGCAACACGCTCGTGACGACCGTGATGTCGAACATCGGGCTCAGACATGCGATGGACAAGTACTCGATTGAGACCGTCCAGACCGCCGTCGGCGACCGCTACGTCCTCGAACGCATGCTGGCAGACGGCTTCGTCCTCGGAGGGGAGCAGTCCGGGCACGTGCTCATGCTCGACCATGGAACGACCGGCGACGGCGTGCAGACGGCTCTGCACCTGATGAAGCGCATGGCCGATTCGAAGCGCACGCTGGCCGACCTGGCTGCCGAGATCCCTCAGCTGCCCCAAGCGCTCGTCAACGTCAAGGGCGTCGACAAACACGGTGTGGACCACCCGAAGGTCACGGCCGAGATCAACGCCGTCGAGGCCGAACTCGAAGGCTCGGGTCGTGTGCTGCTGCGGGCCTCTGGCACCGAGGCGCTGATCCGCGTCATGGTCGAAGCTGAGACCGAAGACATCGCCCAGGCTCAGGCCGAACGTCTGGCCTCCAACGTCAGGGACAACCTGGGACTGTAGGAATTCTGAGATGCAGCAGAGGCCGCAGTCGCATACAGCGCTGCGGCCTCTGTCGTGCCCGAGCTTCGTTCGCTGCTGCGCTCAGCTCGCGGCGAACTGGGTGGCGTAGAGCTCAGCGTAGCGACCGCCCAGGGCCAGCAGCTCGGCGTGGGAACCCGACTCGACGATGCGACCGGCCTCGACGACGAGGATCGCGTCGGCTTGGCGGATCGTGGAGAGCCTGTGCGCGATGACCATTGCGGTGCGGCCGCTCATGGCCCGAGACAGCGCCTGCTGGACTGCCGCTTCATTAGTCGAGTCCAAGGCGGAGGTCGCCTCATCGAGGACGACGACCTCTGGGGCGGCCAACAGCATCCGAGCGATCGTCAGACGCTGACGCTCGCCACCGGAGAGTCTGTAGCCGCGCTCACCGACGATCGTGTCTAGGCCATCGGGCAGCGAGGCGATGACGTCGTGGAGCTGCGCGCCATCGATGGCCTCGTAGAGTTCGGCATCCGTGGCCCCCGGCTTTGCCAAGGACAGGTTCGCCCGGATGGATTCGTGGAACACGTGCCCGTCCTGAGTGACCACGCCGACGGTGCTGCGCAGCGTCTGAGCCGACAGCTCGCGCACGTCGACCCCACCGATCGTGATCGACCCGGAGGTGACGTCGTAGAGACGGGGGAGCAGCGAGGCGATCGTCGACTTCCCGGCGCCCGAGGAGCCGACCAGGGCAACGGTGTGTCCAGCTGGGATCGTGAAGTTCAGGGCGTGCAGGACCTCGTCGCCGCCTCTGGTGTCGAGCACGGAGACGTCCTCGAGGCTGGCGAGGCTGACCTGTTCGGCGCTGGGGTAGGCGAAGTCGACGTTGGAGAACGTCACGTCAAGACCGCCGGAGGGCAGTGACTTCGGTGCCTTGGGCTCCTTGATGAGGGGGACTAAGTCGAGGACCTCGAATACGCGCTGGAAGCTGACTACGGCGCTCATGATGTCCAGGCGAGCGTTGGCCAGCATGGTCAGCGGCGTATAGAGCCGGGTCAGGAGCAGCGCGAGAGTGACGACTTGGCCGGCGTTGAGGTTGCCCACGACCGCCTGGGCACCGCCGATGCCGTAGACGAGGGCCAAAGCGAGGGCGGAGACGAGGGTCAGCGAAGACACGAACGTCGACTGCAGCATGGCCACCTTGACGCCGATGTCGCGGACCTGAGCGGCACGGTCGGAGAACTCCTCGTTCTCGGTCTTGGGGTTGCCGAAGAGCTTGACGAGGGTCGCACCGCCCGCAGAGAACCGTTCGGTCATCCGCGTCGACATGCTCGCAGAGTTGTCTGCGGCCTGGAACTGCAGGGAGGCGAGCTTTCCGCTGAGCAGCTTGGTGGGGATGATGAAGAGCGGCAGCAGCAGGATCGACATGACGGTGACCTGCCAGGAGATGGTGACCATCACGCCGACGGTCAGCACCAGGGAGACGAAGTTGGACACGATGCCCGACAGCGTGTTGGAGAACGCACGCTGGGCTCCGATGACATCGGTGTTCAGACGTGAGACCAGGGCACCGGTGCGGGTGCGATTGAAGAACGCGATCGGCATCTTCTGCACATGGTCGTAGACCGCGGTGCGCAGATCGAAGATGAGACCCTCGCCGATCTGCGAGGAGAGGTATCTGTTGAAGATCGAGATCGCGGCGTCCGCGATCGCCAGACCTCCGATCGCCACGGCCAGCCAGATGACGGTCTCGACGGGTCCGCCACTGGTGATCGCGTTGACGACGTCACCGGCGAGGACGGGGTTGAGGACGCCGATGACGGCCGTGCCGACGGACAGTGTGAGGAAGACGATGAGCTTCTTCTTGTGCCTGGTCGCGAACGAGGCGATGCGACGGTAGGTCCCCGGCTTGATCGAGGTCTGCGGAGTTCTCTTACTCGACACCGAGGTGTACATCACCCTGTGCGCTGACTGCATACTCATCTCGTCGCCTCCCTCACCCGGCCCTTCCCGGGCAGGTCCGAACGTTCACAGACTTCAACCTCCGAACCTGCAGATCTATTTCTCAATCAGCTCAGGGCGAAGTTCCACCGTGAAGCAACCGACCATTCAGAGCTTGCGCAGCTGGACCTTGCGGATCGTGTGGTCATCCGACTTGTGGAGCACGAGGTCGGCACGACCCCGGCTGGGTTGGACGTTCTCACGCAGATTGGGGAAGTTGATGGAATCCCAGATCTCCGTGGCCAGGGTGATCGCCTCGTCGTCGTCGAGCTGCGAGTAGCGGTGGAAGTAGGAGTCGGTGTCCTGGAAGGCGCCGTGCTTGAGCTTGAGGAACCGGGAGATGTACCACTGTCGGATGTCGCGGGAACGGGCATCGACATAGACGGAGAAGTCGAAGTAGTCGCTGATCGACAGACCCAGGGTCCCGTCGCTGCGAGGCCGGGCGGGCTGGAGGACGTTGAGGCCTTCGACGATGAGGACATCGGGGGAGCGGACAACCACCTCGGCGCCGGGGACGATGTCGTAGGTGTGGTGGGAGTACACGGGGGCACGCACCTCGGGGGAGCCGGACTTCACAGCGGAGATGAACCGCAGCAGTCTGCGCCGGTCGTAGGACTCAGGGAAGCCCTTGCGCCCTGTGAGCCGTCGGCGATCGAGTTCGGCGTTCGGATAGAGGAAACCGTCGGTGGTGATGAGCTCGACGCGAGGGGTGTCGGGCCAGCGGGCCAGGAGTTCGCGCAGGACACGAGCGGTCGTCGACTTGCCGACGGCGACGGACCCGGCCACGCCGATGACGAAGGGGGTGCGCTTGGCCTCCTGCGGTTCGAGCCCGGTCTCGTGCAAGGGGGAGAAGAACTCCCGCGTCATATCGTGCTTGGCGCGACGGGCGGAGACGTAGAGGTTGAGCAGCCGCGACAGGGGCAGGTACACCTGAGCCACCTCGTCGAGGTTGATCCGATCGCCCAGACCGCGCAGACGTTCGATGTCACGCTGCTTCAGCGGCAGGGGAGTGGCTTGGGCCAGGGTGCCCCAGACGTCGCGGTCGAACTCCCAGAACGGGGACGTCGGTTCGACCTCGGGCTTGCGTCCTGTATTGAGGCCGGCCAGGCGTCGCGCGCGGTCAAGGATGGGATCGACATGAGACATGAGCACAATTGTGTCATGCGTCATGTCGGCGCTGAACGCCGAGGTGACATTGAGCTCGCCGAGGTGGGTCGATGCAACGTTATTTGACTCGACTGCGTAAAATTCCACTCATGTGTGGAATCGTTGGTTATGTATCCAAAGCAGACGTTGACAATGCAGATCACTCGGCGCTCGATGTAGTGCTCAGCGGCCTGAAACGGCTTGAATACCGGGGCTATGACTCCGCGGGAGTCGCCCTTGTCACTCCTGCCGGTGACCTGGAGACCGCGAAGAAGGCGGGCAAGCTCTCGGCGCTGACCGACGAACTCGAAGCCAACCCCCTGCCGAAGGCCCAGACTGGCATCGGACACACCAGGTGGGCCACCCACGGTGGACCGACCGACCTCAACGCCCACCCGCATGTGGCCGACGGTGGAAAGCTGGCGCTTATCCACAACGGCATCATCGAGAACTTCGCTCAGCTCAAGCGCGATCTCACCGCCGACGGTGTGGAATTCCAGTCAGAGACCGACACCGAGGTTGCGGCCGCTCAGCTGGCCAAGAACTTCCAGGAGACCGGTGACCTGACGAAGGCCATGCGTGTGACCGCCACCCAGCTCGAAGGCGCCTTCACGCTGCTGGCCGTCCACGCCGACGCTCCCGGACAGGTCGTCGCCGCACGCCGCAACTCACCCCTGGTCATTGGCCTGGGCGAGGGAGAGAACTTCCTCGGCTCCGACGTTGCCGCTTTCATCGACTACACCCGCACCGCAGTCGAGATCGGTCAGGACCAGGTCGTGACCATCACCCCGGACTCAGTGGTCATCACGGACAACGACGGCAACGAGGTCGACGGTGTGCAGTACGAGGTCGACTGGGACGCCGCTGCTGCGGAAAAGGGCGGATTCCCCTCGTTCATGGACAAGGAGATCCACGACCAGCCGCAGGCCGTCGCGGACACCCTGCTGGGTCGTCTCGACATCGACGGCAAGCTCACCCTCGATGAGATGCACATCGACGAGACGGTGCTCAAGACCATCGACAAGATCGTCGTCATCGCCTGCGGCACCGCGGCCTACGCCGGCCAGGTCGCCAAGTACGCGATCGAACACTGGTGCCGCGTGCCCGTCGAGGTCGAGCTCGCCCACGAGTTCCGCTACCGCGACCCTGTTGTGACGGAGAAGACCCTCGTCGTGGCGATCTCCCAGTCGGGAGAGACCATGGACACGACCATGGCCGTGCGCCACGCACGTCAGCAGGGCGCGAAGGTCATCGCCATCTGCAACACCTTCGGCTCGACCATTCCCCGCGAATCCGACGCCGCACTGTACACGCACGCCGGTCCGGAGATCGCGGTTGCTTCGACGAAGGCCTTCCTCTCCCAGGTTGTGGCCTGCTATCTGCTGGGCCTCTACCTGGCGCAGCTGCGCGGCAACAAGTTCCGCGATGAGATCACCACCATCCTCGAAGAGCTGCAGACCATCCCGGAGAAGGTCCAGAGCGTCCTCGACAACGGCAAGCAGCAGGTGCTCGAACTCGCCCGTCGCAACCAGGACGTCGGCTCTGTGCTGTTCCTGGGCCGCCACGTGGGCTTCCCCGTGGCCATGGAGGGTGCGCTCAAGCTCAAGGAGCTCGCCTACATCCACGCCGAGGGCTTCGCCGCCGGTGAGCTCAAGCACGGCCCGATCGCGCTCATCGACGACGGCCAGCTCGTCATCATCGTCGTGCCCAGCAAGCGCGGCCGCGATTCGCTGCACGCCAAGGTCATCTCGAACATCCAGGAAGTCCGGGCCCGCGGCGCGAATACCGTCGTCATCGCCGAGGAAGGGGATGAAGAGGTCCGCGAGTTCGCTTCCGAGGTCATCTACGTTCCCCAGACGACGACGCTCATGGCACCCCTGCTGACGACGGTTCCGCTGCAGATCTTCGCGATGGAACTGGCCACGGCCAAGGGCCTCGACGTGGATCAGCCACGCAACCTGGCCAAGTCCGTGACCGTGGAGTAAGCAGACCACGACAACCGGATCACGCGTCCCAGCGGGATGCGTGCGAGAAGGGGAGAGATATGGCGATTCTGGGAATCGGAACCGACATCGCAGATGTGCCGCGCTTCGCCGAGCACATCGACCGCGTCCCAGAATTGCTCGATCGCCTGCTCACTCCGGCCGAACAGCTCAAACGCAACGGCAGACGCCGGACGGATGCCTCCTTGGCGGCGAGATTCTCCGCCAAGGAGGCTCTGAAGAAGGCGATCGGATTCCCCGGTTGGCTGCCCTGGCAATCCGCCGAGGTGGTCCCCGCCCGGTCCGGTGCACCCTCATTCCGCCTGCGAGGGCTTGTGCTCGAACACTTCCATCGCATCGGCGCCACAAACATCCACCTCTCCATCACCCATGATGCAAACTTCACCATGACCTTCGTCATCGTCGAAGGCGAAGGGCCATCGCTGAGTCCCAGCGTGGAATGGGATGCGGAGCACTTCGGGTAAGCTCACGCTGGATGCTGCGAGGTCAGCTTGAGACCGCTCTCAAGGCGCAAAACGAGTCCTGCCGAGCTGGTGCTTCTGCCCGCTTCAATTCGGGCAGAAGATCATCATCGGTACGAGAGCTATCGGACTCTGCTGCCCACGAGTAGACTCGGGCCTATGAACCAGGCCGCCCCATTCATCACATTTCAGCCGAGTCGCGGCCAGCGCGCGGCAGAGGCAATTGAGGCCTACCTCAACGTCTTCACAGATGGTCGAGTCATTTCCGACAGTCGGTATGGTTCAGAAGGCCCCGGCGCCGAAGGCACGGTCATCATGGCAGAGATCGAAATTGCGGGCCAGAGACTGCGATGCAGCGACAGCTACATTGAGCACGAGTGGAACATCACTCCTGCTGTGTCGATCATGGTCGATTGTGACTCATCTGAAGAACTGCAGCGCATTTATGCCGCACTCGGTGAGGACGGGACCGTCTACATGCCACTCGACGACTACGGGTTCGGACCGTTCGGCTGGGTGGGTGATCGCTTCGGCGTCACCTGGCAGCTTGGCCTCGCAGCCGCATAAAGGCGGTCCCAGTGTGCAGGCGTCCAGCCACACGACCGTCGCGCGGCTGCGAACCGAAAAGCAGACTCAGGGAGATCGGCAATAGACTCGGACTATGAGCTCTCCTTCCACCACCGACACTTCCCACACCGAGACCGCCCTCGACTTCCACCTGCCCACCGCCGAGGACGCAGCGGACATCGCAGACGGGTTGGTCACTCTGCGCCGGGCACTGCATGAGAACGCCGAGGTGGGGCTTGATCTGCCCATCACCCAGAAACTCGTCCTCGACGCCATCGAAGGCCTCGACATCGAGGTGACGAAGGGCAACGGACTCACCTCGCTTGTCGTCGTCCTCCGCGGTGGTCAGCGCGCCGAGGACTCGACCGGTGTCGTCCCCGCCGTGCTGCTGCGCGGAGACATGGACGGCCTGCCTGTGCCTGAGGCGACAGGCTTCGACTTCGCGGCCACGACCGGGCGGATGCACGCCTGCGGCCACGATCTGCACACGACCGGCTTGGTCGGTGCCCTCAAACTTCTCCACCGTGACCGGGACTCCCTGCCTGGAGACGTCGTCTTCATGTTCCAGCCCGGTGAAGAAGGCTATGACGGAGCCGGGAAGATGATCGACGAGGGTGTCCTCGATGCCGCGGGCCCCAGGGTGAAGGCCGCCTTCGGCATTCACGTCTCCGCAGACCAGGACCTCGGCGTCGCCTACTGCCGACGCGGCTCGTACATGGCAGCGTTTTCGAAGATGTCCATCACCGTCCGCGGCAAAGGCACCCACGCCTCCCGCCCGGCAACGGGCCGCGATCCCATCCAGGTCGGTGCGATGCTTGTGGGTCAGCTCCAGGAATACGTGACCAGGCGCTTCGACATCTTCGACCCCCTGGTCATCACCGTCGGCCAGTTCAACGGCGGCACCGCCCCGAACGTCATCCCCGACTTCGCGCAGCTCGTCGTCAGCATCCGCACCTTCTCCGACGAGGTCACCACACGAGCCGAGGCCGAATTGCCGCAGCTGGTCACCGAACTGGTCGCCGCCCACGGATTGGAAGTCGAGGTCGACTACGAGCGGGTGCTGCCGCCGACGATCAACAATGACGACGAAGCCGACTTCTTCCTCGAAACCTTCGCCGACCTCTTCGGACCCGATCGCGCCGTCGTCCGACCGAACCCGATCCCCGGCTCCGAGGACTTCTCCCGCGTGCTCGAACAGGTTCCCGGCGCGTACGGCCACTTCGGTGTGGCACTGCCGAACCTGCCCGTCGAGGAACGCGAAGCCAACCACTCGCCCCGAGCCCGTCACAGCGACGAGGGACTGGCCGATCAGGCTCTGTTTCTGGCTCACCTGGCCGGACGCAGACTCACCCGCCTGGCCCAGGAATGAGGAGGCACTGATGTCAGTCTTCGCCTACCCCAGCACCGTCATCGTCGAGGCCGAACGACCCCTCCTCGACGCGGGCGTCGACCTTATGGCCCGCGCTTCTCGCGCCTTGGCTCACTTCTGCGCCGATGTGCTGCGAGAGTCTCGGGGCCAGATCTTCGGCTCCCGTGTGTGCGTGTTCGCAGGTCCTGGCAACAACGCGGGAGACGCGCTCTTCGCCGCCGCGGCACTGGCCCGGCGCGGGGCCCACATCACCGTCGTGACACTCTTCGACGGCACCCACGATCAGGGACTGGCCGCGGCTCGTCGGGCGGGAGCCAGTGTCATCAGCTTCCCGAGTACGGAAGAGACCACTGACCCGAGCATCGAGGCAGCTGGCCAGTGCAGTGCCGAGGTCAGGGCACAGCTGCGCGCCGACGTGATGCGGGAACTCTCCCGGTCCGATCTCGTCCTCGATGGCATCTTCGGCACCGGCGGCCGACGCGGCCTGCCCGAGCGCATCGCCTCGCTCATCCGCGACTGGCGACACTCCGCCGGCGCCAACAGCAACACCAACACTGCCGGTACCCGCACATCCAGGTTCGGCACCGGCACTTACACCGCACAGACGCTCATCGCTGTCGACATCCCGTCTGATCTGTCCCCGGCCGACACCGGTTCCGAAGACAGGATCCACGCCGACCACACCGTGACCTTCGGCGGACTCAAAGCCGAGCTGATCGACCCCCGCGTCGCCGCATTCACCGGCACCGTCCACCTTGTCGACATCGGCCTCGAACTTCACGAGAACCAGGCCACCGCCGAGGTTGTCGACACCGATGATCTCAACGCGGGCTTCCCCCGCCCCGAACCGGATGGCCACAAATACTCTCGCGGAGTCGTCGGCATCCTCGCCGGGTCTGAGGAGTACCCGGGTGCAGGAGTGCTGACCACCACCTCGGCGGTCAACTGCGGGGTCGGCATGGTCCGGTCCCTGGGATCGCAGATGGTCGCCGAATACGTCATCGGCCTCCACGCCGAGGTGGTCACCGCCTCGGGCCGCATGAACGCCGTGGTCATGGGCCCAGGCAACCCGGAGGATGAATACGTCCACGCGTGCGTCGACGCGTTGGCGAACACGAACGTTCCCGTCGTCCTCGACGCTGGGGCGCTGGACATGGTCGGACGCGCAGAATCGGTCAAGGGCACATGGCTGGCCGAGAGGCCCGTGGTCCTGACTCCGCATGCCGGTGAGCTGGCGCGGCTGCTCAGCCGCCTCCTCGGTGAGATCATCACCTCGAGCCGGATCAACGCCGACCCCATCGGCTGGGCGCAGAGAGCCGCACAGTCCAGCGGCTGCATCGTCCTGCTCAAGGGACACCAGACCGTCATCGCCGCCCCGGACGGGTTCTGTGTGCTCCCCGAGGCCGGACCGGCCAGCCTGGCCACCGCGGGGTCCGGGGACGTGCTGGCCGGGATCATCGGTGCTCTGGTCGCGACCTTCCACGCGAAGAATCAGCATGAGCCACCGCTCCCTGAACGCGAACTGGCCCACATCGTCGGTCTCGGGGTGCTGGTGCACAATGCTGCGGGTCGACGGGCCGTGAACGCCGGAGCACTCGGCGATGCCGTCGCCGAGGTGGCTGGGGAGCTCATCCACAGGGGATCTCTGATCGAGTGAGAGGGGCCCTGATCGAGCGAAGTGAGCACATCTCTGATCGGGTCAACAGTTCCCTGTCGGAATGAAAGATGACGGTCCACGGTATTCTTATCCAGTGACATCAACCGATACCTCAGGGGCACTGGTCAGGGCCGAGATAGACGTGGCCGCGCTGCGGGCCAACGCCGCGGCCCTCGCCGAACGGCTCGCCCCCGCCCGACTCAAATGCGTCGTCAAGGCCAACGCCTACGGCCACGGCATCGACATCGTCGCTCCGGCGCTGTTCGCCGCCGGGTGGCGGGACTTCTGCGTGGCCACTGTCAGTGAGGCGCTGCACCTGCGCGAGCTGCTGGGAGACGACGTCGCCATCACAGCATGGCTGTACGGACCGACCACTGACCTCGACGCTGCCGTTGCCGCCGGCATTGAGCTGGGCGTGTCCACAGTGGACAGCCTCGATCGACTGCGAGACGCGGCCCGCCGCACGAACTCCACCGCCCGCCTCCACCTCAAGGTCGACACCGGGCTCGGACGCAACGGCCTGGCGCCTGCGGACTGGAAGCGTGCACTCGAGAAGCTGCAGAGCCTGGATGCCGGGCCCGAGTCGGAAGAGGCCGATGCGAGTGCGGTTGCCCCGGATCTTGAAATCGTGGGCATCATGAGCCACTACGCCGTCGCGGATGAACCCGAACGTGTTGAGACCGCGCAGCAGACGCACGTCTTCGACTCAGCCTACCGGGAGCTCACAGCGGTGCTTGACGGGGCCCAGGGCCGCCTCGGCGAATCGGATGGACTCGAGGTCCACATTGCGAACTCGCCGGCCGCGCTCACACTCTCACCATTGCCGGGCACCTCGGCTCGGGTGGGCCTGTCACTGTACGGTCTGTCCCCGCTCGACGATCAGAATTCGCAGGATCTGGGACTGGTGCCGGTGATGCGACTGGTCTCCCAGGTCGTCAATCTCAAGGACGTCCCCAGCGGTCACGGCGCATCCTATGGGTTCACGTTCACGGCGGCGGCCGACACCCGGTTCGCGCTGGTTCCCGGCGGCTACGGCGACGGGCTCGCTCGCTCGGCATCGAATAGGGCCGAGGTCTCCATCCGCGGCACCCGCTATCCCGTCATCGGTCGGATCGCGATGGATCAGATGATCGTCGAGGTCGGTGCCGGAGAAGTCTCCATCGGCGATGAGGTCGTCATCTTCGGCCCCGACGGTCCCAGTGCGGCCGAATGGGGGACCTGGGCCGATACGATCAACTACGAGATCGTCACCCGCATCAGCGAACGCGTCGACCGCGTGGAAGTGGAGCCGCATCCTGTCGACGGCGGGGGTCTGCGATGAAGCTTCAGCTGACGTCCCTTGACCAGATGAGGACCTTCGCCGAAGCACTGGCCGGGCACCTGCGGGCAGGTGATCTCCTCATCCTCAGCGGCAACCTCGGCGCGGGGAAGACGACATTCACGCAGTCCCTGGGCCGTGCCTTGGGAGTCGCCGGGAGAATCACCTCACCCACCTTCGTCATCGCCCGCGAACACCCTTCGCTGAACGAGGGCCCCGCACTCGTCCACGTCGATGCCTATCGGATCTCTGACGCCGAGGAACTCGGGGACCTCGACCTCGACTCGGAGCTCGACGAGTCGATCACCGTCGTCGAATGGGGTGCGGGGCTCGCCGAACAGCTGAGCAGCGACTACCTCGGACTGACGATCACGCCCATGTTCGACCTCGCAGCGGACGGCGGCGGGGTCGAATGCGACGAGGCGGCAGACGCGACTGCCGACGACGCGGCTGAGGATGACGCTGACGAAAATGACCCTGACGAGGACGAACGCCGCCTCGTCGAACTGCACGGCCACGGCAGTTCCTGGGATGCACGGCTCCAGCAGGTGAGAGACTCGCTCCGGTCGCTGGCAGGAGCGATCGAGGTCAGCGAATTCGACGGGTCAGACGGGTCCGCCGACGAGGAGGACAGCCAGTGATCATACTCAGCATCGACACCTCCCAGGCCGCCTCCGTGGCTCTGGTCGACACCGAATCCGGGACGGTCCTGGCGGCAGTGCAAGCCGATGACCAGCGCAGGCACGTCGAGTTCATCGGACCCGCTCTGGCCAAGGTGCTTGCGCATTCGGCCCAGCCGGACCTCGTCGTGACCGGAATCGGTCCGGGACCATTCACCGGGCTGCGCGTGGGCATCGCCGCGGCCATCGCGGTCGGTCAGGCTCGTGGGATCCCGGTCAGGGGCCTTCTGTCCCAGGCCGCGCTCGCCGAGGAGCTGCGCCGAACGAATACTCAGACCAAGGGGCCGGTGCTCATCGCCGCGGACGCACGACGCAAGGAGGTCTATTTCAGCGTCTACGAGAGCTGCGACGCGTCGCTGCGGGCCGGACCCTTCGTCGCGAAGCCGACCGAGGTCGACGGTGTCCTCGCAGCTGAGGGCCAGACGGACATCAGCGGCCGCCTCGGCCGCGGATTTCTCCTCTATCCCGAGGTCCTCGGGCAGTCCAGCTTCCCTGCGATCGTCGACCCACGCGCTGAATACCTCGCCTTCGCCGCAGCCAGCGAGATCACGGCCGGGCGAGAGCTGGCCGAACCGGTTCCCGAATACCTGCGCGAGCCCGACGCCAAGTCGACCCCGGTGCGTGAGAGCACTCTGAAATGAGCCCACTGACATGAATGCCCTGAAATGAGTGTCGGGAGATGAGCACGGGCGCGCCGCACGAACAGGCAGGCATCGACGAACTGCGCTGGTGGGATCTCGACGAGGTCGCGGACCATGATGCCGCGATCTTCGGCCCCACAGCGTGGACGCTGACGTACTACTGGGCGGTGAAGGCTCAGGCTGGAACGGCGATGTTCGCGGCACGGACCCCCACCTCGGCGCTGGCCGGGTGGATCGTCATGTCAGCCGCCGGCGGTGAAGCGGACGTGATGACCATTGCCACCACCGAGGTTGGACGCGGTCAGGGCATCGCGCGAGAGCTGCTCCGAGCCGGGATCGGCTGGGCCCTGAGCCGAGGAGCCGAAGCCGTGCATCTCGAAGTTGATGAGCACAACGAACCGGCACTGGGCCTCTACCGATCCTTCGGATTCTCCGAATGGGGCAGGCGCCCCGACTACTATCCGGGTGCCGACGCGATCCTCATGCGCTTCCACCCGTAAGTCGGAGTCGCCGGGCGCTCACGGACTCAAGCTGCGTGCAGTCGGCAGGCTACTCACAGTGGTCGGTCTACGCCCGAGCTTCGGTCGCCAGGCGCACGCCGAGAGCGATCATCACCGCGGCGCTCGTGCGATCGAGCCAGATCTTGACCCGTTCACGGGTGAGGATGCCGCGGGCACGGGTGGCAAGTAGAACGATGGCGGCGTGCCACACCGTGCCGATGGTGAGTGCGATGGCCACGAGCAGCACACCCCAACCGGCGGCCGTCGGGACTGTCGGCAGGAACTGGGGCAGGATGCTGATGTAGAAGACCCCGACCTTCGGATTGAGGAGATTGCTGGTCATGCCGCTGCGGACCGCACTGACAGCGCTCTGTGAGGGAAGATCTTCAGCCTCGGTGGCCGTTGCCCGGTTGCGGGGCAGCGATTTCCAGATCGCGGTGCATCCGAGCCAGACCAGATAGCAGGCTCCGGCGATCCGCACCACGTCGTAGGCGAGGGTGGACGCCGCCAGCAGGGCTGTGAGGCCGATGAGGCTGGCAATCGCCCAGACGGCGTGACCCATTTCGACTCCGATGACGGCTGCGAAACCGGAGCGCCTGCCGTGAAGCAGCGTTGACCGGAGGACGATCATGAGATCGATCCCGGGTGTGGCAGCTCCGATCACGGCCACAAGGGCCCATGCCAACAACTGGTGTGAATCCATGTCTGTCTCTCGAACTGGTCGTCGTTGCAGCGGGGATGCGGATTCAGCTTACATCCTCCGGTTCCGCCGTCAGGAGCGGCCGAGCACAGCTCAGGAGACAGACGAAGCAGCGGGACGGCTGGCAGTGTGACCGGCAGCAGGGGGACCGGCAGCGGCAGGACGGTCGGCAGCGGGACGCTCGGACAGAGACGTCAGCTCCGAAAGAAGTTCGCCATTGAGTTCGAACGCGGTCATCGTCTCATCGATGACGATCTGCTCGTTCCCACCGGTGCCTGCGATGTCGTTGAGGCGCAGACGGTAGGAGTCCTTGTACGGTTTCGTCTTGCCGAGTTCGGTGAAGTCCCAGATCGTCAGCGCGTCGGCAGGAATGTCGTAATGCCTGCCCATGAGCGCTCCGATGGCCTGCCCACCGGAGAGATCGCCGAGGTAGCGCGTGTAGTGGTGCGCGATGACCTGCTCAGGCTTGTCAATGTGGCCGAGATGGCGTGCATATGCTTCGGCGCCCCCGGTGATGGGCAGGTCTGAGTCGTTGAGCGTGAACTCCTCCGAGCCGATGAGTTCCTGCAGGTCCCGAACGATGCGCTCACCTCGGAACAGATTCACATCGTGAAAGGGTGCGAAGATCGGGTCCTCGGCGAACTCCCTGGACTTCGCCTCGAGGGCTGCGTAGATGACCGTGTACTGCTTGAGCAGGAGAGCGTAGGCGCGTGCGTCGAGCCTGCCCTCCATGAGATCGACCATGAAATTCGTGTGCTCGACCTCGTCGTGGATCGTGGCTGTGCTGGCCTTGAGGCGAGCTGAGAATAGTTCAGTCATGATGTTTCCTCATTGAGAGATCGATGATCCGGAAGTGTCTCGATGGTCAGGGCTGCTGCAGCGCTTGTTTTCATCGTAGTCGAGCCTGCCCTAAGCTGCGCCCAATACCGCCGCCGACCTGTGCCGAGGGTAGGCTGGAGCCATGGAAAGAGTGCAACTTGCTGACACGAATCTGATGGTCCACCCCCTGCATCTGGGAGGCAATCCCTTCGGCTGGGGTGCTGACCGGGATCAGAGCTTCGCAGTCCTCGACGCCTACGCCGAGGCGGGCGGAAACTTCATCGATACAGCGGATGCCTACTCCGTGTGGGTCGACGGCAACTCCGGCGGCGAGTCGGAGACCATCATCGGCGAATGGATGGCCTCGCGTGGCAACCGCGATGACATGGTCATCGCCACCAAGGTCGGAATGCATCCGAAGCACAAGGGGCTCGACCCAGCCAATATCCGCAAATGCATCGACTCCTCCCTGCGTCGTCTCGGCACGGACCACGTCGACGTCTACTACGCCCACGCCGACGATGAGAGCGTCGATCAGGTGGCGGTGGCGGAGACTTTCGACGCACTGGTGCGCTCCGGGAAGGTCAGCTACCTCGGCGCCTCGAATTTCACCTTGGATCGCCTGCAGTCGGCCATGAAGATCAGCGCGAAGTACTCACTGGCGTGCTACCGCGTCGTCCAGGACCGGTACAACCTCGTGGCTCGCAGTGCGGTGGATGCACAGAAGCAGGCCTACCTGCGGTCCAACGGCATCGCCGAACTGCCCTTCCACTCCTTGGCCTCGGGTTTCCTCACGGGAAAGCACACCGGCGGAGACGCCACCGGAAGCGTGCGCGGTGAACGCGTCGCCGATTTCCTCGAGAACCAAGAGGCACTTCGCGCCCTCGAAATCCTCGACGACGTGGCCTCGGCGCACAACGCAACCATGACCGCAACCACACTGGCCTGGCAGCTGTCACACGATTTCATTCCCTCCACCATCGCCTCGGCGCGGGTCCCCGAGCAGCTGAGCGAACTGCTCGCGGGAACCGAGCTGCAGCTGGCCGAGGACGAGATCACGGCCCTCAACGAAGCATGGGTGGAAGCATGACGAGCACGAGTTCACGCCTTGTGCAATGGGAGAACGGCACCGATCTTGTCATCGAGCTGCCGCTGGCGGTCGACATTGCGACCGTCTGGTCCAAGCTCGTCGACAGCGAAACCGCCAGGTCCTGGTTCGCGTCCTTCACTGTCGATGAAGCCGCAGCCAGCACGGACAGAGATGACTCTGAGAACAGTGACGCAGAAGATCCCAATCCTGCGATCACCTTCGACCTCGGTGAGACCACACTGAACGGTGAGATCCTCAGCTGCGAGGTTGAGGACCATGTCCTCGTCGAGCTCGATGACTTCGGCGTGCTGGGGGTGGCGCTGCTCGCACTCGAACTCACGGACGGGGCTGCGACTCTCCTGATCTTCACCCAATCCGCGCCCGACGTCGAAAGCGCTCGCCTCAAGGCCGCGGACTTCGGACCGATGTGGGACACCCACCTGCGCCTGTTCGCTCGGGTCCTTGGCCTCGACGTCGCCGAGGCCGGTGAGGAAGAGCTGCTTGCGCTCTACGCGGACCTCGAACTCGAGGACAGCGAAACGGACGACAGCGAGGACGGGGCGAACGACATATGAGCGAACCGCTGGTGCTGGGCATCGAATCATCCTGTGACGAAACCGGAGTCGGAATCGTTCGGGGCCGGACGCTGCTGACCAACACGGTCTCCTCCTCGATGGATGAACACGTTCGCTTCGGCGGTGTGGTCCCCGAGGTTGCTTCACGGGCACACGTCCAGGCCATCGGGCCGGCCATCGCCTCGGCCTGCGATCAGGCAGACGTCGCGCTGAGCGACCTCGACGCCATCTCCGTGACCGCTGGGCCCGGCCTCAGCGGTGCGCTGATGGTCGGAGTCGGTGCCGCCAAGGGTCTCGCCGCGGCACTCAACCTGCCGCTCTACGGGGTCAACCACCTCGCCGCACATGTGGCGGTGGACCTCATCGCCACCGACGTCGACGGCCTGACCACGCCGACCATCGCACTCCTCGTCTCCGGTGGGCACACCGAGATCCTGCGCATCGGAGACGTCGTCGATGACATCGAACTCATCGGCGCCACGATCGACGATGCCGCCGGCGAAGCCTTCGACAAGACCGCACGGCTGCTGGGCCTCAACTACCCGGGTGGGCCGAACATCTCCAAGGCCGCTCTCGGAGCGCTCGACGGCAGCGGAATCCCCGGTGACCGCACCGCTGTGAAGTTCCCCCGCGGACTGGCGAAGAAGCAGGATCTGCGCGATCCCGAACGTCGCTTCAACTTCTCGTTCTCCGGACTCAAGACCGCCGCACTGCGCGAGGTCACGAAGGCCGAAACACTGGGCACGGACCTGCGGGTCGCCGACATCGCAGCAGGATTCGAGGACGCCGTCGTCGACGTCCTCGTGACCAAGACCCTGCTGGCGGCGGCCGACACCGGAATCAGCCACGTCGTCCTCGGCGGGGGAGTCGCCGCGAACTCCCACCTGCGCGCGGTCCTCGGAGCCAGATGCGCCGAGGCTGGGGTGGAGCTGAGGGTGCCGCCGTTGAGTCTGTGCACGGACAACGGAGCCATGGTCGCAGCTCTCGGTGCCGAACTCGTCCGCCGTGGAATCGGACCCAGCGACCTGTCATTTGCCGCAGTCTCTTCATTGGATGTCGATCATGTCCTTGTCTGATCCCAACGCCGGCGACCAGAACGCCTACACTCACGAACGCAGCGGTGCCTCACGCGATGAGACCGCATACGGTCCGAACTCGAAGGATCTGCCGGACTACCTGCCGCCTCGGCGATCAGGCGATGGGTGGACTCTCGGCTCGGACGGGCAGAAGCACTGGGGACTCAACGGGGCAGCAGGACTGATGCTGCTTGACCCCGCGCAGGGGATCCTCATGCAGCACCGCGCCCTGTGGTCGGTCGAGGGAGGAACCTGGGGCTTTCCCGGTGGCGCCCGTGACTTGGGCGAATCCGCTCTCGACGCGGCCATCCGGGAGTCCTGGGAAGAAGCAGGTGTCCCCGACAGCGACGCCTCGGGCATCGAAGTTCTCGAGACCCATGTCCTCGATCTCGGGGACTGGTCGTACACCACTGTCATCGCCCGGGCCGTGCGTCATTTCGAACCGGTCATCAGCGATCCTGAGAGCATCGAGCTCGCCTGGGTGCCTATCGATCGGCTCACGGATCTCAAGCTGCACTCAGGTGTCGCTGCGTCCCTGCCGGAATTGCTGGAACTCCTCCGCCCCTACTTGTGAGCACTGCGGCCCACCTGTGGGCATTGCAGCCAGTTGTCCAGCTCCGTTCGGAGCGGAAGCTGGTGTGAATCCTCAGGTATACGAGGTGCGCAGGTCGCTGATCAGACAACGAGTCACCTCTGCGAGTGATTCGCTGTCCTTGAACACGTTCTGCAGCCGCTGATAGGGCACACCGCGGTCGATGATCGAAGTGATGGAGTTCAGTTCGTCGACGCAGCCCAGTCGCTGTGCCACCAGGGCCAGGCGCGTGACCTCATCGGCCAGGCATTCGGTGACCAGGCGTTCATCGGCTTCGGCGTTCTCGATGATGATGGCGTCCATTCCGTAACGGGCGGCACGCCACTTGTTCTCGTCGTGGAACCAGTCCGGCATCGTCGGCAGGGTCTCACCGGCATCGAGGCGAGCGGAGAAGTCGTCGACGAGGCACTGGATGAGGGCCGTGATCGCGGTGATCTCCTCGAGAGTGGGCAGACCGTCGCAGACCCTGACCTCAACAGTTCCCCAGTTCGGGGCGGGACGAATATCCCAGCGGATCTCATTGATGTTGTCGATGATGCCGGTGGTGAGCATGTCGGCCACGTACTTCTCGTAGTCCGACCACGCCTCGAACTGGAACGGCAGTCCCGCGGTCGGCAGCTGCTGGAACATCATCGCCCGATTCGAAGCGTAGCCGGTATCGGTCCCTCCCCAGAAGGGTGATGATGCGCTCAGCGCCTGAAGATGGGGGACGTAGGCGAGGAGGGCGTTGACGATCGGCAGCACCTTGTCGCGGGAGTCGATTCCGACGTGGACGTGTACGCCGAAGATGAGCATGTTCCGACCCCACCACTGGGTGCGGTCGACGAGCTCGAGGTAGCGATCCTTGGCGCGAACCTCCTGGGACTGCCACTGGGCGAACGGGTGCGTGCCAGCGGACATGAGTTCGATCCCACGGTCCTCAGTGAGCGTGCGCAGAGCACCCATGGACGCGGCCAGATCCTCGGCGATTCCGGACACCTGTTTGTGGACACCGGTGACGAGTTCGATCGTGTTCGTGAGCATCTCGCCCACGATCCGCTTCTCGAACTCGGGTGCACGCTGCGCGACATCGGCAAGGAGAACCTCCGCGGCGGAAGTCAGATCAAGGCTGTCCTTGTCCAACAGAGCCAGTTCCCATTCGACTCCAATGGTGGAGCGGGGTGAGCGTGCGAAATCGACCATGGACCGATCATAGTATTCCGCGCCGGGTTTTCTGGCTTCTGACCGCTTATCGGCCGTCACATTCAGGCTGCATGCTCACTCTCATCAGACAGTCGTGCACCGGATTGCGAATCGAAGAGGTGGAGGCGCGAGAGCTCCGGGACGACTCTGACCCTGTCACCTCTGGCCACGCGCGTGCGCCCGCTGACCCTGGCGACGATCGGATTGTCATCGCTGCCGGTCGTCGCCCGACCATGCACGTAGGCATCGGCGCCGAGCTCTTCGATCAGATCCACACTGACTTCCAGGCCGCCGGTCGGCTCGAGGCGGAAGTCCTCCGGTCGAATTCCGGCCGTCACCCGATCAGCCGTGAGCTCCGTCAGCTGCATGCGGCTCAACCGGATCTCGGACTCGCCGAGGTGCAGCGCCCCGTCCTGGAGCGGAAGGTCAATGAGGTTCATCGCCGGAGAGCCCATGAAGCCCGCGACGAAGAGGTTGGCGGGGCGGTCGTAGAGGGCTCTCGGAGTGTCCACTTGCTGCAGCCGTCCGTCAGCGAGCACCGCGACGCGATCGCCCATGGTCATCGCCTCGACCTGGTCGTGGGTGACGTAGACCGTGGTGACGCCGAGGCGGCGGGTGAGCGAGGCGATCTGTGCACGTGTCTGGACCCGCAGTTTGGCATCGAGGTTGGACAGAGGTTCGTCCATGAGGAACACCTGCGGAGAGCGCACGATGGCACGTCCCATGGCCACGCGCTGCCGCTGCCCGCCGGAGAGAGCCTTCGGCTTCCGATCGAGGTAGGGCTCGAGGTCGAGCAGCTGGGCGGCCTCACGGACGCGCTCATTGCGTTCAGCCTTGCCCACACCGGCGATCTTGAGAGCGAAGGCCATGTTCTCTCCGACGCTCATATGTGGGTAGAGCGCATAGTTCTGGAACACCATCGCGATGTCGCGTTCGCGGGGAGAGACCCCGGTGACATCGTCCTCACCGATTCTGATGTGCCCGCCGTCGACAGGTTCGAGGCCTGCGAGCATGCGCAGAGTCGTGGATTTTCCGCAGCCTGAGGGACCGACGAGGACGAGGAACTCGCCATCGGCGATGTCGAGGCTGATCTCGTTGACCGATGGAGTGAGCGCCTCTGGGTACTGGCGCATTGCCTTATCGAACGTGACTGTTGCCATGGTGAATCTCAACCTTCCACGGGTGCGTGGGCACCCGACGATCCGCGGTGATCATTGTCTGAGTTCTCGGCGGCGGGCGTGGTGCCGCCGGTGTTTGTGTTGCCAGCAGTGTCGCCGTTGACGCCGGCATCGGCAGCTTCGCCGGCATCGGCAGTGACGCTGGTGTGGGCGTAAGAGCGGTACTGCTCGCGTACACGTGATGGTCTCGGGTGCAGAGTCGCGACGAGCTCGACCTGCCACCTCGGCGAGGTTCCGGTCAGTGTCCAGGCCGCTTGACGGGCGGCCCCGATGGCCACGTACTCGGCCTGTTCGGGGACGTCGATGGGGACGGTGAAGATGTCTCTGGCCACCTCTCGCACTGCTGGGTTGCGGGCTGCCCCGCCGATGAGGAGCAGCCGTTCGACGCTCAGACCCTGTCGCAGCACCGCCTCGAGTCCGTCGGCCAGTCCGCACAGCATGCCCTCGACGAATGCCCGAGCGACGTTCTCCGGGGACGAATTCGTCAAGGTCATCCCCTCCAGACGGGCTGTCGCATCCGGAAGATTGGGAGTACGCTCGCCCTCGAAATATGGGACGAGGGTGAGGCCGTTAGCCCCAGGTGTCGAGGCCAGTGCCAGCGCAGCCACGTCGGTATGACTGGCGCGCAGCAGCACTGCCGCGGAATCGAGGACGCGGGCGGCGTTGAGCGTGGCGACGAGCGGAAGGCGCCCACCGTCGGCCGAGGCGAATCCGGCGACCATCCCCGAAGGATCGTTGATCTTCAGACGAGTCGGACTGAAGACCGTCCCCGAGGTGCCGATCGAGATGACGACGTCGCCCGGGCCGGCTCCGAGTCCGAGCGCAGCCGCCGCATTGTCCCCGGCACCGGGGCCGACGAGGATGCCGTCGGGTGTGTGACCGGCGCTCTCGTGGGGCCCGAGGACACGAGGCAGGACGACGGGAGCGGTGTGGGGTGCGCTGTCGGGGTCCCAGGGAGCATCGGGTCCGGCAGCCTCCCGTGCTGAGGCACCGAATGCTGTGTGGAAGAGTTCAAGGTCATATTGGCCGGTGACCGCGGAGAAGTACGCGGTTCCGCTGGCATCGGAGGCATCGGTGACGAGCGCCTCGAGGTCAGGGCCCCGTGGGGCGGACGAGCCGCTTGACCCGTAGCCCAACAGCCGCCAGGTCAGCCAGTCATGCGGCAGAGCCACGGCTGCCACGCGGGAGGCATTGTCGGGTTCATGATCGCGCAGCCACCGCAGCTTGGCCCCGGTGAAGGACGCGACAGGAACGATGCCGGCCCGGTCGACGAACTCGTCTGCCCCGATCTCGGCGATGAGTGCCCGCGCTGCCGCGTCGCTGCGCAGATCGTTCCACAGCAGAGCGTCGCGGATGACCTGCCCGTGACTGTCGAGAGTGATGAGGCCGTGCTGCTGTCCGCTGATGCTGACGGCGGCGACATCAGCGAACCCACCTGCGTCAGAGATCGCATCCTGCAGGGCCGACCACCAGGCTTCGGGATCGACCTCCGTCCCGACCGGGTGCGGGGCCGATCCGCTGCGCAGGATCTCACCTGTGGCGGGATCGACGATGACGACCTTGCAGCTCTGCGTCGAGGAATCAACGCCGGCGACCAGTTCGCGCGGTTCGAGGTCGGCAGCCATCACGGCTCCTCGGTCCGCGATGCAGCCTGCATCTGTGCCTTCGAGGCGGCCTGCACGGTGTTCTTCGAAACGGCCTGCGGGGCGGCCTGTGCCCCGGGCGTCGGACTGTCGAGGATCTCTCGGGCCAGCGCCTCGTCGACGATGGCGACATCGAGGATTCCGGCGGCGCAGGCGGCACGGACAGCCTCGGCGCGCTGTGCTCCGCGAGCCACACCGACGGTTGTCGCTGCGTTGCGCAGCTGGTCAAGGGTGACGGCGATGACTCGATCGTCGATCGTGTCGACCTCGGCCCCGGCAGCGTCGAACAGGCGCCCGGAGGCTTCGGCCACCGCACCGTCGGCCAGCCCTGCCGCTCGCTGCTCTGGGCTGCATTTCTCCCAGACCGAGGACTGTTCCTGCGCCCATGCGGCGACCGAGATGACCGCGAGATCGAGATCGTCAGCGGCAGCGAGGGCACTGGAGATCTCAGGCAGGGCACTGAGATCGGCAGCGGTGTCGGCCTCGGTGACCAGGAGTGGAGCTGGAAGTCGAACCATGGTCACGGCGGCATCCTGTCCCAACCGGGCGAAGATCCCGGCGCTGGGCCGATGCGAACCGAGTTGAAGCGCACCGGCGAGCTGGACGATTGTGCAGCGGGGGAGTGCGGGGGCGAATTCTGCGGCTGCGTCGAGTGTGCGTGACCAGGCGAGTCCGATGCGCATCCCCGGGCGGGCATGACGATCGACGTAGGAAAGCGCGGCACGCCCCATTCGCTGTGCGGCGTGGGTCTCGTGTTCGAACTCGACGATGATGGCTGACCTCAGCCCAAGCGTCGTCGCGAGCCGTTCGGCCCTGCCGTCTTCGTGGGCGGCATCGGCTTCGATTGAGATCGTGACGACTCCGCAGTCAACGGCCTCTTGCAGCAGTCGGGCTATCTGGAACCGGCTGAGTCCGTGCGCCTTGGCCAGCTCCACCTTCGAGCTGCCCTGGAGATAGTGCTCTTTGGCCAGCTGAGCCAGGAACCGACGGTGTCTGGCGGTGGGTGTTGTGCTCACGGCTCTCCCTTCCCAACTCACGGAGATCACACTCACAGCGACCAGCCTGCCGCTCATATGTGATCTATTGCACATCTGTTCAGATTATGACACAGTATTGCACATGTGAGCACGGATGCTCATATGTATTTCGTCAAGCACACCCGATGGCGGGCAGCAATCCCGCAATGACGAGGGAAGGCAATTACGATGAAGCAGAAGGTCACGGGCCGGGCTGTCACAGCGGCGGCCATCGGAGTGGTCGGAGCGCTCACACTCGCAGGATGTGGTGGCGCCGGGGGAAGTTCGAGCGGCGGGGGCAACGAAGAAGTCAACGTTCTCATGGTCAACAATCCGCAGATGCAGGACCTGCAGAAGCTCACCGCGGAGCATTTCACCAGTGACACCGGCATCAAGGTCAACTACACGGTGCTGCCGGAGAACGAAGTCCGCGCCAAGATCGGGCAGGAGTTCTCTGCGCAGGCCGGCAACTACGACGTGGCCTCGATGTCGAACTACGAAGTGCCGACCTACGCCAAGAACGGGTGGCTGACTTCGATGGATGAAGGCGTCGTCGATGCCGAGGGATTCAATCAGGACGACATCCTCGCCCCGATGGCCGAATCGATGACCTATGAGGACGAGATCTACGGAGAGCCGTTCTACGGAGAGGGATCCTTCCTGATGTACCGGAAGGACATCTTCGAGAAGGCGGGGGCGACGATGCCGGAGAATCCCACCTGGGAGGAGGTCGCCGATCTGGCAGCCAAGGTCGACGGTGCCGAGAAGGGCACCAAGGGCATCTGCCTGCGCGGCCTTCCCGGATGGGGAGAGATGTTCGCGCCCCTGACATCCGTGGTCAATACCTTCGGCGGAACCTGGTTCGATGAGAATTGGGAGGCACAGGTCGATTCCAAGGAGTTCAAGGAGGCGACGAACTTCTACGTCGATCTCATCAAGGACCACGGCGAATCGGGAGCACCGCAGGCCGGTTACACCGAGTGCCTGACCAACCTCCAGCAGGGCCATGTCGCGATGTGGTACGACTCGACGGCGGCAACGGGAACCCTCGAAGCCGATGACTCACCAGTCAAGGGCAAGATCGGCTATGTCGCAGCCCCGGTGAAGGAGACGAAGTCGAGTTCGTGGCTCTACACGTGGGCCTGGGGAATCCAGAAGGAAGGCAAGAACCAGGATGCCGCCAAGCAGTTCGTGGCGTGGGCCTCGTCACAGGACTATGAAGAGACCGTCGCCGAAGAACTGGGTTGGCAGCATGTGCCCGCGGGCAAACGCACCTCGACCTATGAGAACCCGGACTACCAGAAAGCCGCGGAGCCGTTCTACAAGCAGACCGAGGACGCCATCAACTCGGCAGATCCGAAGAACCCCGGTGTGCAGCCGCGCCCGACTCTCGGAGTGCAGTTCGTGACCATTCCCGAATTCGCCGACCTGGCCACGGGCATCTCCGAGGACGTCAGTTCGGCGATAGCCGGACGCACCACGGTGGACAAGGCGCTTGAGAAGGGGCAGAAGCAAGCAGAGAAGGTCGGAGACAAGTACAAGAAGTAGAAGACGCACTGGGCGGAGGCGTTCGCGTCTCCGCCCAGGCACCCGGTCCCACTGCCACTCATCACCGGAGGTTGTCCATGTCAGCTCCTGCGCAAGATCGCCGCATTCAGGCGGCGCCCGCGCCCACATCGCCCAGACCCGCATCCTCGAGCACTCGAGAGCGGTGGTCGCGGCGAGTCCCCATGCTGCCGGCGCTGATCTTCGTCATCCTCGTCACGCAGATTCCCTTCGCGATCACGATCGTCATCTCGTTCATGAAGTGGAACGCCGCCTATCCCGATGACATCAGCTTCGGCACCCTGCAGAACTACATCACCGTCTTCACGAATGCGGATCTGCTGCGCGCGGTGTTCGTCACCATCGGGCTCACCGTCTCGGTCGTGCTGGTCTCGGCGGTGCTGGGTCTGGCCATCGCGCTTCTCCTTGACCGGAAGTTCATCGGCCGCGGGTTCGTGCGCACGCTGATGATCACCCCGTTCCTGATCGTGCCCGTGGCAGCGGCGCTGCTGTTCAAGCATGCGATCTTCAACCCGTCCTACGGATTGGTCAACGGACTGCTGACCAGCGTCTTCGGTGAGAACGCCCCGCAGCCGGATCTGATGAGCACCTATCCGCTGTTGGGAATCGGCATCGTCCTCGTCTGGCAGTGGACCCCATTCATGATGCTGATCATGCTGGCGGGTCTGCAGTCGCGCCCCATGGATGTCTACGAGGCGGCACTGGTCGACGGCGCCGGACCGGGTCAGACCTTCCGATTCATCACATTGCCGCACCTGCGACGCTATATCGAACTCGCGGCGCTGCTCGGCACCATCTACATCGTGCAGAACTTCGACACCGTCTTCACGATGACCTCGGGCGGACTCGGAACCGCGAATCTGCCCTATGTCATCTACCAGGAATTCTTCGTGGCCCAAGACTATGGAGTCGCCTCCGCCGTCGGCGTCATCGTCGTCATCGCCTCACTTGTCATCGCGACCTTCGCGCTGCGAACCGCGTCCACTCTGCTCAAGGAGGAGAACTCATGAGCATCCCAGACATCACGGCCTCGCCAGGAGCCAATCGTTCCCGGAAGAAGGCGAGCGCGCAGCGACGCCCGGGTCAGCGCCG
Organism: Brevibacterium sp. AGC70; assembly: GCF_057334195.1. NCBI lineage: Bacteria > Bacillati > Actinomycetota > Actinomycetes > Micrococcales > Brevibacteriaceae > Brevibacterium > Brevibacterium sp. AGC70. Next base: position 471,875 of record NZ_JBHFIH010000001.1, on the reverse strand, counting down.
AATCGGCAAGGTCCTGCTCGGTCTCTTGGCCTGGTTGGTCGGCCTCCTCTTCGTGTCCCCGCTGCTGTGGATGCTGCTGACCAGCCTGCATGCCGAGACCGATGCCTCGACGAACCCGCCCAGCTTCTTCGCGCCGCTGACGCTGGAGTCCTATTCCAACTTCTTCGGCGGCGGCAGCGGCGTCAGCCCCTGGCCTGCTCTCATCAATTCGGCGGTCGCGGCAATCGTGTCCACCCTCATCGTCTTGGTTCTGTCGACCATGGCCGCGTACTCGCTGGCCATTCGTCGGATCCAACGCTGGTCGGACGTGCTCTTCTTCCTGCTCTCGACCAAGATGCTGCCGATGGTCGCGGGACTGCTGCCCGTCTATCTGGTCGCGCAGGCATTCGGCATCCTCGACACCTGGCTCCTGCTCATCATCATCTACTCGGCGATGAACATGCCCATCGCAGTGTGGATGATGCGGTCATTCCTCACCGAGGTGCCGATTGAGGTGCTCGAGGCCGCTGAGCTCGACGGTGCCCGGCTTCCCCGTGTCTTCATGCAGATTCTGCTGCCCCTGACCGCTCCGGGCCTGGCAGCCACGGCCCTCATCTGCTTCATCTTCTCGTGGAACGAACTGCTCTTCGCCAATGTCCTGACCTCGACGGCGGCATCGACGGCGCCCGTGTTCCTCACCAGCTTCGTCACCTCGCAGGGACTGTTCCTGTCCCAGGTGTGCGCGGCCTCGCTGATCATTTCGGTGCCTGTGCTCGTCGCCGGCATCGCCGCCCAGGACAAACTCGTCCAGGGCCTGTCGATGGGTGCAGTGAAGTGATGTCGAATTCCCCGGATTCTGCACACGCTGACCGTGCCCGCTTAGCCGCGGACGTGCTGCCTCTGCACGGATCGAACCTTGACAGGATTGCGGCCCGCGGAGTCACGGTCCCCGACTACGACCGGAGCGCAGTGACTCCGGGCATCGTGCACTTCGGCGTCGGCGGCTTCCACCGGGCCCATATGGCCATGGTCGTCGATGACCTCATGAGCGCGGGACGAGCCGCGGACTGGGGAATCGTGGGTGCCGGCGTCCTGCCTCACGATGTGCGCATGCGAGACGCACTGGCCGGACAGGATCACCTCTACTCGCTGACACTCAAACACCCAGACGGCACCCGCGAACGACGTGTGATCGGATCGATCATCGACTACCGCTACGGCCCCGACGATCCGCAGGGACTCATCGACCTCCTCGGCGACCCGAGGATCCGCATCGTTTCGCTCACCGTCACCGAGGGCGGGTACAACGTCAACCCGGTGACCGGGGAGTTCATCTCCGAGGAGCCGATGATCGTCGCCGATGTGGCCGCATTGGCCGCGGGGGCGCTGCCGGGCACGGTCTTCGGATATGTGATCGAGGCTCTGCGCCGCCGCCGGGATGCTGGTGTGCCCCCATTCACCGTGCAGTCGTGTGACAACATCTCGGAGAACGGCCATGTGGCGAAGAAGATGTTCGGTGCCTTCGCCCGGCTCGTCGACCCCGAGCTCGCCGACTGGATCGACGTCCATGTGGCCTTCCCGAACGCGATGGTCGATCGCATCACCCCGGCCACCACCGATGACGACCGGGCCGATCTGCGTGATGAAGTCGGGATCGAGGACGCCTGGCCTGTGGTCGCCGAACCCTTCTTCCAGTGGGTGCTCGAGGAGAGGTTCACCTCCGGCCGGCCCCCGTACGAACTGGCCGGTGTCCAGGTCGTCGACGATGTCAGACCCTACGAGCATATGAAGCTGCGTCTGCTCAACTCCGGGCATCAGGGGCTGGCCTACTTCGGTCTCCTCGCCGGCTACACCTATGCCCACGAGGCGATGGAGAACCCGGATATCGCGGTCTACCTGCGCAGATACATGGACGAGGAGGGCACTCCGAGCCTTGAACCGCTGCCGGGCATCGACCTCGACGGGTACAAGGACTCTCTCATCGAACGCTTCAGCAATCCCGAGATACGCGACACCTTGGCTCGCCTCGGTGCCGAGTCCTCCGACCGCATTCCCAAATGGCTGGTCCCCGTCATCTGTGACAATCTTGCCTCAGGTGCACCGGTCGAAGTCTCGGCCGCGATCTGCGCATCGTGGGCTCGCTACGCCGAAGGCAGCGATGAGCAGGGGGCGGCGTTCACCATCGTCGATCGCTATGCCGATGAGCTGCAGCAGGTCGCGTCGTCACAGGCCGAGGACATCCTCGCCTTCGTCCGGCAGGAGCAGTTCTTCGGTGCTTTGGCTGACGAGTCCCGCTTCACCGAGCACTACCTGGCGGCTCTGCATTCCCTGCACGAACGAGGTGCTAAGGAGACCGTCCGACGACTCGCCGCCGGAGAGGGGCTCTGAGGCAGCGCCGACGTCCGAAGCAGCGGTGGCACGCCTGGTCCGCGTTCGACCGTTGGTTCATCTTCGACGATTAGCATGGTGCTATGCGCCCCAGACTTGGCATCATCGCCGCAACCGCCGTGCTCGCCCTGACCGGTTGCTCCGGCGGAACGCCCGGCCCGCAATCGGAGAAGACCGGGGAAGCCGGAGCCCCGCAATCGGCACAGAAGGCCGAACCTGAAAAGGCCGCCGAACCCGCAGACATCGACCCCGATGACTTCGCCGACGAGGCGAAGGAGATCGTCGAATCGTTCTCCGACGATGAGCTGGCAGGGTCCCTCATCATCGGCACCTGGTCGGGCACTGACACCCAGACCGGGGTCAATCTGCTGAAGAACAACAACCTCGGCGGGGTCATCGTCATGGCCGACAATCTGCCCGAGAATCCGACTCCTGACCAGGTCAAGAGTGTCACCGAAGCAGTCAACGCGTCGCGTTCGAAGGGACAGCCCGTGTCGATCGGCGTCGATCAGGAGGGCGGTCCGGTCTCGCGGCTGGGAACCGGCGCGCTGCCGTTCCCACCGCTGATGGCGCTCTCTGCCACCCAGGATCCCGACCTGACGCAGACCGCGACCAAGGTGCAGGGCCAGAACCTCACCGACCTGGGCTTCACCATCGATTTCGCCCCTGACGCCGATGTCACAACCGGTGAGAAGGACGTAGCCATCAACGTGCGTTCGGCCGGTGACGATCACAAGGCAGCCGCCGAGGTGGTCGCGCAAGCCACGACTGGATACCACCTCGGCGGTGTCGCCAGTTCCGCGAAGCACTTCCCCGGCCACGGTCGACTTCACGTCGACTCGCACGAGAGCCTGCCGGTGTCGAAGAAGAGCATCAAGGAACTCGAGGACACGGACCTGCTGCCGTTCAAGTCCGCCGTGAAGGCCGGCATCCCGATGGTGATGATGGGACACATCGGCCTGCCGGATGCGAAGACGACGCCGGCGACGCTGAATGAGAAGGCCTATCAGTCACTGCGAGACATGCTTGACTTCGACGGAGTCATCATCACCGACGCCCTCAACATGAAGGCCGTGGACCAGAGCCAGAGCGGCAAAGAGACCGTCAAGGCGCTGTCCGCCGGCGCGGATCTCGCACTGATGCCACCGGATTCTGCCGCCGCACAGAAGGCGGTGGCCAAGGCCATGAAGGACGGAGACCTGAAGAAGTCCGATCTGCAGAAGAAGGCAGAGCGCGTGGTGGCGATGCAGCTGGCCACTGCCGAGACTCAGAAGGCGATGACCGACGATTCCGGTGGGGACGACTCCGAGTCAGAGGGCAGCTCCGGGCCAGCCAGATCCGAGGATCCGCAGAAGGTCCTCACCGATGTGGCCGAGAAATCCCTGACGGTCCTCAAGGGGGAGTGCGCATTCGAGGGCACCGACTCGATCTCCATCGTCGGCGGCAGCGAGAAGGAGAAGAGCGAATTGAACCAGGCGGCCAAGGCCGCGGGCCTCACAGTCGACTCCGGTGGGACGAGCGTGAGCCTGAGCCCGGACGCCTCCGCCGAGGTGGCGGTCGGCACCGCTGCACCGTGGACGATGCGCAATACCTCGGCACAGTCGGCTGTGACGGCCTATGACAGCAATCCCAATGCGCTGAAGGCCGTGGCGAAATGGCTCAAGGGCGATCTCAGAGCCTCGGGCAAGCTGCCCGTCGACTACGACGGAAGCGACAAGGCCCCAGACTGCAGCTGAGGCAGCGCCCCAGACCGCAGCATCGCGGCAGGGCACGAAAAACCCCTCGTCCGGCTGGGACCATCAAGGCGGACGAGGGGTTTCTTCGTAGTACTGGATCAGAGAACGCGGATGAAGGTGACGTCACCCATCCAGCTGTAGCTGCGCTTCGAGGTGCCAGACCCTGGTGAGCCGGCATCATACATCTGTCCGTCACCGGCGTAGATGCCGATGTGACCTGGGTGCCAGATGAGGTCACCAGGCTTGGCTTCCGACTGAGAGACGACCTGGCCAGCGGCCTTCTGTGCCCCCGAGTTGCGAGGCAGATCGACACCGACCTTGCCGTAGACCCACTTGGTGTAACCGGAGCAGTCCCAACCGCTCTGGGAGGTTCCGCCGTAGACGTAAGGCGTGCCGGTTCCCTTCTCTGCCCAGCTCATGACCTGCTCCGCCTTCGAGCCGTCCATTGAGCCTGCATCGGAACCGGAGTCCTTGCTCTCGCCCTTGTCCTCATCGCCGGAGTCCGAAGAACCGGTGTTGGCGGAGTCGTCCGAGTCGTCCTCTGCGGGTTCCGGAGCCGGAGCGGGCTCGTCGGCTGGTTCGTCTTCGGTGGTCTCGACGGGTTCTGGCTTCGGCTTCGGCTTTGGCTTGGGAGCGGCCTCAGCAGTGATGTTCTCGACATCGACACCGATGGAGGCGCTGTGCTTCTTGTCCTTGCTCTGAGAAGACGAGCCTTCGTCCGCAGCGACGGTCGCCGACTGGTTCTTGAACTCGACCTGCGTCTGAGCTTCTGACTCCGCAGATACTGCGGCCTTGTCATCGGCCCCTTGTCCTGCTGCCGGAAGGACTGCTGCGGTGAGCAGGCCACCGCTGGCAGCGACAACGGCTGCACGGCGTCCGAAGACGGCGGAGTTGGCGTTCAGGATATCGGTCAGTTCGGTCAAGGGAGTCTTGACCTTGGCTTCTGCGGCTCGGCGGCCATGCTGCTTATTTGCCACGTTTTCCTCTCGTCACCTATTGGAAAGAATCCCAACCGCCACTTTCGGTCCTTAGTGATTTCACATCGAGCGTGGCGTGCGGTTCTCGCTGTGAAGTCGGCACTCTCGAGACCGACCTTCACAACTGTAACCAATCAGTGACCTAATGTCACGTTTTCGTTACATTGGGTGAGAAGTCTTCGCGGACGTGTGTAACAGTGCAGGTCAGAAGCTTATTCCGCGCTGAAGTTTCTGTAACAGTTGCCCGTTTGCCTGGTGCTGTCGGGTGGTGATATGACCTATCTCTCGTCATCTTCCCTGCCTGTATGTAACAAATCGGCCTATGTAACAGCCCGAAAATGACATTTCTGCGACGAAGAATGCCGACTCGAACTCGACGATATCGGCGGAGTCCGCTCGTCACGGCCATGCTGGCGACTGACTGTGGTGACTGTGTCTGGTTGGTGCGCTGCGGTGACTAGGCCGTGCTGTGTCGCGCTGACCGTGTCGCGCTTCGAATGTCGAACGGTTGGTAAGTTCACTTCGAAATTGTTGCGGAGATCGAAATGAACTTACCAACCGTTGGTATTGGAGCCGGCCCGTTGGTGTTGGAGCCGGCGTTCGCAGGTGGAGTCGGCACGTGCTAAACGCTAGGCGCTCGGCGTGTGAAGCACGTGAGGTAGGTGAGGCACGTGAAGCGGGTGAGCCCGGTGGGTCCTCAGGCTCCAGTTGCGACCGGGCGGGCAGCGTCGGATGACCATCCCGACCAGCTGGCTGGATAGAGGCTCGTCTCAACACCGAGGGTCGCCAGCGCCAAGGCGTTGTGGCAGGCGCTGACGCCTGAACCGCAGTAGACGCCGACGGGCTGGTCGAGAGCGCCGAGGGCCGAGAAGCGCGACCGCAGAGACTCCTCGTCGAGGAACCGTCCATCTGCGGTGTTGTCGCTGGCGGGCGCGCTCGTGGCACCGGGAATGTGGCCGGCCTGTGAGTCGAGCGGCTCGGTCTCTCCGCGGAAACGTTCGCCGGCGCGAGCATCGAGGAGGACCCCTGTCCATGCTGCTGCCGCGTCGGCGTCGATGACGGGCATCGAATCGGGGGAGATCGTCACGGTGCTCGGCTGTACGGGGTCACCGGCTCCGGCGGCCAATTCGCCTCCGGCGGCAACGAAAGCCCTCAGGCCGCCGTCGAGGACACGTGCCTTCATTCCCGCCCACTTCAGCAGCCACCAGGCGCGCGCGGCGCCCTGGCCCGAATTGTCGTCATAGACGACGACGTCGGTGAGCTGATCGATGCCCCAGGCCCGGACCTGGTCCTGGAATGCCTCTGCAGACGGCAGCGGGTGTCGTCCGGCTGTGGGGTCAGTCTCGGAGTGCGCGGCGAGTTCGGTGTCCAAGTCGACGTAGATGGCTCCGGGAATGTGCCCGGCGGTGAAGTCTTCGCGGCCATCAGGCTTCTGCAGTGTCCAGCGGACGTCGAGCAGCCTCGGCGTGGATCCGTCGTCGGAGAGGCGAGCGAGGAGCTCGTCGGCGGTGATGAGAACGTCGGAGCGGTTCATGGGGGATTCTCCTAGTGAGGTGGGGCGAAGGGATTTCAGCAGAGTTGGGACGGTTCGGCAGGGTTGGGACGGTTCGGCAGGGTTGGGACGGTTCAGCAGGGTTGAGTCAGGAGGACGACATGACGATCGCCCAGGCGGGTGAAGACCAGTGTGGCCTTGTCTCCGGCCGGCAACTTGAGTTGACGCCTGACCTGGTCAGGAACAATATCAGCTCCGCGCTTCTTGATCACGACCGAGCCGATGCCGCGGCTGATGAGGGCCTTGCGCAGGCTCGGGATCTTCGCCGGCAGCACATCGGTGACCTCATAGGTGGTGACCCCGGCCGAGGCAGGTCCGGTCGGTTCGACGTCTGTGGTCAGATAGGCGATCTTCGAGTGGACGCGGCGAGCCTGCAAGGGTCCGCACAGGGCGGTGACGAGTCCGGCGCGCACGATCGCGCCGTCGGGTTCGAGGAGGTACTGACCGAGCTCGCCGACGCCGTCCTCATCGTCGGCGGGAAGATCATCTTCGTGGACGAGGAGTGTGCGCTCGCCCATGACGAGGGCGCTGCGCCCGGGACGCTGCCTGGCCTCACCGAAATAGAGGCAGACCTCGACGACTTCGCCGAGGTGGGAGACCCATTGTGCCTCGGCCTCATCGGGAATGAGGCTGTGGTCGAGTGCCGGCCCGAGTTTGACACCTGCGGCCTTCGCCGCGAGCGCCTTGTCGATGACCCAGGACAGGGAAGGGGAGAAGTCTTCGGGATCGAAGATGCGTGCGGTGGAGCCGCTCTTGGTCCCCTTCCCGACTGTGCGGCGGGCCGGGTCGAACCACAGGGCGTCGAAGGCGGAGGTGTCGATGTCTTCGGCGCGGGCGTGCTCGACGCTGGCATTTGCCAGGTGGCGGAGGTTGAAGCTGGCGATGGCGGCCGTGACCTCGTCTGCGTCGACGGCGGTGACCTGGGCGCCCATCCCAGCGAAGGCGAAGGAGTCGGCGCCGATCCCACAGCCCAGATCTGCGATCGTGGGTGTGGAATCTGCCGCACCAGCACTGCCCTCGGTACCCTCGTCGCCACCGGTGTCCTTGCCCTCGCCGAGGAGGCGGCGGGCGTGATGGGCGGCCACCGGCAGTCGTGTGGCTTGGGCCAGACCGTCACGAGTGAACAGCATGTCCTCGGCGAACGGGCCGAGCTTCTTCACGGCGTCCTTGCGCAGCTGGGCCTGTGTGAGCAGGCCTGCGGTTACCTCGGCGGAATAGCCTTCCTTGCGCAGCGCCGATGATCGGGCGAGCTCATCGGCAGGCAGGTCCTCGATCCGGTCGAGCCGGTCGAGGACGGAGACGTCGAGGAGTTCGGTGAGTGTCTGCGGATCCATACCGTTCACCCTATCGTCCTGGCGTCGGCCGTCTGACTGCGATGTTGCAGGAGCATAAGGAAATGGCGTCAGGAGTGCTCGGTGATTGTGCCTGGGAATGAGTGCTGTAAGTTGTTGGCTGTGACGTTATTGACCGCACGCGACATTCGCGAAATCGCCGCCGACATCGGTCTGCGCCCGACTAAGCAGAAGGGGCAGAACTTCGTCATCGACCCCAATACCGTGCGCTCGATCGTGACGTCCGCGAAGCTTCAGGACTACAGCAGCGTCGTCGAGATCGGTCCCGGCCTGGGATCGCTGACGCTGGGTCTGCTGGAAGCCGGGCACCATGTCACCGCCGTTGAGATCGACGAGGTCCTGGCCGCCCGCCTGCCTGCGACGGTTGAGAAGTACGGGAAGAGAGCAGAGGAGCACGGGCAGAGCACGGCCGCTGCCGACGAAGCCGCGAACTTCGAACTCGTCAATGCTGATGCGCTCAGAGTCACCGAATTGCCCACGGCCCCCGACGCGCTGGTCGCGAACCTGCCCTATAACGTTGCGGTCCCGGTGCTGCTGCACTTCCTCGAGATCTTCCCGAGCCTGGAGTCCGTGCTCGTCATGGTCCAGCTCGAAGTCGCAGAACGACTCGCTGCCGGCCCCGGATCACGCACCTACGGTGTGCCCAGTGTCAAGGCCCAGTGGTACGGCGACGTGACGCTGGCCGGACGCATCGGCAAGAACGTGTTCTGGCCGGCCCCGAACATCGACTCCGGACTCGTCCACATCGATGTCACCCGCACCCACCGTGATCCGGAGCAGCGGCGTCGCCTGTTCGGCGTCGTCGACGCGGCTTTCGCCCAACGTCGTAAGACCCTGCGCGCTGCCCTGGCGACGTGGGCCGGCAGCGCACAGCGAGCAGAAGAGCTGCTGCGTGCTGCAGACATCGACCCCAAGACGCGCGGCGAAGCCCTCGGCGTCGCAGACTTCGAGCGACTCGCCGCAGCCGGCGCCGCACAGGGTGGCACTTCCACGACGGGAAGCGCACGATCATGAGCGCACAGCTGCACTCGTGCCCGAAGACCCTGACGCCGGTGAAGGTGCAGGCGCCGGGCAAGATCAACGTCCACCTCGGCGTCGGTGGGGCCGGCGATGACGGATACCACGAACTCGCGACGGTGTTCCAGGCCCTCAACCTCAACGAGACCGTGACCCTCGTCCCCGGCGGGAGCTCCTCGATCGTCGTCGGCGGTCGCTACGGAGACGACGAGGTGCCCCAGGACGAGTCCAACTTCGCCCGCAAGGCCATCAACCTCCTCATCGCAGCCCTCGAAGACGAACGCGACGTCGACGTCCTGCGTGAGCTCGACATCGTCATCGACAAACAGGTCCCCGTCGCCGGCGGCATGGGCGGGGGATCGGCCGATGCGGCCGCAGCACTGTGCGGTGCCGCCCACCTCGTCGGGGGAGTCGATGAGTCGATCCTCCACGACTGCGCGGTCGGAGTCGGGGCCGACGTCGCCTTCCTCCTCCACGGAGGAACGGCCATCGGCCACGGACGCGGGGAGAAACTCACCCCCGTCCTCACCCGCGGATCATTCCACTGGGTCATGGCCACCTCGGCGAGGCAACTGTCGACACCGGCGATGTACTCACGATTCGACGAACTCACCCCGAACCCCGAACCAGCGGTCGTGCCCGCCGAGGTGCTCACGGCGCTCGCCGCCGGCGACCCGGACACCCTTGCCAGCGCGGCCGCCAACGACCTCACCGATGCCGCGATATCGGCCATGCCCGAACTCGCCGAGGTGATGGAGGCCGGACGTGCAGCCGGTGCCCTCCTGCCCCTGCTCAGCGGCTCGGGCCCCACGATCGGCTTCCTCGCCCGCGACGCCCATCACGCTCTTGACCTCGCTGTCCTGCTCCAGGCCACGCGCGGAGTCAAGGAAGCGCTGCGGACCACGGGACCTGCCCCCGGCGCCCACATCATCGAGCACTGATGGCCGAGGCGAAGGATCCTGGTCCGGGCTCTGCAGCTGACGAACGAACGAGCAGTCGGACATCGGGCGGCAACCTCCACGAAAGTCTTCTCAATTCGATCGGCACTGACATCGTCACCGGTCACCTGGAAGCGGGAACGGTCGTCCGGGCCGAGGAGCTGCGTGTGAGGTACGAAGTCTCGCTCTCGGTGGTGCGCGAAGTGGTGCGTGTTCTGGAGTCCCTGGGGATGGTCAAGCCGATCCGTCGCTTGGGGCTGGTGATTCTGTCCATGCGGGAATGGACCATACTCGACCCTCTGGTGGTGCGGTGGAGAATGGCCGCAACCCCGGCACTCCAACTGCGTTCCCTGACCGAGCTGAGAGTCGCCATCGAACCTCAGGCAGCACACTTGGCCGCCGTCCATGCCTCAGCCGATGCGGCCGAGGAGATCATGGGATTGGCCGCCAGAATGCGCACCAGCGGACGCAAGGGCGATGTTGAGGCGGTGCTGGAGGTCGATATCGCCTATCATCGGGCAGTCCTGAGAGCCGGCGGCAACGAACTCTTCGCTTCCTTCGACTCGGTCGTCGCCGAGATCCTGCGCGGTCGAACGCACGCCGGGCTGATGCCGAAGTTTCCCCATCCAGAGGCGCTGCAATGGCACTTCGACGTCGCCGATGCCATCGGCAACGGGGACCCCGATCGAGCTCATGCTGCGATGACGAAGATAATGGATCGAGCCTTCGCCGAGATGGAAGATGCCTGGGCGGGCCAGCCGCGCCTCAGAGCGGACTGACGACCCTCCGGACAGGCTGGACCGACGACCCTCAGACAGGCTGGGCCGACGACCCGCCGGACAGGCTGACGCCCCTCAGGCAGGCTGACGACCCTCAGGCAGGCTGGTCAGAACGCGCTGACGACACCGTAGAGGGCGAGGCTGAGGGCGAAGCCGACCAGACCGAGGATGGTCTGAGCCACGGTCCAGGTCTTCAGAGTGGTCTTCGTGTCCATGCCGAAGAACCGGGAGACCAGCCAGAATCCCGAATCGTTGACGTGGCTGGCGACCACGGAGCCAGCGGCCAAGGACAGCACGATGGCCACGACCTGCAGGCTCGAGAAGTCCGGATTGCCGACGACGACCGGCTGCATGAGTGCCGCCGCAGTTGTGAGCGCGACCGTGGCTGAACCTTGCGCGACGCGCACGATCGCGGCGATGACGAATCCGGCCACGATGACCGGCAGACCCAGGGTCGCCAGGGAATCGGCGATGGAATCACCGATCCCGCTGGTTCGCAGCACACCGCCGAACATGCCGCCGGCTCCGGTGATGAGGATGATCGAGCAGACTGGGCCCAGAGCCGAGTCGACGATGTTCTCGACCATGCTTCTGCCCTTCTTCTTCCGCCACCCCAGCAGCCACATGGCCGCCAATACCGTGATGAGCAGGGCGATCGGGGTCTCACCGAGCATCCGCAGCGAAGTGACCAGAGTGGACTCGGCGTCGACCCAGCCGGCCTCACCGGCGAAGTCGAGGCCGGTGTTGAGGAAGATGAGCACAAGCGGAAGGGCAAGCAGGACGAGAACCGTTGAGAGTTTGGGTGAGGACCTGAAGTCGGCGAACTCCTCGGCCGGATCGTGGGCCAGGAGCGAGGGAACCGAGACTTCGATTCGCTTGCCGATGAAGAGCCCGAACAGATACCCGCACAGATACCAGGCCGGCACGGCGATGATCAGGCCGCAGATGAGGACGAGTCCGACGTTCGCGCCCAGAAGTCCGGATGCGGCCACGGGCCCGGGATGTGGAGGGACGAAGATGTGCATGGCCGAGAACGCGATCGCCGATGGCATGGCGTAGAGAAGCAGAGATCCGCCGAGGCGTTTGGCCACCGTGAAGATGATCGGCAGCATGACGACGAGACCGGCATCGAAGAAGATCGGGAAGCCGAACAGCAGCGAGGTCAGGCCCAAGGCCAGGGGCGCGCGCTTCTCTCCGAAAGCCTTGATGAGCGCATCCGTGAGCACCTGAGCTCCACCCGAGAGTTCAAGCATCCTCCCGAGCATGGCCCCGAGCCCCACGAGGAGTGCGACGCTGGCAAGGGTGGACCCGAAGCCCTCGTACATGACGGGCACCAGATCGCCGGGAGCGATTCCCGCGGCCAGGGCGGTGACCACACTGACCACGACGAGCGCGATGAAGGCGTGAAGCCTGAAGCGGATGATGAGGATGAGCAGCACCGCGATGGCTGCTGCGGCGATGCCGAGCAGGGCCGGGGCCGACAGCGTCCAGTTGAGTTCGATCTCGGTCACAATTGCCTCTTCCTTGAGGTTCGTCAGTGGTCAGGTGGTGATGGACAGTGGTCAGGTGGTGTGGGGCAGACGCTCGATGATGTATCGACTCACCTCGGCGGGAGACAGATCGATGGGCGCGAGGAAATGTGCTTCCTCGACAGTGAGCGGTTCCAGCGTCTCCAGCTGCGAGTCGACAAGGGTCGGTGACATGAATTCGTGTGAACGCCGCGCGAGATGCTCGACGATGATCTCGCGGTTCCCGGTGAGATGGACGAAGAAGGTTGCTGGCGCCTGTGCCCTCAGGTAATCCCGATAGCTGCGTCGCAACGCGGAACAGGCGACGATGGGAGGTGGAGTCGAGGTCAGTTCACTGGCCACGGACTTCAGCCACGGCCACCGGTCCTCATCGTCGAGGGGGACTCCAGCACGCATCTTGGACTTGTTGTCTTGGCTGTGGAGATCGTCGGCGTCGACGAACGCGGCTCCGAGCTCCGCAGCCAAGCGGCGGCCGATCAGTGTCTTCCCCGTGCCGGACACCCCCATGATGACAAGCGGGGGAAGATCCATCTCAGTTGGCCTCTCGTAAAAATATGATGACATTGCTAAACTGCACTCATTAAATCAGATTTATAGAAATCTAAATGAGACTGGTGAAACTGTCAACCGCTGCGAGAACCCGTCACTGGACATTTCGCCGTAACTGGCAGCCATGACCATCAGCCACGAGGAAGAGGATTGGGTATGACCGCGGAAGTGGGCGTGATCGGCACCGGAGTGATGGGCTCGAACCTCGCACGAAACCTCGCACGGAATCTGACCGGCCGGACCGGAGCGCGAGTCGCCATCTACGACCGCGACGTCGACCGAGCTCGAGCACTGGCGGCCGAGCATCACGAAGCGGACTTCCTCGTCGCCTCATCGCCGGCGGATCTGGCCAGCAAGCTGTCGGGTCCGCGCGTGGCGATCCTCATGGTCAACGCCGGCCCGGCCACGGACTCGGCGATCAGCGACCTGCTGCAGGTGTTCGAACCCGGAGACATCATCGTCGACGGCGGAAACTCGCTGTTTACGGACACGATCGCCCGCGGTGAGACCGCGGCCAAGACCGGCATCGAATTCGTCGGGGTCGGCATCTCCGGGGGAGAGGTCGGTGCGCTTGAGGGGCCATCGATGATGGTCGGCGGCACCGAATTTGCGTGGTCAAGACTGCGGCCCATTCTCGAACCCATCGCCGCGCGTGCCGAATCCAACGCGGCTTGTGCCGAATCCACCTCGGCTCGTGCCGAACCCGGCGACGGGCGAAGCGCACAGGCGGACCCGGAATCGTGCATCGCTCATGTGGGCACCGATGGGGCCGGCCACTTCGTCAAGATGATCCACAATGGGATCGAGTACGCAGATATGCAGCTCATCGCCGAAGCCTTCGCACTGCTGAGGAGCAGGCTCGGACTCACCCCTCCTGAGATCGCAGAGGTCTTCAGAGAATGGAACCGAGGAGACCTCGAGTCATACCTCATTGAAATCACCGCCGAGGTCCTCGACCACACCGATGCAGCCACAGGTGAGCCGTTCGTCGACATCATCGCTGATTCTGCCGGAGCCAAGGGGACCGGCGGCTGGACGGTGAAGACCGGCCTCGACCTCGGCGTGCCTGTCGCCACCATCGCCGAGGCGGTCTCGGCCAGATCGCTGTCCGCGGCCTCCGTGCTGCGTTCCTCCGGGACGGCGTTGGACGGTCCTTCGACGGTCACCTCGGCGCTCGAGGAAGCCCGCGATTCAGCGCTCGACGATGCCTCAATCTCGGCGGTGGTCGACCGTGACACGGTCATTGAGACCGTGCGGCAAGCGCTGTTCACGGGAAAGATCCTCGCCTACGTGCAGGGCTTCCACGAGATCGCCGCGGGAGCGCAGGAGCACGGCTGGAAGACGCAGCTCGGTGAGGTTGCCAGGATCTGGAGGGCGGGCTGCATCATCCGGGCCAGATTCCTCGACCGGATCACGGAAGCCTTCGAGGCCGATCCGAATCTGAGCTCGCTGCTTGGCGCCGCGTATTTCCGGGATTCGCTCAACTCCGGACAACAGGCTCTCCGGGATACGGTCGCCGATGCCGCCTCCTCTGGCGTGCCGATTCCAGCCCTGGCCTCGGCGCTGTCGTATTTCGACGGCATCCGCACTTCCAGAGCCTCGGCGGCGCTGGTGCAGGGCCAGCGGGACTTCTTCGGGTCCCACACCTACGGGCGCACAGATCGCGCCGGAACCTTCCATACACTGTGGTCGGGTGATCGCAGCGAGGTGCAGCTGTGATCACCGAGGTCGCCGCGCCTGGAACGTCTCGTCCGCGGCGATGTCTCTGCAGCTGAGCGGCAGTGGCCCAAAATCGCCGAACGTGGCAATGTTGGTGACATGACTCTGCCACATGAAGATATCGATCCAGACGGCCTGCTCGAATACTCGGTGGTCTTCACCGACCGATCACTCAACCACATGTCGGGTCGGTTCGTGTCCGTCATGCAGGACATCAATCGCATCCTGCGCGAGGCCTACGACGCGCACAGCGTCGCCATCGTCCCCGGTGGTGGCAGCTATGCCATGGAATCGGTGGCCAGGCAGATCGCGACGGGCAAGAAGTGCCTTGTGGTTCGCAACGGCCTGTTCTCCTTCCGCTGGTCACAGATCCTCGACGCAGGATCCATCGCCAGCGAGACGACCGTGCTCAAGGCGTCGCCTCTCAGTGATGAGCACCAGTCGGCCTGGGCTCCTGCCCCCATCGCCGAGGTGGTCGCCGCCATCGAGCGCGAGCGCCCGGCCGTCGTGTTCGCTCCTCACATCGAAACCGCCTCAGGCATGCTTCTGCCAGACGACTACGTGCGCCAGGTCAGCGACGCGGTCCACAGCGTGGGTGGTGTCTTCGTCCTCGACTGCATCGCCTCGGGTGCAGTCTGGGCCTCACAGGAGAAGCTGGGCGTCGACGTCCTCATCAGCGCGCCGCAGAAAGGCTGGAGCGGTTCGCCCTGCGCCGGCTACGTCATGCTCAGCGAAGCCGGCCGCGCCGCCGTCGATGAGTCCACCTCGACGAGCTTCGCCATGGACCTGAAGAAGTGGCTGTTCATCGCCGACGAATACGAAGCAGGCCGGGCGCCGTACCACGCGACCATGCCCACTGACTCGCTCGCGCACAATGCCGCCATCATGCTCGAGACGAAGGAACGCGGCTTCGACAAGCTTGCCGCTGCACAGTTCGAACTCGGCGACCGGGTCCGCAAGGTCTTTTCCGATCGCGGACTGCCTTCGGTTGCGGCACCGGAATTCGCTTCGCCCAGCGTGGTCGTCGTCCACACGGACAACCCGCAGCTGGCCACCGGTGCTCAGTTCAAGGAAGCCGGCGTTCAGATCGCTGCCGGCGTGCCCCTGCATTGCGACGAGCCCGAAGACTTCTCCACCTTCCGAATCGGCCTGTTCGGCCTCGACAAGCTCGGCGACATCGACGGCTCGATCTCCCGCCTTGAAACCGCACTCGACTCGATCGGCGTGACGTCGCAGTCGTGATGGAACACCGACCGCGCAGGACTGTCGTGGTGAAATCTAAAGAGCTGACGTGAGCTCGGCGCTGCCGGAAGTCGCCCTCAGGATCCGAGAGGATGAAGACAGCATTGCTGAACTTGCAGCCTCTCGGATTTATGGGGAGCTGGCAACCTACGTGGGGGTACCCCGAGATGAACTGCTTGCTTCAGTGAGGACAAATGCCCGGCGCGCTGTGGACGTCTTGATCTCTCGGCAGATTCCCGCGGTTTCAGAGAACGCCGAGCACAGGGCGACTACCCGTGCTCGGATTGACGAGAACGTGCCCATTGAGGACATAATACGGGCCTACCGAATCAGCTTGAGCGCCACGCACGAGTCGTTTATCTCAAAGGCTACAGTTGCCGGTCTTGATCCCCAGAACACGCTGGACGGGGCCACACTGCTGTGGCGTCTTGGTGATTGGTTCACCGCTGGAGCTGCGGCAGAGTACCGCTACCGAGCGGGCACTGAAGCGATGAAGCAGTCATTCGAAATCGGTTCATTGGTGCGCAAGTTGACGACAGATTCCGTCATTGACGAGGACACTAGGCAGCGGGCGAAGAAGCACGGTATGGACATTGATGGAGTCTATGCTGTTGCGGCCATCCCGGCCTCTGGCAATGACGTCGAGAAGATCATCCGTGATGTGAAGTCGTCGGGCTCGACAGCTCGAGCGCAGGCTCTGGTTGCGCAGATCGACCTTCGAGTTGTCGCCATCGTTGCTCGAACCCCGACCGTCACAGTATCGGAAGTGCCCTTAGCGATCGGCCCATTCGCACCACTGATGCACCTTGTCAGGTCGGCGCGAGTCTGTGAGCAGGTCTGGAAGCTGGCACGCAAAGAACAGTCAGGGGTTCACAGTATGGAATCGTATGCCTGGAAGCTGGCTGTGCCGGATTCCACGGACATCAATGAGTATCTGATCCACCGGTACATAAGTCCTCTCAGTCCGGCCACTGCCGCTGGCCGCGACATTCTGGAAACACTTCGTACATGGCTGAGAGCATCGTTCTCTGTGAGGCAGACTTCGAAAGAACTGAACGTGCATGAGAACACTGTCCGATACCGTCTGCAGAAGTTCAGCGATCTGACTGGAGGCTTCGAGCACGGAATCGATGAGCTCTTCGGATTGCGGTGGGCGTTGGAGGCATACGACAGTGGATTCGCTAAGAACCCGGACTCCAAATGAATGATTTATAGAGATTTCTCTAACTGTGACCGTGAAAATTCGGAGACTTCGACCTATCAGCTCAATTGCGAACCTGCAATGATTGTGACGATCAACAAGTTCGCAAGACGTCAACGATGACAGTGGAGCCACAGCATGACCGTGATTTCGAAGCGCCCGTCCCTTTCCGCAGACACCTTCTCACTGCTCTGGGACAACACCGTGGCGCAGCACAGTGCACGGCTGTTCCTCAGGTTCCGTGACGACGACGGAGCTATTTCCGAATGGACTTATGGCGAATTCTCCAGCATCGTCGACAAGGTCGCAGGCAGACTCGATGAACACGGCGTTCATGCTGGAGATTCGGTGCATCTGTGTCTGAAGAACTGTCCAGCGTTCGTCGCACTCTGGTTGGCTATCGCAAAGATCGGTGCGTGGATGGTTCCGTCCGACCCAGCTGCATCGTCTCGAGACATCGCATCGCAGATCGGTCGCGTCACGCCAGCCCTTGGCATTTGCGGCAGTGAAAGAGGCGCAGACTATCGAGCCGGCGCGCAATCGCAGGTTATTACGATGCCAATTGTCGAACTTGGAGAGTCCTCGGCAGATGTTTCCGCAGGGGGAGCACTGATGGGCAACACCTCGGCCTCGGCGCTAGAACTGACACACGATCCCACAGACCGCTTGGCAGTCATGTTCACCTCAGGCACGACTTCACAGCCCAAAGGTGTGGTGCTGACCCAAGGAAACTATCTCAAGGTCGCGACGGAAATGGCCGAGGCTGCTGCGTTGGACCCGTATCACCGGTGGTTCGTGACCCTGCCGCTCTTCCATGCGAATGCGCAGTACTACTGTTTCGCCTCGGCGATCAGAGTGGGGGCATCGGTCGCCATGACGGCGAGCTTTTCGGCAAGTCGTTGGGTTGAGCAGGCCAGAGAGCTTGGTGTCACTCATGCCAGTCTGTTTGCTGCTCCGATTCGGATGATTCTGGCACGCACGCCAGGCGCCACAGAGCCTCTCAAGCTCGAACACGTCTGGTACGCGCAGAATCTTGCGCCTGCTCATCATCAGGAATTCAGTCAGCTGGCGGGGGTGCTGCCCAGACAGCTATATGGCATGACAGAGACGATCGCGATAGTCTCATACGATCGTTCGCAGCCTCCCCGGCCAGACCGGATCGGTCGTCCTCTGCCAGGTCGAGCTGTGAAGTTGCTCGACCCTGTAACTCGAGACGAGGTCACAGGGGACGTGCCCGGGATGATTGCTGTGGCAGGTACCCGCGGCAAGGACCTGTTTCTCGAATACCTTGACGATACGGTCACGACCTCTCGGAGCTTTCTGACTGACGACTCAGGCGTCGAATGGCTGTTGACGGGTGATCTGGCGAAATCGGACGAGATCGGGGATCTGTCATTCGTCGGCAGGGTCGACGACGTCGTCAAAGTTTCGGGGGAGAACGTGAGCCTGACCGAAGTGGAAGCTGTGATTGCTCAGGCGCCAGGGGTCTTGGAGGCCGCTGTCATCGCCGCTCCGGATCCCATACGAGATATCGTTCCGCACGCTTACGTTGTCGCGCGGAGTGGTGCGAACGAACTCGACATCGACAGCTTGTCGTCCTGGGCTGAGAAGAATCTAGCGCCTTCGGCTCGTCCTCGGAAATGGCACATTATTGATGAACTCCCGCGCACAAGCGTGGGGAAGATCCGCCGGTTCAAGATCGGCGTCTCCGAGTCCTGAGGTTCACTGGTTTGTCGAGCCGAACTCGGCTTCGACTCGCCCCAGCGGATGATTGCAGCAATTCCGCGTTATGGCCCAATGTCATGACGTACCTCGTCGACGCAGCGACGCGTCTGAGAAAGGTAGAACTATGCGCGAAATCGAGATACAGGAAGTCAGCGGCCAACGCCGAAAGAGAGCGTTCGCAGGCGCCGTGACCGGGCACGTCATCGAGTGGTACGACTACGGAATATACGGGTTCTTGGCCGTGTACATGGGGCAGTTATTCTTTGCCTCCGAGAACCCGACGGTGTCCCTGCTGAGCAGCTTTGCCGTGTTTGCACTGAGTTTCTTTATCCGACCCCTTGGGGGGTTATTCTTCGGGCCCATGGCGGACAAGATTGGCCGGAAACAGACTCTGCTGATCGTCCTGATACTTATGGCCGGATCCACCTGTTGTATCGGACTCCTACCGGCCTACAGCACTATCGGAGTCGCAGCACCGATCCTTCTGATTCTCCTCCGTTGCATCCAAGGTTTTTCCGCAGGAGGCGAGATCGGGACTGTGACCAGCTTCATCGCCGAATACGCCGGGCCGGGCAAACGAGGGCATTCGACAAGTTGGCTCATGACAACAGCCGTCCTGGGACTCCTTCTGGGAAGCCTCGTCGCGAATGGGCTATCAGCCATCATCGGTACGGAGTCGATGCTCGTGTGGGGATGGAGGCTTCCGTTCCTGTTTGCAGGTGTGCTGGGACTGGTCGCGATCTACATTCGGCTGAAACTCGAAGATAGCCCAGAGTTCCAAGCGATAGTAGCCGCAGGGGAGAGCTCAAAGGCGCCTTTGCGCGAAACGCTGTCCTGGATGCGCGCAATCATGCTGGTGTTCTGCATCATCACAGTCCATGCGTCGATCTTCTACCTCGTGCTCACATATGCGTCGACCTTCATCAGCGAGATTCTGCAGTTCTCGGATTCCGTGCGCTTCTGGTTCGTGATCGGTGCATGTTTGCTGTCTGCTGCCGTCATGCCGATCGGCGGAATGATGTCAGATCGGTGGGGCCGGAAGCCGATCCTGTTGACTTCGGGAGTCGCCGCTACTGGGTCGATGTTGTGGTTCTTCTTGGCGGCTCCTGGAGCCACGCCAGTGAGCTTCTTCCTCCCGCTCATGGCCTGCGCTCTTTCATTCGGGTTCTATGCGTCGTCCACCTACGCAACAATGACGGAGTTGCTGCCAACGAGGATCCGGTCGACAGGGATTGCTGTTGCGTACAATTTGCCGGTGGCCATCTTCGGCGGAAGTGCTCCCCTGATTGCTGCATGGTTCATCTCCACCACTGGTGATATCACCGCACCTTGGTACTTCTTCGTTGCGACCGGTCTAATTTCGCTGATAGCTCTTTTGGTCCTGCGGCAGGACGACTTCAAAAAGGCTGAGCAAGTTCAGACAGTCCCTGCGGACGAGCGGAGTCTGCTGCACAAAGCAGACACCTAAATAGCGTTTCGCCTCGTTGGTGGTCTTTCTGAGGCGGCCACTTGGCTGCACCACGCACAAAGAGCGCTGAAACATCTCGTGGCAACGGGGTGTTTTGGCGCTTCTGGTGTGCAGTGAGGGGCGAATCGCTCCAGCTGTGCAGCGGGACTGAATCGATCGCGGATCAGTCGGTGTCTCTAAGTTGGTATCTCTGGCAACTGCGAGTCCCGTAGATACACGGCTCCCGCAGTTGCACCGGGCCCACAAACACACAGGTCTCACAAATACACTGTGGCAATGACTCAGAGAGAGCAGCGTCAGCGACTAGGGGCGAATGACTTCGACCTCGAAGACGAGTTGGTCGATGAGGCAACAGCGACCGTGATCACAGGGGCAAAGCGCCTGAACCGGAAGTGGCCTGAGCTCGTTGTCACCGGGTTCTTCGGCGGTGTCGACGTGGGCCTGGGAATCCTGGCGATGATTCTGGTCAAACAGGCGACGGGGTCCGACGTGCTGGCCGGTCTTGCCTTCGGCATTGGTCTGCTGGCGTTGAAGCTTGCCCACTCAGAGCTGTTCACCGAAGAGTTTCTGCTGCCTATCAATGCCGTGATCGCGGGTCAGGCCAATGTTCTTCAGATAGTCCGCCTGTGGGCGGTGACTCTGGTGACCAACCTCGTCGGGGGTCTCGCCTTTGCCGGGCTGATGGTTCTGTCGCTTCCTGACTACCACTCGACGATGATCGACACGGCTATGAAGTATCTCGACCAACCCTCCTTGGTGGTGATGATCGCGCTGTCGCTCTTGGCCGGTGCTACTGTCACATTGTCCACCCGGATGTCACAGGGCACCTCGAACGACGTCGTTCTTTCCATCGTCAGCCTGGCATCGGGTCTGCTGCTCATCGGCCTCGGCATGCTCCACGGTGCCCTCAACGCGATCGTCATCTTCGCGGCCATGTTGGCCGGGGCGGATATCACGATGCTGGATCTGCTGAAATGGTTTGGAATCGTCATCCCGTTCAACATGCTCGGCGGGCTGCTGCTCATCACTCTGCCCAGAGTGGTTCGGACATATCGTGTGCTTCGCGCCGTGCGCAAGGGCACGGTTTCCCTCGAAGATCTCGAGACACAGTCCAGTTAGGCGATGGCCGGACGTTGCTGACGCCGCCCGCCGGCTGCTGCTGGCACTGGTCGCTGCTGACGCCGCCCGCCGGCCGTTGCTGACACCGCCCGCTGGTCGCTGCCGGCACCGGTAGCTGCGCTGGATACACTCAGTGCCATAACCTCCCGTTGCGGCGAGTGGTTATGGCACTTGTGGTGCGTTGAGACGCAGACGCCTTCGTGCAGGCGGTACTGCTGATTGCTTGCCTCAGGCGGTGGAGCCGAGCGCGACGACGTTCTCGGCGAGGCGTTCGTTGTCGCCGTACATGAAGTGGTTCTTCATGTTCTCTGAGAACCGGCTGGCATCGGTGGTCAGTCCGACCGCCTCGGCGACCTCACGGATGTGCATCGGAGTCGCACCGCAGCACACGCCGATGTAGTTGACGCCCAGGTCGTAGGCTTCCCTCGCGAAGGCGCCGATCTCGTAGCGATTCGTCTGCAGCGGGTCGAGAGCTGTGGGGAAGGTGCGACCGTGCGGGGAAGCCACCTCGGCGCGGGGGTCGGAGAGGTTGAAGAAGGTGGGCTCATCCTGGGTCGTGCGATAGGGGATGGGCAGGGCGCCGACGTGACAGGACACTGCCGCGCGGATCTCCTTCAGCCACGGCAGCATCGTCGCGGGTCCGCGGAAGCAGTTGAGGCCGACGACGTCGACGCCCAGCTGTTCGAGCTTCTGCGCGGTCTCGACGATGCCGACACCATCGGCCATCTCCTGGAAGGCCATGGGAGCGAGGGTGAGGACGACGGGAAGCCCGCTGGCCTTGGCGATTTCGGCTGCAGCAATGGCTTCGCCGGCGAAGTAGAAGGTCTCGCCGATGATGAGATCGGCGCCTTCGTCCACGGCCCAGCCCACCATCTCGGTGAACATGGATCGGACTTCGGCTTGGCGATCGGCATTCTCGGGATCCCAGATGTTCGAGTTCGAGATGTTTCCGGCCATGAAGTTGCCGGGTTTGGCATCGGCAACGCTGCGAGCGATCTGCAGTGCCGAGCGGTTGAGAGGTTCCAGCAGATCCTCTTTGCCGATGACCCGCATCTTCTCGCGGTGGCCGTTGTAGGTGAAGGCTTCCACTATGTCCGAGCCTGCGCGCTGGAAATCCACGTGCAGGGCGCGCAGGGCGTCAGGGAATTCGAGCGCGACCTCGGGCACGAATTCTCCGGCCGACAGGTAGCCGCGCTTCTCGAGTTCGAACAGGAATCCCTCAGCGCAGATCACTGGTCCGGCATCGAGGCGTTGGGTCAACGGGTTGGACTGAGTCATGAGTGCTCTCCGTACGGAAGGTAGAGGACAGGCGATTGAGCTCGCTCAGGCTGAAGGCCCGAACTCTGCGCATATAACCATCTTTGGACGAGTTGCCGACGTCACATCGACACAATTCGGTCATATGACGGTCGGAGTCATTTTCAGCGACTCCGAGGTTCTCGTCAGACTAGAGGATTCGTTCCGTCAGGGGAAGAGCGTGGGAAGCTGCCTTCTCCTAGCCTCTGCCGGAGGATCTATCCGAGTGTCTGCCGGGCTTCGGACGCAAGGGTGCAAACGGTTTGAGCAGCAGACCGGTCATGGTGGAGGAATACCAGCGCAGGGCTCTCTCGAATGGTTCCCACGAAAGCACGTAGGTGGCGAGGAGAGCGACGAGGAAACAGACGACGAGGATCAGTGGAGAGCTGAGTATGTCCTCGACGTCATCGAGCAGAGGCTGAAGTCCGCGGACGACGAACCCGTGGAGGACATAGACAGCCAGGCTGTTCCGGCCGATCTTCGCGATGATGGTGTCTTTGTCGCTGACCCACATGAGCAGCGCCAATGTCATGAGCAGTGCGCCGATGTCGACGATGAGGCGGATGCCGACGCCTTCGGGGATGCTGACATCGAAGTGGGCGAAGTTGAGGCTGCCGTAGAACCACTTGTAGTAGATCTCATCGAGGTAGAAGTAGCCGATCGCGCCCAAAGCAGTCGCGGTGAAGAACAGCTTCTGCCAGATGCGCAGGCTCCCGGCCCAGTTGAGAATCTGCTTGCCGTAGAGCTTGCCGATGACGAAGAAGGGCCAGAAGATCATGGACCGTGACGCCGAGAGCTCCGTGTCGAGGATCGGCAGAATTCCACCGAAGAGCCCCACCACCACCGAGGCGACGAGGATTGTTCGTGGGAATCGTTCGATGAACGGCACGGTGATGATCCAGCACGCCATCGACAGCAGGAACCATGTGTACCAGAACGGGGTGAGGAAACTGTAGTCGGGATTGAGGTCGAAGACCCACATCCACCCCCACATCAGTGGCAGCACAGTGAACAGCAGGACTAGGAAGGTCAGGACACGTTCGGGCAGCCTCGTCGACTTCGCTGTGATCCCGGCCAGGAAGACGAAGGCCGGCATGTGGAACGAATAGATGAGGTACATCGGCGCACGAAGGACATCGTCTTCCCACGGTGATGTCCTGGCCAGCAGGTGGCCGAGGACGACAGTGAAGATGAGGATGCCTTTGGCGCGGTCCAGTCGGTGATCTCGTATGGGCACCACGCCACGATAGCGCGTCAGCGCCTCGAAGCAGAAAGAACTCATCGCGCCCTAAGGCGGAATCCAGGGGGTGTTCAGCTTGAAAGTTCTCGACTCTTCAACTCAGAAGCACATGCATCTTCAGCTTGCGCAGGCGACGCAGGTCGGCGCGTAGGGCCGTATCTCCAACCGCACCTCAGGGATGGGGCTTCCACAGTGCGTGCAGATTCCGAAGGTGCCGCGCTCAAGTCTCTGCTCCGCCTCGGCGATGGCGATCAGGCGCTCCTCGGACTGACGCAGCAAGGTGTCAGCCTGTGATCGTTCGAAGGCGAGAGTCGATCCCTCGGGGTCGTGCTCGTCGTCGCTGTTGTCGCCCTCGCGGGCGGCCGACAGATCCTTGATGTCCGAGGACAGTGTGGCGATGAGCCTCCTGGTCGCGGCATCTTCTGCATGCAGGAGCTCCCGCACCCGATCCGAATCGGCCATCAGCCATCCTCGCCGTTCATCATCAGGCGTCCAGAGCCTCGTTGGCTTCGAGCCAGCGCTCCTCCAACTCGGTCATTTCGTCCTTGAGCTCCTGCAGGGATGAGGTGAGTCTCTGGAGTCCCTCGAAGTCGGTCTGGTCGTGGTCGGCCATCTCATCGTGGGCACGGGCGATGCGCTTGCTCAGCTTGTCCATGCGACGCTCGATCGAGGAGACCTCCTTCTTGGCCGCTCGGGCCTCGGCTCCGGAGAGTGCGTCTGCGCCCGAATCAGCAGACGAACTCGCATTGCCCGAGCCGGAGTTCCCTGCACCGTGACCGGTGACAGTTCCCTTCGAACCTCCGGATTTTGCGTCCTCGGCACGCAGCTTCAGATATTCGTCGACGCCGCCGGGCACGTGCCGCAGACCGTGATCGAGGATCGCGTACTGCTGATCGGTGACGCGTTCGAGCAGGTACCTGTCGTGGGAGACGACGATCAGGGTAGCCGGCCAGGAGTCGAGGAGGTCCTCCATCGCCGCCAACATATCGGAGTCGACGTCGTTGGTCGGCTCATCGAGAATGATGACATTGGGCTCGGACATGAGCAGCAGCAACAGCTGCAGGCGGCGCTTCTGCCCTCCGGAGAGTTCCTTGACTCGGGCCGAGAGGTGCTCTTTGGCAAAGCCGAGGCGCTCCAGCAGCTGTGCCGGAGTGTAGTCCTTGCCTTCGATGTTGAAGCTCGTCTTCGACTCCGACAGCACCTCGCGGACCTTCTGTCCGGCGATGGCGTCGAGTTCCTTGAATTGCTGGTCGAGGACTCCGACCTTCACGGTCTTCCCGCGCTTGACTCTGCCTTCATCCGGTTCGAGCTCACCGGAGATGAGGCTGAGCAGGGTCGACTTGCCGGCACCGTTGGGGCCGAGGATTCCGGTGCGCTCGCCGGGGCCGATGCGCCAGGTGACGTTGTCGAGGATCTGTTGGTCACCGAAGCTCAGTGACACATCGAGGAGGTCGACGACGTCCTTGCCGAGTCGGGCCGTCGCCATCTTCTTCAGTTCGATCGGATTGCGCACCTCCGGAACATCGGCGATGAGCTGGTTCGCCGCTTCGATCCGGAACTTCGGCTTCGACGTTCGGGCGGGCGCACCTCGGCGCAGCCATGCCAGTTCCTTGCGCATGAGGTTCTGGCGCTTCTGCTCGGTTGCGGCAGCGATCCGGTCGCGTTCGACGCGCTGGAGGACATAGGCAGCGTATCCGCCTTCGAAGGGTTCGACGATCTGGTCGTGGACCTCCCACGTCTTGTTGCAGACCTCGTCGAGGAACCACCGGTCGTGAGTCACCAGCAGCAGCGCCCCGGAGTTCTTCGACCAGCGGTTCCTGATGTGCTTGGCCAGCCACGAGATGCCGTCGACATCGAGGTGGTTGGTGGGCTCATCGAGGATGAGCAGGTCCCAGTCTTCGATGAGCAGAGCCGCCAGAGCCACACGGCGGCGCTGGCCTCCGGAGAGGCTGCCGACTGTGGCGTTCCAGTCCAGGTCGGCGATGAGACCGGCGATGATGTCGCGGGCTTTGGCGTCGCGGGCCCATTCGTGGTCGTCCATGTCGCCGACGACGGAATAGCCGACGGTCGCGTCGGAGTCCATGGTGTCGCGTTGGCTGAGCATGCCCAGGCGCATTCCGCCGCGATAGGTCACGCGGCCGGAATCGGGTTCGATGGTGCCGGCGAGCATGCCCAGCAGGCTGGACTTGCCGTCGCCGTTGCGGCCGACGATGCCGATCATGTCTCCGGCGTCGACGCCGAGCGTGACGGAGTCGAAGACGATGCGGGTGGGGTATTCGAGGTGCAGGGCTTCAGCCCCGAGAAGATGTGCCATATCGCCTTCCAGTTTAGTGCACAAGAGGTCTGGGACCAGCATGCGCGGGTAGCTGGCAGGCAGCCAGGGGACAGGAGCGGGAGCCGATGCCCGGGGCGGTCGAGTGTCGGGGTGGGCTGGAGCGAAGATGAAGTTATGTTGCGTTTTCATATCGGTGTCGACGATTCAGATGCTAGAGGCCCCTGTTACGGGCATGAGGTGAATTAGACTGACGGAAAATTCATTGAAATATGAGTGATCATCCAGTGGTTTCACAACCTCGGCGGAGGACTCTGTGCCCCGATCGACGCCAGTGCTGGACGTGAGCAACTTGAGAAAAGAGTAAACGTGAAGAAGCTCGTATCTGCGGTGTCGATTGTCGCCGCATCTGCCCTCGTTCTCTCCGCCTGCGGATCCGGAGACAGCGGGGACTCCAAAGCTGAAGACTTCCTCGGCTGCATGGTGTCGGACTCCGGTGGCTGGGATGACCAGTCGTTCAACCAGTCAGGCCGTGAGGGCCTGACGAACGCGAAGAAGAACCTCGGTATAGAGGAGTCGCTGGCCGAGTCGCAGGGTGACGCGGACTTCAAGCCCAACGTCGACAACATGATTCAGCAGGGATGCAACCTCACCTTCGGCGTCGGCTTCCTGCTCGAGGACGCGATCCAGGAGGCTGCTGAGGCCAACACGGACCTCAACTTCGCTCTCATCGACTCCACCTTCTCCGATGCTGACGGCAAACCGGTGACGCTGGACAACGCCAAACCTCTCGTCTTCAACACGGCCGAGGCCGCCTATCTCGCCGGTTATGTGGCTGCGGCTACCTCCGAGTCCGGCAAGGTCGGTACCTTCGGCGGCATCCAGATCCCCTCGGTGACCATCTTCATGGACGGGTTCGCTGACGGCGTGAAGAAGTTCAACGAAGAGAACAAGAAGGACGTCAAGCTCCTCGGCTGGAACAAGGAGAAGCAGGACGGATCGTTCTCCGGTGACTTCGAGAACCAGGGTCAGGGCCAGGCGCTGACCAAGCAGCTCATCTCTCAGGGTGCCGACGTCGTCATGCCCGTCGCCGGTCCTGTCGGACTGGGTGCAGCCGCGGCCGCGAAGGAAGCCAAGGACGTCAAGCTCGTCTGGGTCGACTCCGACGGGTACGAGTCCACAGAATACGGTGACATCATCCTCACCTCGGTGGTCAAGCAGATCGCCAACGCGGTCGAGGACACCGTCGCCGAAGCCCAGAAGGACAGTTTCAGCTCCGAGCCCTACGTCGGCACTCTCGAGAACGAAGGCGTCGGACTTGCTCCGTACCACGACTTCGATGACAAGGTTCCTGAGGACGTGAAGAAGAAGGTCGAAGAGCTCAAGAAGCAGATCATCGACGGATCGCTGACCGTGGAATCCGAGAGCACGCCCAAATAAGCGAATAGGTTAAACTGCAGGGCCGAGTGGTTTCGGCCCTGCAGTTTTCGAATTTGTGAGGAGTACCGGAAGCAGTGAAACTCGAGCTTCGCGGGATGACTAAGGTGTTCGGATCGTTCGTGGCCAACGACCACATCGATCTCACCATCGAACCGGGCGAGATCCACGCTCTGTTGGGTGAGAACGGCGCCGGAAAATCCACCATGATGAACGTCCTCTATGGACTCTACGACGCCGACGGGGGAGAGATCCTCCTCGACGACAAGCCTGTGACCTTCGCCGGTCCGGGTGATGCTGTGGCTGCCGGGATCGGCATGGTCCATCAGCACTTCATGCTTGTGCCCGTGTTCACCGTCGCCGAGTCGGTGGCGTTGGGATATGAGCCGACGAGGTCCATGGGACTCATCGACCTCGCCGAGGCACGGAAGAAGGTCAGGGAGATCTCTGCCCGCTTCAACTTCAACATCGACCCCGACGCCCTCATCGAGGACCTCCCGGTCGGAGCCCAGCAGCGCGTGGAGATCATCAAGGCCCTGTCGCGCAACGCGAAGATCCTCATCCTCGATGAGCCGACCGCGGTGCTCACCCCGCAGGAGACCGACGAGCTCATCTCGATCATGCGCCAGCTCAAGGAACAGGGCACCTCGATCGTGTTCATCACCCACAAACTGCGTGAGGTCAGAGCGATCGCGGACTCCATCACCGTCATCCGCCGCGGCAAGATCACAGGCGTTGCCTCTCCTGATTCCACCGAGGCGGAACTGGCCAGCCAGATGGTCGGTCGTCATGTATCCCTGACGACAGAGAAGGATGACGCCGATCCCGGTGATGCCACCTTCCAGGTCCGCAGTCTGACCGTCGTCGACAAGGCCGAGAACGTCGTCGTCGACGATGTCAGCTTCGACGTCCGCCGTGGTGAGATCCTCGCCGTCGCCGGCGTCCAGGGCAATGGTCAGACGGAGTTGGCCGAAGCGATCATCGGGTTGACCGATCCCAGGTTGGGTTCGATCACCCTCGATGGGAAGAACCTCGTCGGCAAGTCCGTCAAGGACCGTCTGGGTTCTGGCATCGGTTTCGTTCCTGAGGATCGGTCCAACGACGGCATCATCGCCGAGTTCACGATCCGCGAGAACATGATCCTCGACGTCTACGACCGTCCTCCCTATGCCAAGGGCCTCAACCTCAAGTCCGCGGTCATCAACGACGAGGCGAAGAAGAAGGTCGAGGAGTTCGATATTCGCCTCGGCAGCGTCGTCGACCCGATCGCGACGCTCTCCGGAGGCAACCAGCAGAAGGTCGTCCTCTCCCGTGAGCTCGGACGCGACCTGCGCCTCTTCATCGCCAGCCAGCCCACCCGCGGCCTCGACGTCGGCTCGATCGAATTCGTCCACAAACGTGTCATCGCCGAACGCGATGCCGGCACACCTTGCCTGATCGTCTCGACGGAACTCGACGAGGTCTACGGACTCGCCGACCGGATCGCGGTCATGTACTCGGGCCGCATCGTCGGCATCGTCGGTGCCGACACCTCACGTGAAGCCCTGGGCCTGATGATGGCCGGAGTCCCTGCCGATGAAGCCCTCGCCGCCACCGCGGCACCCGAGAAGAGCGACGCCGCCACCGCGGCACCCGATGACAACTGCGCCACCACCTCGGCGGAGGAGACGAAATGACAACCGATATCTCCCCGGCGGCACCGTCGGCGACGCCGCCTCCGAGCGCCGAAGCGGAGTCGGACAGAGAACCGAATCTGCTGCAGGACATCCTGTCCGGTTCCTGGTTGGTTTCGGTGCTGGCCATCGTCGTCGCCCTTCTCCTCGGCGGTGTCCTCATCGCCGTGTCCAACGCCGAAGTCGTCGAAGCGGCGATGAACATCTTCGCGGCACCCGGGGTCTTCTTCTCGACTCTGTTCTCCACCGTCGGGGAAGCATATTCGGCGCTGTTTCGCGGTGCGATCTTCGACTGGGACGCCCGCACCACCGAGCGCGCCATCCGGCCCCTGACCGAATCCCTGGTCAGCGGCACCCCGCTCATCCTCACCGGCCTGGGCATCGCCCTTGCCTTCCGTTCGGGTCTGTTCAACATCGGCGGTCAGGGCCAGGTCATCCTCGGCGCCACGATCGCGGGCTTCCTCGGGTACGCCCTCCACCTTCCGCCCGTCGTGCACATGCTCATCGCAGCCGTCGGCGGCATCATCGGCGGCGCGATCTGGGCCGGTATCGCCGGTGTACTCAAGGCTCGCACCGGCGCCAACGAGGTGATCGTGACGATCATGCTCAATTCCATCGCCGGCTACCTGTTGGGCTACCTGCTCAAGCAGAGCTGGTTCACACATACCGACTCGGCGAACCCGCAGTCACGGACACTCGATGACTCTGCACAGATGTTCCTGCTGCTGCCCTCACCTTTCCGTCTGCACTTCGGCTTCATCATCGCCATCCTGGCCACGATCTTCGTGTGGTGGCTGCTCGAACGGTCAACCATCGGCTTCGAGTTCAAGGCCGTCGGCGCCAACCCGCACGCGGCCCGCACGGCAGGGATCTCCGTGTCGAAGGTGACGATCCTCGTGATGATCGTCGCCGGTGCCCTCGCCGGACTCGGCGGCGCGGCTCAGGTGCTCGGCACCGAATACAAACTCACCGGCGGAATCAGCGGTTCGATCGGCTTCGATGCCATCACCGTGGCCCTGCTGGGGCGGTCCAAACCCTTGGGGACGTTCTTCGCGGGTCTCCTGTTCGGCGCATTCAAAGCCGGCGGCTACCTCATGCAGTCCCAGACCGGGACGCCCATCGACATCGTCCTAGTCGTCCAGTCCGTCATCGTCCTGCTCATCGCGGCCCCACCACTCGTGAGGTCGATCTTCCGGTTGCCCACACCGGTGCTCAAGCGGAAGGAGGCCTGACATGAGCGCTCAGAACACCGCCGCTGCGACACCGGCAGCGAAGTCCTCGGCACAGTCCAAGGCACTGACCCCGATCGCGTGGAAGTTCCCGATCACCTACTCGATCCTGGCCCTCGTCTCGCTCATCTGCTTCGGGCTCATCGGCCGTGACGGTGAGACGACGTTCCGGATCGCAACCGGCGGAGATCTCTTCGCCATTCCCGATGTCGTCGTGTCCTCGACGGTGGCCGGGCTGGTCCTCTCGCTCATCCTCGTGATCATGGCCGCGGCCTCGATCTACCTCGCCCTGAAGCGGATCACCCTGGCCGGATGGTTCCCGATGGTCTTCGGCATCCTCTTCGTCGTGTCCTTCCTGGCCTGGGCTGGCGGCGGCAGCGGCGGCGTGATCCCGCTGACCACACTGCTGGCCGGTGCCCTGGCACTGTCCGTGCCGCTGATCTTCGGCGCCATGTGCGGGCTCGTCGGCGAACGCTCGGGCATCATCAACATCGCCATCGAAGGCCAGCTGCTGGCCGGTGCCTTCCTTGCCGCAGTCGTCGCCTCGGTGGCCAAGAACCCGTACGCGGGTCTGCTGGCGGCCCCGATCGCCGGCGCGCTGGTGGCTGTGGTCCTCACATTCTTCGCGGTGAAGTACTGGGTCAACCAGATCATCATCGGTGTTGTGCTCAACGTTCTCGTCGTCGGTGTCACCAGCTTCCTCTACTCGACTGTCCTCACACAGAACCCTGGCCTCTGGAACTCCCGACAGCAGCTGCCCAACCTGCCGGTTCCGCTGCTGTCTGACATCCCCATCCTGGGACGGGTGCTCTTCGACCAGAATATCCTCGTCTACATCATGTACGTCGTCGTGATCGCCCTCCAGATCTTCGTGTTCCGTTCGAAGTGGGGGCTGCGGATGCGGGCCGTGGGCGAACACCCGAAGGCAGCCGACACCGTGGGCATCAAGGTCAACTTCACCCGCGTGCGCAACACCCTCATGGCCGGTGCCATCGCAGGCCTCGGCGGTGCCTTCTTCACCGTCGGATCGGGTCTGGCATTCGGCAAAGAGATGTCGGCCGGACAGGGATACATCGCCCTTGCGGCGATGATCCTGGGCAAATGGAACCCGAAGGGTGCCCTGCTTGCTGCCCTATTGTTCGGCTTCTCCAAGAGCTTGGGCAACACTCTGCAGTCCATCGGAACTCCGGTGGCCAACGAGCTGCTACTCATGCTTCCCTATATCGTCACGGTCCTCGCCGTCGCCGGTTTCGTCGGCCGGGTTCGCCCACCGGCGGCCGAAGGCGTGCCGTACGTGAAATAATCCAACCCTGAAGAGAGAGGTATCCCCTATGACTTCTGCAGATGTCGAAGCCTCTGAACATGTGTGGAGCGTGGAACCCACCCTCGTTTCGGTCGACGACCTGAGCGAGGACACCTGGTCGCTGCTGCGAGATGAGGCGATGAGAGCGATGCGCTACGCATACGTCCCGTATTCGTCCTATCCCGTGGGCGCGGCCGCGCTCGTCGATGATGGTCGAATCGTCAGCGGCGCCAATATTGAGAATGCCTCGTTCGGGGTGACACTGTGTGCAGAATGCTCACTCGTCTCCGATCTGTTCATGTCCGGCGGAGGCCGGATCGTGGCATTCGACTGCGTCGATGGTGCGGGAGCGACCCTGGCCCCGTGCGGACGCTGCCGGCAGCTCCTGTTCGAACACGGCGGCACCGAGATGATGCTCAACATGCCCAGCGGCAGGGCTCCCATGTCAGTGGTGCTGCCCGATGCCTTCGGACCAGATCATCTGAGTGCCGCTGCACCGGGCGCAGGCTCAGCCAAGCACTGACCCCGATATCGCCGAGGTGGCCCCGCGATCCCAGCGCCACCTCGGCGATCAATGGTGACCACCGGTGACCGCCACAGCGGTCACTTCCCGAGCACGACTGCATGCTGCGAACCGGACCACCCCGAGAGTGAAGGACTGACACTGTGAGCGTAGAGGCATTCGATGCCGTCGACGTCATCGCCGCCAAACGCGATGGCCGCACCCTGAGCAGAGAACAGATCGAATGGGTGATCGATGCCTACACTCGCGGTGTCGTCGCCGATGAGCAGATGGCCGCACTGGCCATGGCGATCTTCATCAACGACATGGAACCTCGCGAGATCGCGGACTGGACGCAGGCGATGATCGCCTCGGGCGAGCGGATGGACTTCTCAGCCCTGTCACGCCCGACCTCGGACAAGCATTCGACAGGCGGAGTCGGGGACAAGATCACCCTGCCTCTGGCCCCACTCGTCGCCGTCTTCGACGTCGCCGTCCCACAGCTCTCGGGTCGCGGCCTCGGCCATACCGGGGGAACACTGGACAAGCTCGAGTCCATTCCCGGCTGGCAGGCGGGTCTGAGCAATGAGGCCATCCTCGACCAGCTCGAGGACCTCGGTGCGGTCATCTGCGCCGCAGGCTCCGGCTTAGCTCCTGCGGACAAGAAGCTCTACGCACTGCGCGACACCACCTCGACGGTCGACTGCATTCCGCTCATCGCCTCATCGATCATGTCGAAGAAGATCGCGGAGGGCACCCAGGGTCTCGTCCTCGACGTCAAGGTGGGGTCCGGGGCCTTCATGAAGGACCTGCCCACGGCGCAGAAGCTGGCGCGGACCATGGTCGACCTGGGCCAGTCGGCCGGGGTCAAGACCTCGGCGCTGCTGACCGACATGTCCACCCCGCTGGGGCTCACAGTCGGCAACGCACTCGAGGTCCGCGAGTCCGTCGAGGTCCTCGCCGGCGGCGGTCCCTCGGACGTCGTTGACCTGACCGTGGCGCTGGCCGAGGAGATGCTGCGTCTGGCAGGCAAGACCGACATCGATGTGCGTGCGGCCCTGGGTGACGGTCGGGCCATGGACGTGTGGAAGAAGATGATCCGGTCCCAGAACGGTGACCCCGAAGCCGCGCTGCCCGTCGCCGAGAACACCGAAGTCATCACTGCTCCCGCCTCCGGCATCCTCAGTCGACTCGACGCGTTGTCCGTGGGAGTCGCCTCCTGGCGCCTCGGTGCCGGACGGGCGCGTAAGGAGGACCCGGTCCAGGACGTGGCCGGCATCAAACTCCATGCCAAGCCCGGCGACACCGTTGCCGAAGGCCAGCCGCTGATGACCCTGCACACGGCCACACCCGAACGCTTCGCCCGCTCGATCGAATCCCTCGAGGGTGCTGTCGAGATCGGAGGCGACCTCAGCGCGGTCTCCGAGACGATCGTGCTCGAGAAGATCACCTGAGTCGCCGTCACGCGCATTGCATCACCGCAGTACCAACTCACGCAGCCCAAACTCACACAGCACCATCGACCTTGGAGGACAACCATGACCAGCAGAGCCGAAGTCGCAGCGATCATCGACCACACACTACTCAAGCCCGAAGCCACCCCTGCCGATGTGGAGGCACTCGTAACCGAGGCGAAGGAACTGGGTGTGCTCGCGATCTGCGTGTCCCCGTCGATGCTTCCCGTCACCGATCCCGGCGAGCTGGTAGTCGCCACGGTCGTCGGTTTCCCCAGCGGTCAGGTCAAGCCCGAGATCAAGGCCGCCGAGGCTGCCCAGGCCGTCTCCGATGGTGCCGACGAAGTCGATATGGTCATCAACATCGGTCAGGCCGTTGCTGGTGACTTCGACGCGCTGGAGGCCGATATCCGCGGAGTCGTCGACGCCAGCGGCAGCGCCCTGGTCAAGGTCATCATCGAATCCGCAGCGCTCAGCGACGACCAGATCGTCGAAGCCAGTCGCCGCGCCGAGGCTGCAGGGGCAGGCTTCGTCAAGACCTCCACAGGCTTCCATCCCGCAGGCGGAGCCAGTGCGCACGCGGTCTCACTGATGCGCGAAACCGTGGGCGATCGCCTCGGCGTCAAAGCCTCAGGCGGAATCCGCACCGTCGACGCTGCAGAAGAGATGATCGCTGCAGGAGCCTCGCGTCTCGGACTGTCGGGATCGAAAGTCATTCTCGACGGGCTCACCGACTGAGACTTGCAGGGGAACGCCCCAGCAGCACTGGCTCCACGATTCCAACAGCACATCAGACCGAAGTGGTGAGTTGATGCCGACAAGCAGCGTCGTCAAACGCAGAATAGGATATGGGGCGGCTGCTGTCGCCGGGGTGTTCGCGGTCGCCGGAGCCACCGTCGGCATGTGGGCGATCAGAAACCTGAAAGCCCATGTCCTGGCTCAACGGCGAACTCGGGCGGCAGGATTCCGCGAGAACTCTGTTGACGTCAACGGGACGGGACTGAACTACGCCTCGGGGCCGAAGAGTTCCGGGCCGCCGCTGTTGTTGATCCACGGTCAGGGAGTCGACTGGCGCAGCTACGCCCCCGTTCTGCCGGCTCTCGTCCACGATTTCAGTGTCTTCGCTGTTGATGTCCATGGGCATGGAGATTCCGCGCGAGCCCCGGAGAAGTATTCTGCAGCGGCCATCGGACATGACCTCGCCACCTTCATTGAGTCGGTGATCGGCCAACCCGTCGTGGTCTCTGGACATTCCTCGGGAGGCCAGCTTGCGGCCTGGCTGGCGGGTCATCGCCCCGACCTCATCAGCGCCGTGGTGTTGGAGGATCCGCCTCTCTTCACCACTCTGCTGCCACGAGCGAAGCAGACGTGGAACTGGGTCGACCTGGCGATGACCTGCCATGACTTCCTTGAGTCCGAAGAGACAGACTGGGCTGCCTACAGTTTTGCCCACCAACGGCTCTGGACCTTCTTCGGCGAGGGCAGAAAGCGAATCATCCGCTCGGGACTGAGGCAGCACGCGAAGCATCCGAACCATCCGATCACCATGTTCTTCATGCCCTCCGGCTGGAACGACATGCAGCGATCATTGCTGACATACGACCCGCGTTTCGGTGACGCCTTCTTCACCGGAAGTTGGGATGAAGGCTTCGATCATGAGGACACGCTGCGC
Organism: Brevibacterium sp. AGC70; assembly: GCF_057334195.1. Classification (NCBI taxonomy): domain Bacteria; kingdom Bacillati; phylum Actinomycetota; class Actinomycetes; order Micrococcales; family Brevibacteriaceae; genus Brevibacterium; species Brevibacterium sp. AGC70. The sequence goes on along the minus strand of NZ_JBHFIH010000001.1, from coordinate 436,527 downwards.
AGTATCACGGCACCAACCACTCTGATCCATGCGGACTGGGAGTACGGTTCGGACGGGATTCTGCAGGGTGCCATCGACGATGTCGACGCTCAGCAGATCACCTCACTGAATGAGAACATCGAACTGATCCGGGTCGAGTCGGGCCACAATGTGCACGGTGAGATACCCGATCGGTTCATCGAGATCCTCAGAGCTCAAAGAAGTCCTTGAGCTTGGCGCTGATCGACGTCAGCGCTGATCTCGTTGCAACCCCAGCGACGAGCGTACCTTGGCCACGGCCTTCTGCGCTGTTCGCTGTTTGATCAGACCTTCTTTGGCGTGAGCGGCGATGCCGATCGTCGAAGTCAGGACGTCGACGATGATGATCACATAGGCCGGGTTCAATGATCCGACTCCTGAGCCGACGACGCCGCGAAGCGTCACCACCGCATCGTCGCGCGAATCGAGTCGGTCGAAGGACCACGCTGCGCTGGAGGTGCCAGCTGCCAATTCAGCGAGAATACGACGCTGTTCAGCCGGCGCAACCTCGATCACCTCCTGGGCAGTCTCCGTCTTCAGCCGCTTGGCGGACCACTTGGCACCGTAGCCTCCCGCACCGAAGACCGTTGACTTCGCACCCAGGCCGCCGAGCAGCTCTGCCAGGATACTGTCGATCTCCGGATCGGCCGGAAAATCGTGGCCAGTCATCGATCAGAGCCCGAAGAAGGTCTTGAGTTCGGTGCTGATGCTTGTCAGCCGCTCCTTGAGCGCAGGCTGGAGTGCCGCACTCGCCGAGGCGGTCGTGACCCTCAGCCCTGCAGCAGCGACCGCGCGGTGATCGGCGGCGGCAGCGGCTGCAAGTCCTTCAGGATCCGCGACGACCTCGAGATAGCATTTGAGCTTCGGTTCGGTACCCGAAGGACGGACGATCACGCGTGAGTTCGCCGCGGAGAGCAGCAGAATGCCATCGGTGGGAGGCAGACCGTCATAACCCTGCGACAGATCATGAACCTCGGTGACTGGGGAGCCGGCCAACGTCGCCGGCGGGTTATCCCGCAGCTTCGACATGGCTGCTGCGATGAGGGTGACGTCGTCGAGGCGGAAGCTCAGCGGAGCCGTTGCGAAGTATCCGTCGCGGCTGCGGATCCGATCGAGTTCGGCATCGATGCTCGAACCCGCCTCTTTGAGGCGTGAGACCAGGGCCGCAAAGGTCACGGCAGCAGAGATTCCATCCTTATCCCTGACCGCACCCGGGTCGACGCAGTAGCCCAAGGCCTCCTCGTAGCCGAAGACCAGATCGGGGACACGAGAGATCCACTTGAAACCCGTGAGGGTGTTGGTCGCGGTGAATCCATGACTTTCGGCGGCGGCAGCCAGACCCCGGGAGGAGACGATCGAGTTGGCGAACACCGGAGACGCGGTGCCGGCAGAGTCTGCAGCGACCTCTTCGTCCTCGGTCGTGACAGAGTGCAAGGACGCCGCCTGCATCGAATGATGAGTGCCCAGGGCCAGGCGGGTCGCGATGTCCTCGCCGAGGAGGAGGCCCACCTCGTCGCCGGAGAGTTGCCGGAAACCGGTTGCCAACGAGGTATCCGGGATGGCCGCAGAGAACCTGTCGGCATCGGGGTCGTTGGCGATGATGAGCTCTGCGCCGACCTCTCTGGCCAAGGCATACGATTCATCGAGGGCTCCAGCCTCTTCGGGGTTCGGGAACGTGACCGTCGGGAAGTCCGGGTCGGGTGCCTGTTGCGAGGGAACAGGATGCACGTTCGTGAAACCGGTGCGGGCCAGGGCCGCCTCAGCGACGGAGGCTCCGACACCGTGCAAGGAGGTGTGCACGATGGTCAGGTCGGCGCTCGAATGCACGCCCAGGGCACCGATGCGAGCCAGGTAGGTCTCGACGATCGTCTCATCGAGATGTTCCCACCCGGATTCGGCACGAGGCACCGAGGCCACAGATTCGACGGCAGTGATCTGCTCGGCGATGAGAGCATCGGCGGGTCTGACGATCTGCGCGCCGGCACCTGCCTCGGCAGCACCGGCGTCGGACTCGATCGCGAGCAGCGGACGCTGACCGAGGTAGACCTTGTAGCCGTTGTCCGCGGGCGGGTTGTGACTGGCAGTGACCATGACTCCGGCGTCGGCCTGCAGGTGAGACAACGCGAACGCCAGCAGCGGTGCCGGCAGCTGATCGGGCAGTTGGATGGCCGTTCCGCCGGCGGCCGTGACGACGGCGGCTGTGTCGGTCGCGAAGTCTGAGGACATGTAGCGGGCATCGCAGCCGATGACGACAGTGAAACCCTCGCCCACCGCGTTCAGAAGGAAACGGGAGAGACCTGCTGCGGCCCGGATGACGACAGCACGATTCATCCGGTTGGGTCCGGCCGCGATCTCTCCACGCAGGCCTGCGGTGCCGAAGGCCAGGGGTCCTGCGAAACGATCCTCGAGGTCGGCTATCGCCGCCGCATCACCGGCCTTCGCCGCACCAAGGATGCTTTTCAACGTGTTCGCTGTCTTCTGATCGGGGTCATCAGCAATCCACGCCTCGACGATGTCGGCGTCGAAGCCGTTGGTGAAGCGATCGGCTACTTCAGTCATGTCTGTCCTAGTCCAGTGCGGTCGGTGAGGGGAATGCGGGTGGAGACAGGTGTGCTGTCAGGTCGGGGGAGTGCTGGTCGGTTCACTCAGCGCGGCAGACGTCGCTCAGAGCTTCGACACGATGTCGGCGAGCAGCCGCGAGATCCGCGGGGCGGCGGCGACGCCGGCCTCGATGACCTCGGCATGGGAGAGCGGGGTCTCCTGGATGCCGGCTGCCAGGTTCGTCACCAGAGAGATGCCCATGAGTTCCAGACCGGCCTGACGTGCGGCGATGGCCTCCAACGAGGTGGACATTCCAACGAGGTCCGCGCCGAGGACCCCGGCCATGCGCACCTCGGCGGGAGTTTCGTAGTGGGGCCCGCTGAACTGTGCGTAGACGCCTTCGTCGAGGCTGGGGTCGATCTCCTTGGCGATGGCACGCATGCGTGGGGAGTACAGGTCGGTGAGGTCGACGAAGTTCGCACCTTCGATGGGGGAGGTGCCGGTGAGGTTGAGGTGGTCGGAGATGAGGACCGGTGTGCCGGCGGTCCAATTGCGATTGAGCCCTCCGCAGCCGTTGGTGAGCACCAAGCTCTCGCATCCGGCGGCAGCGGCAGTGCGGACCCCGTGGGCGACGGCGCGCACGCCCTTGCCCTCGTAGTAGTGGGTGCGGGAACCGAGGACGAGAGCGTGCTTGCCGCTGGCTTCGATCCGAATCGTGCGCAGGGTGGCGCCGTGGCCTTCAACTGCGGGCGCGTGGAAGCCGGGGACGTCCGCGGCCGAGATCTCGCTGATCGTCTCGCCGAGGAGCTCCGCTGCGCCTCCCCATCCCGAACCGAGAACGAGAGCAATGTCATGGGCCTCGATGCCGGCTTTGGCGTTGATGGTCGTGGCCGCGGCGCGGGCGGCGGCGGTAGGATCGCTTAAGTCAGTCATGACGCCAAGATTATCAAGTTCTCGACCTGTTCAAGGAGCGCACACAATGCCGATCAGAGACCTGACCGATGGTGACGACCTGCGGTTGAACGAGGTGTTCGCCGACGCCGATACGCCGGCCGCTCATATGGCCAGGTCCCTGTTTCGTCCCTCCTCGGATTCACCCCTGCTGCGATCCGTCATCGCCGAGGTGGTGCCCGAGGTGCCCGTCGGTGCTGCCGCGATCGCGCAGTCCCCACTCCACCCCTACCGGGCGTGGGTCCACGTCGAGGTCGCGAGCGAGGAACAAGGCCACGGTCAGGGACGAGAACTCTTCGAAGCAGTGTGTGCTGAGACTGTCGGGACCGCCCTGGAAGGACTTGATCTGCGCGCGCGTGTACAGGCCGGCAGCCCAGGCGCCGGCTTCGCGCAGGCCCTCGGCTTCGCACCGCTGACGACGACACGGGTGATCAAGGTCGCCGCCGGTGCACTGCCGCCCAGCGGTGGTGGACGTGCCGAAGACCTCGAGATCGTGGCCACCGGATCAGTCAAGCTCACGAAGGCCTTCCTCGCTTGGTACACCGCGGTGAACAAGGACGACGCGGTTGGTCCGCTGACGATCGGTCAGGTCAACAACGCGTTCCTGTCGGAGGCCGCTGGTGCCCATGGTGCCGCACTGCTCAACGGTGAAGCCGGCTCGTCCGAAGACTCCGGACTCAGCGCCTTCGCCGTCTCCTACGCTCGCGAAGCCGACCAGGCTGGTGTCGAGATCACGGATGCGATGCCGGCACCAGGCGATGACGAGGAGCCTCCCACCGAACTCATCATCGGGTCGATGTTCGAAGCCCGTGAGGAGGCCGCCGACACCATGAGCGACCTGTTCACAGCAGCGATCGCCGACGCCGAACTCCTCCTTGCCCGGCTCTCCGTCGATGCCGACGTCGTCCTCGAAGTCACGAGCGGCATGCCGGTGGTCTCCGCGTTGGCCGACCGACTCGTCGAAGCGGGACAGGCCACGGAACTTTACCGCTACGAAACTCTCTCGGGACCGCCCGCCGACGCTCGCTGAGCCGACGTTGCAGGCGGGGCACACCGATCCTTAGGGGGAATTCGGGGTGCCTGACGGGAGAATCTGAGAGAAAGTAGGACACCTGTGTCTTCTGCTGACAGTGGGAGCAGAGAGTCGACCACCCATGGCAATCACACAGAGAACGCGGGTCTGCGCAGGGGACTGACCGCTCGGCACATCCGCTTCATGACTTTGGGTTCGGCCATCGGCACGGGGCTGTTCATGGGGTCCTCGGAGTCGATCCAGGCTGCAGGTCCGTCCGTGCTGGTGGCCTACATCATCGGTGGTGCCGCCGTCTTCATGGTGATGCGTGCGCTGGGCGAAATGCTGGTCCGCCACCCCGTCTCGGGATCCTTCGGCCAGTTCGCGTCGCACTATCTCCACCCATTCGCCGGTTTTCTCGTGGGCTGGACCTTCGTCTTCGAGATGATCCTTGTCGCCGTCTTCGACGCTACCGCCATCGGCGTGTACATGGGCTTCTGGCTCCCTGGAGTTCCGCGCTGGACCTGGGTGCTGGCCGTCGTGGCCTTCATCGCCGCCATCAACATGATCGGCGTCAAGGTCTTCGGCGAGCTGGAGTTCTGGTTTGCGCTCATCAAAATCGTCGCGATCATCGCCCTCATCGCGGCCGGCGTGGCCATCATCATCTTCGGCTTCGGCATCGCCGACCACAATCAGATGGGTCCGCGTGCACTGTTCGACAACGGGGGTGTGTTCCCGCACGGACTCTGGGGTCTCCTCTCATCATTCACGATCGTGATGTTCGCCTTCGGCGGCATCGAGATCATCGGAGTCACCGCCGGCGAGGCGCAGAACCCGAAGAAGGTGCTGCCGGCCGCCATCAACTCGGTGCCGGTGCGCATCCTGCTCTTCTACGTGCTCACCCTCGGTGTGATCATGTGCATCCTGCCCTGGAACCAGATCACCTCGGATATCAGCCCCTTCGTCGCGATCTTCGACTCCGTCGGCTTCAACGCGGCAGCCGCCATCCTCCAGGTTGTGCTCATCACAGCGGCTCTCTCGGCTATCAATGCCGATATCTTCGGTGCCGGTCGGATGCTCCACGGTCTGGCAGAACAGGGGCAGGCACCACGATCCTTCGCCCGCACCACTCGCAACGGAGTGCCGGTGATGACAGTGTTCACGATGATCGTGGCCCTGCTGGTCGGCGTGCTCCTCAACTACCTCTACCCCGACCAGGCCCTGTTCCTGCTCGGCGCATTGGCGACGTTTGCGACAGTATTGGTGTGGCTGATCATCCTCGCGGCTCATCTTCGGATGAAACAGGTGCTGGCGCAGGAGAACCGATTGCGCAGTGAGTTCCCGATGCCGCTGTGGCCCGTGGGGTCCTGGGCCACGGTGGCATTCATCCTCTTCGTCATCGTCATGGTCGGAATCGTGCCCGATTCCCGTCCGGCACTGTGGGTAGGTCTTCTCTGGGTCGGGGCCCTGTGGCTGTGTTACTCCGCCTTCGTCCGGGGTGGGGGTCGTCGGCCCTACCAGCTCATCGACCACACCGAGCCGCTGCCCGCAGGCAGGCACAACGAGAGTGCTGCCCGCAGGCACGCACAACGAGAGTGCTGACTGATCGTCAGCTCGAATCGCGATGGGTCAGGCGAACTCCACCGTGACCCGGTTCGCGCTTGTAGGACCTTCCCGAATAATCGAGGTTAGAACGATTGATTCGAGGTCGCGAGAGAGTCCAGAAGGTTTGCCTGGCTAGGACTGCGACCAGCGGTTCTCTCTGCTGAGAAGAGCCTCACTGCCTGGGTTCGCTGCTCGGTGACGAACCATGCTGTCCCCGGATCCCCGTCGAGTGGCGGCAACCTGAGCAGACCCAGATTGCTGAGGTCCTGCCTACTATGGGCACCGAGGATCAGCATCGGCCCCAGGCCTTGTGCCTTGGCTAAAGCGGAACCGTAGCCGGGAGTGAAGCGCACCGGCATCGTCACGACATGCAGGCCACCGTCGAGGAGATCGAAAGCGTCCGGTTTCGTCTCCAGATGCGCATCGTCATGGACCGTGAGCGCCCGACTGCTGGCTGTTGCTGCAGCGGAGTACGTCTGCTGCAGCATGGCTGCGGTCGCACTCTTGCCAGACTGTGGTGATCCACGGACGCTGAGAACCTCTCCGTCACGGACCGGATTCCACACTACGAGCGTCCCGAAGGGGTCGACTCCCAGCGGGATCCCCGTGCTCGCCGGATCCATTCGCGCGGCCACGTGCCCCGGGGTCGCCGTGAGTCCGCGCCATCGTGGTCCGAAGCTTCCGTGCCTGTCATCGCAGTCGACCCCGTGGGCGATATTCTGCCGGTGCGGCACCAACTGCACATCGGCGCCGTCACCGCCGGCCTCCTGCGCACTGGGGCCGACGAGCACTGCCCTGTATTCGGGCCATGTTCCGACGAACCGCTGCCGAGACAGTCCGACGCTGAGTCCATCACCTCCCGCACCGGGCGGGAAGATCACCTGAGATGTGAAGACCGCGCTTGTGCTCGCAGACGTGCGGCACCCGGCCAACAGGAACGTCAACCCCAACCCAGATCCGTGTTTGAGCAGCCGTTCCGTCTCGACGGCCATCTGGTGGTCCATCGAGTCGATGAACTCATTCCAGTTGCTGCACACAACGATCGTGGCCGGCCGTTCTATGCCGGTGGGCAGGTCTTCTACCGCAGGAGTACGGTGCAGATGGTCGAGGATCGTGTGGAACCGCCACCCGGTGTCCATTCCGCAGGTGACCTCGGCCCAGCCCATAGAGGCTGCGATGCGCCCCAGCGCCACGATGCGGTGAGTCGCAGCGGCATTGGAAGCCATTCGTCGCATGACTGAGGTGATGGCATCAGGATCGGTGCCGACGATGATGATCGAGCCATCGACAGCAGGCGAATATGACCAAGGGCTCTGCTTCTGGTGGCTGGGGATGTCCACGATCCCGGTCACCGTCGTGCCCATCACCCGCGGAACGTTGTCTTCCGAGCCACCCTCACCAGACCATGTTGAGAGCAGCTCAGGGACATTCTCGGGATCGGGCAGTGGTGGGAGAACCACAGCACGAAGTGGATGAGACGAGAGCTGTGATCGGTCGCCGGTCTCACGATGGGCCTGTTGGAGATTGCCGACACGGATTCCGTTGACGCTGTGTTGGATGGGAAGACCTCGGCCGGGCTCCCATGGTCGGAGACGAGGCCGATGACGCACCTCGGCGTTGGCAGACGTGGAGGTGGGGATCGCAACCCGGAACTCAACGACCGACGAACCCGAGTCGAGGCACGCCGCTCCCGGTCTGTCCGGCGGCAGATGTGCGGCATCGTTGACTCCGATGACGTCGAAGGAATCGGCGTCATCGCGCACGCGCAGGCACACCCTGATGTTGATATTGGCTTTCATCTGTCCGGTGACGACGCCGAGCGGGCGCTGCGTGGCGAGTATCAGATGCACTCCCAAGGACCGGCCCAGCGCTGTCAGGTGCTCCAACAGATCAGCTGCCTTCGGATGAGTCGACATGAGTGCGTGGAATTCGTCGATGACGACGACCAGCCTCGGCGGGGGATCATCGAGTTCGAGGACATCGGAGCATCCCTGGTCGGCCAGGAGCCGCTCGCGTCGGGTGATCTCGGCACGGACGGAGACCAATGCGCGGAAGGCCGCTGCCGAATCGAAATCGTCGAGGACGCTGTCCGTGTGCGGAAGGTGCTCCAACGGGGCAAATGTCGCCCCACCCTTGAAATCGATGAGAACGAACGTCAGCCGCCGAGGCGGATGTTCCAGAGCCATTGCGAGCAGCCAGGTCTGGAGCAGAATGGATTTTCCGCTGCCGGTCGTCCCCGCGACGAGGGCGTGGGGGCCGTCGTTGAAGAGGTCGAGAGTGACGTCCCCGTCGTGTCCGCGTCCGATCGTCACCGGTCCGGGAGGAGTACGTGCCCAGCGGTGGCGAATGGCTTGTCGCTCGTCATCGTAGAGGTCGCCGAGGCCGTGGTTCGGCAACCTCTCGGCTCCGGTCCTGCTCGCCTGTCGGTGGTCGAGGGTGAGGAATCGGCCGGGTGGCATGAGTGCGGCGATGAGCGTTCTGCCCGGCACTGGGCCGTCTGCTGCCGATGAGTCGTCGGTGTGTGCCTGGGCCAGACTGCCCAGTGACAGCGAGATCGATGCGGTGGGCGCGGGTGCGTGCAGCTGCAGCGTCGTCGGATTCTGATCGGCCATGTGCACGCCGATCGTCGACTCGCTCTGGTCCTCGTGGTCGAAGCAGGTTCCCTGCAGCTCGGGCAGTCGGAGCAGTTCTGAGGAAGGGAGCCAGTCGTAGGTGGAGTCGGCCAGCCAGGACAGGGCCATGCGACGCAGCTGTTCGTGATCGCCTGTGACAGTCACCGAGGTTGTGCGCGGGTCGATGCGCAGCGGCACATCGTCGATGATGACCGCTCCATCGAAATGATTGGTGCACTCGCGAAGTTCATCGGCAATCGTGATGGGGCTGCGAGCAGATCCGAAGCCGAGGCACAGACCCGAACCGGTCTGCAGCCAGAGTCTGTGTTCGGCGACCGCAGAGTCCAACCTCTGCCGTGCTGCATCGACCGCTGCGCGTCGGTCGATGACACATTGAGCGCAATCGCGGACGTACCGACGTTTCTCCAAGACGTAGGCGACGTATCCGGAGATCGGTGCGGAGACGCTGAAGAGGAGGAACCACCACATTCCGGTGACGAGCGCGAGCACTCCACCGATGGCGATGGGGATGAGGAAGGCCCACCATTGGGGAGGTTTCGCGGGGCGAGGCTCGTCGATGGGAGCGGGCGCCACATGGGTGGGCTCTCGCCCGGGGCTGGTGGAGTCTCGAGGAGGTGGTAGGCGTGAGGGGGCTTCACTGGGCCGGGTTCTGGCAGGGGAGGTCGGTGAGAAGATCGTGGTGCCCAACGATGAGAACGTCTGTTCTCTGGCAGGTCCGAGCTCCAGTCGCGCCGGCTGGCGGGACATGCAGGGGTCGACGATGGTCAGACAGTCGGGATGGCTGATGCGGCTGAGCAGAGGGGAGCGGGGGTCGATGCCGATCGTGAATCCCGAATCGGGTCCCGCGAGCACCGAGACGGAAGCAGATCCGGATCCGCGACAGAGAGCAGAGACTCCGAGGACTGTGACAGGGTTCAGCGACTGCCACCGCCCCCAAGCCATGGATTTCACCATGGTCTCAGGGTTCTCTCGTGCGCCGGAGTCCTCCGGCAGTCGGTTGCCTGCGACGAGATCGGCCGAGGTCAGGATAGGACCGAAGACGGTGCGAAATACCTCAAGGACGGGCAGCTCAGAATCTGCCTCGATCACATCGGTGCGAATGTGCGCGTTTGCGTCGATGCGATGAATGAGGCCGAACGTGTTCATGCTCTCAGGATCACGAGCCGTGTCACACCGGGCAAGGGCGTCTCTCACGACTGTGGACAAGGAGGCTGTGTCCACAGGCTATTCGAGCAGAAGTGGGGGAGAGATCAACAGGAGAACACGTCGGAGTCGTTGGATGGGATCATCACGAAATGCGCAGCGAACCACGAGCGTATGCGGTGGCCTGCAGCTCGATGAGGTCGGGGACGAAACGTGACAGCAGTGCGGGTGTGTAGTCGGCTCGCAGGCGGATCACGACCGAATGCTGCCCGTCCGCATCGGCGCTGAGCTCCACATTGTGCAGCCCCTGCGGGGTCGGCACGGCGGCGATATAGCGACTGGCGGCCCGTTTCGCCGCAGGGGGTGAGAACACGAGCCCGGGCTCACTGCCGGGAGCCGGTTCGAACGAGTCGGAGGCGGCCAGTGCCGCAGAATCCGCCACGCTCTGCAGTTCCCGTCTGGTCATGTGCAGATCCGTCAGCGCTGCGATGAGGAAGGCCAGAAGCAGGGCGATGACGACGAAGCCGATCGCCAGTGGAGTGATCGACCCTTCATCGGCGTGGACCCGGTGCTGCTTTTGTGCCATCTCAGGCCTCACCCGCGGTGGCGACGACATCCGTGTGGGTGGCACGAAGAGTGATGTGCGGGGCATGCTTGGTGCCGAAGAGGAGCGGGAACCCGGGCAGAGACACCTTCGTCTCGACTCGTGCGGTGATGAGGGAACCTGCCTGTCCACAGGGTCCAGAGCATGAGTAGTCGATGGTGATGGGAACACCGGTGAGTCCGAAATCGGTGAAATGCATGTCGGCAACCTGGTGGGCCCTGCGTTCAGAGGGGTCGGCATCGCGGGCGGCGATCCGGGAGGCCGAGATCGCTGTCGACGTGGTGGCATAGCTGGCGGCCTGGAGCTGGGAGATCGCGAGCATGAGATAGACGACGGGGATGAGTAGCACGATCGAGGCGAAGATGAATTCGATGACGGCCGTGCCCGCATCGGAGGGCTCCTCCGGCATCTGCGCGTGAGTCTCAGTCACTGTCGACGTCCTCAGCGATGGACCGTCCGCTCAGATCCCACACCTCGGCGGGGCCCCACAGGCCGAGGACGGGCAACGGCGTTCGCACCCTGACCTTGACGACGTCGACCTGCCCGCGCTTGACCGTTGTGACGATGATCGACTGAGCGTAGCGCTCGCCGACAGACACGGTGATGAGCTCGGAAGTCAGGCGTTTGCCGTCGGCCATTGACTGATCGGCGAGGCTGGCTTGGCGGGCACCAGCGATGGCCGAATCGATGACGGTGTTGCGGACGTGGATGACCAGACCGATCTGCAGGGTTCCGGCCAGTACAAGGGCCAGGAGCGAACCGATGAGGGCGAACTCGACGATCGCGGAACCGGAATCAGCCCGGGCCTCGCGCGCCTGGTGACTCACCCGGCGCCCCTGACCTTGTTCATGGCGTCCTGGAACATCGAGGTGAAGGCTTCGCCGGCCAACGCCCACAAGGCGACGACCAAACCTGCTGTCATCAACGTGATGAGGACCCAGCCGGGAACGTCACCGCGGTCCGGTCGGTCACCTCGGCGCTCGCCTCGGCGGTCCGGGTCTTCAGTTGAGAGGCCGATGACGAACACAGCGAATCGGTTCATCAGGTGGTGGAACATGGTGTCTCCTTCTGTGGTGCAATCGGTTTGCGGGGTGATCAGATGGTGAGGCGATCAGACGGTGGCAGGACCGGGCTGAGAGCGCGTCGGCTCAGGTTATGGGCTCAGATCATGGACTCAGGTCGAGGACGGTGAGTGAGGGAAAGACGGCGAAGATGACGGTCACCGGGAGCACGAAGACGACCACAGGCACTAACATTCCGATCTCCTTCTTCCCCGACAGCTCGAGCAGACGACGGCGCGACTGTTCCCGCACATCGGCAGCTTGGGCACGGAGGACCTCCGCCAGCGGGGTTCCGCGGGTCATCGACACGGCCAGTCCGTCGACGAACTGAACGATCTCGGGGATGGCGATCCTGGTGGCCATCGAGTCGAGTGCATCGACGAGCGGTGTCCCGGTTCTCGTCGTCGCCAGGGCTGTGCGCAGCTCATCGACCAGGTCTCCCGAACAAGTGCGGCACACCCGTTCGAGTGCTTCGACGATTCCCTCACCAGCGGTGATGGACAGTGCAAGGAGTTCGGCGACGGTGGGGAACTCTGCGAGGACGCGCGACTCGTGACGGGCGGTGGCTTGGCTCAGGCGCCAGTCGTTGGCGATGTGTCCGGCGATGCCACCGCTGATGATGAGAACGAGGGTGACAACGGGGGAGAAGCCGCGGTGTGCCGAGAGCAGTCCGGCCACGCATCCGGCGGCGATCATTCCGGCCAGAATGCTCAGAACCTGATTGATTCGGAAGCGTTCCAGAGACGCACCCCCGCCGAGGCGGTTGATCCGCAGGCTCAATGTTGCGTCGGTGGTGATCCGGGATGTCACCCACATGGTGGCGCCGAACGTGGCGGACTTGAGCAGTCCCAGCAGCCCCTCCTTGCGGGGAGTCGGCGGAGCGTAGATATCGACCAATGATTCCTGATCACGCAGATACGGTGCGATGCGAGATGACAGCGTTGGTCGGCGCAGAGGCGGCAGGGAGAGGACGAAGACGCAGAGCGCGAGCCCGTTGAAAGCCCCGAGGGCAAGGATTGTGAGCGGATCGGTCAGCGCGCTCACAGCACCTCACTGCCCTCGGCCGAGCGGCGGAACGACGATGAGGACAGGGACGATCCTTCAATGACACGCGGCTCTTGCGGGAGCCTGCCGATGCGCTTCATCGCCTGATATGCCAGCAGCGAGACGACGAATCCGGAGGCGAGGAGAAGCAGACCGGTCTGGGAGTTGTAGGCAGCCGCTGTCTCTGGCCGGGTCGACAGGAACGCGAGCACCACCCAGGGAGCGGCCACCGCCAGACGGGCACCGTTGACCGTCCACTGCTGCCGGGCGGAGAGTTCATTGCGGGTGCGTGCGTCGTCGCGGACGAATTGGGCGAGTGCTCGCAGCATCGTGCCGAGGTCACTTCCGCCGACCTGCCTGGTCACGCTGAGTGCGACGACGATCCGGTCGGCCACAGGGTCGGCGCTGACCTGGCGGAAGCGTTCGAGTGCGATAGCGAATGAACCGCTGGCTCGATATTCCTCGGCGAAGACCTCGAACAGCGGTCGCAGCGGTTCGGGCCCGCGGTGGGCCAGCGAACTCAGGGCCTCGGGCAGCGACAGGCCGGCGCGCACACCGGAATTGAGATGGTCGAGGGTCTCGGGCCACAGTTCGCGGCGCATCACCTGTTTGCTCCGAGCACGATGTTGGAGCAGTCTGTGCGGCAACCATGAGGCGAAGAGGCCGAAGCACAGAGCGATCGCCCAGGAACCGGTGAGGACGGTGGCGACGACGCTGATGATGATGAAGACGGCGATCGAGATCAAGATCAGGTGGCCCGGGTGCAGCCGTGGGAAGCCGGCCCCGGTGAGCATGTCGTCGAGTTCGCGTACCCATCGTCGCTGCACCCGTCTTTTCGACTGTCGCTGCCACAGCGATATCCACAGCAGGAAGAGACCGGCGCCGAAACACGCGCCGATGAGAAGGCTGAATTGGGAATAGCTCATGCGGCTTCCAGAATGGAATGGAGATCCTTGCCGATGGCGGAGAATCGTTCGCCGAGGTGGCCGAACCCCTGTCCGCGGACCAGTTGTCCCTGTGGCGAATGGAAGATCGTGTCGAGTTCGACGACGTCGCCTTCGACGCCACCGGGGACGGCGCAGATCTCACTGACGAGACGGGTCCCATTCGCATCACGTCGCAGGTGGACGACCACGTCGATGCTCACTGCCACGGTGGGGACGACGAAAGACGAGGAGATGTTCGCCCCGGCGAGAAGCGGCAGAGTGCAGATCTTCGTGATCGCGGCGCGGGCAGAATTCGCGTGGATCGTTCCCATGCCGGGCAGCCCCGAGTTCAAGGCCACGAGCAGGTCGAGGCTCTCGGCCTCACGGACCTCCCCGACGATCATGCGGGTCGGTCGCATGCGCAGAGCTTCCTTGACCAGTGAGCGCAGGGTGACCTCGCCGGTACCCTCAAGAGACGGTTGGCGACACTGCAACGGAACCCAGTCGCGGCTGGGCAGGTTGAGTTCGAAGACCTCTTCACAGGAGATGATGCGCTCTCGGGCGGGAATGGAACCGGCCAGAGCATTGAGCATGGTGGTCTTGCCGGCCTGAGTTGCTCCGGAGACTAAGATATTCGCACCGCTGGCCACTGCCGCATCAAGGAATCTGGCGGCCGCCGGTGTCAGGGATCCCTGGGCGACGAGGCCGGCGAGGTTCCGCGGGCGCTGAATGAATTTCCGAATGTTGACCGCAGGAAAGGAACGGGTGATGTCGGGCAGGACGACATGCAGTCGGGAGCCGTCGGGAAGCATTGCATCGACGAAAGGTTGTGACAAGTCGACCCTACGACCCGAGGTGCGCAGCATTCTCTCGATGAGATCATCGAGTTCACCTGCGGTCAGTTTCGTCGTCGTCAGCTGATGGAGTCCGTCGATGGCGATGAAGACTTCACTGGGGGAGTTGACCCAGATCTCTTCCACCCGGGGATCATCGAAATAGTCCTGCAGCGCACCGAAGCCCGAAAGCTGGTTGTCGATCGAACGAAACGTGGCTTCCTTGTCTTCCAAGGGCGGAAGATCCGCGACCAGGCTGCGTTCGTCGTACTCAGAGATGACAGTGCGAATGACCTCTCGCGAGCGTTGCATATCGGCGCGAGGGTCCACATCGAGGTCTCTGATCCTCTTATGAACTTCGCTCTTGATGACCTCGGTGGCTTCCACATTGAACCCCTGGCGTCCAGAATACGAATCATGTTTCTAACAGCTGGATTTGTTTTTAACCTATATGTAGTCGAATCAAGAATCCAGTGATTCCCCGAATCTGTGGATAACTCTCTTCGTGACATGGAAATGTCATACCTGTAGTTTCAGCACGAAGATTTCGAATCGACTCGCCACTGCATTCGCATTGCACATTCCCGTAATCCGGTATAGATTCTCATCACTGTTGCAGTGGCTTTCCGCTCAAGCCTCGCGCACTACGGACCGCGTCACCGGCGGGATGACTTGATCTCCTGCTGGTGACGCTCATTGATCTCCTGCCGGTGGTGCTGAATTGCGTCGGTGCCCACCGGATCCCGCGCCGAGGTGGTGCGACATGACGTACCTCCTCGGCGCCGGTCATCGGTGGGGGTCAGGGGCGAGGGGCAGGGGTGAGGATTCAAGCCTGAGGGCCGCGATGCACTAGGCTGGACTCATTATGGCCATTGATTATTCTGCTGAAATCGCCAACCTCCGTCAGACCTACAAGGCGATCCTGGATGTGTCTGATCTGGACAACCTTCGCTCCGAGGTCGCCGAGATGACGGAGCAGGCATCGGCGCCGTCCTTCTGGGACGATCCGGACTCGGCTCAGAAGATCTCGGCCACGCTCTCGCACAAGCAGGGAACCCTGGAGAAGCTCGAGAAGTTCGGTGAACGCATCGACGATGCCGAGCTCCTCATCGAGATGTCCGAGGACGAGGGCGATGAGGACTCGAAGGTCGAAGCCGAGCGTGACCTCAAGAAGCTTCACGACCAGTTGGCCGAGCTCGAGATCTCGACGCTGCTCAACCACGAATACGACGAGCGTTCGGCCGTTGTGACTGTGCGCTCCGGCGCCGGCGGCGACGACGCCACCGACTGGGCGCAGATGCTCATCCGCATGTACATCCGCTGGGGCGAGAACCGCGGGTACAACGTGCAGCAGCTCGACACCTCCTACGCTGAGGGCGCGGGCATCAAGTCCGCCACGATCCAGGTCAATGCTCCCTACGCTTATGGAACCTTGTCCGTTGAGGCAGGCACCCACCGTCTTGTGCGTATCAGTCCCTTCGACAACCAGGGACGTCGCCAGACTTCCTTCGCCGCTGTCGAGGTTGTGCCGCTCATCGAATCCACCGACCACGTCGAAATCGATGAGAACGACCTGCGCATCGATGTCTACCGGTCATCGGGTCCCGGCGGTCAGTCCGTGAACACGACCGACTCGGCCGTGCGCATCACGCACGAGCCCACCGGTGTTGTCGTGAGCATGCAGAATGAGAAGTCCCAGATCCAGAACCGCGAAGCCGCGATGCGCGTGCTGCAGTCACGCCTCCTTGACCTCAAGCGCAAGGAAGAAGCAGCGCAGAAGAAGGAACTGGCCGGTGACATCAAGGCCAGCTGGGGTGACCAGATGCGCTCCTACGTCACCCACCCGTACCAGATGGTCAAGGACCTGCGCACAGGTTACGAGGTCAACAACCCCTCGAACGTCTTCGACGGTGACCTTGACGGCCTCATCGAAGCCGGAATCCGCTGGCGCAAGGAGCAGGAGATGGCCGAAGAGGCTTCCTGACCTTCGCAGGCGAGAGCCTGCCCCGAACGAGATGTGGGGGGGGGGGGGGGGGGGGGG
>NZ_JBHFIH010000001.1:372189-420095 GCF_057334195.1 Brevibacterium sp. AGC70 | reverse complement strand
CCCCCCCCCCCCCCCCCCCCCCCCCCCCCCCCCCCCCCCCCCCCCCCCCCCCCCCCCCCCCCCCCCCCCCCCCCCCCCCCCCCCCCCCCCCCCCCCCCCCCCCCCCCCCCCCCCCACACTCATCTGCCCGGGATGGGCAGCTTCACCAGCGGCGGTGAACTTCTTCAGCCCAGCCGAAGACCTTCTCAACCGGGTACGCACGACCGCTGAGTGACCATACCGTGCCAGAGAAGTAGCCGAAGGCCTGATCCTCTCGGCTGCTGACGACCTTCTTGTCGAATTCGGAATGGCGATGATATTCGGGGGTGAACTGCAGGTCGACTCGTTCGCCCTTGATCGTCCAGGGGGCCATCCAATTCTCGGTGTCATACGTCCACTCGAGCTCTTCGCTGATCTTCTCGATCTGACCGCCCAGGCGCAGCGCATTCTCTGTCGATGGGGTTCCTGCAGTCCACTTGGCACCGAACTGCAGGCCGATTTCCTCACCGTTCGTCATACCGCTGCCTGAGGCCCAGTTCCATAGGGTTTCGTATGGCCATTTCCCGCGCCCGTGGTCCATGGTCGCCGTCGTCGTCTTCTCATCCAGCAGGTAGGTGACACCATTGGCTCGAACACGTCCGCTCGCGGTCAGGCAATTGTCCTTGCGGGTGTACTGGAAACGCCGTTTGCTCCACGGAACCAGGACGCCCATCGACTGATGATCATCTGGAATGCTCACTTCCACCTCGGCGTTCACATGTGCTGTCGCGACGTTGATTATCATCGCCTGATCACCGGGCGTGACCGAGATGTCGATGTCCTTCTTGCCGGAGTGGATCGGCTGAGTGCCCCATGGTGCACGTGAGGTCGGATTGGACCTGAACCAGTCCATGCTGCCTGCTGTCGTCTCCGTCTGTGTTGTTCTGTCGAGGAAGAACAGGGACGTAGCGGACTTGTAGTCTGTATCCGAAATGGAGAAGGCGAGGATCATCTCCGGCGATACGATGCACCAGTAGTCGAATCTCTTCCGACGGCCCCAGCCCTTGAGGTTAGCCCTGTGCAGCGGGAACCGACTCCATCCGACGGCCGTTTCGTTGAGTGTGCCGTCACTGAGGCACATGTCGACGGGCTCGTGCAGTTCTTTCTCCATGTGTATCCCTTGCTCTGGTTCAATCGTGGTGCGGTGCGTGTGGTTCGACTGGGGGTCGTGGCTCGACTCGGGGCTGTTGCAGACAGCGCTCTGGTGCAGGCAGGGAGGTCTCGAAGGTCGAGTATCAGGCCTTCGCGCTCTTCATCTCCTGGAGCTCCTTGAGGATCTGCGGATACTGTTTGTCGAGCTTGAAGAAGTAGAGGAGCACTGCCATGAGAATGCTGACGAGCGACGGCACCCAGATGAAGAGATTCGAGATCATCGTCACCGATTCCGCAGACTGTGTTGCCTGGTCTCCTGCATACCCACTTGCCGCGAGTCCCCAGCCGATGAGGGCGCTTCCCAGGCCGGTGCCGACCTTGATCCCCATGCTCGCCCCGCTGTAGATAAGCCCTTCGATGCGGACGCCTGTCTTCCATTCGCCGTATTCCATGGTGTCGGCGAGCATGGCGAAGATGACGCCCATGATCGCGGCTTTGCCGATTCCCCGGACGACCTGTCCGATGACGACGACGGCAGTGCTGTCGGGTACTAAGAAGATGATCAGGGACCCGACGACGGCGATCAGGCAGCCGACGATCGCGGTGTTGCGCTTGCCGAATCGACGAGTGATGGGCACGACGATGAGCATGCCGCCCAAAGTGGCAAGGGTGAGCGCAGTGGCGACAAGCCCGACCAGCGCAGGCGATCCGAGTACATACTCGGAGTAGTAGATCGCGACTCCGGCGGTGATCGCATTGTAGATGTACATCAGCAGCAGGACGAGGGTCGCGATGAACCAGTATTTGTTGCGCACCAGCGAGATCAGACTGGCTTTGACGGTTGGGCGGTCCTTGTCCTGTTTGGTGCCGACAGGATCCGTGCGTTCCTTCGTGGACCAGAACGTGAAGAAATACGTGGCCGCGGCGATGAGCCCGAAGAGGATGAATGCGTAGATCCAGCCGGACTGGCCTCCGCCGAAGAAGTCGACGATCGGCAGCGTGATGTTCGTGATTGCGATGATGGCGACATAGGCGCCGACCATCTTCGCTACGTTGAGCACCGAGCGCTGGTGCTGGTCGTAGGTCATCAGCGCGCCAAGCGTGCCGTGGGGGATCTCCACAGCTGTGTAGACGAGGAGTGCAATGTTGTAGGTGATGATGATGTAGATGATCTGGGTGGTTGTGCTGGCGTCGGGGACCGCGAAGAGTGCCGTGGCGACGACTGCAAATGGCAGTGCCATCCATAGGAGCCACGGTCGAGCCTTGCCGAAGCGAGTGCGCGTTTTGTCGAGGACGACGCCCATCACCACATCACTCGCCCCGTCGACGAGTCGAGAGAAGAGGAAGATGGTGCCGATCAGCCCCGCGGCGACGCCGACGACGTCGGTGTAGAAATACACGAGGAAGGTTGAAATCCCGGTCCAGACGACGTTATTGGCTCCACCGGCCATTCCATAGCCGAGTTTCTCGACGAAGCCAGGCTTCTCGAGATCGCGCTGCTTGATCGGGTTGGCGGTGCTGTTCACAGGCATGAGCTTCCTTGGTCATTCCGGGCATCAGAAGGCTCTGACTTCTGACGCGCTGTTCGGCGGGGGTGCCGTTCACTTTCCACACGAGGCGATTCACTGTTGTGAAGCCAGGCGTGCAGATTTGAGCACAGCCGGAGAGGCGATGGGCCCCAACAAAGGTGCTCTGTATGAAGATCTAAGCAGACCAACGCGCGTATTGCAACGTGGAAATAAATGGGCAGAAGTATCGAAGATGGGGAGAGCTGCTGCTGACGAACGGTGTCAGTGAGGTCGCGAAATCAGTCACTATCAGACGGGCAGAGCCGATCCGTGTGAGAAGCACAGGGTCCCGATCTGGGGCGTGAGTGCTTAGCTCGCAGCGCCCGCTGTCGATTCGCGGATCATCAGGCGGTGAGGTGCTACGCGGCCGACCGGAGCTACCGAGGAGCCCTGGATGCGCTTATGCACTGCTTCAACGGCGAACCGCGCGATTGCATTCATGTCGGGCGCAACTGTCGTGAGCGTTGGGGCGGAATATCCGCCTTCCGGGGTGTTGTCCCAGCCGGTGACAGCGATGTCGCTCGGTACCTTCACATCGGCTTCCCTGAGCGCACGAAGCAGGCCGATGGCCAGAAGATCGTTCGCGCATACAACTGCATCGATCTGAGTTGTCTGGTGCAGGAGCAGAATCTGCTGAGCACGGGAGTAGCCCTCCTCGCGGGAGTAGTCGCTTTCTGCGCCGACTGCTTCGGCCAGATCGGCCTGTGGAGCGGCGCCGATGATCAGCTCTGGGTTCTCGTCTATGTCAGCGGTGGCGAGGGCACGGCGGTAGCCTTCGAATCGCAGATCTCCGGTGCCGAGGGTACCTTCGGTGAGGTAGCCGAGGAAGGCGATTCGGCGGTGCCCGAGTGAAATGAGGTGTTCGGTCGCTTCGCGGGTCGATTCGACATTGTCGGCGGTGACATGGTCGATTCTGGGATCGAGCGTGTGCTCCCCGAGCAAGACGAGCGGTGTGTCGTCGCGCGCAGCCAGAATTGAGTCGACAGGCAGCGTCAGGGGGCTGAAGATGATGCCGTCCGTCTGGATGCTCTGGTAACCGCGAGCAACCTGTTCTTCCTTGTCAGGCAGGCCGCGTGTCTCGTCGATCAATACTGTGTATTCATATGCCTTGGCCGCCTCAACGACGGCGTGTGCCAGGCTGGCGAAATAGGGGTGGTCGATGTACGGGATTGCGAGTGTGATGACATCGCTGCGCCCACTGCGCAATTGCCGAGCCGCCATCTGGGGTTTGTATCCCAGTTCGGCAATCGCATCCTCAACCTTTGCCTTAGTTTCCGGCCGCAGGTAGCGATGTCCGTGGATGACGTTGGAGACGGTGCGCCATGAGACTCCGGCCAGGGCGGCGACGTCCTTGATGCTGGGGCGGGGCTTGCCTCGTCTAGTCCCGGCCTCGTCTGTCATATAACCACTTCTCCGTGTCTGTTCCTCAAGCCATCATAATTCCACAGAACTCAGGCAAGCGGAAAACATGGGGCCTCCGAAGGGGTGGGCGGCAGGTCTGGATGACACAGTGTCCAGCAGATGCACCGCCTCGGCGGCTGTGAACTTCCTCCAATGCGCAACACACGCCCTTAAGCCTCCCGGAACATGATGGAGCTGTTACGTACAGTGGAAGCGGCCGAGCCATCCGCGACATGATTGAAGACCCTCTTGATCAAATTCGACTCAGTTTCGAAGTCCTACGACGCACGCTCCCGCAGAGCACTCGACGACATCTCGTTCGAGGCCGAGCGTGGAGAATTCGTGTTCCTCGTCGGTGCTTCGGGCTCGGGTAAGTCCACGGTCATCCGCCTCATCCTGCGCGAAGAGGTCCCCAGCACCGGGCGCATCCACATCGCCGGAAAGTCGGTCGTGAAGATGCCCAGCTGGAAGGTGCCCTACCTGCGGCGGGGGATCGGCACAGTCTTCCAGGACTTCCGCCTGCTGCCGAACAAGACCGTCTTCGCCAACGTCGCCTTCGCCCTCCAGGTCATCGGCAAGTCTCGGGCGTCAATGTCGACCCTGGTCCCCGATGTGCTCGAGACCGTTGGACTGGCTGGCAAAGAGAAGCGCTACCCCAACGAACTCTCCGGCGGTGAGCAGCAGCGCGTGGCCATTGCCCGTGCCGTCGTCAACAAGCCGGGTATCCTGCTCGCCGATGAGCCCACAGGCAACCTCGACCCGACCACCAGCGCCGACATCATGTCGGTGCTTGAGAAGATCAACCGCAACGGCACCACAGTGCTCATGGCCACTCACGACGGAGAGATCGTCAACCGGATGCGAAAACGAGTCATCGAACTCTCCGAGGGGACAATCGTCCGCGACGTCGAAGAGGGCACGTACGGAGTCGCCTCATGAGGGCCGGATTCATCCTCTCCGAGGTCTGGTCAGGGCTGCGCAAGAACGTGTCCATGGTCCTGTCCGTGGTGCTCGTGACCTTTGTGTCCCTGCTCTTCGTCGGCGCCGCGATCTTGCTGCAGATGCAGGTGGGGCAGATGAAGGACTACTGGTACGACCGCGTCCAGGTCTCCGTCTTCCTGTGCCCACCCGACTCCGAAGCCACCAACTGCGTCGAAGGTGAAGTCACCGATACGCAGAAGAAGAACATCGAAGATCAGCTCAACAGCTCAGAGCTTGCCCCCTACGTCGACGAGGTCTACTTCGAAGACAAGGGTGAGGCCTTCGAACACTTCCAGGACCAGTTCAAGGGAACCAGCCTCGAAGGCACCGTTCCCGAAGACGAGATGAACGAGTCGTTCAGGGTCAAACTCCAGGACGCCGAGAAGTACGACATCATCAAAGAATCGTTCTCCTCGACCCAGGGCGTCGAGGAGGTCGTTGACCAGAACCAGCTCCTCGATCGCCTGTTCAGCGTCCTCAATATCGCCACCGTCGTCGCGGTCGCGATTGCCGGAATCATGCTGCTGTGCGCCATGCTGCTCATCGCCACGACCATCCGACTCTCCGCGTTCTCAAGGAGGCGCGAGACCGGAATCATGCGCCTGGTGGGTGCGTCGAACACATTCATCCAGCTCCCGTTCCTGCTCGAAGGTGTCATCGCCTCGGCGATCGGTGCGACCCTGTCCGCCGGTGCGCTGGGGCTCCTCGTCCACTTCGGCGTCAGCGGCTGGCTGGAAGGGCAGGCGACGGGCTTCAGTCTGATCTCCGGAGTCAACGTCCTCATCGTTGCCCCGATTCTCATTGCCATCGGTGTGATCATGGCCGGTGCGTCATCCCTGATCACTTTGAATAAGTACACGAAGGTCTGACATGAAACGCAGACTCGGCTTAGCGGTGACGGCAGCGGTGCTGGCTGTCATCCTGCCCGTGAGCGCGGCGGGGGCCGATCCCCGCGATGACAAGAGCAAGGTCGATGACCGGGTCAAGGAGCTCCAGCAGGAGTTCGAGGGACTTGACGAGGACCTGGCCCGAGTCATCGCCGAACGCGACGCGGCGGAAGAGAAGCTGCCCGACGCTGAGGCCGCGTCGAAGAAGGCCGACGATGCTCTAGGTGAGGCCATTGAGACGGATGACGCCATGGCTGCTCGACTCACCTCGGCGGAGAATGCGCAGTCGGATCTCAAGACCTCGATCAAGGACGGCGCGGAGGAGATCGACAAGCACAGGACCTCGGCCGCGCGCATCGGCCGTCAGGCATATCAGAACTCGGGCATCACCTCTGACCTGGCGATGCTGCTGCAGATGGCCGAGGGGACAAGCGCCGACGGTGGAATCGGGCGCGTGGACTCCGCCGTCCGATCACAGCAGCGCACGATCGACAACCTCTCCGAGCAGCGAGCGGTCAACAAGAACAACGAAGAGCGCCTCTCGGGTGTCACCGATGAGATTTCGGACCTCAAAGACGAAGCCGCCGAGGCGGTGCTGGCCAAAGAGGCCGCACAGATCGACGCGAAGAAGAAGTCCGACAGTCTCAACGACATCATCTCCGCGAAGGACGATGCGGAGAAGACGATCTCTGACAACAAAGCCACGACCGAGGAACAGCTGCAGAAGGAACAGGACGAGCAGGACCGGCTGGCGAAGAAGGTTCGCGAGTGGGAGAAGGAGCAGGAGAAGAAGGGCAAGTTCGTCTATGGCGACGGAATGCTGGCCAATCCGGCCGAGGGCTATCCCATCACCTCGCCTTTCGGCTACCGCATCCACCCGATCACCGGTGCGAAGAAGCTGCACTCGGGCACCGACTTCGGCGTCCCCTGCGGCACCCCGATCAAGGCCGCCGGCGACGGCATCGTCGTAACCTCGGGGTGGACAGGCGGCTACGGCAACCGCGTCGTCATCTCCCACGGAAAGATCAAGGGCGACTCGATCGCCTCGACGTACAACCACAACACGGACCTCAAGGTCCACGATGGGCAGAAGGTGAAGAAGGGCCAGGTCATCTCGGATTCGGGTACGACCGGCGCATCCACGGGCTGCCACCTGCACTTCGAGGTCATGAAGAACGGCGGATACGTCGATCCGATGCCCTACATCTCCTGACCCCAGCCGATTGAGCGCGGCCTCGCCGAGGCGACCCTTCGGCAGTCGGCACCATGGCCTTTCGTACGCGATATCATTGAGATAGAATAGTCGGTCTGCGTGTCTACGCGGTTGAGCAGTCTCCTGGGACTGATAGCCGCGGCCGGACACACTGATCCGAGACAGAGGAAGGAGGCCGGTCATGCCGAAGGAAACTGGCAAGAAAGTCATCGCGAGGAACCGCAAGGCGCGCCACGACTATCTCATCGAAGATACGTGGGAGGCCGGTCTCGTGCTGAGCGGAACCGAAGTGAAGTCACTGCGAGAGGGCAGGGCGTCGCTGACCGACGGGTTTGCGCTGATCTTCCAGAACGAAGCGTGGCTTGAGGGCGTCTACATTCCCGAGTACGCACAGGGGACATGGACGAACCACACTGCTCGCCGACGTCGGAAGCTGCTGTTGCACCGCGAGGAGATTCTCCGGCTGTCGCAGAAGGTCAAGGAGTCCGGGCGCACCCTCATTCCGCTGGAGCTGTACTTCGACGGATCGCGAGTCAAGGTCGAGATCGCGTTGGCCAAGGGCAAGCGCGAATGGGACAAGCGTCAGGCCCTGCGTGAAGCGCAGGACAAGCGTGAGGCTGAGCGGGCGATCAAGTCCAAGCAGTTCCTCTGACACCGAAGATCTGACTGAATTCCCGTCCTCGGGAATGCAATTGGGTCGTGTGGTGTTGTGGGAGTATGCTGGTTATTCTGGTCGGCGCGTGAGCCTGTTTGCGCAGGTGGATGAGCTGGGCAGATTTGGTAAAAGAATATGGGGATGATCGGTTTCGACGTCGGACACTGCGACGGGAGAAGCGGGCCGAGAATGTAGAGTCATCTCGTTAATGTCCTCTGCAAAACAATAGGTGCTAAGTCTAATAACCGCACCGATTTCGCCCTCGCTGCCTGATTAGGCCGAGCTGCGAATCCGTCAGTCTAGAGTTGCTTCCACTCTAGGTCCTGGCGTCGCTTAGGGAGCCACTGCTTCAGATATTTGTTGAGGGTATCTGAGGGACTTTTACTCAACTCCGTTCGTTGGTCCACATGTTCGTGTGAGGGCCAGAACCTAAGAAACTACTTCACGAACTGCGCCCGGAGAAGTCCTGACAATCTGCCGACGGACGCGGGTTCGATTCCCGCCATCTCCACTGTTCGATTAGACTAGACCCCGTCAGGCCTTGTGCCTGGCGGGGTCTTTTCTCTGTGTACGCGCAGATGTGCCGAGAACTCGGTTTGGGTTCTCAACCTCAACTATGCCAACGTAGTTCGATTATTGCCGGTATCCTCCGGACCGCTTGCGGACCGTCTGAGGACCGGCGGAGGTGAGCACATGTCTGCACGATCATTTGGAAGCATCACGGGCGAGTCCGGACGATACCGGGCGAGGTACACCGGTCCGGATGGAAAGCGGTACTCGGCGGGTCGATTCGCGAGCCGACGAGCGGCACAGCGAGAGCTGAATAGAATTGAGGACCGGATTGACGCCCGCACATGGCTTAGCCCTGCCGAGGAACGTCGAGATGCCGCCGGGCGGCGAGCTGAAGAGGAACGTCGCTCGGTCACGGTGGCGGAATGGGCTGAACGCTGGCTTGCTGCGGGGTCTCGGCGCTGGGCACCTCGAACGCTCCGTGACCATCGCGCTCGTCTCCGGCGACACATCCTGCCCGCCTTTGGA
This sequence comes from Brevibacterium sp. AGC70, assembly GCF_057334195.1. NCBI lineage: Bacteria > Bacillati > Actinomycetota > Actinomycetes > Micrococcales > Brevibacteriaceae > Brevibacterium > Brevibacterium sp. AGC70. The sequence goes on along the minus strand of NZ_JBHFIH010000001.1, from coordinate 411,242 downwards.
GACCGGCCGCTTGGCGGAATCACCGCCGACGATGTTGATCACTGGTACGAACGGCTCTCTGACTCGACGACGGCAGGTGTGCCGAGGCCGGTCTACATGACCTTGCGAGCCATGTACGCCGCTGCGGTGAAGGCTCGTGTCTGCGTTGCCACTCCTGTCCAGGTGCAAGGAGCTGATAGGCACCGTCCGGTACGTGTCGAAGCGCGAGTGCTCACACGATCAGAGGCGGAGCACCTAGCTGCGTCGATGCCGACGCGGCTGCGCCTCGCCGTGTGGGTGGGGCTTTGGTGCGGGCTACGCCGCGCCGAGATCGTTGGCCTTCAAGTGGGTGATTTCGACTTGGATGCCAGGCTGCTGCATGTGAGGAGGCAGGTCGTTACGGAGGAAGAGCGAACTGCGCCGCGAGGGCCGGGGGAGCGGCGGTCGATGACTTTCGCGCTGCCTAAGTACGGTTCAGTTCGCACAGTCGGCCTGCCCACATTCATGGTGGCCATCCTGCGCGAGCACATGGCCGAGTTCGCGGACGGGGCGACCGCAGACAGCCCCATGTTCCCTGGCCGGTGCGCCACTGGGACCATCCATCCGAACAGCCTCGGAGATGCGTTTGCCAGTGCAGCGAGCGACGCCGAGATGACGGGATTCACTCCGCATAGCATGCGCCACACGGCTCTGACCTGGGCCGCGCACGCCGGAGCCACCACGCGAGAGTTGATGGACATCGCCGGACACCGTTCACCCGACATCGCGATGCGCTACCAGCACAGCACAGGTGAAAGGCAACGTGCCATCGCCGACCGAATGGCCTGTTAGTAAGTGTTTTGCCAGCCACGAAAACGGAGCTGATCCGGTTCCGGGGCTGGCAATGCGCCATAATATGCGCACCTCACTAAGTTAAATCCGGGCCTATAGAATACTGGTACTGTTCGGTACCGACGCCCCGGCCAATTATATTAGCGCCGTATGCTTCTGCGGATCTATTCAGGATCGAAAGGAATCGTTTTATGGAGGGGATTCTAAGATCGACCACGTCACCTCGTGTTGTTGTTCCCATTGCTCCAACTAGCTTTTTCTTGGATAGGCCATGTGGGTGAGGGTGGCGGTTAATTCCTAAATCAGTTAGCAACTCCGAACGCTTCTTTAGCGCCTGATGTAGAGTGCCAGACAGCCATCCATCGAGCGCTATCATTTGTGATTGATCAGTCGCCAATGGGAAGTAAGAAAGCACGCCCGGAAATCGGACACGCTTGACCGAACCCCGTTCAAGTTCTCGAACCTTGTTCTCCGAGTAATTCCCGTACAGGTAGCGTCGAATTTGCATCAATAGGACGATATAGTCTCTGTCGATAGGCGGAGAAACTCGGTCTGGTTTAAAAGTGCCTTGCTGTAGAGGCTGGAGTAAGTTGGACCACACTAGATCTTGGATGCGTTTCTTGATTCTCCCTTCAACCGAGCTGTTCAGTCCGATCGATCCCCGGAAAAACCGATAGCCGACGAAGTCTATAGTGTCGGTACTTCGGATCTCAGACGTCTCTCCTGCAGGCACAAAGAGTCGAATTCCTTTGGATTTTTTTCGGTTCAGCTGGGCTCCGAGCAAAGTGCTTTCGCTCTTCAGGATGTTGACCGCTGCGCTTATTTGGCCGTAGTTACGCGACCAGATGAGTGTGTCGTCAGCATACCGCGCAAAACTAACGCCGATCCTCTCAAGGTATCTGTCAATGCGCCAGGCAGCGGCATTAGCAAGAAACAAGGACAGCGACGTACCTTGGGGTATTCCAACTGTTCGGTTTTCTGATCCTACTGTCGTATTGTAGTCAATTTCATTTACTAAATGTGCTGCAAGGAAGGAATCTATAACGCGATTCTCGTGCTTGGTTACGAGAAAATGATTCTCTTTGAGAGTAGATCGTATATATGAGTGGCTGATCGAGTCGAAGTAGTTCGAGAAATCGTACTCCGCAATATACAGTCGATCGTTCGTTTGAAATTCACTTGCAATGTACTGGATTGCATCGTGAGCGGATAGATCGTCCCGGTAGGCGTAGGACCGAGCGCTAAGCAACGATCTGTTCTTAATGGATAATGACTTGAAGACTTCGCGCGAGACTACCGAATCTACGATTTGAAAAATCGAGACAGTTCTAGTTCCTCCGCCTGCTTTCGGTACCTCGTGGGCAACCGGGGGGCGTGGAGAGTAGTCGCCGAGCTTCAGGGCTCGATTGACCGCGTATGTTATTGAGCTAGCATTCGAACGAACGTAGTAGGGGTCGAATCCTCTGCTGACGCTCCAGTAACTAGGGCGCCGAATGCGTCCGACGGATGGGTGCGTTCCTCTTCGCCTGCGTCTGACATCTTCTTTGCGGAGTTCTCTCATGTAGCGTTCATGCTTCTTAATGAGTTTCTGGCATTCAGAAATCAAGTGGTCTTCTGTGATCTGAAGCATATTTCCTCCGCAGCGGGGGCGGCTGGGCCGAGGAGAAAGTACGTTCCCACAACCATCTACTTTGGTGTACATGGCCTCAAACGCGTTTCCGCGTGAAAGCTCGGCTCCGAGCCTAACCAGCCCCGCTGGCTGTAAGGAATCCTACCTGAGGCTGTTGACCTCTGGAAACCTTCTCTAGCGCGCCGTTGCTCCTCCGTGCTTCTGGGCGTGTGTTCTCGGTCCTTGTTCTGATAGCCCGGCGGTGTAACGGTGCGGTGTTTTCGTTCTTGAGGTCGCGGGGATACTTGGTGCTCAGTTGTTGGGGGTGCAGTCCACCTGGCCGGGAATCTGGACGCGAGCCTCTCCCTGGTCGCTCTTCGTAGTCGACTGACGCAGACCGGTGCCAAAGGACAACATCCCGGTAGTGGTCCAGTTGACGGGCGAGCCGGTCTGCTGGGCGTTCTCGAAGGGGTGCTCCTCGTCGCCGTTGGCGCTAACCTCCCACGTGAACTCCTCGCCGCTGTCGCCCATCTTGAGGGTGCCGCCAGCAGGGCCACTGCCCTCGTCGGGCTGAGTCGTCGTGAACTCGCTCCCGGTCTCGGACTCGCTGATCGTGGCGGTGATGCTCCGCCCTTCTCACTGCACTTGACGGTGACGGTGTCGGAGCGGTGCTGGTTCCCGATATAGAAAGATGAGTCGCCGTTGGCGACTGAGAAGGAGCCTTCCCACTCGCTCGTACCGCCGCAAGCGGACAGGGCGAGCGCAGTGAGCGCGATTCCAGCGAGGGCGAGTGATCTGAGTTTCATGGGTTCCTCTCGGGTGATTCGCTCGGGCGTTCAGCGGACGGTCGCGCTCTCAGCGTCGGTAACTACGAACAGCTCAAGTTCGGCTGCTGCGATTGCTGCGGGTGGAACGGACCCTTCGGTTGGGCGAACCGTGGTGAGGGCGTGCATCTGCCGGGTGCGTGCTTCCCAGTAGGGGCGGTAGAACTCGGACGCAACCTCCTCCCGTGCGCGCTTCGTGTTCTCTCGGAAGGCGAAGAAAAATACGAGGGGGATGCCAGGGACCACAATGCCGAACAGGCCGAGCACGACTGCGATCATGCCCGCGAACATCATGCTGCCAAGCGCGGTTGCGCCCGCCGGTTGGGTGCTGTCTACCGAGTTCTGCATTGCGTTGAACACGAAGAACAGCAAGATGAACCACAAGATGAAGCTGACGAAGGCGCTGGCGGCGTAGGTCCCGCCGATGATGAGGAAAGCGTTGACGGGCTTCCTCGGCTGCATTGGTCTGGAAGGTGGGCGGTTCTCCAGTTGGCCGGTCATCCTCAGCGATTCGAGGTCGTGCCTGATTTCGGCATTGACCCATTGCGCTTCCTCTGCCGCGATCCGCATGTAGCGCTTGCCCGCGCCAAAGAAGGTCGCGAGCAGGACTCCGCCACCAGCTGCGAGGGGAGCCATCGACGCCATCAGTTGTTCCACTCTAACGATGAGGGTCTTAGCTTCGCCGCGGGAAGAGGGGTTGTCACGCGTGTTGCCATGCCTACTTGTCCTTATTCTGGAAGTGTGATGATGTAGTCCACAATAGGGCACTTTAGGGGACTGTGCACTCCATTGCCCTTCGGCAGAGTTGGGTGCGTGGAGTTTCCAGCTGGGGTGAGTCTTGTTCCACCCCCCGACCTCAGAGCCTTTGGAGTTGCGGTAGCCGCCGCGAGGCGAAGGCGCGGGCTCAGTCTCGACGCGCTCGCAGAGGCCTCAGGAGTCTCCCGGAAGTCACTCATTAACTTGGAGCAGGCGCACAAGGTTGCGCGCCTCGACACGATACATGCCGTTATGCATGCCCTGGAGCTGCCCTTGTCCTCGATCATCGATGAGCTTTGCTCTGACCACGAGCCTCCGGGGACGTGGATTGAGCCAGTCCGCTGACGTAAAAATCGTAGGTCAGTGCGATTCGTGTCTTCGGGTGAGATCCTGGCCGTCCGTTGGTGTGGCCCGGTGCTCGACGCGTTTCCATACGATCTGGAGATCGGAGAGTCATAGTCTTCGTGCGAATCGTTGTTGAAACTGTGTCGACTCGCGTCACGGATGAGTGATTGTCATTAAACCGTGACCATTTATCTCCCGCGTCTTCATGGTCCTTAGGGAGTCGCAGCCGGACACTTGGAGCATGGATGCTTCGATGCTGGACTGGATAACCGCAATAGGTTCAGTCGCTACGGCGGTAGGGACGGGTGCACTTGCGATAGTGGCTCATAGAACGTTGACGAACGCTGGGAGTCAGCTGGAACATCTTAAAGATGACTCGGCGCGCCAAACGCGACCATACGTCTTTCTGGAGATTGTTCCTGGACTTCAAGGTCACGGGGCATGGGACCTTCGAATCAAGAATATGGGTGCCTCTATAGCGCACGACGTGCACATTTCAGTCGGTGAGCTTCGACCCTTGAGCGACGACGATAGGGTTGTTGCTCCGCTCAAGAACTTCCTGGATCGATCAGTCACCCTGCCTCCTTCTGCTGGGATGAGAATCGTCTGGCGAAGAGATGATCGATCACGGGGTTTGTTGGAAGGTGCGCCTTCCTCTGCCGATGTCAGTGTTTCTTATAAGGGTCCGGACGGAAATGAGTATTCGGAAGCGTACGTCCTCAATACCGAAGCGTGGGGTGAAGCGATGCCTGCTCCGCAAGAAGGTAGTAGTCGAAATTCAGGATCTGACAAAGAGGTGGCAAATATCGCTTACGCGCTTCGTTCCCTGAACGTACATATGGGAGAGCTGCGGAGGTAGGTCTCCAAGGCTCGGAAGGAAGGTTTCTGTGAACAACAAGTCGATCGACAACGCGGTAATGCCCACAATCTCGATATATCAGAACTCGGAGCACGTTGCCGGATTACTTCAGCAACTGTTCTCGGCACCGGTTGTTACGGATCTCAGCACTGAAAGTGGAAGAGAAGACAATAGCACGTCAGCAACGAGTGGAGGCGGGGGTGCCGCGGTGGAAGCCGGTTTGAAAGCGCCCGGTGTCGGACATGTGGGGCTTAAAGTTGATGGTGATGTCGCCGCTAACGATCAGTCAGGGTGGGCCGCAAATAGCAAGACGGTTCAAAATTTCAAGTACTCGCAGGCCTATTATCTGTCGCAAGTGCGTAATGAGCTGATTTCTAGGGGATTGCTGAAACCAATAGAAAACGCGAGTGACGCTAGCCAGTTGGCAAGTGGCGACTTCGTCGAATTCAGAGCTTCCTTCAGACCAAACGAGTTGCACGCTCTTTTAGACATAGTGACGCCGAGTCTTGTTGCAGCCATCGTAGAGCATCAGGTTAAAGCTGAAGCGGTCAAGTTATATGATGCATACCCTGGATTCGAGGAGCGGAGGGCGTTTGTCGAAAAGACTGCGGCCAAGGCGGAGATGCGTGCCAGTTTGGCGCGAACGATAGCTGAAGCGGCTCGTGTAGATTTCCGTGCCGAGAAGACGAGGGAGTTCTATGGAGATATCTCGGACGTGACAGCCATTACTATCTGCGATAACGCCCATTTTGTTGTAGACGACGAGGATCGCATTCTAGATGGCGAATTCTCGGTTTTGGGTAAAGTAACGTCCTCACTTCAGGCTGACGTGCCCGTGCTCCATCGAAATAAGCTTCTTCAAAGGATCTCTCCGGATGTCGTCGATGCTGTTTTTTCCTTCGTTCGGGAAAATGCATCTAATCAAGCAACCAGCTTTCCGGCTGTAGATGGCAGTGACGTGGAGTTCGAGAACGTGATAGACCTTGCTCTCCCCTCTCGTATCAGTGGCTCATCTTTCAAAGTCGTCCCAATAGCAGTCTACGTATGAGGGCCGTTCGAAGGTGATCTGTGTGTGGGGGCGTGCGCTCTGCGAGGTCAAATCCTTCACGTAATAGACGAAGTATTCCGTGAGAGCTGCGAGCGGGAACATCGTGGTATTTGGGCAAGCGGGGGTGCAGGGCTTCGCCCGATCGAATCGGTGGGTGCAGGGTTGAAGCCCGCGGAGGTTACGAAGACGGCCCGCGAGGGACAGATGAAGGAGTCGGTTCACTATTGCAGAAGCACCTCAGCCGGAGACAGGACGAGACTACGCGCGATCATGCCATTCCGAACACAACGAGCACCCAGCTCACACAGCGCCCAATGAACACTTCTTCCCTCAACTGCACGCACCTCACCGGCCCACTCGCGCACACGTCACCAGTCCGACCCGCACCGACGAAATCGACGGGACAAGCGAGGTCCGCCAGTGGCCGAGCGCAGCATCCACGACCGGGAACGACGAGCCTCCGGCAGAACCCACTTACAGAACCACTGTGGTTGCCTGGACGGTGTGGACACTCAGGTCCTCGACCGTCACCGATGCTGTCTATCGGCTTGTCCTCGGTCTCGGCGGTGTCTCCGCGGTTTTCCCGCTGACTTCGCCGTCTCTGGGTGTCCTGGAGACCGTCCAGCGGAGCGTACTGGACGGTCAGGTGGACGGTGCCCTGGTCGGGGCCGCAGGGCTAAGTGCAGGGTAAAAGCCAGGGCTAACTGCAAGCCTTGCCGTACTTGCTTTCCTGCCTGCTACAGTGCGCGGACGCCAAATCTAGGGAGTCGCTGGCGACGACTCTTCCCGCTGTCCAGCGCCTCGGGAACGGTCGCTGTCAGTCCTCCCATTCGAGGCCGTCTTCATCGACGTTTCGCGGGGCCTCGCTGCGGCTCTTCGTTGCGTCGCGGTAGAAACTCTTCCGCACCCCTGCCGGGGTGCTTTGGATGACAACGGCGATGTCCTCATCCGTCATACCTGCGCTCCTCATCAGGTGACGGGCGCGCCTCCGCAGATCGGCGCGCCGCTGAGCCTCAATCCGGCCCGCGCGCGACCACTTCCGCGTCCGATCCTCGGCCTTCTCAGTGATCGGCACTGCCCCACCTCGGGTGCTCACGCCCGGCCCTCTTGAGCGTTCGGGATGCGTTCGATAAGTGCCGTGAGGGTCGCTTCTACTCGCGCGCGCTCAGCCTCCGCCGCTACCGCCCTCGCCTCCGCTTCACGTGCCTCGCGCGATGCCGCGTCTGCCCGATTCTCGGCCTCGTTCGCTGCCTCCCGTGCTGCCGCTAGATCAGCCGCGACGGCATCCCCACTTTCCTCTACTTCGGTCACGGTCGCGGTCAGTGCCTCGACCTCCCCTTGGAGCTGGGAGACCACCGCCGCGAGCCGATCTCGTTCCGGGGAGACGGCCGCGATTGCCGCCCGGTAGGCATCAGACCAGATTGCCGAGAGTCGAGCCGCCACATCTCCCGGAACTGGCGGGACGGGCATCGTCACTGTCTCCGCTTCTGCCTCCTTCCACGCCTTCGCCGTTGTCGCCGCTACGGCCATGCTGACTCCCGCAGTGGCGCGAACCGCGCGCGCTGTGACCGGTTGACCAGTGTCCGCCAGTTCGCGGGCCGCCGCCTCGGCTCGGTCCTCCGGTGTCTGTGCCTCATCCGTGGTGACCATGCCACACACCTCTCAGATCATTACATGGAAACGAATGTTACTGGTTACTACGTTACTGATTTATCCAGAGTTTGGGTAGTGGCTCGTCTGGGCGCACCTCGAACCCGCCCTTGGCGCGGTATGAGCGTCAGAGGCGGGTTCGGGGGCATCCTCGGTGGTCACCGGCTACACCTGAGAGCCAGACGTGGGGGTTCAAGTCTCCCCTCGCAGGTGCGGCTGAGGTCTCGCCGTCGAGGGTGGTGATCGAGCGCACGGGCGCACCTCGACCTTGTGAAGGTCGTTTGCCCAGCTCTGGTGCGGCATGACGCGCTTGCGTTCGTCTGGTGCACACCACTCCGACGAGAGTTCTTCCTGGTCGTGGGCGAGTGCTCGGCAGGCGACTGCGATGGCCACTCTGCGGGCTGGTCCCGATCGAGCGGCACGGCGAAGGCCGTGGGCGCGGTGTGACGCGAGTGCCTCGGCCGCGCGGTGACGCTGGATGACCTGGGCGGGAGCGAGCTGGTCCATCGATGACCAGATGGAGGGTCGCAGGGCCAGCATGGCGGCAACGACTGCGCCCATCTCCGACCTGGCCGCCGTCTCGGGGACGTTGATCTCAGTCGCGAGATGCCGCGCGGCGGCCTGAAGCGACCGGGTCGTGACGAGGCCCGGTGTAACCCCAGACGCGGTGATCGCCGCCTGCGTGGCACTCCAGGCGTGCAGCCAGTCGAGTCCGGAGTTGTCACCCGCCAGCAGCAAATCGGCACCGTGGCGTGCAACGGCCGTCAGGGTCCACGAGTCGTCGGTCTCACGCGGGGGCAGGACGTCATCGTCCTGCCCCATGTAGATTGCCGTGGCTGTGAGGGCAGAGGCATCGCCGGTGTCGAGTGGTCTGACAACCACGTCCGCAGAACTAGTCCGGATGCCGAAGAACGTGGCGATATCGCGCCAGAGAGCGGGAACCTGCTCCGCGATGCCCGTGGCAATTACATCGTGGAGATGAGGCCGGGCGGTCCACGCAGGCGTGCCCGGCTGCGACATCACAACGGTCAACGTTCCGACCTGGCGCGCCCACGGGCCGCGCAGGTATCGGATGGCACGAACTAGGCAGTCGAGTGCGATGAGCGTGATGGCGGTCCACGTCGTGCCCGACCCCGCAGAGAGCGATGGTGAGACGGTGACCGTGGAGAGTTCGACGTGCTCCGTGTCCGCTTCCATCGCCATGATCGCCAGAGACGCCGCCGTATCGCGACGGCGGCGCGGCGCACCGGTTGACCCCGTGACGGGGCTGCGGCGAGAGCGGGATGGATAGGGCGACCACGGGCACGAATCCCAGTACAGGACTCGCGTGCGGTGAATCCTCCGATACCCCCGCACGTAGCGTCGAAGTACGTCCTCGGCAGCAACCGAGAAGCGCATGGCAACGGGTACCCGCTGGGTTGGGCCATTGGCTGGTGTCGCGGGTGACACGGAGCCGGGAGTACCCGTAAACTGGGACATGAGTGAAAATTCCGAGCGGCTCCCGCCAGGCCTGAGAAACCTGGGTCCACGGGGGCCGCTCCTCTTATGCTGGCACGCGAAACCTGGCCTCGCCAGCTTCTAATTCGTCAAGGCGGCTTGGCTTCGGCATGGGAGGTGTGCCAACGTAGTTGCGGTTAAGGGCATTCGCCTGTGGAGATTCCCTCAGATTTGTGAGAACCTGCGTGTCGAGGACTGACGACCCGGACCGAGCATCGGACCAGAATCGGACCGGAGATGCGACTGATGGGGCATAATGCCTGGTCAGGGCGGGGGTGCTGGATATTCCCGCCATCTCCACTTCAATGCCCTGGGTTCCTTGTGAACCCAGGGCATTTTCTGTTGGTTCCCGGCACCCTTGTTCCAGGGAATCGTCTCTCCCCGACCTCCAGAACACAAATGATCAGGACTGTACGACCAAATGATCAGGACTGTACGACTCTGGCAATTTGATTGTCTGAGTGGCGAGGACCTGGATACGTCAGCGCCGATCTCTACGAGTTCACACGGATGACTTCCTCCTGATACGGCGCAATGACCGCACCCGAGATCCGCAGGTCGAGCACCAGGAACCTCCGTTCGTCGACCGGAATCTCTTTCCATTCGTTGATGACTTCGAGGTCGGCCAGCGAGTGGACGGCAACACCGTGCCCTCCGGCGGCGCTGCCCAGCGCTGCGAAGTCGATCTCATCGATGAGCATCGGTGCCTTATTCAGGCCCTTGAGTCCGTACAGATTCACCTCTGCACCATAGGCGGCGTCATTGAAGACGACGGCCATGCCGCGGCCCCCGGCTGAACGGATTGCGGTATCGAGGTCAGACAGCGCCATGGCGCCGCCCCCGTCGCCGGTGGTGAGAACGATCGTCGAATCCTGATTGGCGCGTGCCGCCCCTGCAACGCTGTGCCAGCCGAGCCCGATCGACTGGAACGCCGTGCCGACCATCGCCAGACGGTCGGGTGCGCTGGGCTCCCAGAACATGTTCGCCCACGCGATGAAGTGACCGCCGTCGGAGACCACGACTCGGGCCTCTGGCATCAGCTCGCCGAGTCGTGCAGCGGCAGCACGAGGGTCCAGGCGACCATCCTCGGCGAACTCCGTACCCATTTCGTAGGCCCGGTCGGCACCCGTATCCACGGTCTCGCGCCACCCGCTCGCTACCGCACCCGAGGCCTCCAGCCGTGTGACCAACTCGCCCGCAGCAAGCTTGACATCGCTGCGGATGAAACCGCCGACCCGGGCATTCGTGGCCCGATCATCGGTGTCGATCTGCCAGACCGCTGTCGACGGGTGGAACAGCTCGCCGAATCGCATCGTGAACTGATTGAGCGAAGCCCCGAAGACGACGGCGATGTCCGCCTCGCGGATTCGCTCCATGGCCTCAGGGGCACCGAATCCTCCGGCCACGCCGAGGTCATAATCGGCATCTGGGAAGACATTGCGGCCAAGGGCAGTAGTCGTAGTCAACGCCCCTGTGGCTTCTGCCAGGGCACCGAGCTCGGCCTCTGCACCTGCCAACCACGCACCTCGGCCGGCCAGAAGGATCGGTCGTTCCGCCTCGGCGAGGGCAACCGTCAGACGATCGAGCGAGGTCTGCGAGAACTCGGACGACGGCGCCAGGGGAGCGGGTCGTCCGGGTCCCGGAACCGAGGGAATCTCACCGATGTCGAGGGTTGCGACATCGTAGGGGATCGCGAGGACAACGGGCACTCGGTACGTCAGCGCGTGCTCGATTGCGGTGACAGTCGCGGCCGCCGCATCGACGCGCCCGACGGTATAGGTGCGCACGCCCACCGCCGAGGCCATCGCGATCTGGTCGACGTCCCAGGGACGCGGACCGGACGTTGGCTCGTCACCGACGACAAGGACGAGTGGAACCTTGGCCTGCGCGGCTTCGGCCAGCGCAGTGAGGGTGTTTGTGAACCCGGCGCCGTAGGTGGTGGTGGCCGCGGCGATTCTGCCGGAGGTGCGGAAATGCGCATCGGCGGCAACGACGGCGCCGGCTTCGTGCCGAACGGCAGTGTAGGTCGCCGAGGTGGAGGTCAGAAGAGCATCGAGGAAGTAGGCGTTGCCGTTGCCCATGAGTCCGAAGACTTCATCGATGTGGTGGGCCAGAGTGTGAGCGACGTGTGCCGAGGTGTGAGCCATCAGGGGCCTTTCGCGGATGAGAGATATGGAAGAGAACGATCCATATATGTCTCACACGCGGGTCCCGCGGCTTCGCGCTCCTTTTTCGAGCACCGGCTTTTCGGCAGCAACCGGATTCGACGTTGGCACCGGCCTGACCATTCGAATATAGATGAAAGCGGGCCGGTCGTCCAAGTTCTGCTGGTCCACATGGAGCCAGCTGCACCGAGAAACGGGACTAGCGTCGAAAAACGCACGTGCACATGAGAGATTCGACGCAGCGTGCGTTTTTCGATGGCGGCTCCGCAGCGCAGCCAGCTGTGGGGTTGCTGGTGGCTGGGTGCCGGCTACCTGTTCAGTCGTTCCTTCCATGCGGCCATGACCTCCGGTGGTGTCGGCTTCGATACCAGAGAGCCGATGACGTAGCCGAGCAGTGATGCGATGAGGCCCAGGTAGATGGCCTCGTTCGAGTAGATGCCCATCGTGATCATGATGACGATCGTGGTGAGCGAACCCAGGATCATGCCCGCCATGACGCCGATGATGTTTCCGCGTTTGAAGATCAGCCCACCGAGGATGGGGATGAAGAGTCCGGCCACCAGCAGGTTGTAGGCGACCGTCAGCGCCTCGACGACACTGGGCATGATCATCGCAAGGATGAGGGTGACGATGCCGAGTCCGATGAGGTAGATGCGAGAATCACGGATTTCGTCTCCGGTTTCGCGGACCAGCGATTTCACGAGCGTCGACTTCGTCGCCCCGCCGGAGCTGAGAGGAGAAACGTCGCCGTGCACCGAATTGGCTGCCTCAGCTGTCCCGGCTCCGCTGGTGTCCCCGGCCGCCTCGGCTGCCCTGGTTCCGCCGGCTTCCTCGGCCTCACCGGCTTCCCCGGCCTCACCGGCTGATTCAGCAGTCACCGGAACGATGTCCTTGCGAGCAAGCAGGGGCTCGACGATGTCCTGGCGGCACACTGTCGCAGCCGCCATGAGCGAGCCGGAGGCTGTCGACATCATTGCTGCCAATGCCGCGGCGAGGACTAATCCGCCCAGCAGGGGCGACATTGCAGCATCGACGACGGCGACGAACACATCGTCCTGGACTTCGATGCCGGGAACGATCTTCGTGGCGGCCATGCCGATGAGCGCACCGGCCACGGCGTAGAGGAGGCAGTAGACGCCAGCCGACAGACCGCCCCACCTGGCCACCCCCGGGCTGCGCGCGGTGAACACCCGCTGCCAGATGTCCTGTCCGATGAGCAGTCCCAGAGTGTAGATGAGGATATAGCCGAGAATTGCCTGCCAGCCGATGCCCACCGGGCTGGTCTGCTCGGCCGGGAGCGATGAGAACAGCTCTCCGATGCCACCGGACTTGCTCAACACGATCGGCAGCATGATGAGGAAGATGCCGATGGTCTGGATGAAGAACTGCACGAAGTCGGTCAGCGTGATCGACCACATTCCGCCGAGCATCGAGTAGAGGATGACGATTCCACCACCGATGAGCACGGACCAGAACTTATTGATGTCGAAGAGCGCGTGGAAGATCGTCGCATAGGCGACCGTCGACGTCGTGGAGATCATCAGCCCGTAGGCGGTCATGATCGCGCCCGAGACCAGGCGGGAGCCCTTTCCGTAGCGCAGCTCCAGCATCTGTGAGACCGTGTAGATCTCCAGCTTCTGGATCCTCGGGGCGAAGAACAGCGAGAGCGCGATGATGCCCAGGCCGATGCTGAAGACCAGCCACATCCCCGACAGGCCCGAGGTGTAGCCGAGGCCGACGCCGCCGATAGTCGAGGCCCCGCCGAGGACGACCGCGGACATCGTGCCCGTGTACAGCCACCCGCCCAGGCGGCGGCCCGCGACGAGGAAATCGTCCTGATTCTTCGCCTTGTACCGGCCCCAGATTCCGAACCCCACCATGGCGGCGAGATAGATGATGACGACTAGAGAGTCCACGTCGACCCTTTCTTAGTTGGCTGCATGAGCAATCGGCTCAACGGGTGCTTCAGCACCCGAGTGTGATGTGAATGGTGGTGGGAACGGTCCGGTCGAGCGCCTCAGCCACGGCGGTCGGCAGCAGCTCGTCGATGTCGGACTCAGCGATCGTCACCCCTGACCCACCCATGGACCGGCCCAGGGCCGCGAAGTCGGGACGGGCGAGTCTGACCGCGAACGGCTCGATCGTCCGGTCGACCATCTGAGCCTCGATTTCGGCGTACCCGCCGTTGTCGACGATGACGAAGGGAATCCCCAACCCCAGCTCGCCCGCCGTCATCAGCTCCTGGATGGAGAACATGGCAGCTCCATCTCCCAGGATGCAGGCGACCGGACGCGCACTGTCGGCCAGCTTTGCCCCGATGGCAGCAGGAATACCGTAGCCCAAGGTCGCAAAACCGGGCATGTAGAGCAGCTGATCGGGTGTGCTGGCCGTCAGCGCGTGCACCGACCCGTCGTAGGTGACCTGGGATGAGTCCCCGGCGACGACAACAGAGGGTCCCGCACCCTGTTCGACGAGGCGAGTGACACGAGCGCCGATGGACTCGAAGTCGAAGTCCGAACCCCAGGAGTCTCGGATCGCCGCGACACGTTCGGCTCCGCTTCCTGTGGGGGTGACTTCTCTCGCCGAGGTGGTCGTGGGCGCGTTCTGGTCCAGCTCGGTCATCAGTGCGGTGAGGAATTCCCCCGCATCGGCGCAGGCGAGGATATCCCCGCCGAGGTTCTTGCCCAGCTGGTCGGGGTCGATATCGCAGCGGATGACGACCTGTGTGGAGGCTTCGTCGCGGATGCCGGCCGATGTCTGGGCGCCGATGAGTCCGCCCCAGAGGTCGGAGTCGGCGAGTTCGGAGCCGAGGACGATGAGCACATCGGCTGCCGCGGACTCGGCTTGAACGCTGGGGAAGCGAACGTTGGAGCCCAAAGACAGCGGGTGGTCCTCGGAGATGATGCCCTTGCCATTGGCGGTTGTGGCCACCGGGGCATCGAGTTCCTCCGCGAAGGCCCTGACCTCGGCGCTCGCCTTGCGGGCCCCGCCACCGGCGACGATGAGCGGACGAGTGGCACTGCCCACCGCCTCGGCGGCACGAGAGATGACTCGCGGGTCCAGACCCGGACAGCGGCCAGGGATCTGCGTCGGAACACTGCCGTTCCAGACGCCCTCGAGCACGTCGAGGGGCACCTCGATGTGAACGGGACCCGGGCGTGAGGAGGAGAACATGACGAACGCTTCGGCGACGGCCTGCGCAGCACCCTCGGCCGTGCGGGTGCGCTGAGAGGAGACCAGCAGGCGGTTCAGCGCCCCGGAGGAATCCTTTGTCTCATGGAGCATTCCGACATCGGCGCGCTCAAGCCCGGTGGGAACACCGGGGGAGAGGATGAGCATCGGGCGTGACTCCGCATAGGCAGTCGCCGCGGCCGTGATGACATTCGTCAACCCCGGACCCGAGGTGGTGATGACGACTCCGGGTTTGCCGGAGACGAGGAAATATCCGTCGGCACCGTAGCCGGCACCCTGCTCGTGGCGGGGTGTGATGGCACGGATTCCGAATTCGCTCAGGTGTCGGTAGAACTCGAGGTTGTGTGTGCCGGGAATTCCGAAGATCGTGTCGACGCCGTGCGCGGCCAGGGTCGCGATGACGGCCCGGCCGCCGTTGCGGAACTCCTCGCCAGGCGCGATGTTCTTGTTATCTGCCATCTTCAGACCCCGAGGGCTTCGCCGCTGGGGCCCGAAGGACCGGTGAGACCATTGGCCTCGGCAGCCCACAGGGAGAGCATTTCGTAGCCGACATGGGCCGCGGCGAGTCCGGTGATCTCGGCATGGTCATAGGCGGGCGCCACTTCGACGATCTCGGCTCCGACGACATTGAGCCCCTGGAGTCCGCGAATCGAGTTGAGCAGTTCGCGGCTCGTCATGCCGCCTGCCTCGGGGGTGCCTGTGCCGGGGGCGGCAGCAGGGTCGAGGACGTCGATGTCGACGGACAGGTAGACGGGTGCATCGCCGAGTCGTCTGCGCATCCGAGCCACGACTTCCTGGACGGACGTGAACTGGTAGTCGTCGCTGCGGATGATCTGGAATCCGAGCACAGCGTCGTCTTCCAGGTCTTTTTCGCCGTAGAGCGGTCCGCGGATGCCGACATGCATACAGGACTCGAGGTCGAGCAGACCTTCTTCGCTGGCGCGGCGGAACGGGGTGCCGTGCGTGTACGGGGCACCGAAGTAGGTGTCCCAGGTGTCGAGGTGGGCGTCGAAGTGCAGGACCGCGATCTTGCCGTGCGTCTTGTGCAGGGAACGCAGGTTCGGCAGGGCCAGTGTGTGGTCGCCGCCGAGTGTGAGCAGCTTGGCCCCATCAGCACGCATCTCATCGGCGGTCCGTTCGACTTCGGTGATGGCCTCTTCGATGTCGAAGGGGTTGACGCCAAGGTCACCACAGTCGGCGACCTGCTGCCAGGTGAACGCGTGGACGTTCGTTGCCTGGTTGTAAGGGCGCAGCAGTTTGGAGGACTGGCGGATGTGGGCGGGGCCGAATCGTGCGCCCGGACGGTAGCTGACGCCGGCGTCGAAGGGGACGCCGAGGATCTTGACGTCGATCTTCTCACCTGGTCGCTGTGCTTCGACCTCGTCGATGCGCGGGAGCAGACCGAAGGTCGGTGGCCCCGCGAAACGTGGTGTCTGGCTGTAATCGGCTGGTCCAATGGGCTGAGTCGACATCGGCTCTCCTTTGAATTCGTGAATGTTCTCTGTGGTGCGTGATTGCCATCAGCCTAGGACGTGGCTCACACAGCGCGAATATCCAGAATGGAGGATTTGAAAATGTAGATATCCATTGCGGATAGTATGGATCTCATGGTCACCTTGGGTCAGCTCTGGGCACGTCAGGAACTCGCGCTCGACGTCGTCGTCGATTCTCCGAGCGCCGGATCGGCCGATGTCACGATCGTGCACTCCTCGGAGCTGCCCGCGGTTGACGAATGGTTGGCCGGAGGAGAGGTTCTGCTCACGATCGGCGTCGGTCAGGACCTTGGCGGCGAGGGCGTGGGCGACTATGTCGGGCGCCTCAAGCGTGTGGGGGTCCTTGCGCTCGGCATCGGCCTTGGCTCCGCTTTGCCGTGGCAGGCGCTTCCACCGGCGCTGATCGAGCACGCAGAAGCTCAGGAGCTTCCACTGTTCGGGGTCCCCGAACCTGTTCCTTTCGTCGCGGTCGTCGATGCCTTCACCAGAATGCGTGAGGAGGAGACGAACCGAGAGCTCACCCGGGCCAGCAGTGCGGGACGGCGGTTCGCCACCGACCTCGCGCATCAGGGTCCCGCCGCGCTTGTCGCAGATCTGGCCAGCACTCTGGGGACGGACGTTCGGTTCGTCTCACCCACAGGCAGGGGGCTGACCGGCACCGATGCCGAGAACCTTGTGCGGCATGACCTGATTGCCGAAGCTCTCAAACCCTCGATGGCGCCGCGTCTTCTGCGTACTGAGGTGGAAATCGTCGAAGCCGTTCCGGTCGGAGACGAGCAGGTTCGAGGATGGATCCTCGCCCCCGCCGAGGTGGCCGGCAATCCGCGCACCCGTGGACTGCTGCTTTCCACTGCAGCGGCACTGTTGAGTCTGAACATCACAGAGGTCCCGCCTCGGCGAGCGGATTCACAGCTCTTCACGACTCCCTTGACGGCAGGACAGGCTCGGGCCGAGTGGGTGCGCGAGACCGGCCTGGCTCCGGTCTCACGAGTGAAGTTCACGGTCTTCGGCAATGTGCGAGGTGGGGTCCCGGAGACGCTGCTGGGTGATCTGGGTGATGGAACTCTCCTGGTCCGTGCGGGTTCGATGCTCGGGGTCATCGAACCCGGTACCCAGAGGGCGTACCAGAGCCGTCTCGATGCGGCCGAACTGGCAGCGGGTCATGCGAGTACGGTCGATCGGGTTGCGGAGGTCACCGGACTCGACAAGCTGTTTGCGAAGATGATCCCACTGACTCAGGTCCACCACACGTGGACCGTGTGGCGAACGCAGCACGAAAGTGCGACCTCGGATGTGCGGGCACTGCTGTCGTCGATCGATGAGTCAGCGGCACAGAGATTCGTCGACCGAGTGCTGGGCACGCTCCTTGCTTCACGCGACGAACAGGACCTGCTGCTGACGCTGCGAGCCTTCATCGCAGCAGGAGGAGTGCGGGATGCGGTCGCAGCTGAACTCGGCATCCACCGCCACACAGTGCGTGCACGAATGGCGAAGATCGAGACGCTGTTGGGCCGCGACCTCACCCGGGCGGAATCGGTTCAAGCCGTGGCCTTGGCCCTTGAGCTCGCAGAACTCTGAGAGGCGTCCCGGGCCGGTCCAGTCAGCTCGATGTGCTTAGTCGAAGTGCTCGGAGTAGAAGGCTGCGGCGACCGCGAGGACACGGTCGAGCCCCTCTTGTTCACCGATGCTGATACGCACCCCGTCGCCGAGGTTGCGTACCGCAACGGCCTGCTCGACGCAGGCATCTTCAAAGGCTGAGGACAACTGGCCAAGGGGCAGCCACACGAAGTTCCCCTGCGCCTCAGGCACGTCCCAACCCTGGTCGCGCAGCGCGTGGGCGAATTCATCGCGAACGGCAGCGATCTCCTTGGCCCGGACGTCGACCTCCTCGCTGTGACGCAGTGATTCAAGTGCGGCCGCCTGGCTGATATCGGTGACACCGAAGGGGATGACGGCTTTCAGTAGACCTTGGATCACGGCTGTGTGAGCGAGGGCGTATCCGACCCGCAGGCCCGCCAGGGCGTGAGCCTTGGAGAAGGTCCTGACCAGAACGACATTGGGATGATCGGCCACAAGGTCGACGCCATCGACGAGGCCCTCGGCGGTGGCGAACTCCCAATAGGCCTCGTCGAGGGCGACGAGCACATGGTCTGGCACCTGCGTGAGGAACTGCCGGACCTCATCGTCGCGAAGTGCTGGTCCCGTCGGATTGTTCGGGGAGCAGAGAATGATGAGACTGGTTCGATCGGTGATCGCCGCCGCCATGGCGTCCAGATCTTGTCGACCGTCGTCGCGTACCGGCACCTCGATCCGTTTCGACCCGGCCAGCCCTGTCGTCTGGGGATACATTTCGAATGACGGCCAGGGATAGATCGCTTCCGTGGTGGCGTCCGAAGTGATCTGGGTCAGTGCCACGAGCAGTTCGCTGGCGCCGGTGGTCACGACGAGTTCATCGATGCTCACGCCCAGGCGCTCGGCCAGTTCGGTGCGCAGCGCCAGTGCTCCGTCATCGGGGTACACAGCGGGGTTCTTCGCGTGAGCGACCATGGCGTTAGTGACCGCCGGCAGCGGCTCGAGGTAGTTTTCGTTCGAGGACAGCTTGAACGAGGCGAGCCCGTCGATTCGCTTGGGCGCCTTCCCCGGAACATACGGCGGGAATGTCTTCAGTGAGGCCCGCAGTCGAGGGGTCGAAGTGCTGCCAGCAGAGGTGTCCGGAGAGTTCATGGACTCATGATTTCACAGGTGCCTCACCACGGTTTGTCCGGGGCGGAACGGCCCCCGTCTCCGCCGGGCCCCTGCTGGCGCTGCTGACGTTCCGAGTCCTCGCCGCGTTCCTTCAGCTTGTCGCGTTTCTTCTGCTCTTCGGACTTCCCCTCCGAGTCGTCGGATTTCTCCTCGCCTTCGCCGGAGTCCTGACCTTCGTCCTTCTTCTTCGAGTCATCTCCGGAGTCGCCGTTCTTCGGATCCTCGCCCTCGGAGCCATCGGAGTCGTCGCTCTCGGAGCCTTCCTGCTTCGACTTCTCTCCGGCCTTCTTGTCTTCCACGCGCTTCTTCGCTTCGTCGCTCTTCTGCTTCTCTTCGCTCTTCTTGGGCTGGCATTCCTCTGGAGCATCTTCCAAGGTCTGCAGCGACTGGTCGTAGAGTTCGTCCGACTGTCCTGGATCTTGGTCCGCGACCTCGTCGGCGAGCTTCTCATACACGTAGGACAGGTTGATCCTCACGGCACATTCGTCACGGACAGGGGTGATCTCAAGAGCGGATTCGAGGTCTGCCTGCGCCGGTTCGAAATCGCCGACGGCCGCCTCTGCGGTGCCGCGGTTGTAGTAGCCGATATGGCGTTGGATCGGGCTGAGTGTGAGGAACGCGGTCGACGCCTTCTTCGCTCCAGGGAAATCATTCGACGCGTAGCGAACCTGAGATGCTGCGCCGAAGTAGAGGGTCACAGCCACATAGCCGAACACGAGGAGGAGGACGGATCCGATGATGAGGTTGACGCGCGAGAGCCTGCGCATCGTCGACCAACTGCGAGTGATCCGGTTCATGACCGTCCTCCTCGTGGTTTGGGCGCAATCGTGCGCAACCGCAGCAGCTCGCGGACGCCGAAGACCATTTCGACCGCGATCCATGCGAACACGAGAAGCAGGGGGACCCAGAAGTATTCGTCGACGGTGACCCGCCCATCCTTCTTGACCAGCGCCTGATCGTACTTCGGTGCCGTGTACACGCTCGACATCGAGGCTCCGCCGTCACGGTGGTGGTACTTCACACCGAGGTCGTTCGCGATCTGTCTGAGGTTCGTCTCGTCGATCGTTGAGATCCCAGGATTGCCCTGTCCGTCGAGGATGTACTCGCCGTCCGTTCCTGCGGACCCGTCACCATCTCCGGTCCCGCCGGTATCACCAGGATCACCGAGGCCGGGGCCCCCGCCTGAACCCGCACCGTAGCCGAATGGCTGGGATTCCTTCATCTTTCCGCCCTGAGACGTTCCGTAGCCGAACACCGCCCCGCTGTCGATGCGGGAGGCGAAGGATGACCACGAGTCGACGGGGGACTCGGAGGTCTGCTCGCCGTCGCCGAAGTAGAAGACGAGGCTCTTGTTGTCCGGACGATCTTCCTGATTGGACTTCATCCGCTTGTCCAGCTCAGCGCCCGCCTCGGTGATGGAGGATCCGTTCGAGTTCAGCGACATCTCCGGACTGAGGACATCGACGGCGGAGGCGAACGCCGTATGGTCGGTCGTCAGAGGCATGACCGTCGATGCGGTCGAGGCGAAGGAGATGATGCTCATCCTGGTGCCGGGGAGCTGCTCTGCCAGCTCCAACATGTCCTTCTTGACCCCTTCCAGTCGGGTCTTGTCACCGTCATAGTCCTCGGCGGCCATCGAAGTCGTCGTATCGACGAGGAAGTAGACGTCGGCGGCTGCCTCGTATTCCTCGGTCGAGGATTTGATGGGAATGCCCGGTCGGGCCAGGGCGAGTGCGAGCACGGCGACGATGCCCATGCGTGCGAACCATTTCCAGCGAGGTCCATCCCCGCGCACTGCCGGGATGATGCACACGGTCAGCAGGGCGAGGACGAGGAAGCCCCATCCGAACCAGGTGAAGACGGGATCGAAGATCATGATTTCGTCCTCCAAGCCAGAACGAAGACACCGGCGAGGCCGAAGACTGCGATTCCGAGGGGAACTGCGGGCATGTCATGGACGACGGTGTAGGAACGGCCCGGAGTGTTCTCGGCCTCCTGACTTTGGATCTCTGCGACGATCCGATCGATCGTCGATGCCGAACCCATGTCGAACTGTTTGCCTCCGGTGCGATCGGAGACCGACTTCAGTTCCTTTGTCTGCGGGTTCGTGAGCACCGACGGGGGAGAGAGGCTGTAGACCCTGACCTTGGAGTCAACAGCGATGTCGGTGGCTTCGTCGAGGTCGAACAGAGGGTCACCGGCAAGCATGTTGTCGGTGGCGAAGATGATCGAACGAGACCGATCTTCGTCCTGACGGTCGAAATTGTCCACGCAGGAGACGAGTCCGTCTCCGATGAGGGAGGAACCGCCGATGTTGGGAGGCGAGGTCGACCAGGAGTAATCGGTGCCTTCGGAGCCCCAGGTGCGGAAGCCCTCCTCGGCTTCCTCGAGATAGTTCTGGACCATGTCGTAGTCATCGGTGAGAGGGAAGGCGGAGACGGCGGTCGAGTTGAACACGGTCATTCCGATGCGTTCACCGTCGAATCGGTCGACGAGCTCCTGGTAGGCCTCGAGGAGGTCCGCGTCATAGCCGAGCATCGAACCGGACACATCGAGGCAGAGCATGACATCTCGCAGCTTCTTCTCCGGATTGACGGTCTCGACCCAAGCGGGGCGAGAAATCCCTGCGAGGGTGGAGAGACCGGTGAGTGCGATGACGGCGAGGAAGGCGACGGTCGTCATCAGACGGGTCCGCATGGCTTTGCGGAAGCTGGGCAGGCTTGTCATTCGGCCGCTGTGCGCCACAGCCAGTGACGACGCGGTGGCCTTGGGTCTGCGGAAGAAGAAGACTGCTGCCGCGGCAAGCACGAGGAGGACGAGGGCCAGCCACCAGAACATCAGGACCATCGGGTCACCAGCTTTCTTGCGCCAGCGATCTGGGGCCCCAGATCATTGACGTCGTCCTCGGCGAACTCTGCTTCGTAGAGGCCAGACAAGGACTCCGCGAGGTCGTCGAGGCCGGCCACAGCTGCATCTCGGTAGGTGAGGTGTTCGGCCTTGACGCCCCATGCGTGATGGGCGAACTCGCGCACGATCTTCGCCAGTTCCCGAGCCGCATCGCGGACATCGGCTTCACCCGCATCCAGTTTCGACTCGACCGCGCCGATCCGAGACATGTAGGTGCTGCGAACAGGGATGGGAATCCGCGGTCGGGACTTCATCCCTGATCCGGCCGCCGCGCGCAGCAGCGGAGCGAACAGGTTGAGGGCGGCGGCCAGCAGAACCACGGCGGCGGCGACATACCACCAGACCGAGATCTGCAGGGGGCCGACGAGCTCAGCGGGGCCCACGGCGGTGCCTCAGCAGAAGAGTGTGGAGATTGCCCAGAGCTTGGTCCTGATGGGCGATTTCGGTGTGTGAGATTCCGAGCTTCGAGAGCAGGTCGATTCGGTGCTGCCTGCGGCTTGCTTCCGCAACGAGGAATTCATTGCGTACGTTCGGGTTGGCCATCACGGAGGTGGGCAGACCGACATCAGGGCGGGAGACATCGAACGGCGCCGAGGTGGCCGGCAGTTGTGCCAGGTCCGCGTCGGTGATCGTGATCCACAGGATCTCGTGCTGTGCACGCAGACGTTTGATTGTGGCTTCCTCCTTCTCGCCGAGCGGAGCCTGGTCGGAGATGACGACCACAAGCATCCGGTGATTGATGTGCGAGGCGATCCACTGCAGCTGCTCATCGATCGAACCGTCGGCGTCGGTGCCCGCCTCGGCGAGGATTTGCTGCAGAAGGTTCTCCAAGTGGGCTTCACTGCCCTTGCGGGGGGACGCGGTGGTGCGTTGTGCGCTGCCGTGGATGAGCATCACGTCATCTCCGTGGCGTACGGCGAGGTATCCGGTCATGCCGGCCATGAGGATCGCGAGCTGTCGCTTGTCGACCCCGGCCGAGGTCACGGCGTCGAAGTTCCGGGACGAGTCGACGACGAGCGCGAGAATGTGCCTGCGGTGGGCGACATAGCGTTTGACCAGCGGGTTCGAGTGTCGGGCCGTGGCCTTCCAGTCGATGTCGCGGATCTCGTCGCCGGGAATGTAGTCGCGCAGGTCGTCGAAGTCGAGGCTGTGCCCGTGGAAGACAGAGGAATAGTCCCCGTCGAGGAGCCTGCGGGTTCGACGGTGCGCGTGGATGGTCATCCGCGCTTTGATCCGATTGAGCAGAGCAGTCATCGATGCACCCGATCAGGGAGTGGGGACGGCTATGAGAAGGGCATCGACGACCTGTGCGCTCGTGATGTTCTCCGCTGCGGCTTCGAAGTTGAGCTGGATGCGGTGAGCGAGGATTCGGTGGGCCAGATCCTTGATGTCTTCGGGGATAACGTAGTTGCGGCCTCGGATCATCGCCAGAGCTCGTCCCGCGTTGGTGAAGGCGATCGAGGCGCGGGGGCTGGCCCCATATTCGATGAAGGGAGCCAGGCGACCCAGATATTTCGTGGTGTTCCTCGTCGCATGGACGAGTTCGACAAGGTATCGGGTGATCGACGGGTCGACGTAGATGGTGCGTGCATATTGCTGCAGCGTCTCCACATCTTCGAGGCTGCAGGAGGGCTTCGGGACGGAGTCGCGATCGAAGACACCCGAATCGAGTCGCGACAGGATCTCCATCTCCTCATTGGGGTTCGGATGGGTCAGGAGGTCTTTGATCATGAACCGATCGAGCTGAGCTTCGGGCAACTGGTAGGTGCCCTCCTGCTCGATCGGGTTCTGTGTGGCCATGACGAGGAAAGGACGGGGAAGATCGAACCGCTGGCCGCCGATCGTCGTCTGCTTCTCCTGCATGGCCTCGAGCATGGCACTCTGCGTCTTCGCCGACGAGCGGTTGATCTCGTCGAGGAGGACGATGTTGGCGTGTACCGGGCCCAGGACTGTATTGAAAGAGCCTTCTTGGGCGTTGTAGATCTGCGAGCCGATGATGTCAGCGGGCAGCAGATCGGGCGTGCACTGGATGCGGGAGAACTTTCCATCCACAGCATTGGCCAGCGCCGCCGCCGCAGTTGTCTTGGCAAGCCCGGGAACACTCTCCAGGAGAAGGTGGCCGCTGGAGAGGAGACCGATGAGCAGACTCTCGCGCAGGCGCTGCTGTCCGACGACGAAATGGTCAAGATAGGATTCCAGACCGCTCAGGATCGATTGGGCGTGTGCGATCTCTTGAGTGTTGGCGGGTGCCGTTGCCGTCATGCTGGTGCCTCTCGAATCTCAACTGGCTGACAGAACCAGCATATGGGTTGACCCTGACACCCGACTGGACTCTTTCGTGTCAGTACCGACACATACCATTTGAAGACCGACACACAAGTATGAAGAACAGTGCGAAACACTCAGGGGTGATGGTGGAAAGGAGGTGGGAGCGACCGTGGAGATGGGGTGGGAACGACTATGAAATGGGACGCCAGGGGATCGGAGAGGGAATCGAATGTGACACGCCGACGAAGTACCCACAGGGGAAAATTTTATCTGTGGACAGGTGTGGAAAACGGTCCCGAGCGCGGTGCCTGAATACGGCTCTTCGGCCTCATAGGCCAGTGTCCTCGCAGGTGATCGAACTACAACGGTGTCATTCGTGACTTGTGGATGACTGTGGACTGTTTGAGCACAGGTTGTGGATGGTCGAAAGAACACTGGTGTAACACTGGATATAGGGGTAGAGTCGACCTCGAACACAACATCTAGTGGTCACACTCGGGCATGATCTACGTGATATTCGTCATTGTCTAGGTCATGAAACTAGTGGAAATACCGTGAAATCTAAGCCGAAGTGCAGAAATGAGGAGTCGCGATGATCACCGTGTACACCAAGCCAGCTTGCGTCCAGTGCAACGCCACGTACCGTGCGCTCGATGCCAAAGGGCTGAAGTACAAATCGGTCGATCTCAGTGTCGATGAGAACGCCTTGGACGTCGTCAAGGCCATGGGCTACATGCAGGCTCCCGTCGTTGTCACTGATAACGACCACTGGTCAGGTTTCCGTCCGGACAAGATCGCCACCCTGGCCGGAGAGCAGACCTCGGTTTCCGTTGTAGCCTGACATGCTCCTGGTCTACTACTCGAGCAGCTCTGAGTACACCGACCGATTCGTCAGCAAGCTGCGGCACCCCTCACGCCGACTTCCCCTGCTGACAAAAGATGAGACGCTGGCGATCGACGAACCGTTCGTCCTTGTGACTCCCACCTACGGAGCCGGCCCCAACAGAGGCGCCGTCCCCAAACAAGTGATCAAGTTCCTCAACATCGAATCGAATCGCCGCCATCTCGTCGGCGTCATCGGCGCCGGAAATACGAACTTCGGCGAAGAATACTGTCGCGCGGCACGCAAAGTGGCCGCGAAATGCAATGTACCCGTGCTGTACCGTGTCGAACTCCTCGGAACCCCAGAGGACGTCGAAGCAGTGAATTTAGGATTGGACAAACTGTGCGTGAGCTCGCTGAAGACCGCAATGTAGAAGACATCATCCGCGAAGAGACGGATCTTGACTACCATGCGCTCAACGCCATGCTGAATCTGTATGACCAGGACGGTCGGATCCAGTTCGAGCGTGACAAACAGGCTGCCAGGCAGTACTTCCTGCAGCATGTCAACAACAACACCGTCTTCTTCCACGACCTCAAGGAGAAGCTCGACTACCTCGTCGAGAAGGAATACTACGAACCCGAAGTCCTCGATCAGTACTCCTTCGACTTCATCGAGGAGCTTTCGAAGCACGCCTATTCGGCTAAGTTCCGGTTCCAGACCTTCCTCGGTGCTTTCAAGTTCTACACCTCCTACACGCTGAAGACCTTCGACGGAAAGCGCTACCTCGAACGCTTCGAAGATCGTGTCGTCATGGTCGCACTGTTCCTTGCTCGCGGCGACGAGACACTGGCTAAGCAGCTCGTCGACGAGATCATCCACGGTCGCTTCCAGCCGGCCACCCCGACCTTCCTCAACGCGGGCAAGAAGCAGCGCGGCGAGCTCGTCTCCTGCTTCCTGCTGCGCATCGAAGACAATATGGAGTCCATCGGCCGCTCCATCAACTCCGCGCTGCAGCTGTCGAAGCGCGGCGGCGGTGTGGCCTTTGCCCTGACCAATATCCGCGAGTCCGGTGCACCGATCAAGAAGATCGAGAACCAGTCCTCGGGTGTCATCCCCGTCATGAAGCTGCTCGAAGACTCCTTCTCCTACGCCAACCAGCTGGGTGCACGACAGGGTGCCGGAGCTGTGTACCTGCACGCTCACCACCCCGACATCTACAAGTTCCTCGACACCAAGCGCGAGAACGCGGATGAGAAGATCCGGATCAAGACTCTGTCATTGGGCGTCGTCATTCCGGATATCACCTTTGAATTGGCCAAGCGCAACGAGGACATGTACCTCTTCAGTCCCTACGACGTCGAGCGCGTCTACGGCATGCCCTTCTCTGACGTCAACGTGACAGAGAAGTACGAGGAGATGGTCGACAACGCTGCCATCAAGAAGAACAAGATCAATGCCCGCGAGTTCTTCCAGACCTTGGCAGAGATCCAGTTCGAGTCCGGTTACCCCTATGTCATGTTCGAAGACACGGTGAACAAGGCGAACCCGATCGACGGCAAGATCATCATGTCGAACCTGTGTTCAGAGATCCTTCAGGTTTCCGAGCCCAGTAAGTACGACTCCGATCTCGGATACGACGTCGTCGGCAAGGACATCTCCTGCAACCTCGGTTCTCTCAACATCGCACTGACGATGGATTCCGAGAACTTCGGGCAGACCATCGAGACCGCGATCCGCGGGCTGACCGCTGTCGCTGAGACCTCTGACATCCAGTCGGTTCCTTCGATCGCCCGCGGCAATGACATGTCGCATGCCATCGGACTTGGCCAGATGAACCTTCACGGCTACCTTGCCCGGGAGCACATCTACTACGGTTCGGATGAGGGTCTCGACTTCACGAACATGTACTTCTACACCGTCGCCTACCACTGTGTGCGTGCGTCGATGGAGATCGCGAAGGAACGTAAAGCTGCCTTCGCCGGATTCGAGAGGTCGAAGTACGCGACCGGTGAATACTTCGATAAGTACACCGAGGAAGCGTGGGAACCACGCACCCAGCGTGTGGCCGCGATGTTCACCGAAGCCGGCGTGCATATCCCTACTCAGGATGATTGGCGTGAGCTCAAGGCTGCAGTTGCCGAGCACGGCATCTACAACCAGAACCTGCAGGCTGTTCCACCTACCGGATCGATCTCCTACATCAACAACTCGACCTCGTCGATCCACCCAGTGGCCTCGAAGGTCGAGATTCGCAAGGAGGGCAAGATCGGGCGTGTGTACTACCCGGCGCCTTTCATGGACAACGACAACCTCAAGTACTACCAGGATGCCTACGAGATCGGCTATGAGAAGATCATCGACACCTACGCCGAGGCCACGAAGCACGTGGACCAGGGGCTGTCGCTGACCTTGTTCTTCATGGACACCGCCACGACTCGTGACATCAACAAGGCGCAGATCTACGCGTGGCGCAAGGGCATCAAGACCATCTACTACATCCGGTTGCGCCAGCTCGCGCTGGAGGGCACCGAGGTCGATGGCTGCGTATCCTGCATGCTGTGACCGATGGGTTCAGCGGGTCGGTGTGAACCGGCCCGCTGAATCCATGACCCGGATTCCGCGAGTTGAGTGGACCTGAAGTACGCAGAACTCGCGGGACCGGGCAGAAAGCATTCTCAGTCTGCTGGGCAGACCACACGTACGCACGGCGTACCTGCAACTTGGAAGAGAGATGGAAACGTTGGAGAACCTGACTTTGGCGTCGCATGTCGACGCCATCAACTGGAACCGTGTCATCGATCCCGTCGATGATGACGTCTGGGATCGCCTCACCGGAAACTTCTGGCTGCCTGAGAAGGTGCCGCTGAGCAACGACATCCCCTCGTGGGCGACACTCACGGAGGAGGAGAAGACGCTGACGATGCGCGTCTTCACCGGTCTGACACTGCTCGATACCATTCAGGGCACCGTGGGTGCGATCTCCTTGATTCCCGATGCGGTGACGCCGCATGAGGAAGCTGTGATGACGAACATCGCGTTCATGGAGAGCGTGCATGCAAAGTCATATTCGTCGATCTTCTCGACCCTGTGCTCGACGAAGGAGATCGACGAGGCGTTCCGTTGGTCGCGGGAGAACACCTACCTGCAGTCCAAGGCTGACATCATCCTCAGCTACTACCGAGGCGATGACCCCCTCAAGCGCAAGGTTGCCTCCACACTGCTGGAATCATTCCTCTTCTACTCGGGCTTCTACCTGCCCATGTACTGGTCTGCACATGCGAAGCTGACGAACACGGCGGACCTCATCCGCCTCATCATCCGCGACGAGGCTGTTCACGGCTACTACATCGGCTACAAGTACCAGAAGGGCCTGGAGTCACAGTCTGAAGAGCGCAAACAGGAGCTCAAGGACTACACGATGAACCTCATGTTCGAGCTCTACGAGAACGAGGTCGCCTATACCCATGACCTCTACGACTCGGTGGGTCTGGCCGAGGACTGCAAGATGTTCCTCCACTACAACGCCAACAAGGCCCTGATGAACCTCGGGTACGAAGCGATGTTCCCGAAGGAGGTCACCGAGGTCAACCCGGCGATCCTCGCGGCTCTCTCGCCCAACAGCGACGAGAACCACGACTTCTTCTCCGGCTCCGGTTCCTCCTACGTCATCGGCAAGGCCGAGAACACGGAAGACGACGACTGGGACTTCTGAAACACTAGGTCAGCGGCCCATCCCGGCAGAAATGCTTGGGAGGGCCGCTTTCCTGTATCCACCCACCTGTCGCCGCAGAATTGTCGTTTAAGCACATTTTGAGCCCACTCCGATTCCGTGCCGCATCAATCCGAGCCGCCACATCATCCACATCGGTACTGAATAGGTCGGCGTATACGTCGAGAGTGACCGTCGCCTGATTGTAGCCCGACATGTGCTGCATGACCTACACCGAAGCGCCCTCTGACACCGCGAACGAAGCGGCGGAATGCCGGAGGTCGTGGAATCGAAACCCTGCCGACAAGCTGGCTCGTTTCTTCACGCTCATGAACCACGACTCCTCGGTCTTGGGCGACTACATTGAGGGGATCAGCGTTCCGTCAGGATCTGCCGCAACAACGAGTTCGCGGAACCGCTCGTGCATGAATGCCGGATATCCGACGCTGCGCTCCTGGCTGCGCTCTGGGTCATCATCCGTGCGCTAGTCCAGCCGAGGGCAATACTCGAAGCATCGCAGTATCACTTCTAATCGAGGATCAAGGAGCCTGCACTTCCATTTTCGGAGGTGCAGGCTCTGTCGTTGAGGCGAAAATGCGATATGGCCCTGTGAGTGGTCTCATGAGGCTGTCTCACGAGCAGGTGATGTTTGACTTAGCACAAAGGCCGCTCACTTGGGCCTTACCGTACCGTAGGGCCAACGTGAGACAGAGGCCGGAGGAGCTGGTGAACTCGGAGCGGCGTACAAGTGGGGTGTCTTGTCCCATGTCAGGTGGAAAAGCTCGTCGCCCGGAGGGAAACTCGCGCTGCGAAACCGAGTACTGTCGGCGAACGCGGTGTAGATTGCCGGTATCGACGACGACCCAGCCTTACTCTCGCAGCGGGGGTC
The DNA here is from genome assembly GCF_057334195.1 of Brevibacterium sp. AGC70. Lineage (NCBI taxonomy): Bacteria > Bacillati > Actinomycetota > Actinomycetes > Micrococcales > Brevibacteriaceae > Brevibacterium > Brevibacterium sp. AGC70. The sequence goes on along the minus strand of NZ_JBHFIH010000001.1, from coordinate 381,650 downwards.
TGGGTAGTTGGTCGTTGCTTAGTGAAGTGCCTGCGTGAGCACTTGCTTTTCCCCTAGGTGCGTCTCCCATGTGACTCGCAACTCGCCCGAACGTCGTTGGGCAGCCGGGGCCAGTTCAAACTGGATGTCTTGATTCGGTTGAAGTTCCGGAACGTTGATGTCCTTGAACACCTCACCTGTCACCGCGACGTGATAAACGGCCGTGGTTTCATCGTTGCGTAGTGTGCACTCGCCTTTGCTGTTCTGAGTCAGGTCCATGATTCACCCTTACAGTTCGAATGGGCCCTTATTATACCGAGGGAATTTGTGCCGCTCGCAAGACTATTTCGAGACTACCCGGCGCTGTCAGATTGCGAGACGGTGTGGTCCCAAGGGTGATATTTCTGGTCGCCCTCTGTCCTGCGAGATCGTGCCAAGGTGACAATAGAGGTGATTCCGGCTGCTACCGTCGCAGCGGTTGCAAGGGCAATGGTCAGTCTGATGAGATCACGTGGAATAGCCATGAGACTTAGCCTTCAATGCTGGTCGGCGTCGGGATTGGATTATATCGCCGGTGTCCATGTGCAGACCATCACTTGCTCGTCCGAGTGGTGCCCTTTCGCGCCTACTTGATCCGGTAGGAGTCGCTCGATCGTTGCCGGTTGTCGCGGACGTACCCGGCCACGGCAGTGTATGAGCGGCCGAGCATTGCAGCACGTTCCGCGACCGGCAGGTCCGTGCGGGTGTATGCGACCACAGCATCTTCACATGTCCATGGCTTCCACCGGCTCGTCGCCAACGAGCGGCCGCGTGTACCAACAGCCGGTCGCATACCCCATTCTCTGAACCACTTAACCAACGTCGACTCGTTGACTCCCACAGGGGCAGCAATCTCGGCGATGGACTCACCCGCCTCACGATGCGCAGTCACCTCGTAGCGCACACGATCCTTGGTCTCTCGCATCGTGTACTGCCGTGTCTCGCTCCCGCCAAGGCCGCGTTTATACCTCGCATAGCAGCGCATCCATAGGCCACGCGCAATCGCATCCCGGTCGCACCACACTGCTGCACAAGTACTCATGCTGGGCTCGTCGGTGAGTGCATGGCAACAGAATATCGGACACAACATGGCCCCACCGCGGTTACGGCGGAGCCTATGTTGTTCCGGCGCAGGCTCGGTTGGGCTTGGCAAGCCTAATTGCGGATTATTTCTCGCCTAAAACTCGTTTGACGAAGTTCGTGGCACGCTCGTTGAGTTTGCCGATGCGCATCGATACGTGAGTCTCGAAGTCATTGTGACCTTCAACTGCGCGAGGAGGGTTCCTGACTATCTCGGAACATTCGAAATTGCCATGAATAAGCGTCCCGAGCGTATTGCCGTTCCGCCCCGATGACCCAGCCTTCTTCGCGGTGAACATCCGGACGCCGATGGTCTCGTGCAGGTCCTCGCACCAACTGCACATCGCTTGGGACTTCGATATGGGTACTACCCTTAGCATCAGTCCACGTGGCACGTCGTCTACGGGGACGATGATGTACGCGCGTTGTGGAATTTTCGTATCGGCCCAACCAAAGTATTCGAGTTTCGCCCACTCGACCTCAGCGAGATTAGCTGGCGGCGTGATTTTCTCGGCTTCGCGGCGAGAGGTGTTGATGAAGGACTTCTTTATCTGAGTGGCATTGAGCTGCTGCATGACTGGCTTTCTCTGATTTCAGTTGTTGCCTGAAAGCGAATAGTCGCGGAACCGGTTCAGTTTGGCTTCGGTGGAATCTTGCGCGAACCTCTTTGCGCGCGCTGACGCGCTTCAATCGCATCAAGAAGGACCGCTGAATGGTCGAGGCCGACTGAGAGTGGCTAACGTGGCAATCGCTGACGATGACGAGGAACGGATAGAAGCTAGGTCGACCATGCTCAGGCATGAGTCACCTATCACCCGTCTCGCTGTGAAAGCGTAATACGGGTGATTCTAGAGCAGCAGGACTAGAAGCAGGCCACGAAGGCCACCATTCCCTTATTCTGGCGATCCCAGAAGGCTCGGCGAACGTTTTCGACCTCGACTGTATCCGCGTTGACGATGCCGGTTCAACACAGACCTGTCACGCAAGACTGGTGTCGTGCCCTTCCATCGGGGGCATGTCGCATGCCACCGTGCCTGGTCCTGCACTCGGCCGGGTGAGATACTCAGGCTGGACTGAACATTGAGGGCATGGCTAGAGGGCAGCGGATACATCATAGAACTTATGACCGAATCCGAGGACTACGGCACAGCGACTTGGCGCTACTGGCAGAAGATCCGCAACGCTGCCGACGCCCGTGCGTCATTCCAGGACCGCCCACCCATGCGGGTGCGTGACCGCATCGAGCGGGAGCGTGACGGAGTGGAGGGAGTCGGCGGTGTGGCGACTCGTCAAGGGTTCGATGGTGCGATCTTCGTTGAGTTCAAGGACCGGCGCTGCTCCACGCTGAGCGCGCTGCTCCACGCTGGGCGCGTGGTTGCATGCAGACGACGTGGGGTGGGAGGGGCAGCACGTTTGCTGTCCAGTGCTCAAACAGCGCGCTGTGTGTGGCTAGCCGTTGGTCGATTTGCGGATCCTGAGCCAGCGGTAGATGGCCTGTCGTGATATTCCTGCCGCTCGTGCGACCTTGGATACGTCTTCTATTGCTAGCGCAGCTTCGGACGCGAGTTCCCGCAGCAAAGCCTTACTCGACCGTATGTGTGTGTTCGCAACCTGGAGCCGTCTCAATATCAGGTGTCGGTCTGGCTCGTGATCGTTGCCGACTGAGGTGTCGTCGCGAAGCCATCGGTTCAGAGTCGGAGGGGTAACGCCAGCATTGATGTAGACGCGAGATTTTTTGATTCCTGCTGCCACTGCCCGGCGCGCAAGTTCCCGACGGTGGGCACTTTCGTGTGAGATATTGTCGCGAAGCAGTTCGAGCCGTGTCATGAGCTCGTCGGGAGAAGCGCATTCTATTATTTGCGGCTCATTCCGTTTGGGTGAATTCCGTTTGGGTGAACTGAAGGCTTCTTGTACCGATTCATCCTGGGTAGGGACGGTCTGCGCTTCTCGTCCTGATGCTCGAAGTCGAAATTCGAGAGTGCCGCCGCGACCGACGATGAGGTCAGGATCGTAGCCGTGCTCGGATGCTGCTTCTCGGAGTCGAAAGTACATGTGCTCGTAGAACTGTGGAGTGCAGGTGAAGCGGACCGTGGGGCTTCCGTCAAAGAAGGCGTCGAGCCACTTTTCAATGTGGCGAGGAATCGATGAGAGGTGTGAGACTTGTGAGCTGTCGGGGCGCTCCGAATCCGCGGGCGGCCTCGAAGATTTCATGAGAATACACTACATGCGTTTTGCGAACATTCTGAGGGACTAAAGCACTGTTGTGAAGTTGTTATCGGTCCATGTGTGGTGGCCCCGGAGACATGAGCACAAAACGAGCACACGTGACCTCAGATCACCCACAATCAGCCCCCTGCAGACCCCGGCCAACATCTCCAGGTTTTCAGCGAACGGGGCTCTCACCAGCGCGGCCGATAGAACCACGACTTCTTCTCCGGATCTGGATCCTCCTACGTCGTCGGCAAGGCCGAGAACACGGAAGACGGCGACTGGGACTTCTGAGTGTCCACCTCTTCGCAGGCCCGTACCGCCTTAGTTGGCGAACCGGCCCGGCAACTCCCAGATCCAGGAGTGTGCAGTCCACGGACAACAGGATAGGGTGTGATATATCAATTCCATCTCAAGATCAGAGGCGATCTTCATGACACGTGTGCGTGGGCGAAAAGTCGAATTCGACGATATCGACGAATCCGATCTGGTGGTGACCGAACCCAAGACTGCGGCGGCGGGTCTGAAGGCCGTCGAGGTCTCGTTCGAACGGGGTCTCAAGCAGGGTGGAGCCAGCCGGACCGTGCGGTCGATGCTCCGAGTCAACCAGCCCGACGGCGTCGACTGCCCCGGCTGCGCCTGGCCGGAATCGATCACTGGTGATCGGAAGAAGATCGAATTCTGCGAAAACGGCGCGAAGGCACTTGCCGAGGAGAACACGACACGTGTGGCGACGCCCGGATGGTGGGCACAGCACCCGATCTCCGTTCTCGAGAAGAAGACCGAGTATTGGCTGGGGCAGTCGGGTCGAATCACCCACCCGATGATCATCAGGGAGGGGGAGACACACTACTCGCCCCTCGAATGGTCCGAAGCCTTCGAGATCATCGGTGAACACATTCGGGCCACCGAGCCTGACCGGTCCGTCTTCTACACCTCGGGTCGCACACCCAATGAGACGGCGTTCCTCTACCAGCTCCTGGCCAGGAGCATCGGGACGAACAACCTTCCCGACTGCTCGAATATGTGCCACGAGTCCTCCGGCTCGGCGCTGAGTCCCACAATCGGGATCGGCAAGGGCACCGTGTCCCTCGAAGATCTCAACAAGGCTGAGCTCATCTTCGTCGTGGGACAGAACCCTGGAACGAATCACCCCCGCATGCTCGGATCCCTGGCTGAATGCCGACGCAACGGCGGCAAAGTCGTCGCGGTGAACCCGCTGCCGGAGGCCGGGCTCCTGAACTTCAAAGATCCGCAGACCCCGAAAGGACTGCTGGCAGACGGGGAGCGAACCAGTGATGAGTTCCTCCAGATCCGGGTCGGCGGAGACCAGGCCCTGTTCCAGGCCCTGGGGCATCTGCTGCTCAAGATGGAGGCTGAGGCTCCAGGCACTGTCGTCGATCGTGATTTCGTCGACTCATCAACTGAGGGCTTCGCTTCCTACGCGCAGGCACGAGAGGAACTCGATTGGGACGAGACCGAACTCGCCACTGGACTCAAGCGCGCGGAGATTGAACATGTCGCCGGAATGCTGGCGACCTCGAAGGCCACGATCTTCTGCTGGGCATTGGGCATCACACAGCAGCCGCACTCCGTTGACACGATCAAGGAGATCGTGAATCTGCTGCTCCTGCAGGGAAACTTCGGCAAGCCGGGAGCAGGAGCGTGCCCGGTACGGGGACACTCCAATGTTCAAGGTGACCGTACGTTCGGGGTCTGGGAGAAGCCGAAAGAGGAGTTCCTGCACCTGTTGGACACCGAGTTCGGGATCGATGCGCCCCGTGAACATGGCTACGACTCCACCGAGGCGATGCGGGCCATGGCACGCGGCGATGTCGATGTCTTTATGGCGCTGGGTGGAAACCTGGCGATGGCGAATTCAGACACAGCATTGATGGAGTCCGGTCTCAAGCAGACCGGACTCACGGTACACATCTCGACGAAACCCAACCGCTCACATGTCGTCCACGGCAAGACTTCGATCATCCTGCCCACACTGGGACGCACTGACCGCGATGATAAGCACCCCGGGGGAGCTCAGTTCCTGTCTGTCGAGAACTCCATGTCCGTGGTCAGCAAGACACAGGGACGTTTAGAGCCGGTCTCCGACCACCTGCTGGCGGAGCCTGTCCTCCTTGCCAGAATCGCCGAGGCGGTCTTCGGTCCCGACCATGTGGTGGACTGGAAGGCGATGGCGCAGGACTACGATGTCATCCGCGACCATGCCTCCAGAGTCATCCCCGGAACCGAGAATTTCAACACTCGTGTCCGCGACAAATACGGCTTCGTCCTGCCCAATCCTCCACGGGACGAGCGCTCGTTCGCGACAGAAGAAGGTCGGGCACAGTTCACCACGCGCCAGCTCGAATACCTGATTCCGCCTGAAGGCCACCTCATTCTGCAGACTATGCGCTCGCACGATCAATACAACACCACGTTCTACGGGCTCGACGATCGGTACCGGGGCATCTCCGGCGGCCGGCGCGTAATACTCATCAACCCCGCTGATCTCGCACCTGCGGGCGTTGAGGACAGACAGCTCGTCGATGTCGTCTCCGTCTTCAACGGTGAGGAGCGTCGGGCCGAGAAATTCCGAATGGTCTCTTACCCGACTGCTCGGGGCTGCGTGGCAGCGTACTTTCCCGAAGCCAATGCACTCGTCCATCGTGACCTGGTGGCACGAGAGTCGAACACACCAGGCTTCAAGGCGGTCATGGTCCGCTTCGAGCCACGTGCTGACGACAGAGACGAGGTGGTCGAGGCCACCATGGCCGAGGCCAGCACGGTGCAGAACAGTGCCGAGGCGCCCGCAGCCTCCAGCGTCAGCTAGATTCGCGCGCCGATCGTGCCGAGGCGACGTCATCGACGATGGCGGCGATATGCTGCATGCTTGCGATCAGCGAACCGTAGAGAGCCCAGGAACGCTCGGGGAGGCCGTCATCGTTGGCCATTTTCACCGACAACTGTTCGAGCCGCTTGAAGACCGGTTCGACCTCCGCATCGGGGTCGGCAATCGCCCGTCCTGCGTCCCGGACGATGGAGGTCCACTGTTCGCGGAAGTGAGTGTCCCATTCACCCCTTGCATATGAGCCCTCACGTAGGGTCCGGGTCAGGTGACGCAGATGCGAGATGCCTTCTTCCACCCGCTGCAGGATGTTCTCGTAGTTAGTCTCCTCTGCCGATGACACCGAATCGTGGGCTTCACCGGATGGGTTGCGTCTCCGGCGAACACGATAACGCGGGTTTGCCCTCTGGCTCTCACGAGCGAATCTGACCGACTGCCATGCCGAGCTCAACTCGTGGCTCATCGATTCGGTCTCCTCGAACCAATCATCGGCATCGGCTGTGTCCCAGCCGTCATCCAGTTCATCTGCCATGTCGACCAACATGTCGCCCATGCGACGGTTGATGCTGTCGACATAGCGAGCTGCCTGTTGATCGCGCAGAGGCGGAATCACCAGGAGGTTGACGACGATGCCGACGGCGACGCCGACGCAGAGCTCCAAGATCCGCTCCCCGAGAAAGGGCTGCTGACTGTCGAAGCCGCTGCCGAGGACGAAGATTCCGGTTGTTGCAATCGCAATACCTTCATCGCGGATCCACGGCAGCCGCGCAGCAGTGAGGCCGACCAGGAGCGCGAGAGCAAAAGTCCAGATGCTCACCCCCAGGTAGTTGCCGATGACGAAGGACAAGGCAACACCGAGGGTTGAGGCGATCGTCGACTGCGCTCCGCGAGACAGCGAGCGGTGGACGGTGGCATGGACTGTCAGCAGCGCCGCCCACGGAGCCAGGAACGGCATCTGGGAGTTCAGGACGCTATCAGACAGCCACCAGGCGCCGGTGGCCGCGATCACCGTCTTGACGACCTGAAGAATGTCGGTGACGACTTCGGGACGTCTGGCCAGAAACGATAGCTGGTGTCGTGAGTTCTGCTGCAATGGTCGTCCTTTCGGACAGAATGCATGGAGTTATCACCCTACAAGGCATATATGGTAGCTGACCGGCGTGGGCGAGGGGCAATGGGCGGAGAATGAAAATGCCCGACATTCCTGCAGGTGAAACCTGCGAAATGTCGGGCAGAGCTCAGACTGTCGTGGTTCTCGCTCTGCTTAAAACCCAGCAGTGCGAAGGAAAACCCGACAGACGGCGGCGATCAGGCCGCCAGCGGCGTGATCTCACGCAGCGATGAACCGGTGAACAGCACGACGCGGCCGGTGATGTCACTGATCGTGACTTTGCCGTTGCGGGTGCTGATCTTCGGATCAATCAGTCCTGCATGCTCAATGGCACGCTGGACCCACTGTGGGAACTGAGTCATCGTTCCCTCCTTTCTTAGCTACTTCGTCGAACGGCATGCATCAACGCATGTCGTTCTCATTGTTTTCGTGGTGGCGACGGGGCGGTCGCCGAGGTGCTGGCCGAGTATCGGAGCGAATCGGATGCTGGCCCGCTGAAATGTCACCGTGGTGTGGGTTGATCCTTCACGGTGGGGGATCTGCGATTCGAAGTGAGACAGTGTCCGTGGCGAATCATTTGCAATGTCGAACCTGGATCTGAATTCTCACTCATGAGCGACGTGTCATCGTGCTCAGCGGATCAGATGGTTCAATGAAGCCGGACGACTCCGAACGCAAGACATCAGCTTAACCGCATCGGAAACGAGAAGTCAAAACAGTGGTTGATCAGCGGAAGGTCTTGCCGCGACGCAGACTCAGCAAGATGATGAGCGCGGTGATCAGAAGCGCAGCCGCAACGACCAGCATTCCGACGGGAAGCAGAGTTTCATTCGAGACGCCGAGGATCTTCGCCGAGGCCTTGGACTCAGTCGCCTCGCCACCATCGCCTGAGTCCATCTCGGTGCCGACCGAAGCGGCGTCGGCGCCGCTGGCATCACTGCCGCTCTCCGAAGCAGTCGCATCGGCACTGGGCGTCATCGACTGGCCGACAGGGACGGTCTGAAGAGACTTCGGGTCCTTCTGGGCGAAGTCCCATTCGAGCAGGTCGACCGCGGCTTGGCGGGAGTTGTTGTCGATGCCTAGCATCGTCGAAACCACACGATGCCCGTCGCGTTCGGCAACGGCGATATAGGCACCCTTGGCCTGGCGAGTGAATCCGTTCTTCAGGCCCAACCCACCGTCGATCTGGCCGACGATCTTCGTATGGTTCTGAATTTCGTAGCCCTTGAACTTCTCCTTAGTATCCGGGTTCTTGCCACCCGGGAATTTGTACGTCTCGGTGCTGATGACGTCCATCAGGTAATCGTTCTCGCACACCGCCCACGCCAGCTTCATCATGTCTGAGGCCGTCATGTGCTGTTTCGTGTCGTCGAGGCCTGAGGTGTTGGCTGCGTGAGTGTTCGTCATCCCCAGCTCTTCGGCCTTCTTGTTCATGAGTGCCACGGCCTTCTCCTGGCCGCCGGCGGCCCGACCGAGGGCGTTGGCGGCATCATTGGCACTCGACATCAGCATCGCGTGGAAGAGCAGGTCGACGGTGTATTCGTTCTTCTGCATGAGACCGACCTTCGTGCCGTCGATCTCCATGTCCTCGAACTCTGCCTCGACCTTCTGTTTGGGATCGTCGAGCACGTCGACAAGAGCTAGCGCGGTCAGCAGCTTGATCGTCGAGGCGGGTGCGTGCTTCTTGTCGATATCGTGCGCCGCCTGAACTTCACCCGTGTCGAGGTCACCCACCAGCCACGACGTGCCCACCGGCTGCGGCGGCTTCGCTTCATCGCCGAGGTCCGCCGGTGTTTCGTAGACCTTCTCCTGCTTCTCACCCGGTTGGCCCACACCGTGCGAGGTGCCGGGGTAGAGGACCAGCTGCGCCCCGATCAGCAGCAATGCGAGCATGGCGCTGATGATGAGGCGCACTCCCACGCCGAACGAATGCGAGGCAGTTGTCGTCAGCGACGCAGAGGAAGAGCGGGTAGAAAGCATGCGTACAAGTCTACGACGGTGAAGGAGCAGTCGTCCTCAGGGACTCTCGTGCGATTGAGCACAGCATTTCGACAGTCGAAGTCAGACTGAGCTGGTTCAAACCTGTCTAATCTGACTCAGGCTGGCCAAGTCACCCAGGCGCCCACACGCACACACCCTGGGCGCCCACACCCAGGGCGCCCACACCACTCAACCCCCGCGGGGACGCGAAAGGGGGCC
>NZ_JBHFIH010000001.1:367279-372122 GCF_057334195.1 Brevibacterium sp. AGC70 | reverse complement strand
GCCCACGACCGCCTCGGCGATTCAGAAGTTCAGATCAGAATGCGCGCTGCAGGACTGCCTGCTTCACCTCGGCGATGGCCTTGGTGATTTCGATGCCACGAGGGCAGGCCTCGGTGCAGTTGAAGGTGGTGCGGCAACGCCACACACCTTCCTTGTCGTTGAGGATCTCCAGGCGCATGTCTCCGCCTTCGTCACGCGAATCGAAGATGAAGCGGTGCGCGTTGACGATGGCTGCCGGCCCGAAGTACTGGCCATCGGTCCAGAACACGGGGCACGACGAGGTGCACGCGGCGCAGAGAATGCACTTCGTGGTGTCGTCGAATGCCTCACGCTGCTCGGCCGACTGCAGACGCTCACGCGTCGGCTCGTGACCGGACGTGATGAGGAACGGCATGACCTCACGGTACGACTGGAAGAAGGGCTCCATGTCGACGATGAGGTCCTTTTCCAGAGGCAGGCCCTTGATCGCCTCGACGGTGATCGTCTTGGATGTGTCCAGATCCTTCAACAGGGTCTTGCAGGCCAAACGGTTGCGGCCGTTGATGCGCATGGCATCGGAGCCGCACACGCCGTGGGCACAGGAACGGCGGAAGGACAGCGAACCGTCCTCCTCCCACTTGATCTTGTGCAGGGCGTCCAGGACACGGTCGGTGCCGTACATGGTGACCTTGTACTCCTCCCAGTGCGCCTCTTCGTCCTGTTCGGGATCGAAGCGTGCGATCTGGAAGGTGCAGTCGAACGACGGGATCGAACCGCTGTCGCCGGCCACATGGTCGGGCAGGTCGATCTTCGAGGCCGGCTCCGGGGTTTCGGTTGAGGTATCGGTGCTCATCAGTACTTACGCTCCATCGGCTGGTAACGGGTGACGATGACGGGCTTCGTCTCCAGACGCATGCCCTTGATGCCGTCGGTCTCGGAATCAGGATCGAGGTACGTCATCGTGTGGTGCATGAATCCCTCGTCGTCACGATCCGGGAAGTCTTCTCGGAAGTGCCCACCGCGTGATTCCTTGCGGTGGATGGCGGCGACGGAGATGACCTCGGCGAGTTCGAGCAGGAAGTTCAGCTCGACGGCCTCGAGGAGGTCGAGGTTGAAGCGCTTGCCGCGGTCCTGAATGCCGACGTTGTTGTAACGTTCACGCAGTTTCGCGATCTCGTCGAGCGCTTCGCGCAGTGTCTCGTCAGTGCGGAAGACCTGGACGTTGGCGTCCATGAGCTCCTGCAGATCCTTGCGGATGGCGCCGATGCGCTCGGTGCCGTCGGAGGTCCGCATCTTCTCGAGGAGTGCGACGGTATCGCCCTCGGAACCTTCCGGCAGCTCAACGAAGTCAGCGGTCTTCGCATATTCCGCGGCGGCGATGCCGGCGCGCTTGCCGAAGACGTTGATGTCGAGCAGCGAGTTCGTACCCAGGCGGTTCGAACCGTGCACGGACACGCAGGCAACCTCACCGGCGGCGTAGAGGCCGGGGATGACGTTGTCGTTGTCAGCGAGCACCTCGGCGCCGACATTGGTCGGAATGCCGCCCATGGCGTAGTGCGCGGTCGGGAAGACCGGCACGGGCTCCGTGTAGGGCTCCACACCGAGGTAGGTGCGGGCGAACTCGGTGATGTCGGGCAGCTTGGCATCGATGTGCGCGGGCTCGAGGTGGGTGAGGTCGAGCAGGACGTAGTCCTTGTTCGGACCGCAGCCGCGGCCCTCGCGCACTTCATTGGCCATGGAACGGGCCACGATGTCACGAGGAGCGAGGTCCTTGATCGTCGGGGCGTAGCGTTCCATGAAGCGCTCACCATCGGAGTTGCGCAGGATCGCGCCCTCGCCGCGGGCCGCCTCGGAGAGCAGGATGCCCAGACCGGCCAGGCCGGTCGGGTGGAACTGGAAGAATTCCATGTCCTCGAGCGGGATGCCCCGGTTGTAGGCCACAGCCATGCCGTCCCCGGTCAGGGTGTGTGCGTTCGAGGTGGTCTTGAATACCTTGCCCACGCCGCCGGTTGCGAAGACGACCGACTTTGCCTGGAACAGGTGGATCTCGCCGGTGGCCAGTTCGTAGGCGACGACGCCCGCCGGACGGCGGACTCCGTCGACCTCGGTCATGGCCAGGTCGAGGACGTAGAACTCGTTGTAGAACTCGACACCGTGCTTGACGCAGTTCTGGTACAGAGTCTGGAGGATCATGTGACCGGTGCGGTCGGCTGCGTAGCAGGAGCGACGGACCGGGGACTTGCCGTGGTCACGGGTGTGACCACCGAAGCGACGCTGATCGATCTTGCCTTCGGGTGTCCTGTTGAAGGGCAGCCCCATCTTCTCGAGATCGAGGACCGCGTCGATGGCTTCCTTGGCCATGACCTCGGCGGCATCCTGGTCGACCAGGTAGTCACCGCCCTTGACGGTGTCGAAGGTGTGCCACTCCCAGTTGTCCTCTTCCACATTCGCCAGTGCGGCGCACATGCCGCCCTGGGCCGCACCGGTGTGCGAACGCGTGGGGTAGAGCTTGGTCAGGACTGCGGTCCGGGCACGCTGGCCCGATTCGATCGCTGCACGCATCCCGGCGCCACCGGCACCGACGATGATGACGTCGTATTGATGTACCTGCATGTTTCTCCTTCTATGCGGCCGAGCAGAACGACGCCAGCAATGCGGGGTCGGCTCCGGCCGGGCAGGGATCGAATGTGAAGATGACGAGCGTGCCGAGCACGATGACGATGACCGAAGCGATGTAGAGGATCATCTGCAGGGCCATGCGGGTGCCGGGCTTCTCGGCATAGTCCATGATGATGGTGCGCAGGCCGTTGGTGCCGTGCAGCATTGCCAGCCACAGCATCAGCAGATCCCAGATCTGCCAGAACGGGCTGGCCCATTTGCCGGCCACGAACCCGAAGTCGATGGCCTGGACGCCTTCTCCGGCCCACAGGTTCACGAAGAGGTGGCCGAAGATGAGGATGACGAGGATGACGCCGGAGATGCGCATGAACAGCCATGCGAACATCTCGAACTTCGAACGTGTTGATTTGTGGCGCGAGTAGCCGGTGCGCGGAGCCGGGATCGATGTTGTGCTCATGTCATCCTCCGAACGTGTGCATCAGCTGGCGGGGGATGAAGGCGATCATAATGATGAGCCATACGATGATGACTCCCCAGAACAGCTTCTTCTGATTCTTCGGTCCGCTCTTCGAGAAGTCGACGAGAATGACGCGAAGGCCGTTGAACGCATGGAATGCGATTGCGGCAACGAGTGCGATCTCGCCGATGGCCATGAACGGGGTCTTGTAGGTTCCGATCACGGCATTGTAGGCCTCGGGTGAGACGCGAACGAGTGCAGTATCGAGCACGTGGACCAACAGAAAGAAGAAGATTCCGACGCCTGTGACGCGATGCGCGACCCAGGACCACATTCCTTCATTTCCTCGGTACAGAGTGCCCGTAGACGCTTTGGCCACGGAGCATCCTCCATCTTGGATTAATCGACTGTGTACATCAAGAAACTACGCCGAACGCCGCCTGGTTGCCAGTCGAGCTTCGCCTGAGCGTGGTGGATCACATTAAGTTCCTGGCAGTTCCCTCACAGCGGTCATTCTCGGATACGACGAAATTCAATTACATCACAATCGTGTGTGCTAACTTTTCTGGCCGCCGGGCTGACCTGGTGAGTCGGGATCCTTTCCGGATTGGAGCCAGTCTGGTTACGGTTCTCCTCACCCCGACACGGCGGAGAACATCGGTCAGAGAGTGCCCGAACTTTGAGACACTGATGGTGTGAACACACACTTCCACGCCATCATCCCCGCCGGCGGATCCGGAACCCGGCTCTGGCCGCTCTCCCGCAAGGCATCGCCGAAGTTCCTCCATGACGTGTTGGGTACGGGCCGGAGCCTGATCCAGTCGACCTGGGATCGTGTCGCACCCCTCGTCGGACCCGAGAAGGTGTGGGTCGTGACGGGGGAGAGCCACCGTGATCAGGTCGCTGAGCAGCTTCCCGAGATCGCGGTGCACAAGATCCTCGCCGAGCCCTCGCCGAAGGATTCGGCAGCCGCGATCGGTCTGGCGACCATGCTCATCGCACAGGAAGACCCGGACGCGATCGTCGGCTCGTTCTCCGCAGACCATTCGATCACCAACGTCGACGAGTTCCGGCTGGTCATCGACCAGGCCTGCGCTGCCGCCGAGACCGGTGACATCGTCACCATCGGCATCATGCCCCGCAACCCCGCCACCGCCTATGGTTACATCGAGACCGGTGACCTGCTGGGCCTCGACGGCGCACCGACTGCGCGGCGAGCCATGGCCTTCGCTGAGAAGCCGGCTGCGAGCACGGCCCGCGCCTACGTCAATTCCGGCCGCTACCGCTGGAACGCCGGCATGTTCATCGCCAAGGCCTCCGCCCTCCTCGAGGTCCTCGAAACCGAGGATCCGACCCTGTATGCAGGTCTGTCTCGGATTGCGCAAGCGTGGGGCTCGGATGCTCAGGCCGAGGTGCTTGCCGACGTGTGGCCCGGCTTGGAGAAGCGCGCCATCGATTACGTCGTCGCCGAGCCCGCTGCCGCGGCAGGCCGTGTCATCGTCATCCCCGGCGACTTCGGCTGGGACGACGTCGGCGACTTCGACTCCGTGGCACGATTGCGCCAGCCGGTGCCAGGTGAGCCAGCGGGGGTCATCTCGATCGGTCAGAACTGCGACCTCCTCGAGATCGACGCCTCAGGTGTCGTCTTCTCGGAGTCCAAGAAGCCGCGCACGGTTGCGATCGTCGGCCTCGACGATCTCGTCGTCGTCGACACCGAGGACGTCCTGCTCATCACCTCCCGGTCCCATGCCCAGGATGTGAAGAAGGCAGTCTCGGCCGCCGGGGAGC
>NZ_JBHFIH010000001.1:346194-367197 GCF_057334195.1 Brevibacterium sp. AGC70 | reverse complement strand
CCGGTGAGCGCGGCCTCGACGACCTGCTGTAGGCAAGTGATGTATCCGGTCTCCGAGGCTGGCGTCGCAGGCGGAGTATGTCGAATTTGGTCGCAGTGCGCCCAAATGTGACGCCGAGTGCTTAGCATTGCAGTCAATGTCTCAGATATCCCAAACGCGCCCAGGCGGCGTCGCGCTCCCAGAAGGACCAGACGTGATCAGCTCGACAATTGCTGAGATCGGTGCAGAGCTCATCGATTTCCGCCGTGACATCCATGCGCACCCGGAACTGTCCTTCCAGGAGTTCGACACCACGGACAAGATCATCCGACGTCTTGAAGCGGCCGGTCTGTCACCTCGGCGGCTCGAGGGCACAGGCGTCGTCTGCGAAGTCGGCGAGGGTCCGATCGCACTGGGGCTTCGAGCCGACATCGACGCTCTGCCCATCGATGACCTCATCGACGAGGACTTCGCCTCAACGGTGCCCGGTGTGGCACACGCCTGCGGCCACGACGTGCACCTGACCGGACTCGTCGGCGCCGGCATCGCTCTGCAGAGACTTCACGAATCCACACCCGGCGGGCTCGGCGGACGCGTCCGCCTCATCTTCCAGCCCGGCGAGGAAGTCACCCCTGGCGGGGCGCTGCGCATCATCTCCCAGGGTGTCCTCGACGATGTGCCCGAGGTCTATGCCGTCCACTGCGACCCCAATGTCGACGTCGGTCGGATCGGCTCCCGCATCGGCGCCATCACCGCGGCCGGCGACACCGTCATCATCCGTCTCTCAGGCCACGGCGGGCACACCTCACGGCCCCACCTGACCGAAGACCTCGTCTACGCGCTGGGCAAACTCGCCACCGACCTGCCCTCGACGCTGGGCCGTCTCATCGATCCGCGCCACGCGATCTCCCTCGTGTGGGGCGAGATCAGCGCCGGTCACGCGGCCAACGTCGTTCCCAGTGAGGGAATTCTGCGCGGGACTTTGCGCTGTCTCGACGTCGACGGCTGGAACCAGGTCGCCGAGGTGCTTCCCGAGTTGGTCGAGAGGATCGCCGGTCCGTACGGGGTCACCGTCGACCTCGACCATCGCCGGGGTGTTCCGCCGGTGGTCAACACCGAAGACCAGGTCGCGCTCATCGAGTCCGCAGTCCGCGGAGAACTCGGCGAGAACTCCGTCCAGCTGACCCCGCAGTCGATGGGCGGGGAGGACTTCGCGTGGTACCTCACGCATTGCCCCGGGGCCCTGGTGCGCATGGGCACCCGCACCCCCGGCGGCACAACGTACGACATCCACCAGGGCGACCTGCTCATCGACGAAGACAGCGTCGAGATCGCCGCCCGCATATTCACCGCCACCGCGCTGAAGGTCCTCGAGCGGAACTGATGCCCCACCGGGGACACAGATAGAACCGATAATCTTGGAGACATGAGAACAAAGGTCATGAGCACGGTGCTGGGCGCCGGCTTCAGTGCGTTGAGCCTGGTGGCCGTGAGCGCCTGTTCGATGTCGGCCCCCGAACCTGTCGAGGACGAAACACTCGGATGCATGATCTCAGCCCCAGCCGGCTTCGACGACCATTCGGCCGGGGCACTGACCCTGGCAGAGACGGAGCTGGCGCGGTCCCACGGACTGTTCTCCGCGACATCGAGCCAGCGGGTGACCAACTCAGCGGCCACCTCGGCGGCGCTGACGAGGATGAAGGATAAGGACTGCGCGCTGACGACGGTGCTCGGCCCCGGGGGCGCCGACGAACTGGCAGACCAGGCCAGAACCCACTCGAAGAGCCTCTACCTGGGTGTGGCCAGCGGTCACGATGACTTCCCAGACAATGTGCTCAGCATTGACTTCGACCTCGTGCCGCCGGCCTTCATCGCCGGATACATTGCGGCAACAGCCAGCGAGTCGGGCGAGGTCGGCACGGTCGTATCACGAGGGTTCCCGCAGGCGAAGAAGATACTCGACGCCTTCGACGCCGGGGTCGACCTCTACAACGACGAAGCCGATGAGGACGTCGAGCATGTGAAGTCCTTCCGGGAAAGGGCAGTCGATGATCGGACTGTGGCCGACACCAGCGATGCGGGGAAGGACTTCTTCGACGCAGCCCATGATTCCGACGTCGACGTCGTCGTCCCCTTCGGGTCGTCGGCTGCGATGGGAGTGGTCACCGCGGCCACCGAGAAGCAGCAGGCTCTGACCACCGACGAGCCGAAGCCGGACGACAAGGGCAGCGATCCGATTCTGCCGAAGGTCATCTGGTATGGAGCACCAGGGGCCTTCAGCGACACGATCATCGCGACCATCGAACCTAACATCCGCAGGGGGCTGCGGAGCATGTTCCCCGAATGGCCGCAGAGCAAGAATCCCGACGAGGTGGCCGAAGCCTCGAAAGAGGATCCCACCGAGATGGGTGGATTCCTTGTTGCCGACCGCCGCTACAAGGGCACGATCGACAACGGCGGTGTGAGGGTCGCCGCCGAGGACGGTTTCCTCAGCCAGACTTCCGACGCAGGGCGCAGCATCGCCGATCTGCGGGAGCGGATCAAGAGCGGGGACATCGATCCAAGGAAATCCTGAGCACCGGAGTGAGGCATCGACGGCGGTGACATCGACGGTGGGGCACGTTTCGCACATCGTTCTTCCACGCTGATCCGATAAGCTGTGCGGGTGTTGAATAATCCCGCTGGTGTCGCAGCAGACGACCCGATCCTGCAGTTGCCCAAAGTCTCCCTCCATGATCACCTCGACGGTGGCCTTCGCCCCGCCACGCTGATCGAACTGGCCGCCTCTGTCGGCCACGAACTGCCCGCCACCGAACCGGATGCGCTGGCCAAGTGGTACCACGACTCCGCGAGCTCCGGTGATCTGGTCCGCTATCTCGAGACCTTCTCGCACACGGCTGCCGTGATGCAGAGCCGTGAGGGCCTGATGCGGGTGGCCAAGGAATGGGTCCTCGACCAGGTCGCCGACGGGGTGTTCTACGCTGAGGCCCGCTGGGCTCCGGAGCAGCACCTTGAAGGCGGACTCGAACTCGATGAGGTCGTCGAAGCCGTTCAGGAAGGACTCGAAGCCGGAGTCATCGAAGCATCCTCCGACGGCAAGTTCATCCGCGTCGGCCAGATCATCACAGCCATGCGCCAGGCGGACAATTCCATGGCCATTGCAGAACTGGCCATCAGACACCGCGAGAAGGGATCCGAATCCGGAGTCGTCGGCTTCGACATCGCCGGCCCGGAGAACGGCTTCCCGCCCTCGGCGCACCTGTCCGCGTTCAACGCACTCCACCAGGCTTATGTGCCCGTGACGATCCACGCCGGTGAGGCTGCCGGCAAGGACTCGATCCACGAAGCACTCACCATCTGCCATGCCCAGCGCATCGGCCACGGTGCCCGCATCGTCGAGGACATGGATATCGTCGAAGGCGAAGGTCAGCTGGGCAGCCTGGCTGCCTGGGTTCTCGATCAGCAGATCCCGCTCGAGCTGTGCCCCAGTTCGAATCTGCAGACCGACATCGGCGGCACCATCGCCTCTCACCCGATCACCGGCCTCAAGGACTTGGGCTTCGCCGTCACCATCAACCCGGACAACCGACTGATGTCAGCGACGTCGGTCACGCGTGAGATGCGTCTGCTCGTCGATGAGGCCGGCTGGACGCAGACCGACCTTGAGTGGGCGACCGTCAACGCTGTCACCGCGGCGTTCCTGCCACTCGATGTGCGCGAGCGCATGCTCGACGAGATCCTCATTCCAGGGTTCGCCCGGGTGAATATTTGAGTTCACGGGACAAGCGTTCGAACACACCCGGCGGCTCCTCGTCGTCGGGTGGTTCATCGGCGTCGGGACGATCAACAGGCACGGGCGATTCGTCGGCGTCTGACGGTCACGGTGTTCCCACCCCACGAGCGATGCTGCTGGTCGTTGTGGTTCTCGGGATTCAGGTGCTGGCCCTCCTGGGGTCCGCCCTGTCATTCATCCTCACCGCATTCAGCGCAGGAGCACTTGCAGGTTCACTGCTGGGACTGGCAGTCATGTTCCTCATCTTTGCTGCCGGCGTGGCCGCTGCAGCGCGCGGATCATGGAAACTGCATCGCTGGGCCCGGCCGGCGGCGATCGCATTCGAACTGCTCGTCATCGTCTTCGCCTTCAGCGTCATCGCCGGATCCCTGTGGCTCGGTCTGGCCTGCCTGGTCACGGCGCTTGCTGTGCTTCTGGGGTATTTCCTGCCCTCGGTCGTCGACGCCTACAATCGGGCACTCGAAGGCTGAGGCCTCAGACCTCGGTGCCGCATTCCCTCGAATCGTGTCAGGACGTTCGTCAGCCGCTGAGCCAGCGGCGCGAGTTCGACAACTAGCGCCTCGAACTCATCGAGGACTTGTGCGTCCCAGCCGGCGTCGGAATGACCGTTGGTCGCGAAGGCTTCATCGGCCGTGGGCCTGATCTGCCAGCTCAGGCGCTCGGCGGGTTCCACTTCTGTACGTTGGCGGCTTGGGCCGCCGTGACCTGTGCAGGCACGGCAGAGAAGATCGCATCTCGGATTCCGGACAGGAACGGTGACTGCATCTGGAAGATGGCACCGAGAATTCGAGACTTCGCTGCAATCGACTGACTGCGCCTCTTGCGCAGCCGGTCGTAGCGCCGCAGCTGAACGTCGACTACTCCTGCTGACGTCGACGTACCCGCTGAGCTCACCGAGTCCGCTGGGGACACTGGTCCCGACGAGTCCGCGATGACCGGTGCCAGCAGCGCGGTCAGCGTCGCTGCGTCCTCGAGGGCCTGACCGCCGCCCTGACCCAGATTCGGGGTCATCGCATGGGCCGCATCACCGAGGAGGACGACGTGTCCCCGGTGGTAGGTCGCCAGGGGAGTGGCCAGGTCTGAAATCGCTGTCCGCCGGATTCGGTCACTCGGCGTCGTGGCAATGAGATCAGCGATCGGTGCATGCCAGGAGGAGAACAGGTCCCGCACAGCCGCCTTCTCATCGGCGAAACTCGCGTGCTGGGGCATGTTCGCCACCGCAAACCAGTACACGCGCCCGTCCTTGAGCGGAGCGATGCCGAAGCGCAGGCCCCGCCCCACGGTCTCGCCAGCGGCTCCATCGAGGTCGACCGGGCGTTCGGTGATTCCACGCCAACACGAATATCCCGAATAGCGAGGTCCGATTCCGGACTCGACGGACTCTCTCACCTGGCTGTTGAGACCATCGGCACCGATGACGAGATCGAAGCGTTCCCCGGCGTCCGACTGTGCTTCTTCAGACTCCACGTCCGTCCCGGGCCGGATAGTCATCGTGCCCTCAATGCTCGCCGAGGTGACCAAGGCGTTGATGCGCACGGTTCCCTCAGCGAGGGCATCGAGCAGCATCCGATGCAGGTCGGCTCGGTCGACGATCCGCAGCTCTCCGACGCTGTCGGTGGGAAGGCGTGCGATCCAGCGTCCGTCGGGGCGTCGTTGGCCCGCAGCGAAGGACTCGGCCTGCCTGTCAGTGATCGCTGTGAACTGAGGGCCGAGGCCCAGAGATTCGAGAGCCCTGAGCCCATTGGCGAAGATGGACAGGCCCGAACCACCGGCACGCATGTCGGCGGACCTTTCGAACACGGTGACCTGTGCCCCGGCCCGCTGCAGCCCCACGGCGGCTGAGAGTCCGCCGATGCCTGCTCCGACGATCGCGATCCTCATGGGGTGGGGGCCTCTCATGCGACTTGGGAGATGTCTGCCTTACTGCTGAAGATACTCCCCGCAGGCCTCGGTGAGGAAGTCACCGGCGACTCCACCCTCTTGGTTGAGGCTGCTCGCGGTCTTCTGGATGCCCCACCAGACCTGAGGAGAGGCGCCCCACTGCTGACGGAAGTCCTCACGCTTATCGGGATCATCGGCCAGATCCTGTGCGGCCAGCGAGATTCGGTCCTGAGCGTCCTCGGCGGTGCAGCGAGCCTCATCATCAGGGCCCTTCGGATCGAGCTCCGGAATGTCATCGGAGTTCTTCGCCTTCAGTGTGTACGCGGATCCGCCGATCTCCTCAACGGTGAAGGTTCCCTGGATGAGCAGGAATGGTGACTTCTCGGTGTCGACGCTCTCGGCATCGACGGTGACGCTGACACTGTCCGGGGTGTCGGCGGTGATGGTCGCCTCACCCGAATCGGGAACGTCGGGGTTGCCGGTGTGGACGTAGACCTTGAGGTAGGCCTCGGACTTGTTCGCGGCCGCCTCGGCGAGACCCTGCCACAGGGGATCAGCGTCCTTCGCACCTCCGGGAGAGGAATCGACGATGGAGACCTTCGGGGCGTCATCGGGGGTCTCGACCGGAGTGACCTCCTCCTCGCTGACGGAGGGTCGCGGTTCGGGGCGGGTCTCCTCCGAGGTGGGAACGCAGGCTGTCATCGTGGCCAGCACTGCGGCGGTGGTCAGGAGGGCAAGAGAGCGAATTCGCATGGTTCCTCGTGAGGTGGTCGTCGTGGCGGTGCCGGACCCGGGGCCCGGTCTCGACTTCCAGCCTAATCCGAGAGGTCGCGCTCGCACCGGTGGACGCGCTGGCCTGGGCCCGATTGCTGGGGACGGATTGCTAGGGACGGATTGCTGGGGCCGAATTGCTCGGCTCGCATCGGGCTCGTGTGTTGTCTGCTGTCTACTGTGCTTGTGTCTACTGTGCTCGGTTCGGCATGAGATCGCTCAGGCTGACCTTCTGTTCTCCGGCTTCGTCGAAGTTGGCCTCATCGAGCCACTGCACATAGGCCGCGCGCAGACTGGGCCATTCGGTGTCGATGATGGAGAACCATGCGGTGTCGCGGTTGAGGCCCTTGATGACGAGGTGCTGTCGGAACAGACCTTCGAAGGTGAAGCCGAAACGCGTCGCTGCCTTCTTCGACGGGGCATTGCCGTTGTCGCACTTCCATTCGAAGCGCCTGTACCCACTGGCGAAGGCAAGGTCGGCGAAGAGGAAGAACGCCTCGGTGGCTCCTCGAGTCCGCGACAGGGCCGGTCCCCACAGGATGTTGCCGATCTCGATGACGCCGTTGTTCGTATCGATGCGCATCAGCGCCTGTCGCCCCTCGGCCCGCCCGGTGCTGCGGTCGACCACGGCGAAGAACAGCGGATCGGGCGATTCGGACGCTGTGTGAATCCACTCGTCGAAGTCCTCACGTGCTGTCTGCGGCATCTGCGGCAGGTACCGGAAACGCTCATCCGATCCGTCCGCCGAGGCTGCTGCGAAGAGCGAATCCGAATGCAGCCGGGGGTCGAGGGGCTCGAGGTCGACATAGCGCCCGTGGATCGTCTCCCGCCGAGGTGGCTTGACCCCGGTCCAGTTCGTGAGGTTCGCGTCGGTCATGACATCTCCTTCTCGTTCGTCATTGAACTCTTCCTGCGATCGGTCTGCGTCTGCCCGAGTTCGCCCTGTGACAGGGGCTCAGCTCTCGTCGGCGTCGAATCCGGTCGAGAGCTGTCGCAGCAGTGAGGCGAGCTTGCGACGTCCTGCTGGAGTCAGGTCGCTGAGGATCTCACGCTCCTTGACCAGCAGGTCGGCAAGGGCGGAGTCGACCGTGGCGCGGCCATCGGCCGTCAACCGCACGAGCACACCTCGGCGATCTCCGGGGTCTGGCAGTCGTTCGACCCAGCCGGCGGTGACGAGTCGATCGATGCGGTTGGTCATGGTGCCGCTGGTGACCAGTGTCTCCTGCAGCAGAGTTGAGGGGGAGAGCTGATAGGGCTCACCGGAACGGCGCAGAGCGGAGAGCACGTCGAAGGCCCACCCCTCGATGTCGTAGTCGCTGAAGCTGGACTTCCGTGCCAAATCCAGTTGGCGGGCCAGCCGTGAGACGCGGGAGAGTATCTCCATCGGAGACACGTCGAGATCCGGGCGCTCGTGGCGCCACGCCGCGACAATCCGATCAACCTCGTCCATGTTTCGATTTTACGTCCAGATCAAGATTCTTTGTGCCAAAGATACTTTTTACCGAGATATTTCTTACTCATCGGCTGATTTGGCCTGCACGTTTGGATGGACGGGGCCACTTGGGAATAAAGTGGTCATGGTTGTTGCATCCGTCAACGCACCTGCGGGGCCAAAAGACCCGGCAGTAGAAACGAAGGAATACACGTGGATCTTTTCGAGTATCAAGCACGTGACCTGTTTGAGAAGCACGGAGTGCCCGTGCTCAAGGCTCAGGTCGCGACGACACCAGAAGCAGCGAAGAAGGCAGCCGAAGAACTCGGCGGCGGAGTAGTCGTCGTCAAGTCTCAGGTCAAGATGGGCGGCCGCGGCAAGGCCGGCGGCGTCAAGGTTGCAAAGAATCCTGAAGAAGCCGAAGCTCGCGCCAAGGACATCCTGGGTCTCGACATCAAGGGCCACATCACCGAAAAGGTGATGATCGCCGAAGGTGCAGACATCGCTGAAGAGTACTACTTCTCGGTTCTCCTCGACCGGTCCAACCGCACCTACTTGGCCATGTGCTCCAAGGAAGGCGGAGTGGAGATCGAGCAGCTCGCCGAGGAACGTCCGGAAGCGCTCGCCAAGATCCCAGTCTCTGCCATCGACGGAATCGATGCTGCGAAGGCCGAAGAGATCGCCAAGGAAGCAGGCTTCGACGCGGAGACCGCCGCCAAGGTTGCCCCCGTGCTGATGTCCCTGTGGACCGTCTTCGAGAAGGAAGACGCTTCCCTCGTTGAGGTCAATCCGCTGGTCAAGACCGGTGCCGGTGACATCATCGCGCTCGACGGAAAGGTGTCTCTCGATGAGAACGCCGACTTCCGCCAGCCTGAGCACGAGGAGCTGCGCGATGACAGCGCAGAGAACCCACTCGAGCTCAAAGCCAAGAAGCTCGACCTCAACTACGTCAAGCTCGACGGCGAAGTCGGAATCATCGGAAACGGTGCCGGACTCGTCATGTCGACCCTCGACGTCGTCGCCTACGCCGGTGAGAAGCACAGCAACGTCAAGCCTGCCAACTTCCTCGACATCGGAGGCGGTGCCTCTGCTGAGGTGATGGCCAACGGGCTCGAGGTCATCCTCGGCGATGAGCAGGTCAAGTCAGTCTTCGTCAACGTCTTCGGCGGAATCACCGCCTGTGACGCAGTGGCCGACGGCATCGTCAAGGCTCTCGAGATCCTTGGCGACCAGGCCACCAAGCCGCTCGTCGTCCGCCTCGACGGAAACAACGTCGAAGAGGGACGTGCGATCCTCAAGGAAGCCGCGAACCCACTCGTCACTCTGACCGACACCATGGACGGTGGAGCCGATAAGGCCGCCGAACTGGCTGCTGCCAAGTAAGGAAAGGTCTTTACATAAATGTCTATCTTCCTGAATTCCGATTCGAAGATCATCGTCCAGGGCATCACTGGCGGCGAAGGAACCAAGCACACTGCGCGCATGCTCGCAGCAGGATCCAACGTCGTCGGCGGTGTCAACGCCCGCAAGGCCGGCACCACCGTCAAGCACAACGACAAAGACGGCAACGAAATTGAGCTGCCCGTCTTCGGATCAGTCGCCGAGGCGATGGAAGCCACCGGTGCCGACGTCTCCGTGGCCTTCGTGCCGCCGGCATTCTCCAAGGATGCGGCCATCGAAGCTGTTGACGCCAAGATCGGTCTGCTCGTCATCATCACTGAGGGCATCCCGGTCCAGGACGCCGCCGAAGTCTGGGCGCGTGCTCAGGCCGCAGGCAATGCGACCCGCATCATCGGACCCAACTGCCCGGGCATCATCTCGCCAGAGGCATCGCTGGCAGGCATCATCCCTGCCAACATCACCAAGAAGGGCAAGCTCGGACTGGTCTCCAAGTCCGGCACGCTGACCTACCAGATGATGTACGAACTGCGTGACCTCGGCTTCTCCACTGCCATCGGAATCGGTGGTGACCCGGTCATCGGCACCACGCACATCGATGCGCTCGAAGCGTTCGAGAATGATCCCGAGACCGAAGCCATCGTCATGATCGGCGAGATCGGCGGAGACGCTGAAGAGCGTGCTGCTGCCTACATCAAGGACAACGTGACGAAGCCGGTCGTCGGCTACGTTGCAGGCTTCACCGCGCCCGAGGGCAAGACCATGGGCCACGCCGGTGCCATCGTCTCCGGCTCCTCAGGTACCGCTGCGGCGAAGAAGGAAGCCCTTGAGGCTGCAGGCGTGAAGGTCGGCAAGACCCCGACCGAAACCGCCGACCTCATGCGCGAACTCCTCGCCTGAGTCGTCTGAAGTATAGCTTCGGCTGAAGCACAGTTTCGAAGCCCGTCTCCCTCAGGGGAGGCGGGCTTCGTGCATCTCCGGCACACTCGTCCTGCGGACTCCCACACGAACAATGACCCACGCGATGAGGACGGCGGCCAGCGGGAACGCTGCTCTCCACCCGGAAGACGCAAGCGACCAGAGGAGGAAAGGGACGAGTGCCAGGTTGGCGACGGTCGACACCCTGAGACCGAAGGCTCGAACGTAGGCGAGGATGCACAAGGTGTAGATGACGATGAATACTCCGCTGGCTGCGGCCAGCATATCGATGACCAGGGTCGGCTTCTGTTGGAGCAGCACCAGCGATATCGCGAAGCCGCAGCTCATGATCGTGATGGCGCGCCGCGGATTCAGCCTGTCGCGCCCAGCGACGCTGTGGGGGAGGATCCCGTCCCTGGCGGCAGAATCGATGACCAGTCCGACACCGCGGACCCAGGCGACCGAGTTGAGAAGCATCCCCACTGCTCCGGATGCGGCGAGGACCAATGCGGCGGCGTCGCCGTAGGGAGTCGTGCGCAGCGCGTCGACGACCCCGGTGACCGGATCCGCTCTGGGCGTGAGGACGAGGACCGCGACGGTCAGTGAGGTGGTGAGGAGGAGCAGGAGACCCAGGCTCGTCAATGCGATGGGCATGAATTCTCGTTTGGGGTCGGGCAGATCCCGAGCCAGAAAGGTGAGGTTCTCGAAGCCGATGAAGGCCCAGAAGGCCACCATGAAACCGACGGGGACCAGCAAGACGTCTCCTCCGTCGGGGAAGATCTCGGGGACTCGCTGAGAATGGAGAGTCGACCACACGACCACTCCGGCCAGGGAGAGGATGAGGGCCACTGTCCCTATCCTCTCCACCTGGTGACCGACGTGTTTGCCCAGCAGGTTCGTCGCCACAGCGACTGCGAGGATCGCGATGGCAGTCACGCTCTCCGGCAGTGCTGATCCCGTGATGGTTGAGAGATTCCTGGCGGCCATCACCGATCCCGCCGGCAGACCGACGAGCACGACGATTCCGAACAGCAGCGGCACCATGTCTCCTGCCGTTCGGCCCAGGCCCGAACGCACCGTGTCTCGCAGCGGATCACGACTCTCGGGTCGACTCACCACAGTGTCCCTGAACAGACACAGCATAGGGACACATGCCAAGGCCGCGACGATCCACGTGAGTATTGCAGCGGAGCCGGTTTCGCTGATCACCGCCGCCGGAACTCCGATGAGGCCAGCGCCGACGACGGACGCCAGACCGGCGGCTACGCCGGTGATGCGCGAGGAGAGACGCGAGCTGAGCTGTTGGTGCATTGTCATATCTTCACTCAATCGCGAACACGGCGGATCGACGAGTGGCTGAAATGACATTCATCAACGGTTTCGAGACATCTGCGTTGTTGAGGGCCATACTGGATGACATGTGGACTGTGGCAGTACTGATCCGAGAGGGGATCTCGCTCTTCGAATTCGGGGTGACGGCGGAGGTTTTCGGAATCGACCGCTCAGAGGCTGGCCTGTCGCTCGTCGACTATCGGGTGTGCTCGGACGGCGGCCCGGGCCGGGTCGAATCGAAGCACCGGCCGTCGGTGTGCGTCGAATCGACACATGGTCTCGAGGGGCTCGCCGATGCCGATGTCGTCATCGTCTCTGCGACGCTTCCATCGACCGGAAACTCGGCGGAACATCGAGCCATCAGGGAAGCGCATGCGAACGGTGCGCTCGTGGTGTCTCTGTGCAGCGGGGCCTTCATCCTCGCAGAGACCGGTGTCCTGGACGGATTGTCTGCAAGCACTCATTGGCTGTTCGAAGATGAGCTGGCCCGCAGGTTCCCACTGGTGGACGTCGTCAGTGCCAACCTCTTCACCGACAACGGCCGGGTCGTCACCGGGGCCGGTACAGCGGCGGCCATCGACACCTGCCTGCATGTTGTGAGACGAGAGCTGGGTGCGGCCGCGGCGAGCACGATCGCCAAACGGATGGTCACGGCACCGCTGCGACACGGCGGGCAGCAGCAGTTCGTCGATTGGCCCAGCCGTGTTGATGCGGCCGGCGCTGATCGAGGGGACACTGGTCTGGCCGAGACCTTGGACTGGGCGAAGGCCCGTTTGGGCACGAACCTGGATCTTGCCGCATTGGCCGAACGTTCCGCGCTCTCTACGAGACAGCTGACTCGTAGATTCATTGCGCAGGTCGGAACTACGCCACTCAAATGGGTGACGCATCAGCGGGTTCAGCGAGCGCAGGAGCTCCTCGAGAATACAGACCTGTCAATCGACCAGATCGGCCACGATGTGGGGTACGCCTCGGCAACACAATTGCGTGAACATTTTCGAGCGCTCGTCGGAACCACCCCCTCGGCCTACCGACAATCGTTCAATTTGGGGGCATAGTTCACCCGGCACCCGGGCTCGCTTTCCCTCCAGCTAGTTCAGCAACCCGTCCTGCCAGCATCAAATCACCCCGTTGCCACGGGTGGTTTTGGAACGGACTGTGCGGGGTCGGCGCGGGAGGCTAATCTGAACGTGTGAATGATCAGACACCGATGTCCCAGAACCCATCGACCGGCCAGACGATGCCTCTCGACCGGGCAACGCCCCTCGACCCGCAGCCCGTCGACACCTCCCCTTCGGCTCATCCGCGCAACTTCGGCTCCGACAACTGGGCCGGCGCACACCCCGAAGTCATCGCCGCCATCACGGAAGCCAACGTCGGACACACCCCCGGCTACGGTGGTGATCCCTGGACCGCGCGCTTCGGTGAAGTCATGAAGGGCCACTTCGGCCCCTCCGCCCAGGCGTTCCCGGTCTTCAACGGCACCGGTGCCAACGTCCTCGCGCTGCAGTCGGCGCTGCCCCGCTGGGGCGCCGTCATCACAGCAGCCTCCGCCCACATCAACTATGACGAAACCGGCGCACCGGAAAAGGTCGGCGGACTCAAGATCATCGGCGCAGCCACTCCCGACGGGAAGCTGACTCCCGAGATCATCGAAGGCGCGATCCTCGGCCGCGGCAACGAACATAACGCTCAGCCCTTGGCTGTGAGTATCTCGGAATCGACCGAATGGGGCACGACATACACGCCGGAGGAGATTCGCCAGATCGCCGACACGGCTCACAGGCTCGATATGATCCTGCATGTTGACGGTTCGCGTCTGGGCAATGCCGCGGCCTACCTGAACACTGAGCTCGGATCGCTGACGACGGCGACCGGCGTCGACATCATCAGCCTGGGCGGAACGAAGAACGGACTCCTCGGCGCCGAAGCGATCGTCGTCCTCAACCCCGACATCGGCCAGGGGATGAAGTTCCTGCGGAAGATGAACCTGCAGCTGTCATCGAAGATGCGCTTCCTCTCCGCCCAGCTGGGCGCCCTCTACGAAGGTGACCTGTGGCGCACCTCCGCGAATCATGCCAACGGCATGGCCCAGCGATTGGCAGATGGTCTCGCCGAGGCGATCTCCACCGGCCGTGCACCCGAAATCTCGATCGTGGCGAAGACCGAATCCAACGTCGTCTTCGTGCACATGCCTGAGGAGGTCGCAGCACGAGCTCGGCAGAAGTTCGCCTTTGCCGACTGGCCCATGGCCAAGAACGTCGTGCGCCTCATGTGTGCCTTCGACACCGCTGCCGAAGACGTCGACGATCTCATCGCTGCCATCGTCGGGCCCTGACCCTCAGCTTGCTCACCGGCTGGTAGGCGTTGCGTGGGAGGGAGTGAGGGCGCGGCGGCACCTACGCCTTCTTGTCGGCCTTGACAGAGACGACGGGGACGTCAGCGTCGAGGATGATGCGCTGGGCAGTCGAGCCCATGATGAGTTTGCCGACGGGGGAACGGCGACGCGATCCGATCACGATCATGCGGGTGTCTTCGGTCGCCTCGGCGAGGGCGAGGAGTTCCTCAACGGGATCATTGCCGCGCAGGAACTGCAGGATCTCATGGGAGACCTTTGATGAGCGCAGCGCCTCTTTGAGCTCGTCCATGTCCTGATTCGTCGCGACACCGCGTTCGTCGGGGGTCTCTCCGATGCCGGCGTTGAGCACGATCACGGTGTCATCGAAGGCCTTCGCCTGATCGATGCCGAACGTGACGGCAGCCTTGCCTTCGGGTGAGGGGGAATAACCGACGAGGATTGTCATGATCTCTCCTGATGCGACACTGGATGAAGCTCTCTCAATTAGTAGCACATCTGCGTGCTGCGACGCTCCTAAGTCTGCCCCAACCTGCACGTAGCTCCGTCTCAACCTGCACAGCAGATCTGTGTGAAACGGTCGTTCCCGGTGGTGGCGCATCCGCGACTGAAGCAGGGGCTCAGTCCGACTAGACTGTTCGAATGCCTTCTACCCTCCTGTCTCCGGATTCTCCTGCCCGCCACCGCAGTCAGGATCTGCTGGAGCAGTTTCCCGAGCTCGCTGCAGTTCCGGGATTCCCACAGGCAAGGATCCTCACCGAGTATGTCCTGGGGCGACGCAGAGGAGAGCTCGACGTCTCCGGGCGTGCAACGGACGGAACATTCGTGGACGCCGAGGCGGTCGTGAGACTTCCGCACGAGGTCCTCATCGTCGATGACGGCCAGGGACTGCAGTCGCGGCTGCTGAGCGAGATCGTACCTGTGCGCACGTACAACGACCGGGTGGACGAAGCACGCGCCGTCGCCGAGGTGGCAGATCAGGCCAGCCCCATCGACGATCTCGCTGTCTTCGCCCCGGAAGCGGAAGAAGTCTGGGCGATCGTCAATGCACCGAAGGCCACCCAAGCGTTGGCCGAGACGATCGCTGCCGTCCAGGCCCACGTGACCACGATCATCGTCATCGGTCGCAGCGATTCGATGAGCCGAGCCGTGAACAAGGAATTGGCGCGTGGCTTCGCCCGCGTCGACGTCTCTCCAGGTGTCGGCAAGCACCGCATGATCATCGGCAGCCGGACGCTGTCATCACCGAGCCTGCCGAGCTTCCCCAGGCACAGCAGAATCGATCATCCGGCCACAGGTCCGCTGCAGGTCAGGGCCCACGGAGCTTGCTTCTCCGGGGTCAAAAGCGATGAGGGCTCGGCAGCGCTGCTCACGGCGCTAGCGGCCGAATCTGGCCCCGCCGAGGCCCAGTCCTCCGAGACTCAACTCGCCGAGGCAGGTCCTGGTTTCCCGAACTCGGTCGTTGATCTCGGATGTGGGAACGGATGGCTGCTCACAGCTGCGATGCAGGTCACGGCGGCTAAGAAGGGGACCGGCGTGGACGTATCGAAGGCGGCGGTCGCCTCGGCGAGGGAAACCGCTGAGGCGAACGGACTCGAGGTCGAGGCCATCCTCGCCGATGCCACGGATGTACAGGCTCTGACTGGTTCAGACTCTTCGGTGCGCATCGGCGGGCACGATCTCATTCTGCTCAACCCGCCCTTCCACCAGGGTACGACCATCGAGACTGACACCGCTGCCGGACTCATGCGCACAGCGGCCGAGCTGCTGGCACCCGACGGGCGGGTCTTCACGGTCTACAACTCCCACCTGCACTACCGCGAGACCTTGGAACGCGTCATCGGTCCCAGCGAACAGGTCGCTCGCACCAGCAAGTTCACCGTCGTCTGCAGCCTCAGACGCGGCTGAGCTCACGCGATCGATCACTCATGTCTGGTCGGTGCCTTCCGGCACCGCATCTCCGGGTACGACGAGCCCAGACTCGTAGGCGAGGACGACAAGCTGTGACCGGTCACGTGCTCCAAGTTTGCCCAACAGACGGCTGGCGTAGGTGCGCGCAGTCTCCGGGCTGATGAACAGGCTGGCACCGACCTGCTGGTTCGACTCCCCGCGACCGATGCGTGCCAGAACCTCCCTCTCGCGATCGGTGAGCGCCTCGAGCAGCTCGGGTCGTGGCATCGCCTTCTGCCCGGCGTTCAATCGTCGCAGCACCGTATTGGTCACCGACGGGGAGAGGAGAGAATCACCGCCGGCGACCGAGCGGATGGCCGAGCGCAGATCGGCCGGTCTGATGTCCTTGAGGAGGTAGCCGTTGGCGCCGACCTGGATGGCGGACACGATGTCCTCATCGTCGTCGAAGGTCGTGAGCATGACGACCTTCGTGGAATTGAGCCCAGGGTCTCCGGTGATGAGCCTCGTCGCCGTGATCCCATCCATCACGGGCATCCTGATGTCCATGAGCACGACATCGGGACCCAGCTGTCGCACGAGGCCGAGCCCTGCTCGACCATCTGCCGCCTCGGCGACGACCTCGATATCGCCATCGCTGACGGCCAATTGGCGCAGTCCGGTGCGCACGAGTTCCTGATCGTCGACAAGCAGGATGGAGATCATGAGTCGATCCTCCTCGGCAGCGTGGCGTGCAGGGTGAAGCCCCGATTCGGGGCGGATCGAGTGCTGAGTTGTCCGCCGAGGAGGCGCACCCTCTCGCTCATCCCCGTGAGTCCGTGCCCTCCCGTGCTCTCCTCTCCGAGCGTGGCAGCGGAGGCGGCTCCAGTTCCGTCGTCGACGACTGTCACCGTGACGTCGTCATCGCTGAGTCCGATTTCGACGCTGACAGCCGTCGCCGAGGCATGTCGGAGCACGTTCGTGACTCCCTCCTGAACGACGCGGAAGATCACCGTCTCGACAGGGGAGGGCACCTGGCCGGGTGAGAGTCCGACCGTTGATGAGACCGAGATCCCCATGGACCTCGCCTGTTCGAGGAGAGTCTCAATGCCGTCGATGCCGAGGCTGGTGCGGGTCGTTTCGTCCCCGGAGCGCAGGAGACGGACCATGGATCGCAGATCGCTCAGTGACTCTCCGGTTTCGGCGCGAACGCGGTCAAGGGCCTTTGCTGCCTCCGAGCTCTCCTGACGACCCTGTTCGATCGCCTCGATGCCGACTGCAGCATGAAGTGAGATGACCGAGAGCTTGTGCCCAAGCGTGTCGTGGAGGTCGCGGGAAAGCTGCAGTCTCTCGTGCTGGAGCTGTCTCTCGGATTCCTTGCGCAGGTGCTCGTCCTGGAGACGGAGCAGCTGGGTGTGTTGGTCGAGAAAGCGTCGGTGGGTGGCCACAGCATGTCCGAGGGCAATCGCCGCGGCGATGAGTGCGATCGTTGAGATCGACTCTGCGCCGAGAAGACGACCGAGCGGAAGCGAATCATCACGAATCCGAAAGCCGGTCGACACAAGGAACACCACGGCTCCCGAAACGACGGCGAATCGGGTCAGCCCCACCTCGGCGACGGAGAAGAGCGCAGCGACCACGGGCAGAGCGACCCCGATCGGGACGAGATCGAGGCTGTAGTAGGCGAAGGTCCCCAGGACGCTGAGGACGACGACGGTCCTCGGCAGTCCGCGCCGCAGAAGGAGCACAGCCCCGAACCCGAGCGCGAAGACGAATGGCAGCGACCGCAACGGTGTCCCTGCGTCGATCTGTGCCAGTGCAATGATGGCTGCCAGCGACACTGCCACCACAACGGCGAGAATGGCGTCGGTTCTTCGCGGTCCCATGATCCCAGCATAGAGTCGTCTCACCTCAGTGGGCACCGCTGGAAGCGCCCGGCAATGTCGCTTCTCGACGTACGGGACGGTCCTCAGAACTCGACGCCGGTCGCGCGTGTGAGCCGATTCGGCCGGATGTCTAATGACCCTAATCTCGAAGAATGAAGTATTTTCGCGAACTCAAGTGGCCTCTGCTCATCATTCTCGGGTTGCTCGGCCTCGTCCGTCCCGTGGCGCGTATCGCCCTCGAGAGCTCCGGGCTTCCCACTCAATCCATTGCTCTCGGACTGACGGCGTTCGTGACACTGGTATGGGTGCTGGCCCTAGGGCTGTCTCGGTCGGCGAACCCGCTCCTCAGCGGGGGCATCGTCGGACTCGTCTACGCCCTCGGCGCCATCATCCTCAGCGGCATTCTGTCCCCAATTCTGCTGGGCCACCTCGAGGGGCCTCTGGCACAGCCGCTGGCCATCATCCCCATGCTGGTGACGAACGCTGTCTGGGGTGTCATCGCCGGGGGAATGGCACTGCTCGTCCGCCGTCTGCGGTGGGGAACCTGGACTCTGAATCGACTCGGACAGTGACCGGGAAAGAAGCCCGCCGAGGTGCTCGGCTCTGGGCGTGTGTCATCGGTCTGATGATGCTCGGGTTCATTGGAGGAGTCCTCGCCATGATCATCGTCAACGACCTCATAGCAGGGATCTGGCAGGAAGCGCTGCTGGTCATTGCCCCGGTGAGCCTCCCTGTCGGTGCGCTCGCCGGAGCCGGTTTGGCAGGTGGCTTCGGGTACAGACGGCTGACCCGCCGGAGCTGAAGTCAGCCGTCTGCAGCGCCTGAGCCCGCTGTGCCGAATCGACGTGTCAACACCGAGGCTGTGGCCCCGACACCTGCCGTGGCGACCTCGTCCGGCCGGCCGGAGGCCACGACGTGACCGCCGTCGGGACCGGGTCCAGGGCCCATGTCGATGAGCCAATCGGAGCCGGCGGCCAGCTCCATATTGTGATCGGCGATGAGGATCGTATCGCCTTCGTCGACAATCTGGCGGAAGAGCTTCCCCAGCACCCGAGCATCACTGGGGTGCAGGCCGTTGGCCGGCTCATCAAGGATGAATAGTGAGCGCTCACGTCGCTTCCTGGCCCGCATCACCGCGGCCAGCCGCAGCCGCTGCGCCTCACCGCCGGACAGCGTCGCCGAGGACTGGCCGAGCAGCAGCCCGCCGAGGCCGACCCTCTGCAGGACCTCGAAATGGGCGACGAGTCCCAGCCGTTCGGCGAATTCCGTCGCCGCCGCATCGATCGACAGATCGAGGACATCCGCGATGGTCAGTTCTTCGACCGTGACCTCGAGGGTCTCCTCGGTGAACCGGCGGCCCTCGCATTCGGGACAGGTGCCGCTGGAGGCCGGCAGGTGGACGAGATCGATGGTGATGATGCCCAGGCCCTCACAGCGCGGGCATCGTCCCCGGGCGGTGTTGAAGGAGAACTGTGAGGCGGTGAAGCCACGACTGCGCGCCGGATCGGTCTTCGCGAACAGGCTGCGGATCTTGTCGAAGATGCCCAGATAGGTGCCGATGACCGATCGCGGGGACCGGCCGATGGTGGACTGATCGAAGCTGACCACCCGATCGAAGACCTCGAGCCCGGCAGCAGCTGCCTTCGCAAGATCTCCTCCCTCACCACCGCTGCCACCACCAGTACTGCTGCGCCGGGGTATCGTCGGCGGCTCCTCCTCACCATCGAACGGGGAGGCTCCAGCGGCTCTGGCCAGTGTTGCCACCGATCGCAGCACCGAGCTCTTACCCGCCCCGGAGACTCCCGTCAGAGTCGTGAGACCACCGATGGGAAAGGACAGGGCCAGACCGCGGAGGTTGTTTGCCGACAGTCCGGTGCACCGAGCCCAATCACCGAATTCCTGGGGTGCTCGCCACGGTTCGCTGGGGGCCTCATTGCGCAGGCGGACGGCGGTCGAGCTCTCCCCGTCGAGTGCCTCGGCGACGGGGCCGGAGAACATCAGCTGCCCTCCCCGTGCGCCGCCGCCGGGACCGAGTTCGATGACCCAGTCGCACCGGCGCACCAGCTCCATATCGTGTTCGACGAGGATGACCGTATTGCCGGCATCGCGCAGAGCCTCAATGTGGGTGAAGAGGTGATCGGTGTCCTTGGGGTGCAGTCCGGTGGAGAGTTCGTCGAAGACGTAGACCATGCCGTGCAGACCGCTGTGCAGATGCGCCGCCAAGCGCAGTCGCTGCAGCTCACCTGGGGAGAGGGTGGCCGCCGAGCGGTCAGGTGGAAGATACCCGACGCCGAGGCTGTCGATGACCGACGTACGTTTGTCGAGTTCGTCGAGGAGGACCTGAGCCGCCTCATCGGTGGCGTTGGAGAACCGTTTCGCCGCATTGTGGCCACGGTCGAGGTCGGAGGCGATGGCCGCATGGAGGGAGACGGCCACATCGGTGAGACTGCGCGTGGCCACCTCGGCGATATTGGCGCCACCGATCGTCACCGACAGAGCTGTGGGATTGATGCGGCTGCCGTTGCAGTCGGGGCAGAGTTCGTTGCTGAGGTAATCCTCCGTGCGTGACCTCACCGTCTCGCTGCCGGTCGTGATCATCGTGTCGAGCAGATATCTGCGGGCACTGCGGAACTTGCCCGTGTAACCGCGGGAGATGTACTCGCGCAGATCCTCCGGCCTGACCGTGACAGACGGGGTGTCTTCGGTGGTCAGAAGCCAGTCGCGGGTCTTGGCGGGCAGACTGTTCCAGGGGGCGTCGATGTCGATGCCCATAGTTTCGACGAGGTGCTTGAAGTTCCGTCCCAACCAGCCTCCCGGCCAGGCGGCGATGGCACCCTCGCGAATGGTCAGTGACTCGTCGGGTACGGCTGCGTTGAGGTCGAGGTCATGGATGCTGCCCTTTGCCGCGCACGTCGGACAGGCGCCCTCGACGGTGTTGGGGGAGAAAGCAGAAGCAAGCAGACGACCCTGGTTCGCCGGGTAGTCGCCGAAGCGGGAGAACAGCACCCGCAGCAGATCAGAGACCTGTGACAGGGTGCCCACGCTCGAATTCTCCGGGGGAGTCGACACAAGCTGTTTCACTGCAATTGCGGCAGGAAGTCCCGTGATCCGGTCGACCTGGGGCGCAGAGACCGCGCCGAGGAGGTGACGGGTGAACGGGGAGACCGATTCGAGGTAGCGGCGCTGGGCTTCGGAGTAGATGGTGTCGAAGGCCAACGACGACTTGCCCGAGCCCGATACACCACAGATGCCGATGAGCTTCCTGTGCGGCAGAGAGACGGAGAAGCCGGTCAGGTTGTGTTCGCGAGCGCCGACGACGCCGATCTCTTCGGTCATGAGATGGCCACTTCCTTTCGTGCGGGTGCAGCGA
>NZ_JBHFIH010000001.1:320677-346135 GCF_057334195.1 Brevibacterium sp. AGC70 | reverse complement strand
CCCCCCCCCCCCCCCCCCCACCAGGCTACGCGGTCAGCGGTTCGCTCGGTGGGCGCGCCACGTGCTGATCTGATCCCAGATGACGATCGCCCAGATTGCGATCACTGTGATGATCTGCTGCACCTCGGCGCCCGAAGCGGATGTGAGATCCGGGTGCAGCACCTGCTGCGTCAGCAGGGCGATCGTGAGGAGGACTGCCATCGCGACGTCGAGGATCGCTCCGATGAGAAGCACGGCCGGTTTTGCTGATGAGCGAACCAGCTTCACCACCTCGACGATGGCCATGAGCGCGAGGAATCCCCAATATCCGAGGAACCATCCGAATCCCAGTTCCGGGTTGATGAATGGCTCGTCATTGTTGAGATGGCCGACGTAGAACAAGGAGGTGGGCACGAGCGGAAGGAGGGCCAGAAGGACGATGAAGACCAGGTTCAGGACCGACTCGGCGCGGATCTGCTTCGCCTTCGCATCCGTTGCGCGCAGCTGATCGACTGACCAGCCCTTCTTCACGCCGGCGATCCTCTCTGCCGCACCTGCGCTCATATCCCTGTCGCCGAGGGCGAAGAGGATCGTGATTGCGGCGAAGGCCGTGAGCAGCGCGACAATCGTATTGCCGACGAGCTGACCGATGAGCGCCCCGATCTGGACCTCATCGTTGGTGGCGATGAACGCGATTGAGTTCGTCACGGCCGCGGCCACGGCGACGAGCGGAAGCACCCAGCGTATCGCCCAGAGGAAGACCGGGTAGGACTTCGGCCCGATGAGATGCTGTGGCGAGTTCGTGTACTCCCGGGAGAGTCGGGCAGGATCGCCGAGTTCTTCGAGTACCTCGCGCTCGGCAGCAGCGGTCTGCTCGTCTGCAGGATCTTCCAGACCGCCGAGGCGATCTTCGATCATATCGTCGATTGTGGCCTTGATCTCTGCCGCGATGTCACCTCGGGAGTCTTCCGGGAGATGGCCGACCACATTGTCGACGTAGATTGTGGTGAGCGTACTCATGGTGTTCCTTCTTTCCAGAGTTTCGTGATGCTGGTGTTGAGTTCCAGCCATTGCGAGTGGAGTGCTGCCGCGACTTCGGCTCCGCTGGTGGTGACGCTGTAGTACTTGCGTGGACGCGCCTGTTCGGTGTTCCACTCGGCACTGAGCAGCCCTTGTTTCTCAAGTCTTCGCAGTAGGGGGTAGAGAGTGTTGGCTTCTGTGGCGATGCCGGCTTCGGTGAGAGTCGTCAGCAGCGAGTACCCGTACTGCGGCTGACGGCAGGCAACGAGACTGGCGAAGACGACGGTGCCTCGTCTCAACTCTTGTTCGTGTGTCGCCAGTGCCTGTTCTTCATCCTCGTTCATGTTTCACACAATAGTGTGCGTTACACACTATTGCAACAGGCAGTACATAGTGTGAGGCCAAAGTTCGGTGAAGAGGTGAGGTGAAGCGCGAGAATCTGCAGGAGCCTCGTGGTGAAACCAGCTCGAAATGTTTGCGCTCTGCCCGAAATCCAGGCGAAATGTCCCTGGGCTAGCCTGTGCTCAAGAGCGAGACCACTGCGATAGGGATGGCGATGAGCGAATCGGCAATGACCTCGGTGAATACGACTCATCGAGTCGACGGAATGAACTTCTATACACGCAAGTGGGTTCGCCCGGAGGACCTCAATGCGAACGGCTCGCTCTTCGGAGGAAGCCTGCTGAAATGGATCGACGAGGAAGCTGCGATCTACGCGATCATTCAGCTCGGCAGCCACAGCGTGGTCACGAAGCTCATCTCCGAGATCAACTTCGTAGCTTCGGCTCGCCAAGGGGATCTCATCGAGATGGGCCTCGTCGCAACTCGTTTCGGCAGCACGTCACTGACGATGCGAGCTCAGGTGCGCAATATGATCACGCGCAAGTCCATTCTGAGCATCGACAGAATCGTCTTCGTCAGCGTAGGGGAGACGGGGCAGCCAGACCCTCACGGCTATTCATCGATCACCTATGAGCGCGATCGCATGCCCGTCCTCTAGTCGGCCAGATCCAGCGTCGGAGTCGGACGGCGGAAGCCGCGAGTGACGAAGGCGAGGTAGCCGATGCCGAGGGCCAGCCAGATCGCCCCGATGAGCAGCGTTCTCGGTGACAGGCTCGTCCACAGCCACAGGGTGAGGCAGAAGCCGATGCCGGGCAGCACGATGTAGTTGGCGATCGCGCTCGATCCGCGACGCTTCCCATCGATGACGAAGTGTTTGATGACCGAGAGGTTGACAGCCGAGAACGCGATGAGTGCGCCGAAGCTGACCATCTCGGAGATGAATCCGAGGTCGGCCGCCAGCGCGAACAGCGACACGACTCCGACCGCGAGTGTTGCGAAGATCGGGGTGTGGAAGCGTGGTGAGAGACGTCCGAAGAGCCGATTGGGCAGAACACCGTCGCGGCCCATCGCGAAGAGGATGCGCGAGACCGAGGCCTGAGAAGTCAGCGCGGAACCGCAGGCGCCGGCGACGTAGGCGGCAGTGAAGAAGGTCGTGAGGAACTCACCGCCTGCTGCACTCATGACGTCGAGAGCGCCCGACTCGACGTCGGCGAAGTCATTCGACGGGTAGACGAGTTGAGCGAGGAATGAGAGCGCGATATAGATCAGACCGCCTGTGACAGTGGCGATGACAATGGCACGAGGCACGCTGCGCTTGGCGTCCTTGGCCTCCTCTGACAGAGTCGAGACCGCATCGAAGCCGAGGAACGACAGGCACAGGATTGCGGCACCTGCCATGACGTTGCCGAAGCCGGGCGCACTGCCGTCGCCGGTGAAGGGTGCCGAGAGGTCAACCGTGCCCGAGCCCGACATCGACGCGATGCCGAGCGCCGCGAAGGTGACGATGAAGATCGCCTGGGCGGCAATGATGACGATGTTCGCACGGGCGACAGAGACGATGCCGATGACATTGAGAACAGTGACCAGGACTATCGCGGTGAGTACGAAGGCCCAGGCGGGGATCATGGGGAAGGCCGCGGACAGATAGATGCCGATGACGAGGTAGTTGATCATCGGCAGGAAGAGGTAGTCCAGCAGGAGCGCCCAGCCGGCAACGAATCCGATGCCCGCCCCGAAGCTATTCTGCGTGTACGTGTAGGCGGACCCGGAAAATGGGAGCTCGTGAGCCATCTTTGCGTATGACCTGGCGGTGAAGACCATCGCGAGGAGAGTGATCACGTACGCCAGCGGCACCCTGCCGCCGCTGACCTGAGTGACGATGCCATAGGTCGTGAAGACGGTCAGAGGCACCATGTAGACGAGGCCGAAGAGCACCAGAGAGGGAACCCCGAGCGCTCGACGGAGTTGTCCTTCGCCACCGTGAGATTCCTCGCCTCTGTGGGCCGTGTTGGCGTCGTGTGAGCGGGACATGGTGGTCCTTTCTCTCAGATCGATGAATGCACGGCAACGCCGCCGAGGTAGGTGGTGCGAACAGCTGTCACCGCGAGTTCCTGCGGTGACAGATGCCGGGGGTCGTGGTCGAATCTGATGAGATCGGCGCTCGCCCCGGGGCGGATCTCGCCCCAGACCACGGGGCAGGTATCGGCGAAGGCCTGGTACGCGACTGCGGTCGAATAGGTGTCGAGAGCGCGGTCGATGTCGACGATCTCCTCCGGTGTCCAACCCCCGGCAGGTTCGCCCGCATCGTTCTGACGGCTCGTGCCGATCGCCAGCCCCTCGACGGGTGTGCCCGAGGTGCACGGCCAGTCTGAGCCGAAGGAGAGACGCCCGCCAAGCTCGAGGATGCTGCGCATCCGATACTGATTCGAGGCCCGAGACTCGCCGAGGCGGGGCACAGTGAGCACGGTCATGAGGTCATCGAGCTGTGCCCACAACGGCTGCATGTTCGCGATGACCCCAATTTCGGCGAAGCGGGAGAGGTCCGCCGAATCGACGAGCTGGGCATGGGCGATGACCGGCCGGCGGTCGCGTGGTCCGTTGGCCGCGATGGCGGACTCGATGGCATCAAGCGCCTGGCGCACAGCAGCGTCGCCGATGGCATGGATGTGGACCTGGAAGCCGGCGGCGTCGACGGCACGAACCGCCTCGGCCAGTGTCTCTCCTTCCCAGACCCGGAGGCCGTGATTGTGCAGAGACGAACAATAGGGTTCGAGCAGCGACCCGGTCTCATTCTCGACGACGCCATCGGCGAAGAACTTCACAGTGTGCGCGCTCAACAGCGGGTCGCCGTGCTCCTCAACGCGCCTCCTGGCCTCGACCATGGCAGGCAGTTGCGCGGAGAAGTGGCGTGGGTCCGCATAGAGAGCGAGGTTGAACCGAAGCGTGAGTCGACCAAGCGTCGAGGCTGCGATGTAGGTCTCGATATCGGCCGGTTCGACCCAGGCAT
The DNA here is from genome assembly GCF_057334195.1 of Brevibacterium sp. AGC70. NCBI lineage: Bacteria > Bacillati > Actinomycetota > Actinomycetes > Micrococcales > Brevibacteriaceae > Brevibacterium > Brevibacterium sp. AGC70. The sequence continues at coordinate 341,787 of NZ_JBHFIH010000001.1, read as the reverse complement.
CCTGTACCCATGTGACCCCTCGTTCGAGGTAGTAGTCTGCTGCTCGCTCGAGCGCGCGCAGCCGGACGGCTTCGTCCAGCGGCGGACGCACTGCGTCGACGAGATCGACGGCACCCCATTCCCGCAGTGTTCCCAGGGGCGAGCCGTCTCCTCGGCGGGGGATCTCGCCCAGTTCAGGTTCGGGAGTCTCCGCGGTGATGCCTGCGAGTTCGAGGGCCCGGGAATTGCACCAGACCGTGTGATAGTCCCAGGCACGCAGCACCACGGGTCGGTCCGCGACTGCCTCGTCGAGCCAACGCGCGTCGAAAAGTCCACCGTCGACAAGGCTGCCGTCATAGGAGGCGCCGGTGATCCACTCGATTTCGGGATGGGCCTGGGCAAAGCGGCGCACCTCGGCCACGATCTCATCGACGCTGGAACACGTTCGCACCTGCGGTCCCTCCGCCTCGAGTCCTCCGAAGATGGGATGGGCGTGACCATCGCCGAAGGACGGCATGAGGAAACCGCCGTCGAGGTCGACCTGGTCGAGGGTGTCGTCGGAGTCAGATGCGGTGTCGAGAGCGGCCAAATGCCGGTCCACATCGGCAGAACCCACAGCTGCGACGACTCCGTCGTGGACGAGGAGAGCATCCGCGGTGTCGACTCCTGCGCCTCGCCAGATGGTGCCGTTGTGGAAGTGCGTCGATGCCAATTCGGCCGTCCTCTGTCTCACTGCGTGTCGTCCCTGACCCCGTAGTTTCGTACGAACACTGTTCGTTATTGTGACTGAGAACACGATACACTTCGTGTGGAATCAGGGGAAGGGGGGATGAGGTCGATATGAGGCTCAACAGAGACCGGCTCGTCGATGCTGCGCTTGACCTCGTTGACGTGGAAGGGTCCGAGGCCCTGTCGATGCGCATCCTCGCGGCACGAGTCGACCGCCAGGTGTCTTCCCTGTACAACCACGTGTCCGGGCGCAGTGAGCTCATTGAACTCATGCGGGCTCGAATCGTCGCCGAGATCGACGTGGCTGCGTTTGCCCGAGTCGGCCTAGTCGAACGTTCGGAATGCTGGGACCAGGCGCTCGAATCCTGGGCCCGGTCGTACCTGCGTGCCTTCGCCGCGCATCCGAATCTCATCCGATTGCTTGCGACGACGTCGATCGGCGACCTCTCGACCTACCAGATGTACGACGCTGTGGTCGCGGGTCTGCGCCGAGGCGGATGGCCCAGGTCGCGGACGGTGGCGGTCATGCGCACCGTCGAAGCTCACGTCCTCGGCTCTGCCCTCGATATCATCGCCCCTGCCGACCTCATTTCCCAGGACTCAGCCGACGAACGGTTCTCCGAGATTCGTGCCGCCCTCGATCCACTCTGCGCCGACACCTCGTCGGCGACGGCCGCGTTCGAACTGGGTCTGCGTGCGCTCGTCGATGGACTGCGACTGCAGTTGGAGGCGGGTGCCGCGTGACACGCTTCGCACTCGAGAAGTTCTGGTCGGCCGCACGGGAGGCTGTCCCTGCTCGCCTTTTCGGCAGTCGATGCCGCCCATGCCCATTCAGAGGGCGAGGGGGACCGCACGCTTAAGGAGTGGCGAGTGGACCACGAACAGTTCTGGCGGTGCTACGGGCAGAGCAACCGTGCTTTCTCTTCTGACATGCCGGTGGTGTGCGAGCGATTTGAGTTGGTCTTCGCAGTCTGATGGCCGACGATGCTCACGGGCCGCAGGGCATACGCTCGAGCCGGTCACGGGGAGGGGCGAGTCCAGCCCGACACTGTCCCGATCACCCCGCCTCCACCTCGTCGACGGCCAGCTCGGACGGCTGAGTCCGAAAGCCCCTGGTCGTGATGGCGAGGATCACGGCACCGATGACAAGCCAGAGCGACCCAAGCGTGATGGCGTGGACATCGAGCTGAGTGACGAGGAAGCCGATGACGAGCACTCCCACGATCGGACCGGCCAGATAGAGCAGAACCCCATGATGGCGACCGGCGCGACGTTCCTTGGCCCAGAAGACGATGACCGAGACGTTGACCATGATGAATGCGAGGAAAGCGCCGAAGTTGATGAACGACGTCGAAGTCGCGACGTTCATGACGATCGCGATCAGCCCGATCACGGCAATTGCCAGCAGCGAGAGCACAGGAGTGTGGAAGCGCGGGCTGAGCTTGCCGAAGAAGCGCGACGGCAGGACTCCGTCACGGCCCATCGCATAGAGCAGACGGCTGCCCGCCGCCTGAGCCGCGATGCCCGAGGTGAACTGAGCGATCACGAGAGCGGCAAGGAAGATGGCACCGAAGAGGTGACCGCCGATCCTGCGCGCGATCTCGAATGCCGCGGCGTCGGAGTTCTCGAATACTCCACCGGGGTGGACCAGCTGCACAGCGTAGGCGACGACGACGAAGATGCCGCCGCCGATGATCGCGATGAGCATGATCGCCTTCGGAACGGTGCGCCGGGGGTCGATTGTCTCTTCGGTGAATGTGGTCACTGCATCGAAGCCGAGGAACGAATACGCGGCGATCGCGGCACCTGCGCCGATCGCAACGAGGCTTGAATTGACGCCGGTGAACGGGGTGGCGCTGAAGAGACCGCTCGCGCCATGAGTGCCGAAGACGTCGGCCAGAGACAGGACGACGAAGAAGGCGATGATGAGGATCTGGAATGACATGAGGATGAGATTGACGCGATCGGCGACCTTGATCCCTACGATGTTGAGCGCGGTGGTGAGGATGATGAATCCGATGATCCACACGGCCATCGGCACCCCGGGGAACTGTGCCTGCAGGTAAGAACCGCCGATGAGCCAGATGACCATCGGCAGGAACAGGTAGTCAAGCATGGTCGCCCAGCCGACGAGGAACCCGACTCGCCCATCGATGGTCTTCCGCACGTAGGTGTATGCGGACCCAGCGACCGGAAAGGCAGCAGCCATGCGCCCATAGCTGTTGGCAGTGAAGAGCATCGCGATGAGCGCCAGCAGATAGGCGCTGGCACTTGCGCCCCCGGTTTCGGAGGCTATGACGCCGAAGATCCCCAGGACGATCAGCGGCGTGAGATAGGCGAGGCCGAAGATGACGAGCGAGGGCAGCTTGAGCGTCCGTTTGAGTGTGACAGTGTCTGACATGATTACTCCATTGTTCTCAGTGGTGACATAGGGCCGCCGAGGTGGTGCGACGGTGAGTTGGGATCGCTGCGGTCGGCGTTCGGCTCAGTCGTGCCCGCGATAGCGGGGGGACCATTGCTCGGGGTCGATCCGTCCGCCGTAGAGCGGCAGTGGGATCGGTGCGTCTTCTGGGGTGAACTGCGACCAGATTCGATTGGTCCCAGCAGTGCCCTGAGCTCGCACGCGTTGGATCTGGCCGGAGTCCACCCGAACGACAAGGGTGTCCTCACCGGCACCCGCCTCGGCGAGGACCTGCCCTTCGGGGCCGACGGCAATGCTGTGGCCACGGCCGACTGGTTCGGCGCAGTTGACGCTGAGCATGTAGACCTGATTGACGATCGCATTGGCTCGGGCGAGGACGAGCTCCTGTTCACGATCTTGGCTGGTCGTCTTGACGATGTTGATGATCGCATCTGCACCCATCCACGCGAGGTGCCGGGAGTGTTCGGGGAACCAGGCGTCATAGCAGTTCGACAGACCGAGCACACCGTGGCCGTCGATCGGGGCGACGACGAATTCCGTTCCGGGGAGGTGAGGCTCAAATGGCCGCCACGGGAACATCTTGCGATAGCTGGCGGCCAGCGTCCCGTCGGGGGAGAAGAGGAGCTGGGTGTTGTGCTGCGCGTCCGTGCTGGTCGACTCGCCGATGCTTCCCGGGCACAGCCAGATGCCGAAGGCTGCGGCGACGTCGCCGATCCTCGCCACAAAGGGGTCATCGAGGGGCATTGCCATCAGTGACAGCGCGGCCGGCTGTTCATCATTCGGCAGGTGGTCGACACCCTGGAGGTGGAGCTCGGGATAGACGAGCATGTCGATCTCAGGATGCCGTGCAAGCGTGCGTTCGACGTCTGCGTGCAGCCTGGCCAGCGCATTCGGGCCGTGGAGCGGAGCGCGCTGAGCAAGTCCGACGCTCAGTTCTCTCTGAGGCACCGGCAGCTCCCTTGCTCGAGATAAGTGTTCATTTTGAACACTATAAACTTGTGGGCCGATAGACTCAACACATGGCGGGAAAAAATTCGCGTGCCTCGAACCGGGAGGCCCATGAGGTCGACCAGGCCCTGTTCACGGCTCCGGGATCTGCGGCGGTCACACGGCTCTCAGCCGTCGACACTGTCCGAGCTCGAGTTCTGCTTTCGATCGAGCATGCGCTGCTGGCGCCGGGAAGCAAGCTACCCCGCACAGAGCTCATCGCAGGGGGCCTGGAAGTCAGTCACATCACCGCACGCCGTGCCTTGGAGAGTCTGGTCGACGATGGAGTCCTGGTGCGCCGTCGAGGGCGCGGGGGCGGCACCTTCGTCGCCGACGATCCGCCGGCGCTCAATGACTCCTCGGTCACGGCCTATCGGGCTGACGAGCAATCGATTCTCCGGCTCATCGATCAGCGCAGCCTGATGGAGAGTGCGATCGTCGCTGCAGCCGCACAGCGAGCGACGGCGGCGCAGTGCGATGAACTCGACGACCTCATTCGGCAGTCGAAGAGCGCCGCCGATTGGCACGAGCACCACATCCCCGACACTCGCTTCCACCGCCTGTGCGCCGAGATCAGCGGCCTTCCGGAAGTGTCGACTTATCTCGCCTGCTATGAGGCGCTGACCAGGTACTTCGTTCCCTATCCGCAGGAACAGCTCAATGAGGGCCGCGACCATCATGCCCGTCTCGTTGCCGCCTTTCGCGCCCACGATCCGATGGCGGCCGTCGATATCGCACGCATTCACGTGGATGCTCTGCGTCGAGAGATGTTCGTCGGCCTCGGCCACTGACCATGAATGTGAGGTACCTGCTGTGAGGGAATCAGAATATTGGACGCACATCCACGCCGAACGCGCTCGCCTCGTGAGTCTCCTTGACGGTCTCGCCGCAGACCAGTGGCAGGCGCAGTCGCTGTGTTCCGATTGGAGCGTCGAACAGGTGGTTGCTCATCTCAGTGCCGCTGCGAAGACCGGCAGGTGGGCATGGATTCGCAGCATCGTCGCCGCCGGATTCAATCCGGCCAAGCACAATGCTCGCCTGCTGTCGCGTTACCGGGGCCGCAACTCTGAAGAGACTCTCGCGATCTTCCGCGACTCGACCACGCTCACAGTTGCTCCGACAAGGGACTATCCGGCCTTCCTCGGCGAGGTGATCGTCCACGGCCAGGACATCGCTGAGCCGCGAGGGCTGTCTCTTGTCCCTGATCGGGCGGCGCTTCTGGAGGTCGCTCGCTACTTCGCGCAGAAAGACTTCGCGGTCAACAGCAGAACACTTGTCACTGGTCTGTCGCTCGAGGCCGAGGATGCCGACTTCGAAAGTGGCAGCGGGCCATTAGTCACTGGGAATCTTCTCGAACTGGTGATGACCATGGCGGGACGCCCCACCTTCGCCGTGTCGCTGCGTGGAGAAGGCGCCGAGGAGCTGCGCCATCGCTTGAGTTGAGCGCCCAGGGACGGCGCATGGCTATGAACTCCTTCGGCACCGCCTCCTCGGTGATGCGACCGGTGCGCAGGTTGATCGGAACATTGCCGATGATCGTGACTACGAGCGCGATGCTGAGGCTGATGGCCGCGAAGACAAGTGCGAGGGTGAATGCCGTAGAGGAGCGTGACCAAGAAGGGCCCACTGTCATCCTCGATCGCCTCGGTGACTACACAGAGTCAGCGGAACGTGTGGGGAGAATCGACCTCGAGACCGTCGATGAGGTTCAAATCACACAGCAGGGAGGAAGGTGATCGGGAAAAGTTCAGTTCTTGCGATGACACGATCGCGCTCAGCTGCCTGCTGCTGTCGCCGAGGGTCATTCAGGTAGGAGTCAAGGGCGTCCGGTGAAGCGAAGCGGTAGAACTGCACTTCATCGGGGTGTCCGTCCTTTCCGTCGCTTTTGGCGCGGTCGACGACTTCTCCGCCGTGTTCGGTGAGAAGCGCGAGCACCCCATCTTCATAGGCGCTGAGCGAGGCACCGCACCCCTCGTGAGCCCACAGCAGGCAGCAGAGTAGAATTTCCGTCTCAGCGCTCATGTGTCCGTCGGCTTCGCGTCGTAGGTGAGCCAGTTGGTCTTCGTCGCCACCTTGTCATAGAGGACCTGAGCCTGAGCATTGTCGTCGGCAGTGATCCAGCGGACGACCGAACGACCCTCGTCCGCTGCGATCTCCTGGAGACGGGTGATGAGTGCACGTCCGGATCCTGTTCCGCGGGCCTCGGGATCGGTGAAGAGGTCATCGAGCCAGAGACCGACCGTGCCGGTCGACGGACGCGAGAATCTCCGAAAGTCCGCGATTGCCACGATACGGCCATCCGCCTCGGCGACCAGGCCTTGGCATTCGTGTGCTGTATCCATGAGCCAGCCCCACACCCGAGAGACGATGTCCTCGGATTCCGGCAGGTGATAGAACTCGCGGTAGCCGCGGAAGAGCTCACGCCAGCGAGTCTCATCTGGTGATTCAACAGGGCGAACCGAAGTGGTCGAGGAATCTGCCATGACTGTCCGTACCTTTCCTCTTAGTTCTGCGGGTGATATGGGAGCGCTGCAAGGCGACATGTACTGCAAGAGTATGTGAAAAAGCCTCTGGCCGGGAGGACATTTCCCGAACCAGAGGCCGTTTTCCATTGTGTACGCGAGGGGGGACTTGAACCCCCACGTCCGCAGACACTGGAACCTAAATCCAGCGCGTCTACCAATTCCGCCACTCGCGCGCGACGTCCTCAAGATTAGCAGGACGAGCCCACGTTGTTGAAACGGTCGTGCGCAATGCTGAAACGATCAGGCGGCGTCGATGCCCAAGGCCTTGCGCACACGTGCAACGTGGCCGGTGGCCTTGACGTTGTACTGGGCCAGTTCCACAGCACCCTCGGCATCGATGACGAGCGTCGAGCGGATGACGCCCTGGACGACCTTGCCGTAGTTCTTCTTCTCCCCGAATGCGCCCCATTCTTCCATCATGGACTTGTCAGGGTCGGAGAGTAGGTCGAAGTTCAGCCCCTCCTTCTCCGCGAACTTCTTCAGCTTCTCCGGCTTGTCAGGGGAGATGCCCAACACGACGAGGCCGGCAGCGGACAGCGCCGAGAGCGAATCTCGGAAGTCGCAGGCCTCGGTCGTGCAGCCGGGAGTCATGGCAGCAGGGTAGAAGTAGACGACAACCCGCTGTCCCTTGAATTCGCTGAGGGTCACAGACTTCCCGTCCTGATTGGCCAGGGTGAAATCCGGTGCAGTGTCGCCGACTGACAGACGTGGCATAGTGTCTCCTCTTCTCGTTCGGAACTTCTCCGAAATTCTCAGTTCACAGACCACTCTAGTCCGAGACCAGGACACAGATCAGCCTCACCCGATGCGAGCGATGACCTCACCCGATGCGAGCGATGACCTCACCGACAGCCACCATGTCGCCGACCTTCGCCACCTGCTCCAGGGCACCTGCCGCCGGAGCCTGAACTCGGGTCTCCATCTTCATCGCCGACAGCACAGCGACATCGTCGCCCTCGGCCACCTCGGCGCCGTCGTCGACGAGATAGTCGACGAGGTTGCCGGGCACAGGTGCGCTCACGGCCCCCGTCTCCGCAGCGTCAGCCTCAGATCCGTCCGAACCGATACCACCGGCAGAACCGTTGCCGGCGCCACCGGCGGTGCCCAGTCCAGCCAGCAGCGCAGTCGGCAGTCCGAGCCGGGTGAGTCTGCCGTCGATCTCGATGTCCATGCGCTGCAGCGATGACTCGGGAATCGGTGCCGGCCGGTCCTGGGCCGTCATGCGGGGGAGGAGTTCGGATTCGATCCACTGGGTGTGGATGCCCAGCTCGGCTCCGGTGAACGCCGGATCCGTGAGAATCTCAAGCGAGCAGGGAAGCACCGTGGCAGGCCCTTCCACGTGCAGTTCCTTGGCGGCAGTGACCGTGCGCGCGATCGCAGAATCACGGTCGGGTCCGTGGACGATGAGCTTGGCGAACAGGGAGTCGAAGGCTGGCTGTACGCTGTCACCGGCCCGCACACCAGCGTCCCAGCGCACTCCGGGACCACCCGGGGCGGTCAGGGTATCGATGCGACCCGGTGTGGGCAGGAAGCCGCGGCCCGGATCCTCGGCGTTGATGCGCAGCTCGATGGCATGCCCGCGGGGCTCGGGAGTCGCAGAAAGGGACAGTCCATCCCCGAAGGCGATGCGGAACTGTTCGGCGACGAGATCAACCCCGGAGACTGCCTCGGTCACGGGATGTTCGACCTGCAGGCGGGTGTTGACCTCGAGGAAGGTCATCGTGGAATCGGCGGCGAGCAGGAACTCGACGGTGCCGGCACCCCTGTAGTTCACCTCGGCGCAGATGGCCTCGGCCGAACGGTGCAGGCGCTCGCGCTGATCAGCGCTGAGCCCGGGGGCGGGTGCTTCCTCGATGAGCTTCTGGTTGCGGCGCTGGGCAGAGCAGTCGCGGTCGCCGACGGCTACGACGCGTCCCTGGCCGTCCCCGACGATCTGAACCTCGACGTGGCGGGGGCGTTCGAGGAACTTCTCAACGAAGCACTCGGAGCGTCCGAAGGCCTCCACGGCCTCACGGGTGGCCGATTCGAAGGCGTCGGCGACCTCGGCGAGTTCGTGGACGATCTTCATTCCGCGCCCACCCCCGCCATGGGCTGCCTTGATGATGATCGGCAGTCCGTGTTCGGCGGCGAAGGCCTCAACCTCGCCGGCGTCCTTGAGCGGCCGGTCGATGCCAGGGGCCAGCGGAGCGCCGACCTGCTGGGCCAGTTGACGGGCGGTGACCTTGTCACCGAGCGCGGTGATCGTGTCCGCGGTCGGGCCGATCCAGATGAGGCCCGCGTCCTCGACCGCAGCAGCGAATTCGGCGTTCTCGGACAGGAATCCGTACCCGGGATGAACGGCATCGGCCCCTGACTTCTTGGCCGCGGCGATGATCGCGTCGATGTTGAGGTAGGTCTCGGCCGCGCTGGACCCCGGCAGGGAGTAAGCCTCATCGGCCAGCTGGGTGTGCATGGCCTCAAGGTCCTGGTCGGCGTAGACGGCGACCGATGTGTGGCCGAAGTGAGAGCAGGCGCGGATGACGCGGACGGCGATTTCGCCGCGGTTGGCAATGAGGATCGTCGGCATGATTCAGTGTCCGTTCTCCGGTGAATGATCGGTGTGGTCTGTGGTGATGGCATCGGCAGTCACCGGGTAGGCGTCGGTGACGAAGCGGATCTTGACCCCGGGAGACAGCTGCGCAGCCAGGTCAGTGTCATCGACGCTGGCGATGATCGGATAGCCGCCGGTCAGCGGGTGGTCGGGGCCGAAGAGCACAGGCTGTCCGTTGGGCGGGACCTGCAGTGCCCCGGTGACGGCACCCTCGCTGGGCAGCTCACCGGTGCGGGAGCGTTCGAGCGGGACAACGCCTGAGAGTCTGAGCCCGACGCGATCGGATTCGTGGGTGACCGTCCATTCCTGGCCCAGCAGAGTCTCGACTCCCGCCGAGGTGAACCAATCATCGCGCGGTCCCAAGGTCACCGACATCTCGATGGTCTCTCCCGGTGCGGGCAGATGCCGCTCGTGGCCCGAGCCACGGACCGGATCGACGAGGTGCGGTGCCGAGTTCGGTCGACCGAGGGCAACGGTGGAGTCCGGTTCCAGGTGTGCCGGACCGAGATGGGCCAGGGTATCGGCCGAGGCGCTGCCCAGTGCGGTCTCCGTCTCGATCCCGCCCCGGAAGGCGACATAGGCCCGGGTCCCGCGCTCGGTCGTGCCGAGTTCGAGTTCGTCCCCGTTGACCAGTGAGAAGGCCTCGCCGAGGTGGTGCTGGAACACGGCACCGTCGGCAGATGTCACGGTGATCGCGGCATACGCCCCGGTCACAGCGGCCACACCGGCACCGGTGATGGCCAGCTTCGCCCCTCCGCCGAAACTCTCCAGCCCGGCTGTGGTCTCGGCATTGCCGACTAGGCGGTTGGCGGCTTGCAGCGCCGAACGGTCGGCGGCTCCGGCGCTTGAGACGCCCATAGCGGCGAATCCGGGCCGTCCGAGGTCCTGGATGAGCAGCTGAAGTCCGGGACGAATGACTGTGAAGGCATGCGCCGATGCGACTCTGTCCGACTGTGACGATGACTTCGGCTGCGGCGATGACTTCGGCTGCGCAGGCGCACCCTTCAGCGACGACGAGGAATCCGCGCTTGCCTCAGATACCGTGACCGATTCCCGCTTCGCCTCCCGGAAGGTCACGATGGTCCCGGGGACGAACAGGGCCGGCGGTTCGCGATCGAGGTCCCAGAGTCTGGCGTCGGTGCGCCCGATGAGCTGCCAGCCGCCGGGGGAGGCACGAGGGTAGACGCCGGTGAATTCCCCGGCAAGGGCCACAGCTCCGACGGGCACACGGGTGCGCGGTGAGGACCGGCGGGGAACGGTGAAGATCGGATCGTCGCCGGCCAGGTAGCCGAATCCGGGGGCGAAACCGGAGAACGCGACCTGCCAGCTTGCGCGCTGATGCCGGGTGATGACCTCGGCGGTCGACAGCGACAGAAGATCGGCCACCTCGGTGAGGTCCTCACCGTCGTAGTGGACGTCGATCGTGACCTCACGGGGCTCGGCAGAGTCCGTTCCTGTGTGCTCGAGACTGCGGATCCGGTCGGCAAGCACCGGGGCCGAGGTGCGGGCCGGGTTGAAGCGGATGAGCACGGTTCGCGCGGCGGGGACCAGCTCGTCGACGCCGTCGAGCTCGGCTGCCTCCAGCGCTTGGTGCAGGTGCATCGTCGAGGCCAGGTTCGGGCATTCGACGAGGAGATGGCAGTGAGAGGCGGTGTGGAAGTCGAGGTTGTCGATCATTGGCGGTAGTTGCCTTCCGGCGCATCGGTGATGAACATCCGGCCCGGGGAGTGCGTGATCGCGAACGGTGGGGCCGAGGCTTGGATGGCAAGCTGGGGTGTGACTCCGCACGCCCAGAAAACAGGGATGTCGCCATCCTGAATTGCCGGGGCATCGCCGAAGTCGGGGGAGTGGAGGTTCGTGATGCCGATCTGTTCGGGTTCTCCGATGTGGACGGGGCCGCCGTGGACGGAGGGGAAGCGGTCGGTGATGCGCACCGCCTCGGCGACCTGATGGGCAGGGATGGGGCGCATGGACACGACCATGTTGCCGTGGATCCGACTGGCGGGCTGACAGGCGATCGAGGTGGAGTACATGGGGACGTTGCGGTCGGCATCCTGGTGTCGGATCGGGATGCCCGCGTCCAGCAGCCCGGTCTCGAAGGTGAAGCTGCACCCGATGAGGAAGGACACGAGGTCGGGATGCTGGGACCAGGCAGCACTGGCGTCGTCGACCTCGTCGACGAGCGACCCGTTGTCCCAGAGTCTGTAGCCGGGAATGTCTGTGCGCAGATCACTGCCCGGGGCCAGGGCTGATTCGACCTGCCCAGGCTCGAGGACATCGATGACCGGGCACGGTTTCGGATTGCGCTGGGCGAAGAGCAGCATGTCGAAGGCCCAATCGGCCGGAACCGCGATGAGGTTGGCCTGAACCAGACCAGGAGCCAGACCCGAAGTCGGTTCGGTGGACCCGGCCCGGATGCGCTCGCGAGCCTGCGCTCCAGCCGATTTCTGCGATCGAGCCGATCTGTGTGCTCCGCCGGTATGTGGTGCGCTGCTCATCGACCGGCACCGGCGAACGCAGCGATCGTCACACCCGAGGATTCGAGGAGCTCTCGTGCGGCGCGGGCCATGTCGATCGAACCCTGGCTGTCGCCGTGGAAGCAGATCGACTGGGCGTCGACATCGACGAGGCTGCCGTCGATGGCTTCGACCTGTCCGGTCTGGACGAGCCTGAGCACGCGTGCGGCCACGGCTTGCGGGTCATGCAGCACTGCATTGGGTTCGGTGCGCGAAACCAGGGAGCCATCGGGGTTGTAGGAGCGATCGGCGAAGGCCTCGGCCGCCACATTCAGCCCAGCCTCGGCGGCTACGCGATTGGCCACGCTGCCGGCCAGACCCAGGAACACGAGGCGCTCATCGACGGCCTTGACCGCATCGACGACGACCTTGGCCTGCGCCTCGTCGCGGACGATGGCGTTGTAGAGGCCGCCATGGGGTTTGACGTAGGCGACCGAGCCGCCGACGGCTGCGGTCAGGCCCAGGAGGGCACCGATCTGGTACTCGACCTGCGCCTGCAGGGTCGCTGCCGGAACGTCGAGGGGACGACGACCGAATCCCTCGTAATCGTCATAGCCGGGATGGGCGCCGATGACGACCCCGCCCGTCGTCGCCGCTGCCAGGGTCGCCCGGATGCCCTCGGGGCTGCCGGCGTGGAACCCGCACGAGACGTTGGCGCTGGAGACCAGGTCCAGCATCGCGGTATCGTCGCTGACGACGCGGTCGGGAACGTTCTCCCCGAGGTCCGAATTGAGGTCGATGCTCACCGTGCTGGTGGCGTTCTTATCTGTGGCGGTCATTGTCACCCTCCGATTCCGATCATTGCGAAGATGGGGCCGACTGATCCGACGGCCGTGTACCACATCACCAGTGTTGCCGCGGTGCCGATGATCAGCAACCACCTGGGGTACTTGTCGACTCGCAGCAGGCGTGGCCTGAACCAGCCGATGTACATGAAGATCGTCAGGCCGATCGGCAGGATGAGTCCGTTGAATCCGCCGACGAAGACGAGCAGGGTCGCCGGTGCTGTACCGACGATGAGGTAGATGATGAGGGAGACGGTGATGAACGCGACCGTGGCCAGCTGCAGCGGCCATCCCTTGCCGAGGCGTTTGGAGAACGCGGACAGGAAGGTCGCTGAGGTGTAGGCCGCGCCGATCACCGAGCTCAGTGCCGCTGCCCAGAAGATGGCGCCGAAGATGCGCATTCCGGCATCGCCGAGGACTGCGGCGAAGGCCTGACCGGCAGGGTTGGCGACCTGACCGCTGAGGTCGAGGGCGACTCCCGAGGCGACGACGCCGAGGATGGCCAGAAACAGGATGTAGCGCATGACACCTGTGACGAGGATGCCTGTCAGCGCCGAGCGCATCACGGAGGGAGCATGCTCCGGTCCGGTCTTGCCCGAGTCGAGATAGCGGTGGGCTCCCGAGTAGGTGATGTAACCGCCGACAGTTCCTCCCACGATGGTCGTGATGGTGGCGAAGTTGATCGTGTCGGGCAGGACGCTCTGCTTGATCGCTTCACCGACCGGTGGGTTGGAGGCGATCGCGACGATGACGGTGAGGATGATCATTCCGATTCCGAGGACCATGACGACGGTGTCGACGACCTTGCCTGCGCGTTTGAATAGGAAGATGCCGATGGCCAGCACGCCGGTGAGCAGGCCGCCGAGCTTCGGGTCGATGCCGAGGAGGGCGTTGAGTCCGAGACCGCCGCCGGCGATGTTGCCGATGTTGAAGGCCAGACCGCCGATGACGATGAGGATCGACAGGAGGATGCCCGTGCCCGGGATGGCGCTGGAGGCGAGTTGAGCCGCACGTTTGCCCGAGGACGTGATCATGCGCCAGACATTGAGCTGGATGGCGATGTCGATGAGGATCGAGATGAAGATGGCGAAGGCGAAGGCCGCACCCATCTGGGCGGTGAAGGTCGCCGTCTGCGTGATGAATCCCGGGCCGATCGCCGAGGTGGCCATGAGGAAGATCGCGCCGAGGATCGCGCTGCGGCTGACCTTGACCGAGGATTTCGCTGTCCGGTCCTCAGGCGCATGGTTATGCGGCGTCTGTTCTTGTGGCTGTGACATGGGGTCTCCAAGTTGCCTGGAATGTGGTCCGCTTCCCGATGCGATAGAGAGCCAGCCACGGTGGTGGTCCGCATCACTATCGAAGAAGCGTTAGACAATCTAGCATGGATTGTTCAACAAGAATAGATCTGAGTCACATTTCAGTTCTGGAATTGTCCTCATGATTCTGGGCTATTTGTTGCCCCGATCACTAGGATGGAACTGTGAATCACGAATCGTCCCTGGTCAATCAGCTCACCGACCGACTCATCGCCGGCGAGCTTCGCCCCGGTGCCCGTTTGTCCGAAGCTGCCTTGGCAAAGGAGTTCGATGTCTCCCGGAACACGCTGCGCGAAGCCTTCCGTGTATTGGGGGAGCAGGGGCTGGTCAATCACATCCCCCATCGTGGGGTCTCGGTGGCCTCGCCGAACACTTCGGACGTCATTGATATCTACCGGGTGCGGCGGCACATCGAGTGCTCTGTGCTCGAGAACGCTCCGAAGAACCACCCGGGCGCCGAGGAGATGCGCCGGGCCGTCGAGGCTGCGCACACGGCCGCGGCCGCCGATGATTGGCTGCGGGTGGGGACGCTGAATATGTCCTTCCACAATGCCGTGGTCTCACTGTCGGACAGCTCGCGCCTGATGCGCTCATTCGGGAACGTGCTGGCCGAGCTGCGCCTGGCCTTCCTCAAGGTCGAGGTCCTCGACTTCCTTCATGCGCCGTTCGTCGAACGCAACCAAGAGGTCCTTGATGCCTACCTCAATGAGAGCCCGAGGGGGGCGGCCGCGAAACTCGGTGCCTACCTCGGTGACTCCGAACGTCAGGTCCTCGGCGCATATGCGCGCGCCGGCCAGGACTGAGCACGCTGATCTCAGCACAGGGCCCGTTGAAGCCCGACTGATAGACTGAGAACGACGTGTTTGTGCAGATTGCATACGCCCATGTCGGCCCTGAGCCTGCATGTCTAACGGCAGATCAGACAGTGGTCGATCTGCGAGGAGTGCGCAATGAAGTATGCACCATATCTCTGTCCCGACTGCTACGGCCGTCTCATCGACACAGCCGCTGCAGCGGAGCCCGGTGACGGAGCCAACTTGAACCCCATGCTTGAGTGTGCAGACGGCTGCGGCGTCTCGGAGAATGCGCTCAAGCCGTATAGAACTCGAATGAATGGCAGGACCCGAACAGCAGGCAGGTCACCGGTCCGACCTACAGCTAAGGCGTCGGCTCGACGCCAGCGCTAGCGGCCACCCTCGGGCAGCTGCTTGCCATAGGAGACAAACAGGAAACCGCCGTTCGGATGATCCGAACGGCGGTTTCCTTGCTGTGGTGCACCCCCCGGGACTTGAACCCGGAACCCACTGATTAAGAGTCAGTTGCTCTACCAATTGAGCTAGAGGTGCGAGCTGCGCTTGCCGCGCAACGAGAATTAATATTACTCAGGTTGCCAGGGTTCTTGCAAACTGAGAACCACTCATTTGAGGTTTTGTGAGGTAGCTCGCATACCTGCAGGTCAGAGGTACATCCCGGATCTCGATTGTTCCGGTGGCTCCGAGATCGCGTGGACGTCGCGCTCACGCAGGAGCACATACGCGCTCCCCTCGAGCTCCACCTCGGCGAGTTCCTCAGGGTCATAGAGGACGGTATCGCCGAGGTTGGCCTGCCTCACGTGGGGGCCGGCCGCGACGACCTTTCCCCACACGAGACGCTTCCCCATGCTTGCGGTTGCCGGGATCACGATTCCGGCCGAGGATTTGCGCTCGCCGGCCTCCTCGCCCGGATCCAGCAGGATCCGGTCATGCAGCATCCGGATCGGCAGAGAGGCTTCAGCCACGCTTGCTGCGGCCGGAGAGGCCAACGATCAGTGCGGCCACGCCGAGGACGGCGCCGACGCCGAGGGCAACAGCTTCGGGCTTGACCGAGCCGCTCTCTTCATCGACGACGCCGGACTTCGCCTTATTGGCGGCGCGAGTCGCAAGGACCTTGGGGTGGACACGGCCCACAAGTTCATCGATGTTGTCCGCGATGCGCTCTTCGCGCAGGCGAATCGATTCCGCCAGCTGGCTGGGTGACGCTGAGTCGACGGTCACATCTGAGGTGTAGACATTGTCAGTCATCGGGGCAGGTCCTCCGGGTCGAGAATACAAACATGCACGTGACGGGGTGCCACGGTGCCTCGTGTCAAGCTTAACCGCTTGATTCTCTCGGTGTCAGATATTGACTGCGGAGAGCTGAAAAGTCACGACATCGACGTCCGCGTCCTCAGGCATGGTCGGGTAGTGATCGCGCAGATTTGCCACATATCCTTCGATGCTCGACCCAGCTTGCAACTGCAGAATCTGCGGTGTCAGCTCGCTCAATCGATGGGTATTCACAGAGGTGATGTCAACGGGCACGGGCGCGTGCTCGGTGTGTTCGAAGTAGGCCAAGGCAGGGCCTGGCGAGTGGGATTCCTTCCACCGCACGGTCAGGTTCTTCCTCCCCGAGGTGGCCGCCTCGTAATAGCGAGTGTGGAACCTCAGGAGGCGTTGGGGGGCCGAATCCGGCGGACGGTAGTAGTGGGGGAGGAGCGCGGAGATCGGAGCAGTCGTGGCAGACCCGGCAGACCCCGATCTGGGGACTGCGACGAGTGCGTCGGGGTGCAGGTCGAGAATGACCTGACGGCAGCGTCCGCAGGGGGATAGGAGGCCCCGGCCGCCATCTCCGGCGGCTGCGATCGTCACCAGCGGACCTGCTCCGGCGGCCGCCGCATTGCCGATGGCGACGAGCTCAGCGCAGGGCCCACCGGTGAAGTGGTGGACATTGACGCCGGTGTGGATGCGACCATGAGTGTCCATGACGGCGGCTGCCACCGTGTGATTCTCATCGGCACCGAGTGTGGCTGCCAGAGATTCGGCGACGGCGATCACCTGGAGTTCTGAGTCGTAGAGGTCCATGCTGTGATCTTAGAACAGCATGAACCACTGAGGTGGGCTCAGTTCTGAGGCGGCTCAGTTCTGTTTCTTGCGTCGGCCGACGATCCAGATGATGAATCCGACGGCGGCCATACCTGAGGCTGCGAGGATGAAGATCGGCCACGAACTTGCTATCGTCGACGCAATCGACTCACCGAACGAGGTCGATGGTGGTTTGTCGCTGCGAGGCTTTGGAGTTTCGCCTCCGGTGATGAGGTCCTTGTCATCATCCGGTACGGGAGTGTCGGGGTTCTGTGGGACGGGATCCGAGTAGTCCGGAGGCGGGGAGTCGCCGTTTCCAGGCATCCAATCGTCGCCGACGTCTCCGGGAATCTCATCGCGTGTGTCCGATGAGCCGTTGCCGGTCGCAGGGTCTGGGGTGGAGTCATCGCCGACTGGCCCGCCATCGCTATCGCTGGAGGTTCCGTCCTTGTCTGCGGAGCCTTTGTCGTCCTTGCCGCCATCCTGGTCCGAGCTGCCTTGGCTATCGGAGCTGCCGGAATCGGAGCCGTCGGATATCGATGAGGAGTTGGAATCAGAATCCTGGCTGGACGAATCGGCGTCCGACGAGGTGTCGGATCCCTCGGAATCAGCGTTTGCGGACTCTGAGGAATCGGAGTCAGAGGAGGTGTCCGAGGACGACTCGTTCTCCGAATCCGATGAGGTGTTGGAGTCCGAGTTGTCGCCGGCGGAGGAGTCGACGTCTGTGCCGTCGGTGCCCGACTCCGAATCGGTGGAGGCACTCAGGTCTGCGTCGTTGGATGAGTCCTTCGCACCACTGTCGGTGCTGTCAGCATCGTTGGAGCTGTTGGAACTCGCTTCGCTTTCAGCCTCGTCGCTTGGCGGCGGGTAAGGCTCACCATCTTCGACGGTGATGGTTTCTCCGTCTGAGACGAATGTCCATTCGGGGTTCGGCGGATCGTCGAACTCCGTGAATACCATCCGTTCGCCTGTTTCGGCGTCGAGAACGTAACCGTCCTCATCGAACGAATACTTCGCCGGTGCATTCTCCGTTGCCTCGGGCACGGAGTTTCCACTGTCGTCGGTGGCGCTGTCGGGCTCGCTCCCATCTGCCGCAGAATCGGAGTCATTGGCAGAGTTCGAAGAGTTCTGGGTTGGCCAGCGTTTGGCTTCGTCTTCTTCTGCCGGGCCGGCGAATTCCTTACCCTCCCAGCTTCTGGGCATGCCGGAGACCTGCATAGTCCGCGCGGACTGGTTCCATGTCGAGCCAATCGGGTCTTCGACCTCACACGGGGCGCTGGTGTCGCCGCCATCGCTGGGTGTGTCGCAGGCGGGGTCGTCTTCGGGTGCCTCGGTGTCGTTGTCCGCTTCGGCCTCGGAGCCTGTCCCTTCGTCTCCAGCGGTGTCGTCGGCCTCGGAGCTTCCAGAATCGGAATCGGCCGTGACGGAATCGATCGCCTCGCCTGGATCCGAAGCTATAGCACCTTCAGGGGATCCGTCAGGATCGGAAGTTGTGTTCCCAGAGCTCGATGAGCTGGTCTGGCCGGAGTCCGTGAAACTCGCATTTGCAGGAGCGATGGTGCCTGTGATCGGCAGGAGTATCAGGGCAAGAGCAGTGCCGAGGGCGGCCGCCGCGCGGCTGAGCTCGTGTGTAGCTGGCACTGTGTTCCTTCGCGGTGGGGGCTCCGGCATCAAACATACAAGGGGACATGACAGACAGGCACGTCGCTGTCCATCCTAATGGCTACGTCCAGGGTGAGAAAGTCAGAGTCTATTTCTCGCTCGTTTCGGACGGCTTATCAAAAGCGCGAATCGTCGAATCGGCGCCGTCGACGATGGCAGTTCCGCCGTCGTTGGTCAGTGCCAGCAGGTTGGTGTCTGTGCGGTAGGCGTGCTTGCCCGCCAGCAGGCAGGAATCGTCGTTGTCGACGGTGCAGGGGACGATCGTGCCCCGTGGTTCAGATAGGTGGATGTCCTTGCTGGAGGTGTCCATGAGCAGCAGCCCGGATTCCAGATCGAAGAGGTACGGGCCGATGTATGCCCGCTTTCCACCCTGCCCGCGTACCCATGACATCTCACCGACGATGTCGGTAGTGGTGGTCACAGTCGACAGGATGGACCCGTCCTCCAGGGAGTGGACGACGAGTTGGATGCGGTGGCCGGAGTTCGTCGAAGCCCCCTGCTCACCCCACAGGGTGACCGCTTTGCCGTGGCCCGCGGAGACCCATTTGATGATCTGGAGCCCATCGGCGGGAGCTTCGAGCTTGATGGAACGTTCGTCACCGGACTTGATGTCCTTCGCCTTGACGGGACCGTTCCAGTCGGAGCTGAAGAGCTCGTCGTTCTCTATCGCCATGGGCGTCGACCCTGATGCGGGAGTCGGGACGTTCTCGAGCCCATCAGCGCCGAACGTCGACAGTCGGTTGCCGGACTTGACGAGGACGCTTTTGCCGGCCGATGTGATGCGAGCATTCTCCGGCAGCTGGTAGGTCTTGGGCTTGTCCTCACCGTCGATGAGCGCCTCGGCAGTATTGCCGGCCTGCCACAGCAGGGCGGGCTTGCCGTCGATCATCGTGTCGACGGCGAACGTCGGGGCTTCGCTGGTCTTTCCCGAGTAGCGGGTCTTTCCTGTGCTGGAGTCGAGCACCTCGAGGTTGCCCTCGTCAACGACGAGCACACCACGATCCGAGGCTGTCACCGAGGCGTCCTGAGGGATCTTCGTCTCCCACTTCGGTGAGTTGTCGAACCCGGGGACGACGTCTTCGGTCTTGTCGACCGAGAGTTCGGAAGCCGGATTGATCTGCTTTTCGGATTCGATCGTCTGCGGCGAGTCCTGGGAACTGGTCGGGACGATGTTCGGGATGACGAAAGCCCCGATCATCAGGATCACGATGCCGATGAGCACGAGGCCGGGCACGGTGATCTTCTTCAGACGTTGGGGTCGGCTCTGCGAAGACCTTCTGTGCTGTGGTGCATGCTTGCGCACCCGGGTGCGCTTGACCGTCGGAGCACTGGGGGCAGCCGGTCCAGAGAATGGGGTGCCCAGGGGGTAGTCGTCCCCGCTTCCCGCCTCGGTGTCGGTGTTCGGCTGTTGCTGATGTGCTGTCTGTTCCTCAGCAGAGGTGGTGTCCATCGCGGAGGTGGTCGCGGCCTCATCTGCCGATGTGTCCCCGTTTGCGACCGCAGATGCCGCCGAGGAAGAAGACTCCTGAGGGGGCTCGGTGGGAGGTGCCGGGGATGCTGAAGCGGCGGGGGCGATCTTGCCGGTCTCGTCGAGGAGGACGTCGACTTCCTGCTTGCCATCGTCGATGGTCACAGGCACTTGGGTCGCTGTCTCCCTGGCATAGTCGCCAAGGTAGGTCATGGCCTGTCCGGTGTCGGAGTAGCGACTCGTCGCCCCGTTGAGGGTGAGATAGGTGAACCCGTCCTGAGAGACGGAGATCAGCGCACGAGCCATGTACAGGGTTCCTTGAATAAGATTGAGGGTGGGACCGTGACAATACTATTGAATACGATCGGGTGCTCCTACCGTTTTTCCGAAACCGTTATACATCGCTACTGAATCGTTGCACGTCAGGAGATCTGTGTCTCATTGTGCACCATATCGGCTGTGAGTTTGCCCGGGTGCCTGAGTGAGGTTAGGATATATCTTGCTGTCTGCGCCAAGGTGCAGCGCATGCGGTGGGTATAGCTCAGCTGGTAGAGCGCCGCGTTGTGGTCGCGGATGTCGCGGGTTCAAGTCCCGTTACTCACCCCGAGCAGATAAGCCCCGGAGTCCGAGAGAAATCACGGATACCGGGGCTTTTCTCATCCCTGGTCCTCTTTCAGCCGATCGCAGGGCCGCCCCCTGGACTTCCATCGGTGAAGTGACAATACTCGGTCTCAGGTACCTTCTTCGTGAAGGACCCGATCTGTGAATCATGATTCGACGAACAGGAGACGGTTGATGAATACCCCAGAGAGCATTGTCTACACCGCAAAGGCCGAGATTACCGGAGGCCGGGATGGTCACGGCGCTACCGATGACAAGGCAGTCGACGTCGACCTGCGCACCCCCAAGGAGATGGGCGGACCCGGTGGAGGAGCGAATCCGGAACAGCTCTTCGCTGTCGGATACGGAGCCTGCTTCCAGGGTGCGATGGGCCTGGCCGGCAAGGAGCTCGGGGTCGACACCTCGAAGTCCGTCGTCAACTCCGAAGTCGGAATCGGCAAGGAGGGGGAGAGCTTCGGTATCAGCGTCAAGCTCACCGTGACCATTCCCGGACTCGACCAGGACACCGCTCAGAAGGTCGTCGATCGTACCCACGAGCTGTGCCCCTACTCGAAGGCCACCCGCGGAAACATTCCAGTCGAGCTCGTCGTCAACGGCTCCTGACCATCAGCTTCTGACCATGTCGGGGGCC
>NZ_JBHFIH010000001.1:300614-320629 GCF_057334195.1 Brevibacterium sp. AGC70 | reverse complement strand
ACTTGAGTGATGGACGACCACATGAGCATTGACCTTGATCTCACCGTCGTCGGCAGCATCAACGCCGATATCACCGCGCTCACGCACCGCCTGCCCGAAGCAGGTGAGACAATCGGCGGTGGGCGCCTCATCCACAGTCCAGGAGGAAAGGGCGCCAACCAGGCTGCGGCCGCGGCACGGCTGGGTGCACGGACGAGGATGGTCGGCGCCGTCGGCTCCGACGCCTCGGGCACGGCGATGAGATCGGCACTGCAGGGCGCCGGCGTCGGGATCAAAGACGTTGCCGTCGTCGATTCGGAGACCGGAACCGCTCTCATCATGGTTGATGCGCACGGCGAGAATCGGATCGCGGTCTGCGAAGGCGCGAACGCGCACGTGAGCATCGCCGGTCGCAGCTTCCCGGCGCAGGAGACTGTGCTCACTCAGCTCGAGATCTCCCTTGACTTGATAACAGAATTGTCACATTCCGTCGAAGGACGGTTCGTCGTCAACGCAGCCCCGGCACTGCCCCTGCCTGCCGAGGTCATCGAGCGGGCCGATCTCATCATCGTCAATGAAACTGAATACGACCTGCTCCCGCAGCTGCGCGAGGCGCGGCTCGTGGCCATCACCTATGGTGCGAAGGGGTCTGCTCTGTTCGAACGTGGTCGGCAGGTTGCCTTCGCGAACGCTCTGCCGCGCCGTCCGATCAGCACCGTCGGTGCCGGAGACGCCTTCTGTGCGGCACTGACGATCGCGCTGGCCTCGGGGCATTCCCTCGACCGAGCGCTGGCGGTGGCCAACGCTGTCGGTGCCGACGCCGTCATGGACCCTGCGGCCCAACCAGAATTTCACCCGCTCGAGCACTACCTGCCATCGACGACATCCACGGAGACTGAGACATGACCTTGTTCACGGGCCTGAGCGCCTTCCCCCTCACGCCGATCCGCGACGAGGAGATCGACGAGGCTGCCTACGCGGGGCTGATCCAGCGTCTCGTCACGGCCGGTGTCGATTCGATCACTGCCCTGGGATCGACCGGGTCATACGCCTACCTCACCGCTGAAGAACGTGCTCGAGTCGCCCGGATGACCGTCGAGCATGCCGCCGGGATCCCCGTGTTCGTGGGCATCGGCGCCCTGCGCACGCGCGAGGTCATGGCCAATGTCCGCTCGGCGGAAGCCGCTGGTGCCCAGGGGCTCCTGCTCGCCCCCGTCAGCTACCAGCAGCTGAGCACCGACGATGTGTTCGAGCTCTTCCGGGCTGTCACCTCGGCGACCGATCTTCCCATCGTCGTCTACGACAATCCGGGCACCACGCACTTCACGTTCACCCTTGATCTCTACGCACGGCTGGCCGAACTTGAAGGCGTGGACTCGATCAAGATTCCAGGACAGGCGATGTCGCCACCGGACTTCAGCGCACATGTCGAGCGGATCCGTGCCGCGACCGGCAACCAGGTGACGATCGGGATCTCCGGCGACGCGTTCGGCGCTGCCGGCCTCAACGCCGGCTGCGATGCCTGGTACACGGCAGTCGGCGGGACCCTGCCGACTCCGATGCTCGCGATCACACGAGCCGCCCAGAACGGCGAAGCAGACCGGGCGTCGGAGCTCTCCGCCGAACTCCAACCGCTGTGGGACCTCTTCTCCGAATTCAGCGGCAGCCTCCGAGTCACAGCCGCGATCGCCGAACATCTGGGGTTGGTCGCCCCGCACTCCCTGCCGCTGCCGATCCTCGGTCTCACCGATGCCCAGAAGAGGAAGGTCGCCGAGGTGGTCGCGACCCTCAATCTCGACTGACCGGTCCTACGCGGGTTCCTCCGGAGCAGGACAGTTCATCCGGAATCCACCCGGAGTTCGAGACAGAGACAGGCCGTGTGCCTATATATGAGTGGTTGCGGGCAGTTTCGCCCTCTCGATCACCTCGACTCCGGAGAACCGATGACGCATCCGTCCACTTCGCGCTCAATCACGGCCGCACTGACTGCCCTGCTGCTGACCACAGGCCTGAGCACGGCCGCGACGGTGATCGGCTTCGGAGAGGCGTCGGCGGCAGAGGTGGCGGCAGAGGTGGCGGAACCGATCAGCCATTCCGCTCCGGATGCGAGCCTGGATCTCGGGTTCCTCGGCTCTCATGAGACCGGTCAGTTCGACGAGTCCGCCGCGGAGATCACCGCTGTTCACGGCGACACCGCATTCACCGTCAATGCTGAGGCCGCGACAGTCGACATCATCGACATCTCGGATCCGCGGAAACCTGAGAAGACAGGTGCCCTCGCCGGCTCCGGCGTCGCGAACTCCATCGCCGTCCGCGATGACGGACTCGGCGTCATCGCGCTTGAGAACGAGGACAAGACCGCACCGGGATCACTGATGTTCTTCGACGCCACCACCACCTCGGCGACGGTGCTGGGAACCGTCCCTGTCGGATCGCTGCCGGACATGGTGGCGCTGACCCCCGACGGTGCGCACGCGCTCGTGGCCAACGAAGGGGAGCCGTCCGAAGACTTCGCCACGGATCCGGAAGGATCCGTGGCCGTGGTCGACCTGCCCGCCGAGGTGGCCGCACCGAAGGAATCGGACGTGCACACCGCTGACTTCCACGACTTCGAAGAAGGCGGTTCGAAGACGCTGCACGACGACGTTCGCGTGTTCGGGCCCAAGCCGCACGAGGATCTGCCTATCTCTCGCAATCTCGAACCCGAATACATCACCGTCGCAGGCGACAAGGCCTACGCGACCCTGCAGGAGGCGAACGCGATCGCCGTTGTCGACATCGCCACCGCCGAGGTCACCGACGTTCTTCCGCTGGGCGTCAAAGATCATGGGCAGGCAGGGAACGGGCTCGACGCCTCCGACCGCGACCCAGAGGACGCGCCGGAGACGAACATCGCAGAGCACCCGGGGCTGAAGGGCGCCTACATGCCCGACACGATCTCTTCATTCTCATCCGGAGGCACCGACTACCTGGTCACCGCCAATGAAGGAGACTCACGGGAATGGGGCGACTTCGTCGACGCGGCCAGGGTCAAGGACCTCGGCGAGGACGGACTGGCACCCGTGTGCGAGAACTCTCCGCTGGCTGGCCAGCTCGGTGACGAGGCCCTGGGCAGGCTCAACATCATCACCGACCTGGGGCTGGACGAGAGCGGTGACTGCTACGAGGAACTCTACGCATTCGGCACCCGCTCCTTCTCCGTGTGGACGACCGATGGCGCACTCGTGGCCGACTCGGGCGACAGCTTCGAACAGCTGACCGCCGAGGCGATTCCCGACTTCTTCAACTCCAACCACTCGGAGTCGAATCGCGAGGGACGCAGCGATGACAAGGGCCCAGAGCCTGAGGCTCTGACCGTCGGTGAGGTGGGGGAGACCACCTACGCTTTCGTCGGCTTCGAACGGGTAGGTGGAATCGCGGCCTTCGACCTCAGCGACCCCTCGAACCCGAAATTCGTCACCTACTTCAACAACCGTGACTTCTCGGTCTCCGTCGAAGACGAGATCGAGGACGCCTCCGATCCCGAAGCCCTGCTCTCCAGGGCCGGCGACCTTGGTCCGGAAGGAATTGCCTTTCTGGGTGCTGATGAGTCTCCGACAGGCGAAGCTGCCCTCGTCGTCGGCAACGAAGTCTCAGGCACCACCAGCCTGTACTCTGTCGCCGATCTCAACGGCGACGGCGCGGGTGCCGATTCCGATGACTCGGCGGATGCAGGTGCTTCGGCCGGCTCCGATGCTTCGGTGGATTCTGACAACGAGGTGGACACCGACGGTGCAGCAGACTCCGCTGGTGCAGCCGAAGATGCCGCTGCGGACTCCGAGACGGGAGCCGACGCGAACTCGGGCTCATCCTCGAAAGGCTCGGGTTCGTCTGCGGCGAACGCCTCGGCATCATCCGACGCTTCTGCTTCATCCGACGCTTCGAACTCGGCGGCGAAGGGCGACGCAGGCTTCTCCGATGGAACAGACGCGGCTGACGACAACGCGGGCTCGCTCCCGCGCACCGGTGCTGATCTGGGCCAGTACCTCATTCTGGGAGGTATCGCGCTGGCTCTCATCGGCTTCGGCGTCCTAGCCGTCTTCTTCACACGTCGCCGCGGCCAGCGCCGCGAAGGCGAGCGAACCAGTCCGGCACGGTCAATCGCCGAGGACCTCGGCTCAGCCGGTTGGGACTGAGCGCTGAGGCGACGTCAGTCGAGCTGACGCTGTGTCAGTCGATCTTGCCGATGGGTTCGCGCTTCTCGGCCTGGAACTGGTCCTCGGCGCGACCGCGTGCCCAATAGGCTGAGATCGACAGCGCTTCGCGTGGCACCGCGTGCTCCTTGAAGACTGTCCGGATCGTTTTGATCGTCTCTCGTTCACCGTGGGCGAAGACCTGCGGAGTTCCCTCGGGCCAGTCGAGGTCGCGAACGGCGGCGATCAGTTCGTCGTCATCGTCGACCCAGACCACGGTGACTCCAGCCGGTGCTTCGGGCAGCAGTCGGTCGGCCTCGTCTGTGACAGCGGCGATGACGATGCCTCTCGCCTCGGGGTCCATGGCCTCGAGGGCGGCGCTGACGGCAGGGATCGCAGTGTGGTCGGCGACGAGCAGATGCCACGGGGCGTCAGGATTCGGCTGGTACTTGCCTCCTGCGCCGACCATGACGATGGTGTCGCCTGTCTGCGCGGTCTTGGCCCAGGGGCCCGCAACGCCCTCATCGCCGTGGATGACGAAGTCCACGGATAGCCATTTCTCGTCTTCGCAGATCTCACGCACTGTGTAGGTGCGGTTGCGGGGGAGCTTCTCTGGGGAGTTCTCCCGCAGGTCCGTCAGATCATACGGCGGTATCAGCCCGTGTGTGGGATCGGCGAACATGAGTTTGACGTATTTGTCCGTCGACTCATTGCTCGAGATCGCGTCGAAGCCGTCACCGCCGACCTTGATCCGAATCAGGTTCGGAGTGATCCTTGTCACCTCCTGCACCGTCATGACGGCCTGTGGGCGGGGTGGTCGAGCTGAGCGGTCGGGCGTGCTTGGGGTGGTCGACATCGAGAGACTTCCTGGGATGTATCAGAGCTTGGCTGTTCGGGTGGGTCGCCGGCGATGGCCGCCGACGTCACCGACACAAAGAGTGTAGTTAGCCTCACCTTAGCAAATGGCCGTGTCTGACCGGATCAGACGGCTCTCTGAGACCAGTCCTCACGCAGCCGACGCAGGCCCTTGAGTGCCTTGGGGGAGTCGATGTATTCGACCTCTGGCAGAGACGAGCTCGGACTCTTGCAGAGGAGCATGTCTTCGGGATCCATGAGCGCTATTCGCTTTCCATCCTCCTCGAGCCGACTCATCGCCTCGGTGAGCATGCGCCTGGCCACCCCATTGATCTCATTGACCCGGCGCAGGTCGAGGACGAAGGCCTCGACATTGGATTCGGGGGCGTCCATTGTGCGGATGACGTTTTCGGCACCGCTCCACTGGATGAGGCCCTGCAGGCTGCAGATGCGCACCATGACGCCCTGAGAATCCACGAAGCGCCTGTCACGGCGAATGATGGAGCGGGCAGGCTCGGGGGCGTCCATGATGTGAAGACTCAGCTCGCGCGAGAGAGTCCTGAAGATGTTGGCTCCGCGAACGCTCGTCCCGTGCTTGTCCAAGCGCGGAGAGAAGGTGGCGATGCCGACCTGTCCGGGCAGGACCCCGAAGACTCCGCCGGAGACTCCGGACTTGGCGGGTACACCGACCTCTGTCATCCAGTCACCGGCGGCGTCGTACATGCCACACGACATCATGACGCCGAGCACCTGACGGTTCACGCGAGGCGAGAGCACCTGCTTGCCGGTGATCGGATTGAGTCCGCCCGCAGCCAGAGTGGCGGCCATGATTCCCAGATCTTTGGTGGTGATGAGGATCGAGCACTGGGCGATATACCCCTGGACCACCTCGTCGGGCTGGTCAGTGTAGACACCATATGACCGGAGCATATTGGCGATCGCGACATTGCGGTAGGCCTCACCCCATTCGCCTTCAGCCACCGAATCGTCGACGCGCAGCTGGCGGCCGGCGAACTCGGACAGTCCGGCCCGCACGATTTCAATCCGTTCGGCCAGTGAGGTTCCCGGTTCGCCCAGGAGCGAATGGATGACCATGGCACCGGCGTTGATCATCGGGTTGAGCGGTTTGCCGGACATCTTGTCCAGAGAGAGTTCGTTGAAGGCCTCTCCGCTGGGTTCGACACCGACCATGTCGAGGACTGCGGCCAGCCCTTCCTGCTCGATCGCCAAGCCGTAGATGAAGGGCTTCGACATCGACTGGATTGAGAACTCGAACTCCGAATCCCCGGAGGTGTATTCGACCCCGTCGAGTGTGGAGATGCAGATGCCCAGCTTCTCGGAGTCGGCCGAGGCCAGGTCCGGAATGTAGTCCGCGTTCGCACCAGACCGGTCTGACCTGTGACGATCGAGCGTCTCGTCCAAGAAGTCAGGGATAGGGGATCGCATTGCACCTCCTGCAGTGTGATGAAGATCGGGGGATGAGATTCGGCTGAGTGTATTGCGGGCCGCCGATGCCCGAGTGCTATTCTCACACACCCCGTGCTGGTGGGGAGTCCAACGCGGGACAGCGCAGGCCCACCACCCGCATCCCCGATATTCCACAGGATCGGGCCAGCTGTCCGAGGTGCTTCGTGCTGCCACAGGTCGTGGAGTTCTCAGCGCAGGAGCTGGGCACGAAATCCATTCCGTCGGCTGCTCGACCACCTGGGCAGCAGTCGGTTCCTCACAGGCGAAGACAGATCTCGGAGGAGTGGCTGTCTGCTTCTGCTTCCGACCCTTGGTGCCAGCGGATATGGACGACGCCGGCCTCTTCGAACCGAGGACCGATTCTGCGAGAAGGGAATCCTCAGGGGCGAGTTTCTCCCTCGTCGTTGCGACGATTCACATCGGGTCGGTGTTCGCCGGAGGGACGCTGCTCGTCAGTGGGGCGCTGGTTGTCACCAGGGCGCTGATCGCCAGCCGGGCGCTGGCCATCGGACTGGTTGTTCTCCGACTTGCCATCGCTGCCGACTGCACGATCGGCGGCGTCTCGGGCCTTCTGTATCTTGTCGGTGTGCTTGCCCTTGGTCAGGGACTCGGCGACTCCTGCGGCCTTGTCGAGAATCGAATCAGTGGCCTTCTCTCCTTTTTCGGAGTTGAGCTTTTCGCGAATCTTCGGGTCATTGGCCAGGTTCTTGGCCTTGTTGATGAACTTGTCGAATGGCATGATGTGGCCCTTCTCAGCAGACGGTCGTGTCACCACCGATCTTAGTCACACTGACTGTGCTCCACCTGACCGCACAGCCCCACCGGACGCTGCGGGCCCGCCTGCAGGTGCAGCCCCGTCGAGGCGCAGCACAGTCTCGAGCAGGACCTCGATTCCGGGCAGGATGTCATCGAGTTCGGTGAATTCCTCGGGACAGTGGCTGCGGCCATCTTGTGAGGGAACGAAGATCATTCCCACCTGTGTCTTGGCGGCGATGATTCCCGCGTCGTGGCCGGCACCGGAGAACATTGTGGCCCTGGAATGACCAAGGTCATCGGCCACCTCGGCGATGGTCGAAGTGATCGGTTCGTGCAGGGGCACGGGCGCATCGTCCGTCGTCCATTCCATCTCCACACGCACACCGCGCTTGTCAGCATTCTCCCCGGCAGCATCGGTGAGCCTGCGCTGTGCCTCATGCAGCCAAGAACCGTCGGGGCCGCGGAACTCTCCCTCGACGCTGGCATTGGCCGAAACGACGTTCACGGCTTCCGGAGTGAACTGGATCTGACCACTCGTGCCGCGGGTGTTCGTCCCTGACTCAGCGATCGATTCGACGGCGAGCACCGTGCCGGCAGCGGCACACCCTGCGTCGGCACGGACATCCATCGGGGTCGTGCCTGCATGGTCCTGGCGGCCGGTGAAGAGCGCCTTGAAGTGGTTGATGCCGGTGATCGTCTCAACGACGCCGATCTGTTTGCCGAGCCGTTCCAGCTCAGGTCCCTGCTCGATGTGGAGTTCGAGGAAGGCGGTGACCTTCGAGAAGTCGTAGCGCGCGTCTAAGAAGGCTTCCGGGTCGATGCCGGAGTCCGGCATAGCAGCGGCGAGGCTGCGGCCGGTGGTGTCGGTGGCGGCCAGGGTGTTGCGGTCGACGAGTCCAGTCATCGCCCGGGAGCCGACGCAGAAGAAGCCGAAGTCGTTGGGCTCTTCGTTGAAGAAAACCACGATGACGAGGTCATGGTCGAGGCGAACATTGTTCTCCCGCAGCAGCCGCACGACCTCGATGGCACCGAGGACACCGGTGATCCCATCGAAGCGGCCGCCGCCGTCAACGGTGTCGGTGTGGGATCCGAGCATGATCTCCTGCCCGCCGAGGCGACCGGGAAGAACCCCGATCACGTTTCCTGCCCCGTCGACTCGGGTCGCCAGCCCTGCCTGCTTCATCAGGGTGCGGGCATAGTCGCGTCCGGCGATGTCGAACTCGCTCAGCGCCCGCCTCGTCCAACCCGGACGCTCGGAATCGACGAGGGTTGCGAGTCGGGCGAGTTCTGAGCCGAAACGTTCGCCTACGGGGGTGATCGTGCTCATCGTTGAGCCTTTCTGGTGGTGCCGTCAGTGGTGGTGTGCGGTCCTCAGAGGTGGTCCACACTCAGGGTAGCGCCCTCAGCCTTGCGGTATCGAGAGTTCCGGCTGCCCAAGATCAGAGTGGCCAACACTGCGGCGATGACTGAAGCGCTGAGGACTGCGACCTTCGCATAGTCGTGTTCGGGGGAGCCGGGGATGAAGCTGAGTTCGGCGACGAGGAGGGAGACCGTGAACCCGATTCCGGCGAGCAGACCGACACCGGCCAGATCCGGCCACCTCAGACTCGGGTCCACGCCCGCCGAGGTGAATCTGGTGACCAGCCACGCCGATGCCAGGATCCCCACCGGTTTGCCGACGACCAGGGCCGCGATGATCGCAAAGGTCAACGGCTGGGAGAACGCAGTGGCCAGGCCCTCGAGTCCGCCCACAGCCACACCCGCGGCGAAGAATGCGAACACGGGCACCGCGAATCCCGCGGACAGTGGCCGCAGGCGGTGTTCGAGCACCTCGGCGAGGTTCGGGCGGTCGTCGTCATCGGCCTGCCGATCCTGACCACTGCGTCGGCGGCTGGCCAGGGCGGGGATCATGAACCCGAGCAGCACACCGGCAATCGTCGCATGGACACCGGAGGCGTGCATGAGCGCCCAGGCGATGAGCCCGAGGGGCAGCAGAATCACCCACGCAGCCCGGGCTCGGTCGACGAAGAACGTTCTGAAGCGGGCGGCGATGAGACCGTAGACGACGATGACCGCTACAGATGCCAGGAGTGGAACGACAGAGATGGTCTCGGTGTAGAAGACGGCGATGATGCCGATAGCCAGCAGGTCATCGACGGCGGCGAGGGTGAGGAGGAAGATGCGCAGAGCCTTGGGCAGGTGGGAGCCGATGATCGCGAGGATCGCGACAGCGAATGCGATGTCCGTGGCCGTGGGAATCGCCCATCCGCGCAGCGTCTCCGGGTGGGAGATCAGGAGAACCGTGTAGATCAGGGCAGGGACGATGACGCCGCCGGCTGCGGCGGTGATCGGGACGACGGCCGTGCGGAATCTGCGCAGATCTCCGTGGGTGAATTCGGTCTTCAGCTCCACCCCGACGAGGAAGAAGAAGATCGCGAGCAGGCCGTCGGCAGCCCAGGTTCCCAGGCTCAGCTGCAGGTGCCAGGCGGCGGGGCCGACCTCGACGTCTCTGAGAGCGAAGTATGAGTCCGCGAGGGGAGAGTTCGCCCAGATGAGGGCCACGACGGCGGCGATGACGAGGAGTCCGCCGCCGACGGTGTCCCTGCGCAGAGAAGCGAATAGGCGCAAGCTGGTGCCAGGTGCTGGAGATGGTGAAGTCACAGTGAATCCATTTCGTTGCCGGAAGATGTGTTTCTCCGGCCCGAATATGTGCGGGTGATCTGTCAGAGCGGTCAGTGATCGAGCGCCGAGGCGGTCGTGCTCATGGCGGTCTGCTCAGAAAGTGGGCCGGAGTCGTTCACCGGCCGGAAATGGAGCTGTCCCCGACAGCATCATGCCCCACGAAGTGATATAGCCGTTGGTGCCCGGGTGTCCCAGGACCCACACCTTCGGTGTGAATACGGCGCCGAGCATTGTGGGAGTCATCACCGTCAGTCTATGCGAAAACAGGTTGCTCTCGCACATTCATCCATGGCCTGCCTCGAGTCGTCCCCGCCTCATTTCACTGAGACGCCGGTGCCGTGGAGGCTGATCTCCAGACCGGCATCAGTGGTCTCGATGTCAGTGAGCTCAAGGCCGACGGGCAGGAAATCGAGGTCGATGACGATGTCTGAGATCGACGAGGTCAGAAACGAAGGGAGCGAGTCGATGTCGACCTCGGCTGATCCGAGTCTGATCGACGTGGCGTTGACCACAGCCCGTCGTGACTCAGCCTTCGATTCGATGCCGATGAGCAGATCCTGTCCGAGCAGCGAGCCTTGGAGGTAGAGCCCGCTGTCGACCGTGGTGAATGCCATGCCCTCGGGCAGCGAGGCGTGTTCGGTGGCCAGCGAGTCGATCGTCGACAACGGAATCACCGCGCTCGCCTCAACCGTGCCGATCGGGCGTGAGGTATCGACGGGAACGTCGAAGAGCTTGGCATCGACGTCGGTGAAGTCGACGTTCTCGTACTGCGCCCGATCAGCAGTGACATGAACGGTGTCGAGAGTCCCCCCGGCCATCTGCGTCAGCACGGGGAAGCCCTCGACGTTCACATCGGCATCGCCGTAGGGCTCGAGAGAGGCGGCGATCTTCTGTTCGGTGGTGAAGTCGACCACCCGATCCGCCGCGATGAAGCCGACGAGGAGGGTGGCCACGACGATGACCGCGGTGACGATGAGCGTCGTCCGGCGAGTTCTCCGTCGAGGTGGTTCGTGCGGGTACTCCAGAGTTCGGGCCGTCGTCATGGACCCCATTCTCCCGGACAGCGATGGCCTGTGTCGTGCGGGGACCGACTCACGTATCGACTATTGCCACGACGAGGGTGCGCGGACCGTGGCCGCCTTCGACACGTTTGAGTTCGATGTCGCTCGTCGCCGAGGGCCCGGAGATGAATGTCAGAGCCGCATCCGGAGTCAGACGTGCCGAGGGTGCGACGGCGACGTCCCATTCTGTGCTCGAGAAGGCGCGGGCGTGGGCGGCGATCACGGGTTCGGCTTGGGCAAACTTTCCCGAGTTGATGTGCATCTGACCTCCAATCGGGACCAGGAGCCGGATCGGTCATCGTCTCCGAACCTGCAGTGGGCCTGTCGCGGGCACTGAGGCTTCGCGTCTCGGCCCGACATATCGGCCCGGCAGACGTGCTGACGACGCGCGTCGTCCTCGAATCCGATGCGGTCGCCAGCGCCGCGAAGGCCATCGCCCAAGACGACCGGTCCTGGGTGCAGACCGAACTCACGAGGCAACACGCCGGTCTCCTCGAGGGCATTCTCGCCGGCGATGCCGACCGGGCCCGGCGCGAATGCGCGGCCCACATCCACTGGTTCGCCACGACCACAGGCATCGACGCAGCTGATCGCTGACCGCAAGATACGACCACCTGACCTTAGGATTGGCACCATGAACTCGCAGCGCACGAAGAACATCAGGACCGTCTCCTCCCGCCTCAACTCATTCCACTCGGCCATGTACTTCTCCGAGACCGTGGGCCGGGAATATGCCAAGCACGGACTCGAACCCGGGGTCGAAGGGAATCTGGTGGCACGATCTGCCCCGATGGGTCGTGTGAACGCCGGCGTCATCAGCGCCGCCTACTACAACTACTCACATTCCTATCTCTCAACCCAGTTCCCGAAACTGTGGGACAAGGTCTCTCCCGAGACCATGGTGCAGGTGCGCTTCGATGCAGTGTCAGCCTTCATGGCCGAGCTCTTCGACGCTCGCGAGGACATCGCACTGCTCACCGAGGCGGCCACGGAGCTGGCCACGGCCATGGCCCCGGTGCTGGCGAACATGGATTTCTCGGGCCGGGCACTGGCCCAGGCTACGACAGACGCACTGGCCGCCCATCAGCCGAAGACCGCATTCGAGCAGCTGTGGAACGTGGCCACCATCGCCAGGGAATTCCGCGGCGACGGTCACGTCGCCGCGCTCGTGACTGCGGGTGTTCCAGGCATCGACGCACTTATGCTCGACGTTGCCACAGGTGCCTCCTTCAAACCGCGTGCGGCGCAGAAGACCCGCGGGTACACCGATGAGGAATGGAAGGCTGCGCAGGCGCGCCTGGCCGAAGCCGGTCTCCTCACCGTCGGTGAAGACGAACGCGGCTTCGACCTGCCTGCCATCACCGATGCAGGACGTGACCTGAAGGAACAGGTCGAGCAGCTCACCGACGGCACCGTGGCCGCCGCCTGGTCAGCATTGACCGACGAGGAGATCGAGGCACTCGTGTCTCCCAGCCGCAGTCTGATCAAGGTGCTGGCGCAGTCAGGAGCCTTCCCATCCTCGGTCTTCGCCCAGCCGGCGAAGAAGACCAGCTGAGGCGCGCCTCAGCTTCGAGCCGATGCCCGCTCCACATGTGAGCGGGCATGCTCGATCGCACTGGGCAGATCATCGAAGAGATGCCTCTTGTCCCTGAGTGCACGAAGGACCCCGACGTGCCGGAACAGATCGACGTGGGAGTCCTTGACTCCCTTGATGAGCACCGTGATCCCGCGGCGTTCGAAGGCGTGCACAACCTCGGCGAGGATGCGGGCGCCGGAGGCATCGACGAGTTCGAGCTGGGACATCCGCAGAATCACCACCACGTTTCCGTCCAGCTCCATGACTTCGTCGAAGATGCGGTCGGATGAGGCGAAGAACAGGGGCCCGTCGAAGCGCACGATCGAGATCGAGTCATCGCCGGGATGTGCGGAGGCTCCGGCGGAGACCTCTTCGATCGTGACTCCGGTCGTCCGGGAGAGGTTGCGCAGAGCAAAAGCGGCTGCCACGGCCATTCCGATTCCGACGGCGACGATGAGGTCGAAGGAGATCGTGATCAGCGCGGTGACGATGAAGCCGACGGCATCTGAGCGCGTTGAGCGCATGATGGCTCGGACCGTAGTCAGGTGAACCATCCTCACGGCGGTGACGAAGAGGACGCCGCCCAGAGCTGCGAGGGGAATCTGCCCCACCGGCGCGGCTGCGGCGAGGACGATGGCGAGCAGGACGAGGGCGTGCACGATCGATGCCAGCCTGGTGCGACCACCGGCACGGATATTGACAGAGGTGCGGGCGATCGCACCGGTGGCGGGCATGCCGCCGAAGAGTGAAGAGCCGATGGACGCGATTCCCTGTCCGACGAGCTCCCGGTCGGGACGGCAGGCACCGGAGGCCGACATCGAGGAGGCCACCCGGGCGGAGAGCAGCGATTCGATGGCGGCCAGCGCGGCGATCGTTCCCGCAGCAGGCAGCAGCCCGCCGATGGCGCCGAGGTCGATGTCGGGAATGCTGGGCAGCGGCAACGAGCGTGGAATCTCTCCGATGGTCGCGAGGGGGTTGGAAAGGAGTGCGGCAAGGACCGTGACGATGATGATGCCGACGAGCGATCCGGGGATCGAGGGATGGATCTTCGGCGCGATGACCATGCATGCGACGACGATCGCGACCGCCGTCAGCGAGTAGGGCAGATAGGACCAGTCGGCCTCGCCGATGAGCTGACCTGCCGCGACAAGTGCATTCGTGCTGTGCTCACCAGGCTGCGCATCGGTCGCCGTCGTGACGAACGGGATCTGCTGCAAGAAGATGATGGCCGCGATTCCCAGGGTGAATCCCTCGATCACGGGCCAGGGAATGAAGGAGACCGCACGTCCCAGACGCAGCAGTCCCGCGGCGACGACGATGATCCCGGCGATGAGTGTCACCGCCACCACAGCCTCGGGGCCCTGGGTGGCGACGATGGGCACGAGCACGATGGCCATGGCGCCGGTCGGTCCCGAGATCTGGACATGTGAACCGCCGAAGACCGCAGCCAGGAGGCCTGCCACGATCGCCGTGATCAGGCCCTGCTCCGCGGTGAGTCCTGAGCTCACACCGAAGCCGAGCGCCAGCGGAAGTGCGACGATGCCGACGGTGACGCCGGCGACGAGGTCCTTCGGCCACGACCGGCGGGTCTCGCTGTAGTCAGAGACGCTGGGCAGCAGTGAGCGTGCCCGTCTCAGGCCGCTGAGTACGGCCGCCGAGGCGGTGGGGGATGAGCTCATGAAGCAGACTCGCTAGCGGACGCGGGGCCGCCTGGAATCTGCGGCAGCGTCTGGGCCTCGGCCAGACGCCCCTCGTCGTCTTCGAGCATCGACAGCAGCAGTGACCGGGCCACGGAGAGCAGCTCGGCGGTGCGTCGGTCGGCCAGACGGTAGTAGACATGACTGGCCCGCCGCTCGGATTCGACCAGGCGGTGTCGGCGCAGAACGGCGAGGTGCTGGGACAGGTGGGAGGCTTCGAGCTCGGTCTCGGACTGCAGGTCGGTGACACTGACCTCCGGAGCACCGGCGAGGAGTTCGAGGATCCGAATCCGATAGGGGTGGGCCAACCCTTTGAACAGGTTCGCCTTGACCTCGTAGAGAGGGCGCTGCAGGTGACTTAGTGGCATGATGAAATCATCATTTCACATGATCGCCTGAAGTGGCGAATGGCTCTCAGGCTGATTCAGCGGGAGATGTGTGAGCCCACCTCGGCGGCGATGGACTTCGCCTCGTCCGATGTGGGTCCTTCGGCGGAGAAGACAGCCCGGCGGTAGTACTGGAGCTCCACGATCGAGTCGAGGATGTCGCCGAGTGCGCGATGGCCGCCATGCTTCTCCGGGGACTGGAAGTAGGCGCGGGGGAACCACTGCTTGCTCAGTTCCTTGATCGAGGACACGTCGATGATCCGGTAGTGGAGGTGATCGACGAGCTCGGGCATCTGCTTCGTGAGGAAGACCTTGTCGGTGCCCACTGAGTTGCCGCCCAGCGGTGCCTTGCCCGACTCCGGGACGTGCTTCTTGATGTACTCGAGCACCTGGGTCTGCGCCTCGGCGACCGTCGTGCCGGCATCGAGTTCGGTGATGAGTCCGGAGCTCGTGTGCATCTGAGTGACGAAGTCGTTCATGTTCTCCAGCGCCGCTGCGGAGGGCCTGATGACGATGTCGATGCCCTCGTCGAGGGGGGTGAGGTCGAAGTCGGTGACGACAGCCGCCACTTCGATGAGCTCGTCCCTGACTTCGTCGAGGCCGGTCATTTCACAGTCGATCCACACAATTTTGTCGTTGCTCACCAGTCCAGCTTAAGGCAGAGTGGCGGCTCTGAGCATTTCGTCTGGCTGTGCGCACCGACACACGCTGAGTACACGCACAAAACCAATGCGCGCGCAGTGACTTAAACTTGGACTGTCCCACGAGTGAACGTGGGGCCAGAAGACACTTTGTTGAGGGAAGGGTTCGTACGTGCGCTACACACTTGCTGTGATTCTCATGGTGGTGGGTGTCGTTGTCGGAGGCCTCGGTATTCTGCAGAAGACCCTGTGGGCGCCGGACGACCAGATCACCGCGACCACAGAGATCGATGCAGACACACCGGCCGTCGTCATCGACCCCGGCATGCTCAATCTCTACGAAACCCCCGCAACACTCGAAGTCAAGGGCTCGGGGGATCTCACGATCGCTCAGGCACCGGCCGAGAACGTCGAGGCCTGGGTGGGCGACTCGGCTTCGGCGCATGTGACCGGTCTGGCACCCGAGGGCAAACTGACGGTGAAGGCCCAGGACGGCAAGGCCAAGGTGCCCAACCCGGCTGGGGCGGATCTCTGGACCTCCGAAGTCACCGGAACCGACTCCGTGACCCTTGATTGGACCGACGACGCGAACCGGACAGGCTTCCTCATCGCCGGCAGCGGTGAGCCGGGCGACGTCAAGACCGTCACCATCTCCTGGCCCAGCCATGCGGAGACTCCGTGGGCAATTCCGCTGATGATCATCGGAGGCGCGTTGTTCGTCGGCGGCCTCGTCGTCCTCTTCTTCAACCGCAACAGTGCGAAGAAGGAGAAGAACCGGCGCACGGCCCGTCAGGAGCGCCGTCGCAAGTTGGCAGAATACGGAACCGCATTCGCGATCGTTCCGGTTCTGGCTCTCAGCGCCTGCGGGCCCGAAGAGCTGCCCAAGCCTGAGCCTTCGGAAGCCCCGAGCTCTGCTGCAGCCGGAGTCAATGACGACCAGGCCAAACGGATCCTCGACTCCGTGGCCGACGACATCAAAGCCGCCGACAAGGGTACAGACAGCACCGAGCTGAAGAAGAGCGCTGCAGGGCCCGCCCTGCAGCAGCGCGAGGACGCCTACAAGGTGAAGAAGAAGGTCAAGGATCAGAAGCTGCCGCCGGCAGTGGCCAACGAGAAGGTCGTCGTCAACTACACCGCGGCCACCGACTCCTGGCCGCGCATGACCAGTCTCATCACCTCGGCGGGCAAAGACACCCAGCTGCTCGTCCTGACTCAGGAAGATCCACGCTCCGATTACAAGCTGTGGTCGCAGACCCAGCTGGTCCCGGGCACGGAACTGCCGGAGATCCCCGATGCCAGGCAGGGCTCGCAGCTCCTTGATCCCAAGGCCAAGGACTTCGCGATGACACCGGAGAAGGCTGTGTCCGACTACGCGAAGGCGCTGGGCTCGGGGAAGGACTCGAAGGAAGCGAAGAAGTTCGAGTCCGATGACTTCTCGAAGTCGATCTGGAAGAACCAGCAGGCGCAGAAGCAGAGCGCAGAAGACGGCAAGGCCGAGGTCAAGTACAAGTACACGCCTGGCAAGGAGATCGTCGCGCAGGGAACTGCAGGCGATGCCGCTGTCGTCACCGGAGTCATCGAGGCCGAGTCCACGATCTCTCCGGAATCCGTTGACGGACGCACCGGAACTCTGACGCTCTCGAGCCCACAGAAGGAGCTGACCGGATCCGACAGCACCCAGCAGCCGGTGACGACGAAGACGACTCAGGTCCTGACGTTCCTCGTTCCCAAGGACGGCAAGGCGCGCCTCATCGGCGGACTGGAGACTCTCAGCGGAGCCGAACTGGAATAGTCCGAACCAGAAGAATAGTCGCAGGCCCGGCGATGTTGATACGTTCTATGCTGGATGTCATCAGCTCCGCCCGAGTTTGAGAGGTCCCGACGAACGTCTGGACCGGAGAGCTCCCGACGCACGCGCACCGTAGAAATTCGCACTTCCCGTAACAAAGGAGACCACGTGTCAATGGATCCCTCGCAGGACAACACGCAGCCCAACCAAGGACTCGATCTGTCCGCGGTGCGCAGCAGAAACCTGCCACATGAGGAGCGGTCCGGTGGACAAGGACAGGCTGCCGGCGGACCTGCTGACCCGAATGCGGTTGCCGTGCCGGCGCTGACCTTCGACGTCGACGAGGCCAGCTTCACCGAGGTCGTCGCAATGTCGGATCGGGTTCCCGTCGTCATCGACCTGTGGGCGGACCGGAGCGAAGCGGCCAAGCAGCTCTCGCCGATCGTCCAGCGCGTCGTCGAATCCTTCGGCGGCCGGCTGGTCCTGGCCCGGGTCGACGTCGATGCCAATCCGCGACTGCAGCAGGCCTTCGGCGTCGAGTCGATCCCGAATATCATCGCCATCGTCAAAGGTCAGCCTGTCCCTCTGTTCCAGAGTGCACTGCCCGAGCAGCAGGTGAAGGCCTACTTCGATGAGCTGCTCAAGCTCGCCGGAGAGAACGGCGTCACCGGACACGCTGTCGTCGCCGGAGCCGAGCAGGAACCAGCAGGTCCTGCCCACCCGGAGGCCGAAGAGGCGCTGAGCCGGGGAGACTTCGACACCGCCGAATCCCTGTTCAAGACGGCTCTGGCCGCGTCACCGGCCGATGAGGAAGCGAAGTTCGGTCTGGCCAGAGCTGGACTCGGCCGCCGCCTCATCGACGCCGATCCGCAGCAGCTCATCGCCACCGCAGATGCGAACCCGAAGGACACCGAGGCGGCCAAGGCGGCTGCCGACGCAGAGATCGTCGGAGGCAACCCGAGCAGCGCCTTCAACCGACTGATCTCGCTGATCCGCGTCAGTGCGGGCGACGAGAAGGAAGCGCTGCGACTGCGAGTTCTCGAGCTCTTCGAAGTCCTGGGTGCGGATGATCCGGCCGTGACCAAGGCGCGCACAGCATTGATGAGGGCCTTGTTCTGATCCAGAGAATCCGTCTCACCACAGCCATACTGTTCGCGTTCGCAGCGGTGATCGTGGCAGTACTGGTCATCTCCGCGCTGTCCGTCGTCGGCACCGACGAGGTCACGGAGACCAAGGACTTCACGGTCAAGGACGGCGCCCACGCTGTCGTCCTCGACGAAGCGATCGTTCCCTATTCGGGCACCAACGTGACCGTTGAGGCCGCGAACGCCGACGGCAAGAAACTGTTCGTCGGCACGGCGAACGGCGTCGACACGGACAGCATCCTCGACGGGGTGGCGCAGGAGCAGATCAGCAACGTCGAGTTCCCCAACACCGTCGAGCACCGGTTCATCCCCGGTGACGCCGCTCCCGAAGCGACGCTCACCGACAGGGACTGGTGGACCAGCAAGGACACAGGAGAGAAGGTGGCGAAGACCTTCGACCTCGACGCTGACCCGCAGGTCCTGGTCATCGCCGCCGCGGACGAGGGCGAAAATCTTGATGGAACCACGGTCTCGCTGAAGATGCGAGTGGAGGGAGTCTTGGCTTTGAGCCTGGTCGGAATCGCCCTGGGCATCATCTTGGCCGGATTCGGCGCCTACTTCTTCCTACGCTGGTTCAACGGACGCATCCGGCCCGAGAAGAAGAGGTCGGTCGCCCGAAAGACTGGTCGCGGTCCAGGCCCCGGTGCCGGTCCAGGCCCCGGCGCTGGGACTGACCCCCACGCGCCCATGACGAATACCGGCAGGGTGCGGAGCTCTCGCCTCGTGAAGAACCCTGGCGGGGCGACGGCGCAGCCACCTCGGCGGGCGAACTCACGGGGCGGGCGGTCGCTGCGCATCGTCACAGCCGCGTCGCTGACTACCGGACTGGCATTGAGCGGATGCACCGCGCTGCCGGTGGCACAGCCCCACAGCCCTGACATCACGCCCTATGAGCGGGCGGCGATGCGCCCGGGTGAGGCCGGGGAGTTCATGACCGGCTACACCGAATCACTCGATGAGATCCTCAACGATGGAGGCAACGACCTCGAAAAGATTCAGGGCGAGCCCCTGATCGATCGGACCCGCGCGCAGATGCAGATCGCGAAGAAGGCGAAGCAGAAGCTGCGGGCACCGAACTTCAGCGAGGTCGTCGCCGGCAGCCCGAGCTTCACCGAGTACCCGATGTGGTTCTACGCATTCGGCACCACAAAAGGGGATGCGAAGCTCACGCAGGTCCAGTTGGCCACCCGAGAATCCGCCTCGACCGAGCCGATCGTGCGCACTGCCTCCTACATCCCGAGCGATCAGATGCCGACGCTGATGGCCGACGGGAACGGGGCCGTCAAGCCCGGCCCAGAGGAATTCGACAAGGAGATGACGACGACCGCGGACCAGGTCTCGAAATTCCTCGTCGACGGCAAGGCCGACGCCGCGGATGCCGATGGGCTCAAAGAAGGCGGGTTCAAGGACTTCAGGGGCTACCTGGGTGACCTGCGGGGCAAGGACTCGGGGTTCGACAAGGTCGATATCTCCTGCAAGCCGTATGAGAAGCTCGACTTCACCTCGATGACCCTGAGCACCGAGCACGGCGCCATCGGAATGGGCGAGGTCCGCTGCACCCTGACGATCGAGGTCCCTGACGACTATTCGGTCGACCTTGGCGACACCATCGAAGCGGTGAAGACCAACGACAAGGATGGAAACACCGTCAAGGTCGACACCGCCCACCCGTATGTGCTTATGAAGACCGGCGATGAGCTGAGCGCCGTGGCCACCGACTGGAACGTGCTGTCCTCACGCATCGAGTGACCGCAGGCCTCTTCACGCAGCGAGTGACAGAACTTGGTCAGGCCCCACCGAGGTGGGGCC
>NZ_JBHFIH010000001.1:278103-300576 GCF_057334195.1 Brevibacterium sp. AGC70 | reverse complement strand
GGGCCCCACTTCTCAGCTGGTGCGGATTCTGCGCCCCACGAGGTAGAGCCACCACAATCCGACGAGGGGCAGGATGAGCGGGATGAACCCGTAGCCGCTGCCGAAGGATGACCACACGGAGGGCTTGGCGAAGTCCTCCGGATGGGTGAAGCTGAGGATTCCGACGATGATGACGCCTGCGAACTCGACGAGGCAGGCGCCGATCGCGATCCGGTGTGAGGCGCGGTTGCCGATGACCAGGCAGATCGTGGCCACGATGTAGATGACTGCGGCGATCACGGACAGCGAGTACGCGACCGGGGCCACGTCGAACTCACGGATGACCTGGTAGCCGGCGCGCGCGGTCGCCGAGAGCGCGAAGACCCCGTAGACGGCCGTCAGAGCCCGGCCCGGGCCGGTGTGCATCGCCGAGAACGGTGAGCGGTTGCGCTTCGCGGCCCGTTCCTGCTTCGCCGAGGCGGCCGCTGAGCGCGCACCGGCATCGTCGTTTCGCTTCTTCACTGCCAAATCTGGTCCAATCTCTCGATCATGACGATCACCGTCAGTCCTGCTGCTGCGAGGACTCCCGGCCCCCAGCGGCTCAGTTCCGCGAACGCCCAGAAGCCGGCTAGTGCCATGACGAGGATCGCGGTGATGACGTAGCCGAAGTACAGGAGCGGATCGATGCCCTGGGTCGACCCGAATGTGGCGATCGAGAGCACCAGCTGCACGATGAGCAGCAGCAGAAGCACAGCGGTCGCGCCGAGCAGCAGTTTGCCGGCGGGGCGGTTGCGAATGGTCTCGATGATCGACCAGATGGCCAGGACGGCGGATACGGCATAGAGCACGATGGTGAAAACGGTGAACACCCGGCCCAGTTTAGTCGGCGTGAACGTGGCCCCGGAACTTCAGGTGCCCGGTGATGGCTCGGTATCGGGTGAGATGCGGCACTGATCCTGGCCGAAGGGCCCTTCACGGCCTAAAATAGGGAGAGTGCCGATTTACCTTGACCACGCAGCCACCTCGCCGATGCCGGCAGAGGTGCTCGACGTCTACACCGCTGAGCTGAGCCGACGGGCCAATCCCTCGGCCCTGCATGCCGTAGGTCAGGCCGCACGGATGCGCATCGAGACTGCCCGAGAGGACATCGCCCGAGGTGTCGGCGCCGCAACATCATCCGAGGTCATCTTCACCTCCGGCGGCACTGAAGCCGATAACTTCGCACTCAAGGGCCTCTACCTCTCGCGTAACAACTCCACCTTCGATGCACCGGTTCGCCCGCGCGTGCTCACCACGACGATCGAGCATCATGCGATCCTCGACTCCGTGGAATGGCTGGCCAGTCAGGGTGCCGAGATCGTCTACCTCGACGTCGACGACGAAGGACACCTCGACCTCGACGCGGCTCTGGCCGAACTGCGCCGCGCCCCAGAGAGCACGGCACTCATCTCCATCATGGCCGCAAACAATGAGATCGGCACCCTTCAGCCGATCGCCGAAATCGGTGCAGTCGCCAGTGACCTCGGTGTTCCCTTCCACATCGATGCCGTGCAG
Source organism: Brevibacterium sp. AGC70 (assembly GCF_057334195.1). NCBI lineage: Bacteria > Bacillati > Actinomycetota > Actinomycetes > Micrococcales > Brevibacteriaceae > Brevibacterium > Brevibacterium sp. AGC70. Next base: position 299,043 of record NZ_JBHFIH010000001.1, on the reverse strand, counting down.
GCTTTGGGCCAGATTCCGCTGAACTTCGCCCACCTCGGTGCCACCGCCATGTCGATCACCGCTCACAAGATCGGCGGACCCGTGGGCATCGGTGCACTGCTGCTTGATCGCGGTGCCGCCCCAGCACCGATCCTCCACGGTGGGGGACAGGAGCGCGGGGTCCGCTCGGGCACACTTGACGTCGCCGGTGCCGTGGCCTTCGCCAAGGCCGTCGAACTCGCCACCGCCGACATCGAGACACGAGCCGCGCGCTTCTCATGCCTGCGCGACCGGCTCATCGCCGGCATTGAGGACACGATTGGCAATGCCACATTGTCCGGTCGCCGAGGTGGGGGAAGGCTTCCCGCGAACGCGCACTTCACGTTCTCCGGATGTGAGGGCGACTCCCTGCTCTTCGGCCTCGACGCGAGAGGATTGGCGACCTCGACGGGTTCGGCCTGCTCGGCCGGGGTCTCACGTCCCTCCCATGTGCTGCTGGCCTGCGGTATGGAGGAAGACGTCGCCAGATCAGCCCAACGATTCAGCCTCGGCCACGACTCGACCGAAGAAGAGGTCGATCGTCTTCTCGAGGTTCTGCCCGAGGTCGTCGAACAAGCACACCAGGCCGGGATGGTCTCGGCCACTCCGCGCTGGATGCAAGGAGCATCATGAAAATTCTCGTCGCCATGTCCGGCGGAGTCGACTCGTCGGTCGCCGCGGCACGTGCCGTCGACGCCGGCCACGAAGTCGTCGGCGTCCACCTCGCCCTGTCCCGCATGCCCGGAACACTGCGCACAGGTTCACGCGGCTGCTGCACCATCGAAGACTCCAGGGACGCCCACCGCGTGGCCGGGATGCTCGACATCCCGTTCTACGTGTGGGACTTCTCCGAACGGTTCAAAGAGGACATCGTCGATGACTTCATCGCCGAGTATGCGGCCGGACGCACACCCAATCCGTGCATGCGCTGCAATGAGCGCATCAAGTTCGCGGCCCTCCTCGACCGTGCCCTGGCACTGGGCTTCGACGCCATCGCCACGGGCCATTACGCCGAGGTGCTGCGCGACGAGGACGGGCGACCGGAACTCCACCGCGGCGAGGATCTCGCGAAGGACCAGTCCTACGTCCTCGGTGTGCTCTCCGGCGATCAGCTCGAGCATTGCTACTTCCCGATCGGCGCGACCGCGTCGAAGGCAGAAGTCCGCGCCGAGGCTGCCGAGCGCGGATTCTCCGTGGCCAACAAGCCTGATTCCTACGACATCTGCTTCATCCCCGATGGAGACACGAAGGCGTGGCTGGCGGACAAGATCCCCATGCGCCCTGGACTCATCAAGGACGCCGAGGGTGAGACCCTGGGCGAACACGATGGTGCGATGACCTACACCATCGGCCAGCGCAAGGGCCTGGGCATCCAGAAGCCCGCGGCCGACGGCCAGCCTCGCTTCGTCACCGGACTCGACCCGGCCTCGAACACTGTCACGGTGGGCTCCCGCAGCGATCTCGGGGTCTCCCACCTGACCGGGATCCGGACCACATGGGCCGGACCGGCACCGGCAGACATCGGCAGCGAACCGGCGACCGCCATCGACTGTGAGGTCCAGATCAGGGCCCACAGCGACCCGGTTCCGGCTCGGGCCTGGCTGGGTGACTACATCTCCGAGGCACCCGAGCATGAAGTGAACCCGATCGTCGACGAGGTCGACGTGCCGGCCGCGCGACCTGCTGGACAGCTCATGCACATCGACGTCGACGAGGAACTCTCAGGCGTCGCACCCGGGCAGACCATGGTCATCTACCGCGGAACCCGGGTTCTGGGCCAGGCCACCATCGATGTGACAGCCAAGGACCGCCTCGGCGTCTGAGGACAACGACAGCCTTGGCGTCCGGGCTGTGGTCTTCGCCCCTGCGTTAACCTGGGGGTATGAAGGAATTTCCCCAAGATGTCGTCACGGCACCTTTCGGAACCTGGTCATCTCCGCTGAGCGCTGCGGAGGTGGCTGCCGGCTCCGCACCGATCTTCGATGCCGCATTTCGCGGTGAGCACATCTACTTCTCCACGAAGGTTCCAGCGGAGAATTCTCGCACCGGCCTGATCCGGACCTCACCGTCGCATCCGGGACTGAAGGAGCAGGTGCTGCCCGCGGAGTTCAACATCAGGTCCTCCGTGCACGAATACGGGGGAGCCGCCTGGGCCCTGGACCCGAGCAGCGAGGTCATCTACTTCGTCAATGCCTCCGACCAGCGGATCTGGCAGATCATTCCGGGCAGAGCCCCACATGCGCTGACCCCGGACACCTCGGGCCGCATCCGGTACGGGGACCTGACGATGACCAGTTGGGGTCTGCTGTGCGTGCGTGAGGACTGCCGGTCAACGCGCAGGGAACGAGCCATCGTCCTCATCACCAGGCACGGAACGACGAATGTGCTCTCGCGCCATTCCCACTTCATGGCCTGGCCCCGGCTGTCCCCGGACGGCTCCACACTGGCGTTCATCGGTTGGGAGCACCCCAACATGCCCTGGGACTCGACGAGCCTGTGGCTCATCGACGTTCGCACTCAGGACACTCCCGTCGCCGCGGTCATGCACGGACATGACGTTTCGCTCCTGCAGCCCGGTTTCACCTCGGACTCCTCGCTCATCGTCAGCTCCGACCACAACGGTCACTGGGCTCTGTACTCATTGGGCTTCGAACCGATCGACTGCCTTGTTCGCGACAGACGTGTGGCTGCGAAGGACTCCGAGCAGGAGAGCGACGCCGGTGAGGAACTCGACATCTCCGCGCTGAGACCGGTCCTCGACACCGGCGGCGAGATCGGCGGCCCGCTGTGGCAGCTGGGCACCAACTGGCATCTGAGTGACGACGAGGAGATCTGGGCCCACTCCCAGTCCGCGACCGCCTCCCTGATCAGGGCCAGGCACGACGGTGAGGCCGAGGAGATCAGACCGCAGGGGGAGCGGTTCGGCAGCCTCGAACTCCATGACCTGAGTCGCAGCCATGTTCTCCTGACCGGGAAGTCCGCGGACTCGACCGGAGCCCTGTATGCCGTGGACCGGGCCAGCGGAACCTTCATTGAGATCGCCCAGGAACGCCTCGATGCTCATCAGGACTACTATTCGCGCCCCCGCACCCGGGAGCTCGGCGGCGTCCCCGTCGTCATCCACCCACCGCACAACCCGCGCTTCACCGCCCTCGACCGTGAACTTCCGCCCTATGTGATCTCCGTCCACGGCGGACCGACAGGTCAGGCGACCCCTGACATGTCGGCCCGGTCCAGTTACTTCACCTCCCGAGGAATCGGCGTGATGGAGGTCAACTACGGCGGCTCGACCGGATACGGGCGCAAATGGCGCAACCGCCTACGCGGACAGTGGGGGCTCGTCGACGTCTCCGACACCCTCGCCGCCCTCGAAGCTCTTGTGGCCGAGGGGCTGGCCGACCCTCACCGCATCGCGATCTCCGGGGCCTCGTCCGGTGGATGGACCGTGCTGTCGGCGCTGGCCTCATCAGAGGCATTCGCCTGCGGCACCTCCTATTTCGGGGTCACCGATCTGATGCGCTTCGTCGTCGACACCCACGACTTCGAGAGGCATTACATCGACGGGCTGGTCGGCCCATGGCCGGAGGCACAGGACGCCTACATCACTCGCTCACCGATTCGACGGACGAGTCAGATCAACGTTCCGGTGGCCATCATGCAAGGCGATCGGGACCCGATCGTACCGCCCAGTCAGGCCCAAGAGTTCGTCGATATGTTGGAACTGACCGGAGTGGAGTACATTTACCGTCTGTACAAGGGCGAATCCCACGGATTCGTCCGCGCCGAAACCATCATCGATTCCCTGGAAAGCGAGTTCGGGTTCTATGCCGACGTCTTCGGAATCCCACGCAGCCGCAACCATGGCTGAACAAGTCGAGGCTCCAACCGCCCTCGGCCCGGCAGGCACGACCACCGGAGTCTGGATCCCCGGCCCCAGAGCCGAGACCGGGCCCGGCTCCATGTCCGGTGCTTCTGGATACATCGCGAACAGCCCTGTTCGTGAGGCGGCCGCGGCGGCCTTCACCCACCTCGGTGAGCAGCTGCCACCGGTGCCGCTGAGCGCCCACCGAGCCGAGGACCGGTGGGGCGCCGACGCGATCGGCCGTGCAGTCGGGCTGCTGACCGACCTCCACGTCGACCGGGCCTCCTTCGGCTGGCGACTGACGAACGCAGCGGGGAGAGACGAACGACTCGAGTCCTCGGCACTGAGTGAGGCCTTCGACGCCATCGCCGAATACGGGGACGGCTACACCGGTGGGGTCCAGATCTCCCTGCCGGGGCCCTGGACCCTGGTCACCGCGCTGAGCCTGACATCCGGGGCCCCTGTGCTCGGCGACCTCGGCGCTCGCCGCGATGTCATCCAGGCCTATGCCTTCGGTCTCGCCGCCTTCGCCGACAAACTCTCGACACTCGGCATGCAGCCCGTGATCCGCCTCGTCGAGACCCGCCTGCATCCGGTGCTCACGGGCACATGGCCAACGGTCTCCGGCTGGGCCACCCTGCCCGCGGTCAACGAGACCCAGGTCTACGCTGCCCTGCAGTCGACGCTGCGCCACCTGCCTCCGGTTCTGCTCAGCCTCCCCGACTTCGACCCTCTGCAGCTGCAAGGTAAGGAGATCACCGCCGCCGAGGTGGTCCGCAACTCCGGTGCCACCGCCGTGTCAGTGCCGTTGGCTAGCCTGAAGGCACAGGGTTGGGAACAGCTGGCCATCGTCTCCGAAGCCGGGATCGGGACCTGGATGGGCCTGCCGCCTGCCGCAGGTTCGAGACCGCAGGAGGTCAAGCATTGGCTGAACCGGATCAAGACGCCGTGGAACCGCATCGGCATGAGTGCGAAGAGTCTGCGCGATTTCGGAGTCCTCGCAGGCGAAGAGCTTCCGATGACCTATCCGCCCCTGCTGACCTCGGTCGAAGGGGACGGTGCGAAGAACATCAGCACGGGAACGATGATGATCGCCGCAGGCCTGCGGCGCGCCTTTGAGGAGATCGAATGACCGCAACGCCCGACGAGTCCGACCGCTCCGCGAGTGCAGGGGCCACTGCGAACTCAGATCTGTCGGATGCCACCGCCCGTGCTCAGGCGCATGCTGATCTCGTCGAGAAGATCGAAGCTCAGCGCGCCGCCTACTACACGGATGATTCGCCGCTCGTCTCCGATGCCGAATACGACGAACTCGTCCACAGTCTCGAAGACCTCGAGGAGAAGTTCCCCGAACTCGTCACAGACTCGTCACCGACGCAGACCGTCGGCGGCAGCGTCGACACCTCGACCTTCGATCCGGTCGAGCACATCGGTCGGATGTACAGCCTCGACAATGTATTCGACTTCGAGGAGCTGAGGGGATGGTATGACCGAGTCCGCGCGGCCACCTCGGCGAGGTCGAAGTTCCTCTGCGAACTCAAGATCGACGGACTCGCCGTCAACCTCCTCTACCGCAACGGCGAACTCGTTCGCGCCGCCACCCGCGGCGACGGCCGCATCGGAGAGGACATCACCGCCAATGTCCGCACCATCTCCGATATCCCCGATCATCTCGACACCGACTACCCACCCGCCGAGGTCGAGATCCGCGGCGAGGTGTTCTTCCCGCTGGAGAAGTTCACCGAACTCAATGCCGCCCTCGTCGAGGAGGGCAAGGCCCCGTTTGCGAACCCCCGCAACTCCGCCGCGGGATCCCTGCGCCAGAAGGACCCAGCCGTCACCGCTGTGCGACCCCTGCACATGCTCGTCCACGGCATCGCCGTATGGACCCCGGCCGATGATTCGCATCCTGAACCTGCTCACCAGTCCGAGGTCTACGAGCAGTTCCGGTCATGGGGCCTGCCCATCAGCGAATACTTCAAGGTTCTTGAGACGGTCGATGAGATCGAGGAATTCATCACCTACTACGGTGAGCACCGCCACGATGTCACCCACGAGATCGACGGCATCGTCATCAAGATCGACGACATCGCCGTCCAGGAGACCCTGGGCTACACCTCACGCGCGCCGAGGTGGGCGACGGCCTTCAAATACCCACCCGAAGAGGTTACGACGAAGCTGCTCGACATTCAGGTCCAGGTGGGCCGGACCGGTCGAGTCACCCCGTTTGCTGTGATGGAGCCGGTCACCGTCGCCGGATCCACGGTGGAGCGAGCGACCCTGCACAACGGCTACGAGGTCACCCGCAAGGGAGTGCTCATCGGTGACACGGTCACCCTGCGCAAGGCCGGTGATGTCATCCCAGAAGTCCTCGGCCCGGTGGTCGCTCAGCGCGACGGCAGCGAATACGAGTTCGTCATGCCCACCCACTGTCCCTCCTGCGGAACCGAGCTGGGGGAGCAGAAAGCAGGAGACAAGGACAAACGCTGCCCGAACTCCCGGTCATGCCCCGCACAGCTTGCCAACCGCATCTTCTACCTGGCATCCCGCGCCGCCTTCGACATCGAAGCCCTGGGCGAAGAGGCGGCGCTGGCCCTGACCGCTCCGGCCGAGCCTGAGCAGCCTCCACTGACGTCTGAGGCATTCCTCTTCGACCTCACTGCCGACGACTTGGCCGATGTGAAGATCTGGCGGAACAAGAAGGTCAAAGGGGTGGAGACAGGGGAGCGTGAACTCGTGCCCTACTTCTACACGCGAGCTGCCGCGAAGAAGCCGAGTGCCCCGAGCGCCAATACGACAAAGCTCTTCGAGGAACTCGCCAAAGCCAAAGATCAGGACCTGTGGCGAGTCCTCGTCGCACTCTCGATCAGGCACGTCGGTCCGACCGCAGCACGCACCCTGGCCGCACACTTCCGGACACTCGACGCGATCCGGGCCGCTGAGCTCGAAGAGCTCTCAGCCGTCGACGGCATCGGATCGACGATCGCGGCGAGCATCCGCGATTGGTTCGCCGTTGACTGGCACATCGAGATCGTCGAAGCTTGGGCCGCCGCCGGAGTCCGGATGGAGGACGAGGCACAGGAAGCGGGCGCGCAGACCTTGGAAGGTCTCACGATCGTGGCCACCGGCTCTCTGAGCACATTCACGCGTGACGGTATCAAGGAGGCGATCCTCTCCGCCGGTGGCAAGGCGGTCAGCTCGGTGTCGAAGAAGACCGACTATGTGGTGGCGGGTGAGAACGCAGGGTCGAAGCTGGACAAAGCCGAATCACTGGGAGTCAGGGTCCTCGACGAGGACACATTCCGCACGCTCCTGGAGACCGGCAGTGTGGATTGATCGGCCATCGAATCTCAGGATCGTCACAGGCATATTCAAGTGGGGAAACAGCTCAGTCTGAAAGAGTGAAAGCATGAAATCAATCCCCCGGTTGGTCGCTGGTACTGCGGTGATCCTCGCAGCTGTACTCACCACTTCGCCGGTGACAGCTGGCATCGCCGACTTCGTCCTCAACCCGGGACAGCCGCCGGTCAAACGCGCGGCCCCTGCGCTCTCCGACTCGACCGCGGAGCTTCTGGTGCCGGTGAAGTCTCGTGGCGACGACCGCGACGGTGCCGACACCGGTACCTCTCACGGCACAGAGTCCGACGGTGAGCAGCCGAACGATTCGTACCGACTGCACGGAGGTCCCAGTGAAGCAGCCGGCACGGGATCGCAGGCCAGTGACTTCGCCGTGCGGGCCGGGGATTCGGCGGGCTTGGTCGCACACACCGCTGCCGACGCCCAATCTCGTGTCTCAGATCTTGCGAACGATCTGCAGACCGGTGTTGACGCCGGTGAGTACACCCAGGAAGACGCAGACAGGGTGCTCAGTGAGCTCTCGAGCTACATCAAGGGCGAACGCACCTGGCCAGAGCGCGTCGGGGCCTGAAACCGGAACTCTGCCTGAAGCCGGAACCCTGCCTGAAGCCGGAACCCTGCCTGGCGACACTCGTGCACCTCGACGAAGCTGCGCAGTGAAGCTCGGCGAACCTCACAGCGATCTAATCTGAACCGGTCCGGCAAAGAGACTAGACTTGCTGACGAGTAAACAGAGACGATGAAAGGCAGGGAATGACGGAGTCCTCCGCAATCACCCCCGAGCAAGTTGAGCATTTGGCCTCGCTGTCTCGGATCGCCATGGGCGAAGACGAGCTGAAATCGCTCGCCGGTGACCTGAGCACCATTTTGAGCAATGTCGCCAGGGTCAACGAAGTGGCCGGCGATGACGTACCAGCGACCAGCCATCCGATCGCACTGTCGAATGTGCTGCGCCCCGATGTCGTGGGTGAGACCCTGACCAGCGAGCAGGCTCTGGCCTCGGCTCCGGCATCCGCCGATGACAAATTCCTCGTCCCACAGATCCTTGGGGAGGAATGATGAGCGAACTGATCAATAGGAGCGCCCTTGAACTCGCCGCAGGATTGAAAGCCGGCGAGTTCTCCTCCGTCGAGGTGACCCAGGCTCACCTGGATCGCATCCACGCCACCGAAGCCGACTTCGGCTCATTCATCACCGTCACCGACGATCTCGCGCTGGAGACGGCCAAAGCAGTCGATGCCGAACGCAGCGCTGGTGGAGACGTTCACGCCCTGGCCGGAGTGCCCGTGGCGCTCAAGGACCTCGTCGTCACCGAAGGCGTGCGCACGACAGCGGGCTCGAAGATGCTCGAGAACTGGATTCCACCCTACGAATCCACCGTGCACAACAAGGTCAAGGCCGCCGGACTCCCGGTCCTGGGTAAGACGAACCTCGACGAGTTCGCGATGGGATCGACGACCGAGCATTCGGCCTTCGGCACCACCCGCAACCCGTGGAACCTCGAGCACGTTCCCGGTGGCTCCTCCGGCGGCGCTGCAGCAGCCCTCGCCGGTTTCCAGGCTCCGCTGTCGGTCGGCACGGACACCGGCGGATCGGTGCGACAGCCCGCCGCATTCACCGGCACCGTCGGTGTGAAGCCGACCTACGGTTCGATCTCACGTTTCGGCATCATCGCCATGGCCTCGAGCCTCGATCAGGTCGGCCCGATGGGCCGCAATGTCGCCGACGCCGCGGCTCTGCACGAACTGCTGGCCGGGCACGATCCGCTCGATTCGACCTCGTTGCCGGACCCGGTGGCAGGTTTCGTCTCCGCGGCGCAGACTTCGGATCTGGGGGGCAAGAAGCTCGGCGTCATCAAGCAGCTGCGCGGAGAGGGCTACCAGGACGGCGTCCGCGATGCCTTCTCCGCCGCCCTCGATGTCGCCGCTGCTGCCGGCGCCGAAATCGTCGAGGTCGACTGCCCGTCGATCTCATACGCACTCGACGCCTACTACCTCATCATGCCTTCCGAGGTGTCATCGAACCTCGCCCGCTACGACGGCATGCGCTACGGGCTGCGGGTCGACCCCGAGTCGGGCCCGGTCACCGCTGAGACGGTCATGGCAGCCACCCGCGCAGCCGGTTTCGGCAATGAGGTCAAGCGCCGCATCATCCTCGGCACCTACGCACTCTCCGCCGGTTACTACGACGCCTACTACGGGTCGGCACAGAAGATCCGCACCCTGGTGCAGAACGATTTCGCGAAGGCCTTCGCAAGCTGCGACGTCCTCGTCTCGCCGACGGCACCGACGACCGCACTGAAATTCGGCGCCGAGGCGGCATCCGACCCGATGGCCCTCTACCTCGGCGACGTCGCGACCATCCCGGCGAACCTCGCCGGGATCCCGGGACTGTCACTGCCCGCAGGACTGGCCGACGGGCTGCCCGTCGGATTCCAGATCCTCGCCCCGGCACGTGAGGACGTGAAGCTGTACGAGGTAGCCGGCCCGCTCGAAGCCGCCTTGGAAGCCTCCGGGACTCGGGTGCTCGATACTCTCGCGGAAGGACTGACCACCAAGTGAAATACGAAGACGCGATCAAGAAATACGATCCGGTCATCGGCATCGAGGTCCACGTCGAGCTCGGCACCGCGACCAAGATGTTCGACGCCGCACCCAACACCTTCGGAGGGGGAGCGAACACCAACATCACCCCCACCTCACTGGGACTGCCCGGCTCCCTTCCCGTCGTCAACGAGAAGGGTGTGGAGTACGCGATCAAGATCGGCCTGGCGCTGGGATGTGAGATCGCAGAGACCTGCCGCTTCGCCCGGAAGAACTACTTCTACCCGGACGTTCCCAAGGACTTCCAGACCAGCCAGTCCGATGAGCCCATCGCCGCGGAGGGCGAGGTCGAGATCGAGCTCGAAGACGGAACGATGTTCACCATCCCTGTCGAGCGCGCCCACATGGAAGAGGACGCAGGCAAGAACACCCATATCGGCGGCGCCACCGGACGCATCCACGGAGCCGACCATTCCCTGGTCGACTACAACCGCGCCGGTGTGCCCCTGGTCGAGATCGTGACCCACCCGATCACCGGGACCGGGGATCGGGCCGCCGAGGTGGCCTCCACGTACGTGCGTACGCTGCGCGACATCTTCCGCGCCCTCGACGTCTCCGAAGCACGCATGGAACAGGGCAACGTCCGTGCCGATGTCAACGTGTCGCTGCGCGAGAGCCCCGATGCTCCACTGGGCACCCGCACAGAGACGAAGAACGTCAACTCCTTCCGCTCGATCGAACGCGCGGTCCGCTACGAGATCGCCCGCCAGGCGACCCGGCTCGAAGCCGGAGAGAAGATCGTGCAGGAGACCCGTCACTTCCATGAAGGTACGGGGGAGACCTCTTCGGGGCGCCCGAAGTCTGACGCCGATGACTACCGTTACTTCCCGGAGCCCGATCTGGTGCCACTCGTTCCCAGCCGCGAATGGGTCGAGGAGCTGCGCGCGACTCTGCCTGAACTGCCTGCGCAGAAACGCCGCCGGCTTACAGGCGTGTGGGGCTTCTCCGATCTGGAGATGCGTGACATCGTCAACGCCGGTCTGCTCGAAGTCATCGAGGAGACGGTCAACGCCGGCGCGAAGCCTCCAGCAGCGCGCAAATGGTGGACCGGTGAGGTCGCCAGGCTGGCCAACCAGAAGGATCAGCCCACCGCCGAACTCGTCACACCGACGCAGATCGCAGCTCTGATCGGACTGATCAACGAGGGCAAGCTCAATGACAAGCTCGCGAAGGACGTCCTCACCGCCGTTGCCGACGGAGAAGGCGAACCGGCCGAGGTGATGAGTGCCCGTGGTCTCGAGATCGTCGAAGACACCGATGCGCTCGAGGCGGCCGTTGAGGAGGCCATCGCTGCGAACCCCGATGTGGTCGAGAAGATCAAGGGCGGGAAGATGCAGGCCATCGGCGCCCTGATGGGGCCGATCATGAAGGCCACCCGCGGTCAGGCCGACGCCGGAAAGGCCAAGGACCTGATCCTGGCCAAGATCAACGGCTGATTTCTCAGGCGACCGCTTCAGCCGGCGACTGATCAGAACTCAGGATTGATCCAGCCACACCCTCTAGACTCGGTTACCACAGAAGTCCGGAGGGTGTGGCTGTTCGCATTCTCACGGGCCAGACGCCGACTCCGCCGGACCAGGATCCGGCGGATCAGGCGTGAGGGTGCCATCCGTACGTGGAGGTGAATGCGGTGTCTCAGTCATGGAAGTCGTTGTGGAAGAGCGAATGCGGGAAGTCGATCCCGATCTATCGCATCCTCGTGCCCGAAAGCGTCAATCAGGGCATCGTGAAGGCGTGGAACGCTCGTGGGTACCGCTACACCGCCGGAGCACCGAGTGCGATCATGCTCACCGGGGCAATGCGTCGGAACTTCTTCCGCTCCAGCATGCTGTTCAAGGGCGGCACAGGAACCGGAGCCGCCGTCACTGCGGGCTTCGCAGCGCCGGGCGGGCTGGCGCTGCTGGCCGGAATGGCCGACGCCGCGCTGACATTCGGAGCTCTCGGAGGAGCGACCGCAGTGGGTACCGGTGTGTTCGCCGCAGTCACCGGACCGAAGTACTTCCGTGATCCCAAACGGCTGAGCCGGAAGAACCGTCAGCAGGTCGGACAGGCACAGTGGATCACCCCCGCTTCCCTGGGGTTCCAGCCTGGCCGCAAGGAGGGTCGCGACACCGACGAGCAGCGATTGTTCCACCTCGCCGTGACGATCGCGCGAAAGATCGTCCGGACGCGCGCCTGGACCCACCCAATCCTCAGTGACCATGTCTCGCGTGTCGACCTCGACCATGCTGTCGCCTCGATCGGAGTGCGACTGGCCGAACTGGTCCGGCTGCGCGAGGAGATCGAGAGCATCAGGGACGAGGGCACCGCGAAGTCGGTGGAGACATACCTGTCGAAACTCGCTGTAGCCTTCACCTCGATGGCCAACCGTGTGCTGTCGATGCACGAGTACTATGAGCATCTCATCGCTCTCGACGAGCAGCTCATGCTGCTTCACAATTCCGAACGCTCGCGTGAACTCGGCGACCGCGTCCTCGACGTTCTGTCCCGGACAGCAGCCGACGACTCTGCGGACTGGCAGTTCAGGGAACTGCGGATCGACGCTGAGTCACAGTCCTCGATCATCTCGGGTCTGGTTGCCGAGCTCGACCAGACCGCAGACGACTTCGACGATTTCGACACACGACTGGCGGCTGCCCAGGAGTCGATCGATGCATTCGAACCCACGCACTCACTGGGGCAGGACCGTCGCCCGGAATGATCCGAATGCAGACGTCGAGGCCAGCGGTCTCCTCATCGGCGGTTTCGGGATCGGCGGCATCAGGGTCGGCGGAATGGGGCCAGTGAGGTCGGGATCAGTGACCGAAGGGATCGGGATCGACACCCGGAGTCCATGAACGGCCGGGAACGTTGTAGCCGTTGGCAGCCTGTTCCTTCTTCCACTTCTTCGACCAGCGCTTGTCGAGTCGGTCCACATAGAGGGTGCCCTGCAGGTGATCGTATTCGTGCTGCATGATGCGGGCGAACCAACCCTCAGCGGTCAGGGACACCGACTTGCCGGTCTCATCGACACCGTTGACCGTGACACGATCCGCGCGCTTGAGCGGAAAGTCGAGACTGGGCACCGAGAGGCATCCTTCGGTCTCCTCATCGGGATCCGGCCGGGTGTCGGGGATCTTCGAGGCGATGAGCAGGGGGTTGATGAAAGTGCCGCGTCTGCGGACTCCCGCGTCATCCTCGGCGTTGAAGACGAAGATGCGCTTAGCCACGCCGATCTGCGGAGCGGCCAGGCCGACACCATTGCTGGCATCGAGGGTCTCATGCATATCGGCGATCAGAGTGGCGAGCTCGTCGTCGAAGTCGGTGATCTTCTCCGCACGTTGGTGCAGCACAGGCTCGCCGTAGATGACGATGGGATGAATAGGCATGAGGACAATCGTATCGGCTTTCCCCAGGGCAATGCGCCTGCCTTTTCGCTCGGCGCTCTGCAAGGACAGTCGCAGATCCACGATCGTCTCGGCGTCTCAGATTCGCACTCCTCCGGCAGTGCCGAAACCGTGGTTCGAAGTACCGAGGCTGGAGTGTCAACGCGAGACGAAATCGACATACGCAGCCCTGATTGTTCAGCGGTTCTCTCGGATCAAGGGCTCGTCGTCGCGATCAGAAATGGCTTCTTTATTGGCTGTGACTCGAGATGACATGATATTTCGCCCGAAGCGAACATGGATTGTTGAGCAACCGCATGGGGAACAACCTTGAATGAGCCGTGGTTATGATGGTCATGAACCGTCTCGGTCCACGAGACGAGATCAGCAGTTGAAGCCTTCCGCTGATGGTCGCGTGACTGATTCGTCACAGACCTCAGCACCGGGCGAACAAACAAGCTTGAAAGGACATGTCTTGACCATCTTCAACAATGTTTCCGAACTGGTCGGCCGCACTCCGCTCATTCGCGTGAATAAGGCCAGCGAACGTTCCGGCGCAGAGATCGTCGCTAAGCTCGAATCCTACAATCCCGCGAACTCGGTCAAGGACCGCATCGGTGTCGCGATGATCGACGCCGCCGAGGCCTCGGGTGAACTCAAGTCGGGTGGAACCATCGTTGAAGCGACCTCCGGCAACACCGGCATCGCATTGGCCATGGTGGGCACCTCGCGTGGATACAAAGTTCTGCTGACCATGCCGGAATCGATGTCGAAGGAACGTCGTGCACTTCTGCGCGCCTTCGGTGCCGAACTCGTGCTCACTGAGAAGGCCAAGGGCATGAAGGGCGCCGTCGAGAAGGCGGAAGAGCTTGCTGCTGAGGGAGCGGTCCTCGTCCGCCAGTTCGAGAACCAGGCCAATGCCGACATCCACCGCGCCACGACCGGCCCGGAGATCCTGGCCGACACCGATGGCAAGGTCGACATCTTCGTCTCGGGCATCGGCACCGGCGGAACCATCACGGGAGCCGGCGCCGCTCTGCGTGAGGCCAACCCGGACGTCAAGATCGTCGCCGTCGAGCCCGCGGCCTCCCCGCTGCTCTCCGGTGGAGACGCCGGCCCGCACATGATCCAGGGACTCGGTGCCAACTTCGTCCCCGGTGTGCTCAACACCAAGATCTACGATGAGGTCATCACCATCGAGAACGAGGAATCCTTCACCCGCGCCCGCGAGGTCGCGAAGGAAGAGGGACTGCTCGTCGGAATCTCGTCAGGTGCCGCGCTCATCGCCGCAGAGCAGCTGGGTGCACGCCCTGAGAACGCAGGCAAGCGAATCGTCGTCATTCTGCCCGACTTCGGCGAACGCTACCTGTCGACTCCGCTGTTCGCCGAGTACATGGACTGAGCAGAGGGACTTCGGCCGAGCACTGTCTGAGGCAGATGCAGGTTGACCGGTGAGGGCGTCAAACACATGTTTGGCGCCCTCACCGTATTGAGGATTGACGATGACGAGCGTGAAGGACTGTTGAGATGAAGGCACTGTGGACTCTGGCGGCTGGGGCGATCGGCGCAGCCGCCTACGGACTGAGCCGACCCGAGGTGCGCGCGGCTCTGCGCGAAGACCTCGATACCGTTCGCAGACGCGATCCTGCGGCGAGGAACGACTTCGTCTCGCTGGTCTCCTACCCGGGCATGCACGCGATCTGGGCGCACCGCGGGCTGCACCGACTGTGGCAGAACGACACCACCAAGGTACCGGCCAGGCTGATGTCCCAGGCTGTGCGAACTCTGACTGGCGTCGAGATCCATCCCGGTGCCCAGATCGGACGACGCTTCTTCATCGACCACGCCAACGGAGTCGTCATCGGCGAGACCTCTGAGATCGGTGACGACGTGATGCTCTACCACCAGG
The DNA here is from genome assembly GCF_057334195.1 of Brevibacterium sp. AGC70. Lineage (NCBI taxonomy): Bacteria > Bacillati > Actinomycetota > Actinomycetes > Micrococcales > Brevibacteriaceae > Brevibacterium > Brevibacterium sp. AGC70. The sequence continues at coordinate 283,929 of NZ_JBHFIH010000001.1, read as the reverse complement.
TCACCCTGGGTGGAACGTCGATGGAGCAGACGAAGCGCCACCCGACCATCGGCAATCACGTCCTCGTGGGAGCCGGCGCGAAGATTCTCGGACCTGTCGTCGTTGGCGATAATTCCTCAGTCGGCGCGAATGCGGTCGTCGTCAAGGACGTCGCCGCCGACTCGAGTGCAGTGGGAATCCCGGCAAAGGTCAGGCCCTATAAGAAGCACACCGGCGCCGAGGCGGCCACCTCGGATGCCGATGGTGCGCCGTCCACGTACGCCGATTTCGAACTGATCGACCCCGCCATCTGGATCTGAGAGCCATCTGCGTCTGAGCGCCAATCAGATCTGAGCCAGAGGCTTGCTCAACCGCTTCACCCAGCAGCACGGTCTTCTGCCTCACCCAGCAGCACAATCATCGCCGGGCCCCCCCCGTCGGCATCCCTGAAGGATATCGACCCGGAGGGCCCGGCGATTGCTGTCTGACAGCGGCTGAGCGTGCCGCGTGATCGCTGTGTGACGAAGCTCGGGAATACTTATCCGGCAGTGTCTGTTAAACTTTCAACTAGTTACTTCAAAACTGAAGTTATTCGGTTCAAGGAGAGTTCGCGAGCAGCGAGCAGAAGGAGCAGACATGGAACTCGGAATCTTCACCATCGGAGACGTCACCACCGATCCCACCAATGGCACGACGGTGTCTGAGAATCAGCGCATCAAGAACACGGTCGAGATCGCCAAGAAGGCCGAAGAGGTCGGCCTCGACGTCTTCGCCACCGGTCAGCACCACAACCCGCCGTTCGTCGCACCCGCGAACCCGCCGGTCCTGCTTGCGAACATCGCGGCACAGACAAAAAGGCTGCATCTGTCAACGGCCACCACCCTGATCACGACGACCGACCCGGTGCGCATCGCCGAGGACTATGCCTATGCTCAGCACCTCTCCGAGGGACGCATCAGCCTGGTCATGGGGCGCGGCAACACCGGACCCGTCTACCCCTGGTTCGGCAAGGACATCCGTTCGGGCATCCCGTTGGCGGTTGAGAACTACAACCTGCTCTACCGCCTCTGGCGCGAGAAGAACATCGACTGGGAAGGCAAGTTCCGTACGCCGCTCAACGGGTTCACCGTCACCCCGACACCACTGGACGATGTCCCGCCGTTCGTGTGGCACGGATCGATCCGCAGCCCCGAAATCGCTGAACAGGCCGCCTACTACGGCGACGGGTATTTCCACAACAACATCTTCTGGCCGGTGTCGCACACCGCACGCATGGTCCAGCTCTACCGTCAGCGCTATGAGTACTACGGCCACGGAGCTGCGCACCAGGCGATCGTCGGACTCGGCGGTCAGGTGTTCATGCGCAAGAACTCGCAGGACGCCGTCAAGGAGTTCCGTCCCTACTTCGACAACGCACCGGTCTACGGCCACGGCCCCAGTCTCGAGGATTTCTCAACGCAGACCCCGTTGACCGTCGGATCGCCCCAGCAGGTCATCGAACGCACCCTGAGCTTTCGCGACTGGGCCGGGGACTACCAGCGTCAGCTCTTCCTCATCGACCACGCGGGCCTGCCGCAGAAGACGGTGCTGGAACAGCTCGACATCCTCGGTGAGGAAGTCGTCCCGGTCCTGCGGAAGGAATTCGCGAAGGACCGTCCGGCCGATGTGCCCGACGCACCGACACACGAATCACTCGTCATCCGTCACCGCGAAGGCCGGGCTCCCATCCCCGGCGGCGGTCCCGGATCGCGCGCCTATGCCGACCGTCAGGCCAAGGCCGCAGAGCAGAACGACACCCAAGGAGCTGATCGATGATGCGCATCCTCAGCATCACGACCTCGCTGAGCGAGGACTCGACCACACTGAAACTGTCGAACAAGATCATCGCGGCGGCCACCTCGGCGGCAGAAGCTGCGGGTCTGAGCGCGGAGGCCGACCACGTCAACGTGCGGAACCTGAGCTCGGATCTCACCGATATGGCCCTGACCGGGTTCCGTTCGGAGAACCTCGAAGAGATATTCGCACAGGTCGCCGAGGCGGACGTGATCGTCACCGTCGCACCCGTGTACAAGGTCGCGCCGGTGGGTCTGCATACCTTGTTCTGGCAGCTCATCGACGAAAAGGCGCTGGCGAACAAGCCCGTGCTCATCGGCTCGACCGGCGGCACACCGCGGCACTCACTGGCCGGGGAGAACGTGCTGCGGCCGATGCTGTCCTACCTCAAGGGCATCGTCGTGCCGACGACGGTCTTCGCCGCGACCGATGATTGGGGCAGCATCGAAGGCGGCCGCAGCCTCAACGCCCGGATCGCACAGGCCAGCGAGGAGTTGATCGGATTGGCAGCGAGCCTGAACGGTGTCGGCGCCGGTTCGAGCGCAGGCCCTGCTGACGAGGGCTCCGACACCGACTCTGCGTCCACGACGACCGGCGAGTTCGGCCGGCGCGGCGCACGGCGGAATCCGAGCATCGATGATGAGTTCAATCCCGAGCTCATCACCCCTTTCGCTCAGCTTCTCGAGGGATGACGATGATCGAGATCAAGCTCGGCCGGAATCGTGACGCGCTCGCGCAGAGATCGTGGCGGGTCTACTTCGAGACTTCGCAGCGCCTGAGGCAGAACCTCGAGGGCAACCTCAAGGACAGGGCCGGTCTGACCGTCAGCGATTACAACACGCTGCTGCTGCTGTGGGAGGAGCCGACTCACCTGCTGACGATGAGCGTGCTGGCCAAGAAATTGGTGTTCTCACCCTCACGGCTCAACTACCGGATCAAGGTGTTGGAAGACGCCGGTCTGGTGGCGAAGACGGAATGCACGGAGGACAAGCGGGCGCACAACGTCGGTCTCACCGAGGTTGGGGCGCAGGCCTTCCTCAGCGCGGGACGTCAGCACCGGGAGAACATCGACGAGGTGTTCCTCTCCCACGTCGACGATGAGGAACTCGAGGTCATCGAGCGAGTATTCGCAAGGATCGGCAAGGCGCTGCCCGAATAGGATCTCCTTGGTTGGGCCCTGCCCGAGTGAGGCAGTTCGTGGGACAATGTGTCTATGTCAATCAAGACCATTGCCTTCCCAGATTCCGAACTCCGCAACCGCGTCATCGCCCGGATTCCGGCGCACCAGCGCGCCAACGTCGATCTGGTCGTCTATTCGGATGTCGAGAAGTCGGCGAAGCTGAGCCGAGACGATGTCGATGTCGTCGTGCTTCCGTACCTCGATTCGGGACCGACCATCGAACTGCTCGACGAGCTGCCGAACCTGAGCTTGGTCGTCACCCAGACCACCGGCTACGACCCAGTCGCGCACCTGCCCGAGCGCGGCATCCAGGTGGCGACCGCCTCGGGCGTGCACACCGGCGGGACGGCCGAGCTCGCCCTGACTCTGACCTTGGCCAGCCTGCGCGGCATCGATGATGCCGTGCGCGCGCAGAGTGCAAGGATCTGGAACCACAAGCGCAACCGTTCCCTGCAGGACCGTCGCGTCATGATCATCGGCGCCGGTGAGATCGGGTCGGCGATCGCCGATCGATTCGAACCCTTCGAAGTCGACCTCACACGGGTTGCGACGAGGGCACGCGAAGACGATCGCGGGAAGATCCACAGCGTCGAGGAGCTGCCGAAGCTGCTTCCCCACACCGAGGTGGTCGTCCTCATCACGCCTCTGACGGACTCGACGAACAAGCTTGTCGACAAGGACTTCCTGGCCCAGCTGCCCGACAACGCTCTCATCGTCAACGTCGCTCGAGGCAAGGTCGTCGACACCGACGCGCTCGTGGCCGAATTGAGCACCGGTCGTCTCCATGCCGCCCTCGACGTGATGGATCCCGAACCGCTGCCGGACAACCATCCGCTGTGGGGGACGCCGAATACGCTCATCACACCTCATGAGGGAGGCGACACCTCGGCGTTCGAGCCTCGTGTGGTGAAGATCCTGGCCGAGCAGGTCCGTCGACTCAACGACGGCGAAGCGCCGCTCAACCTCGTCTCCACGCAGTGATCGGAGCAGCTCTCGAGGACCTGCTGGTCAGTTCTCGATGAACTGCTCAAAACAAGTTCCAACATGCGAGAACTTGGCATATGCATGGTGGACTCGGGCGTAGAGTGCCTGCATGAGCATTGATACGAACTCCACCACCCCGGACATCAAACCCCGATCTCGCGACGTCACCGACGGACTCGAAGCCACTGCCGCACGCGGCATGCTGAGGGCAGTCGGAATGGGCGATGACGATTGGGTGAAGCCGCAGATTGCCATCGCGACCTCGTGGAACGAGATCACCCCGTGCAACATGTCTCTGCAGCGTCTCGGCGCGGCTGCCAAGGAAGGCGTCCACGAATCAGGTGGATTCCCCCTGGAGTTCGGCACGATCTCCGTCTCCGACGGCATCTCCATGGGCCACGAGGGCATGCACTACTCGCTGGTCTCACGCGAGGTCATCACCGACTCCGTTGAGACCGTGATGAGCGCCGAGCGTCTTGACGGATCCGTCCTCATGGCCGGCTGTGACAAGTCGATCCCGGGCATGCTCATGGCATCGGCCCGCCTCGGTCTCTCCAGCGTCTTCCTCTACAACGGTTCGATCATGCCGGGCACCGCGAAGATGTCAGATGGCAGCGAGAAGGAAGTCACCCTCATCGACGCCTTCGAAGCCGTCGGTGCCTGCCGCGCGGGGACCATCACCCAGGGCGACGTGGATGCCATCGAACGCGCCGTCTGTCCAGGTGAAGGAGCCTGCGGTGGCATGTACACCGCGAACACCATGGCCTCGGCCGCGGAGGCCATGGGCATGTCACTGCCCGGTTCGGCCGCACCACCGGCCATCCACCGCGACCGCACGATGTTCGCGCGCAAATCCGGTGACGCCGTCGTCAACCTGCTGCGTCAGGGAATCACGACGAAGGACATCATCACGAGGGAATCGCTGCACAACGCGATCGCCGTGGTCATGGCCTTCGGCGGCTCAACCAACGCCGTTCTCCACCTGCTGGCCATCGCCCACGAAGCCGGAGTCGAACTCGACCTCGATGACTTCAACCGCATCGGTGACAAGGTCCCGCACCTGGGCAACGTCAAGCCCTTCGGCCAGTACGTGATGAACGATGTGTTCAAGATCGGCGGCGTGCCCGTGGTGATGAAGGCCCTGCTCGACGCGGGACTGCTCAACGGCGACTGCCTGACCGTGACCGGCAAGACCGTCGCGGAGAACCTGGAGAGCATCAATCCGCCGGATCCCGACGGCAAGATCCTCCGCGCGCTCAACAATCCGATCCATGCCACCGGCGGCCTCACCGTGCTCAAGGGCTCGATGGCTCCCGAGGGCGCGGTCGTGAAGTCCGCTGGCTTCGATGCCGATGTCTTCGAAGGCACAGCTCGTGTGTTCAACCAGGAGAAGCCGGCCATGGATGCCGTGCTGAACGGTGAGTTGAAGAAGGGCGACGTCGTCGTCATCCGCTACGAGGGACCCAAGGGCGGACCAGGCATGCGCGAGATGCTCGCCATCACCGGTGCGATCAAGGGTGCAGGCATCGGTAAGGACGTTCTGCTCATCACCGACGGCAGGTTCTCCGGAGGCTCGACCGGCCTGTGCATCGGCCACGTCGCACCCGAGGCCGTCGATGGCGGACCGATCGCCCTCGTCGAGGACGGCGACAAGATCACCGTCGACATCGCGGCCCGCTCGATCGAACTCCACGTCGAAGAATCGGTCCTCGCCGAGCGTCGAAAGACCTGGACGATCCCCGAGAACCACCGCCTCACCGGTGTGCTCGGCAAGTACGCCAAGCTCGTGCAGTCGGCCTCCACCGGTGCCGTCTGCTTCTGAGCGAGGGAGAGCCATCCATCGCCGAGGC
>NZ_JBHFIH010000001.1:209939-278076 GCF_057334195.1 Brevibacterium sp. AGC70 | reverse complement strand
CCCCCCCCCCCCTCGGCGAGCATCAGGGACCGACCAACACGAGAGGGACAGGCATGCATATCGTTGTGCTCGACGACTACCAGAACGTGGCGGCGGCTTACGCGAATTGGGAGGCGCTTGGGGCTGAGATAGACTTCGTCACCCGCCCGATCCGTGACACCGAGGATCTCGTGCAGACAGTGGCCGGCGCCGAGGTCGTCGTTGCGATGCGTGAGCGTACTCTCTTCTCCGCCGACCGGTTGTCACGCCTGCCTGATCTGAGGCTGCTGGTGACCACGGGCCGAGTCAACGCCTCCATCGATCTGGATGCCGCCCGCTCGCAGGGGATCACGGTCTGCGGGACAGAATCCACCACCTCGGCGACTCCGGAGCTGACATGGGGACTCATCCTCTCGGTTCTGCGCAGCATCCCAAACGAAGATGCCGCCGTGCACTCCGGCGGCTGGCAGTCGACCGTGGGCGGTGGCCTCTTCGGACACAGGCTCGGCGTCATCGGACTGGGCAGGCTGGGCACCCAGGTCGCCCGTGTCGGGGCCGCATTCGGCATGGACGTCGTGGCTTGGAGCCAGAACCTCGATGAGACGCGTGCCGCCGATGTCGGGGCACATGCTGTGGGCAAGGAGGAGCTCTTCGCCACCTCCGACGTGCTGACCCTGCACTACAAGCTCAGCGAGCGCAGCCGCGGACTCGTCTCTGCCGCGGAGCTGTCGCTGATGAAGCCGAGCAGCATCTTCATCAATACTTCACGGGCGGGCCTCGTCGACATGGTAGCTCTGCAGAACGCATTGGCAGAAGGTCGCATTCGCGGCGCGGGGATCGACGTGTATGACACTGAACCGCTGCCAGCCGAGCATCCTCTGCGCAGCACTCCGAGGACCGTGCTGACCCCGCATCTGGGCTACGTCACCGAGGACACGTACCGAATCTTCTTCACCCAGGCAGTCGAGGACATCGCTGCTTGGCAGGCGGGGGAGCCGATCCGTCAGCTCACCTGAGCCCAGGCAGGTCCGCCGACGGCGAAGGGCCGGCCCAGATGCAAGGAAAAGGCCCACCCGGAGCGATGATGCTCCAGGCGGGCCCTGACCGCAGTCCTTCGGCGCGAAGCCGATGCGACTGGTTCAGTTCACGTCGGCGGGATCACCGGACACGCGACCGCCGTTTTCCAGCGAGTCGATGGCGGCCACCTCGGCGGAGGTGAGTTCGAAGTCGAAGACATCGAAGTTCTGGGCCATGCGGTCGCGGTTGTTCGACTTCGGGAAGACGACGTGTCCGCGCTGCAGGTGCCACCGGATGATGGTCTGCGCCCAGGACTTGCCGTGGGTCGACGCAATCTCACCGATGACGGTGTCCGCGTAGTCGACCTTGCCCTGTCCGAGCGGGCCCCAGGCCTCGACCTTGATGTCGTGCTCGGTCAGCAGCGGACGGGTCTCGACCTGCTGGAACTGCGGGTGGCACTCGATCTGGTCGACGGCCGGGATGATCCCGGTCTCAAGGATCTGCGGCAGGTAGCGGTGGTCGAAGTTCGAGACACCGATCGAGGTGGTCAGACCCTGATCGCGGTAGGAGGGGAAAGCCTCCCAAGTCTCGACCGAGTTGTTGTTCTCCGGTGTCGGCCAGTGGATGAGGTAGAGGTCGACATGATCGAGGCCCAGCTTCTCGAGGCTCTCGCCCAGAGCGCGCTTCGATTCCTCGGCACCGTGGCGGTCGTTCCACAGCTTGGTGGTCACGAAGAGCTCATCTCGGGCAATGCCGGAGTTCGCAATGGCTCGACCCACGCCCTCCTCATTGCCGTAGACGGCAGCCGTGTCGATGTGGCGGTAGCCGACCTCGAGTGCGTCGGTGACGATGCGCTCGGTCTCCTCGGGATCGACCTTGAAGACGCCGAAGCCCAGCTGGGGAATGGTCTTGCCGTCATTGAGTGTGAGTGTTGGAACCGTCAAGGTGCCGCCTTTCGTCACGAATTGGTGGTCTGTTGTGATGCCAGTGCCAGGCACCGCGGTGGCGGTGCCTCTGCGAGCTTATAACGTGACGATGGTGTCCATGCATTCCTGACTGCCGAACCCGACTTGAGTGATCCGTGTCTCGGTGCACTGTCGACGAGCGTAGCCGGAGGACGAGCGAACCCGAAGAATGAACCGCCTCGGCGCGGGGGAGCGGGACAGCCGGCGGCCGCTGTCCGTCAGTCGGCGAAGACGGTGTGCACATCCCCGGTCAGCGACCGACCGCGAAGATCCTTGAGCTCGAGGACGACTGCCGAGCCGACCACCTCTGCCCCGAGCTCCCTCACAAGAGCTTGAGCGGCGGACAAGGTTCCGCCTGTGGCCAGGATGTCATCGACAAGGAGCACACGCTCGCCCTTCTTGAGGACATCGGGCCCCTCGATGGTCGCAGTTCCGTATTCGAGTGAGTAGGAGACTGCTGCGGCCGGGCGAGGCAGTTTGCCTGCCTTGCGGATGGGCAGAATCCCGACTCCTGTCATCGCCGCAATCGTTCCGGCGAAGAGGAAGCCGCGAGCTTCAAGGCCGCCGACGATGTCGAACTGGCCCTCGAACGGTGCGATGAGCGCCTCGGTGACGGCACGCAGTGCAGGACCATCAGCGATGAGCGGTGAGATATCGCGAAAGTTCACCCCCGGCTGCGGGTAGTCGGGAATCGAAGTGATCAGGGTCTGTGCGCGTTCGAGATCGGTATTCGTCACGGGACAACGATACTCGGTGGGGGCTGGCGATACTCGGTGGGGAGCAACGATACTCGGTGGGGAGTAGCGTAGACGCCACCGGATCGGAGGTCGCAGTGGAACCCAAACACCCACAGGTCTCGGTCACCGAGGCCTTTTCCCAGGTACCCCGCGAGTTGTTTCTGCCGAGGGAGGAGCGAGGCTCCGCCTCCAGCAACGTACCGCTGCCGATCGGACATGGCCAGACGAACTCCCAACCGAGCACGGTCGCCGACATGCTCGAGCTCCTTGACCCGCAACTCGGTGATCGGGTCCTCGACGTGGGGTCAGGTTCGGGATGGACGACGGCTCTCCTTGGCGTCCTTGTCGGTCCCAACGGCCATGTGACAGGTGTTGAACGACACGAGAAGCTCATTGAGCGTGCCCAGAAGTCACTGAGCTTGGCCAGAGCGGACAATGGCGACGTGGACAGAGTTGAGATCAGGACCGCGACCGCAGGCGTCCTGGGGCTGCCTGACGAAGCGCCCTTCGACCGTATCCTCGTCTCAGCCGGTGCAGAAATGCTGCCGCGGGAGCTTGTTGACCAGCTGGCGCAGGGAGGCGTCATGGTGATACCGGTCCAGGGTGAGATGCTGAAGGTCCAGCGCTCCAATGCCGAAGTGGACGGTGTCACCATCACAAGGCACGGCCGGTACCGCTTCGTCCCATTGGTCCGAGATTGAAGACCTCCCACGAGCCGGGGCAGCCGTCGGCCACCCGAACCTGCAAAAGCACCGTGCAGGTGGAGTTGTCTCGCAGGTTGAGGTATTCGAAGTAAACCCGATGAATGTTGTTTATTGTTATTTGATGATATTAGCTGCACTATGGATGCATGTATCAAGTGTTTGACACGGCAAGCTTGCTCAGGCTGGGGTTTTCCGATCGTGAAGTTCGCAGGGCGGCCGACTGCTGCCTGGAGCGCGTGGCTCGCGGTCGATTTGCAGTCCGGCGCAGGTGTGAAGACGAACGCCACCGACGCATTTGGGAATCAATCGACCAAGAGGATTCGAGCCTGCTTGAGCTGAAGAACGACTTCCGTGACGTACTCGAAAGGCTGAAGGTTCTCATCAGGGCACGAACCGACAGAATCAACAGCCTGCAGCAGGTTGCCAGTGGCAATTTGCACAGTGAAGTCTTCTCTCACATCTCTGCAGCCCTCCTCTGGGAGTTGGAGGTCTCTCGTCCGGTCGACGAACGTGTTGAGGTGATGCGACCGGAAATCAGTCGGCGTCACACCAATCTGCTCGTCCGGAAGCGAAAGCTCCCGCCTGAGCACGTCGACAGAATCGGAGATGTTGCCGTTACGTCCCTTGCGAGGACGCTCATTGACATCGCTCGTGACTACACCTTGGATGTCAGTGTTCCGATGCTCGACAATGCACTGCGCCGGAACCTTGTGACCAACCGAGAACTCCTCGATGTCGTCGACACGGCCAACGAGGTGAGGAACAGGAATCGTTTGATTACTGCGATCGATTTGACGGATCCGCTCAGGGAGTCACCGGCCGAGTCGATGGTCGCGGTGCGGTTCTTCGAAAACCAGATCCTCGGATTCCGGCCGCAAGTCGACGTTCGCGATGCTCAGGGGAGATTCGTGGCCCGCGTTGACTTCCTCCATCGGCAGGCGATGATCATCGTCGAGTTCGATGGGCGAGCCAAATATTTCCTCAATGATCGTGACCACAGAGCGGCTTTTGACAGAGAGCGCGAACGTGAGCGGCAGCTTCGCGAACTCGGCTACCACGTGGTGAGGGTGTTCTGGAAGGATCTCTTCCGGCAGCGGAGGTTCACGGAGCTTGCCCGATTGGTCAATGCGCGAGTCGCGCAGTCATTGGATACGTGAGGCCGCAAAAGCACCGTGCAGGTGGAGTCGTTTCGCAGGTTGGGGTAGCTGAAGTCATCCGCATCCGCTCCCGCTCCCGCCTCACCTCCGCGCACGCGCCTACCGGTTCGTCCCGCTGATCGACGACCGAGACCGAGCCCTTGACGTCAAGAATGAGTCCCGCGACCGCCACAGCCCTCCTACACCAACGAGTCTCTCCACAGCCCTACACCAGCGAATCCCGCCACGCCTTGTGCAGCTGGGCGAACTTGCCTGCCCCGGAGATCAGCTCGTCGGGCGTGCCGTCTTCGATGATTCGCCCGGAGTCCATGACGAGGACACGGTCGGCGATCTCCACAGTCGACAGCCGGTGGGCGATGATGATCGCGGTGCGTCCCTCGAGAACTGTCGCCAGTGCCTTCTGCACCAGCCGTTCGGAGGGGATGTCGAGATGGGCGGTCGCCTCATCGAGGACGACGATGTCAGGGTTCGCTAAGAACACACGGGCGAAGGACACGAGCTGGCGCTGTCCTGAACTCAGCCGACCGCCGCGCTTCTTCACATCCGTGTCGTAGCCCTCGGGCAGATTGCGGATATAGGGATCCAGGCCGACGGCTGTGGCCGCAGCGATCACCTCGTCATCACCGGCATCGGGATTGCCGATGCGAATATTGTCGGCGATTGTGCCCGCGAACAGGAACGATTCCTGGGTGACCATGACGACGCTCTGACGCAGCTGGGCATCGTCAAGATCACGCAGGTCCACCTCGTCGATGGTGATCCGACCTTCGCTGGGATCGTAGAACCGCGTGACCAACTTGACCAAGGTCGACTTGCCCGCGCCAGTGGCGCCCACGAGCGCCACGATCTCCCCCGCTGGGATGCGCAGGTCGAACCGGGGGAGGACATCGGGACCGTCGCCGTAGGAGAAGCGGACATGATTGAGATCGATCGAGCGCCCGCTGGGCTTCGAAGAAGGGTCCTCCGCCGCCGAGGTGGCGCCTGAGCTCTGGTGGGAACTGTGCGCGGGCAGCGCCCTCGGCCTCGTCGGTGCCACCACCTCGGGATCGGTGTCGAGAACAGCGGCCATCTTCTCCAACGCCGCCGAGGCGGACTGATAGAGGTTGAATGACTGAACCAGTTCATCAAGCGGACCGTAGAACCGGCGCAGGTAGAGGATGAACGCCGCGAGCACGCCGACCTGAGTCCAATCCTCGATGACGAGCCACGCGCCGACGATGATGATGACCGTCTGCGTGACATTGCCGACCAGCCGAGTCCAGCCCGCGAACCAGGCCACGCCGCGCAGGGCATCGGTGTTGGCGTCGCGGTACGCAGTGTCCTCGTCCTTGAGGGTGCCGCGGCGATCGGGCTGCCGGCGGTAAGCCTGAACAGCACGGATCCCGCCCATGGTCTCGACGAAGTGGACGATGACCTTGGCGATCGAGGTCCGAGTCCGACGGTAGGCGTTGCGCTGTGAGGTGTGTGCGGACTTGGTGATGAAGAACAGCGGGATGAACCCGAGGAAGACCACGATGGCCAGGGGCACGTCGAGGACGATGAGAGTGACGGCGATGAACGTCATCTCGAACAGGGCCAGCGCCGTGTCGAAGAGCGAATAGGTGAGGAACTGCTGCACCGACTCCATATCGGAGGTCTGCCGCGACACCAGTCGGCCCGAGGTCGACCTCTCGTGGTAGCCCAAGTCGAGGCGCTGGATGTGCCCGAACAGGCGAGAGCGGAGAGTGTAGACGACCTTCTGCGCAGTGATGCCGACCAGCCTCGTCGAGGCGAAAGCGAGCACCGCCGAGGCGATGGCGGAGATGACGAAGGCGGAGACAGCCCGAATCAGCGGCCCCGGATCACCCTCGACAGCTTTCGGAACACCGTTGTCGAGCGCATCGGCGATGAAGATCGGACCGATGACGAGGAACAGAGCGGTGAGCACGACGATGACGAACAGGAAGATCGCCATCGGCAGATGCGGTCGGACCAGTGAGAGCAGCAGCGCACGGGCCTTCTTCGCGATGTCCGGCGGAAGCTGCTCGACCTCGTCCTCATTGAGACGGGGAATGCTCATCGCGTGCCCCCTTCGGCGGAGTGCTCGGCCGCAGAGCGCTCGACCGTCGAGTGATCGGCCGCACCCATGAGCTCACGGTAGAGCGGTGAGGAGCCCAGCAGCTCATCGTGGGTGCCCAACGCGACGATGCGACCCTCATCGAGGACGGCAACGGCATCGGCCAGCGCTGAGGTGGACGGACGGTGGGCGATGATGAGCGTCGTCGAATCGGGCAGGATCTCCCGCAGCGCCCGCTGCACCCGATCCTCGGTATCGACGTCTACGGCGGACAGCGGGTCGTCGAGGACGAGGATGCGGGGCGCACCGATCACCGCACGCGCCAAGGCCAGGCGCTGTCGCTGTCCACCGGACAGAGACAGGCCCTGCTCGCCGACCTGCGTATCCAGTCCCTCCGGCAGCCGTTCGACGAAGTCCTTCGCGGCCGTGATCTCCAAGGCCTGCCAGATCGCGTCGTCGTCGACCCCGGGCGCACCCATGCTCACGTTCTCAGCCACCGAGGTGGAGAACAGGATCGGGTCTTCGAAGGACACGGACACCAGGTTGCGCACCTCGTTGACGGGCAGATCTCGAATATCGGTGCCATCGACGCGCACGGATCCGCCGGTGACGTCCTGCAGGCGTGGGACGAGGGAGGCCAAGGTCGTCTTGCCCGACCCGGTCGCACCGACGATGGCAAGGGTCTGGCCCGGTTCGATATGCAGATTGAGGTTCTTCAGGGTCTCACGGTCGGTGTCGGCGAAGTGGAAGTCGACATCCTCGAAATCCAGCTCGCCCTTGTAGCGACCTATATCGGGGGCATCGGCGATCCGACCGTCGGCGTCGGTGATGTTGTGCCGGATGTCGATCACCTCCCAGTACCTGGCCGCAGCGGTCAGGGCCATGAGGGCATCGGCGAGGAGGAAGCCGAGCATCTCGATCGGCATCCGCATCACCATCGAGATGGTCACACCGGCGACGACGGTGCCGATCGTCGTCCACCCCTGCACGACGCCCCAGGTGCCGACTGCCACGATGGCTGCCTGGGCGAGTGTGGGCAGAAGGATCAGCACACTCCAGAACCAGGAGTCGAGCTTCGCCTTGCGCACTTCGATGCCCCGGAACTTCCGTGACAGAAGGGAGAACCGCTGTGCAGCCCAGGGAGAGCGGCCGAAGGATTTGAGGATCCGGATCCCCTGAATCGACTCCTCGACCTCGGTGGTGATCTCGCCGACAGTGTCCTGGGAGAGCCGGGAGGCCTCCCGGTAGCGCTTCTCGAAGACTGTGACCGTCGCAATCGTCGGTATGGCCATGATCAGCATGATCAGACCGAAGACCGGCTGCAGGAAGGTGAGGATGATGGTGCCGATGATGATGATCAGCGGGGTCGTCACGAGGAAGGGGATCCCGAAGGCAAAGAACCGTCGCAGCTGCGAGAGATCATTGATCGCGCGCGAGAGCAGCTGCCCCGATTCCCACGAATCGTGGATGGCCACCGAGGTGTACTGGAGTCGGTCGAAGAGACGTGATCGCCAGGTGATCTCCCATTGGGCGACGACGGGAGCGACGAGGAGTCTGCGACCCCAAAGGGCCACCGCCTCGGCGATGCCGATGATGAGGACCCCGAGCACGGGCAGCCACAGACCCGAGAGATCACGGTGGGCGATGGGGCCGTCGATGATGTGACCGGTGATCAGGGGGATGATGAGTTGGATGCCGTTGGCGAGGAGAGTGAGGGCGAGCACAGCGATGTACACGCCGATGCGAGAACGCAGATCGGGCCAGAAACGTAGGAGGGGACGCACCTTTGAGAGCCTAGTCGGGGCGCGTGTCGTAGTCCATGGTTCTCACAATCGAACCTTCCCTTCCTCCATGGGCGGCTTCATGGGCGCGATTGCGGACCCCGCCCTGCGATCTCACCCCTCAGTCGATGTCAGTCCCAAGTTTCGAGACGATCCATTGCGACGTTTGACACGCTTATTGTCAGCGGTGAACTATTGAGCCATGACTCACCTTCTTGTCGTCGTTATTCACCAGCGCGCGGATCTTCCGTAGCCTGTCAACACGACACGTTCCGCGCGCCCCTACCGAAACCGGAGGGGCTTTTTTCATGCGGAGACAAGATGGATCACTAGGAAGGATACGAAACGATGGCAGCCACGCCCTCGGCCCAGTCAGCGGGAACTGGCACTGCGCCCAGCCCAGCCCCGGTGACCGCGACCCCGTCAAGCATTCGACGCAACTCGACCCCTGAGGTCCTCACCGGAGCTCAGGCGATCGTCCGCAGCCTCGAGCTCCTCGAGGTCGAGACGGTCTTCGGCCTTCCCGGCGGTACCATCCTTCCGACCTATGACCCGCTGTTCGAGACCGACAAGATCCGCCACATCCTCGTTCGTCACGAGCAGGGAGCCGGGCACGCGGCCGAAGGCTATGCCACAGCATCGGGCAAGCTGGGCGTGTGCATCGCAACTTCGGGTCCGGGTGCGACGAACCTCATCACGGCGCTCGCCGACGCCCACATGGATTCCGTCCCGATACTGGCCATCACCGGTCAGCAGAGCTCGAAGCTGCTGGGCACCGATGCCTTCCAGGAAGCTGACATCGTGGGAATGACGATGCCGGTGACCAAGCACAGCTTCCTCGTGACCAAGCCCGAGGACATACCCTCGGCGATACTCAACGCCCATCACATCGCGACCACAGGCCGACCGGGTCCGGTCCTCGTCGACGTCACCAAGGACGCCCAGACGGGCACCGCTCCCTTCGTCTGGCCCGAGGAGCCGGCACTGCCCGGGTACCGTCCCATCCTCAAGCCGCATGCGAAGCAGATCCGCGAAGCCGTCCGGCTCATCTCGGATGCCCAGCGCCCCGTGTTCTACATCGGCGGCGGTGTCATCCGCTCCCAGGCGGAGAAGGAGCTGCTCAAGCTCGCCGAGGCGACCAACATTCCCGTCGCCACGACCTTGATGGCCCGTGGTGCGTTCCCCGATTCGCACCAGCTGCACCTGGGAATGCCGGGTATGCACGGCAGCGTGCCCGCAGTGACCGCCTTCCAGAAATCCGACCTCCTCATCACCATCGGCGCCAGGTTCGATGACCGTGTCACCGGCAACCTCGATTCCTTTGCACCGAATGCGCAGGTCATCCACGCCGACATCGACCCGGCGGAGATCGGGAAGAATCGTGACGTCGACGTCGCCATCGTCGGCGATGCCCGAGAGGTGCTTGCGGAGATGCTCACCGAGTTGCGCGGCAAGTTCCCCAAGGCTCTCGAGCGTCAGCGCGAGCCCTGGTGGCGCTTCCTCAACCGCCTCAAGACGACCTACCCGCTGGGCTATGACACACAGGATGAACTCTGCGATCCGCAGTATGTGATCTCGCGGATCTCGGCCCTGACCGGACCTGAGGCGGTCTACGCTGCCGGTGTCGGCCAGCACCAGATGTGGGCCGCCCAGTTCGTCGAGTTCGAACGCCCCAAATCATGGCTGAACTCCGGTGGCCTCGGCACCATGGGCTACTCGGTGCCTGCGGCGATGGGTGCGAAGGTCGCCGAGCCGGACCGGGTGGTCTGGGCGATCGACGGCGACGGATGCTTCCAGATGACCAACCAGGAACTCGCGACCTGCGCGCTCAACGACATCCCGATCAAGGTCGCGATCATCAACAACTCGTCACTGGGCATGGTTCGACAGTGGCAGACCCTGTTCTATGACGGCCGGTACTCCAACACCGATCTCAACACCGGGCATGAGACGATCCGGATCCCCGACTTCGTCAAACTCGCCGAGGCCTACGGCTGCCTGGCCCTGCGCGTGGACAGCAACGACGACGTCGACGCTGCGATCAAGACGGCGCTGGAGACCAACGACCGTCCCGTGGTGCTCGACTTCACGGTCCCACCGGACGCCATGGTGTGGCCGATGGTCGCCGCTGGAGTATCCAACGACGAGATCGAATACGCACGCGGCATTCGCCCCGAGTTCGACGGCGAAGGCGACGAGCAGGCCGAGAGACAGATCGCGGACGCAGGCACGGAAGAAGACGGCACGGTTCGCTCCGTGGCACAGATCGAAGGAGGCCTGGAATGAACAACCGGCACACACTCTCAGTCCTGGTCGAGAACAAGCCCGGCGTGCTCACTCGCTTCACCGGCCTCATCGCCCGCCGCGGCTTCAACATCCACAGCCTCGCCGTGGGCGTGACCGAACATGATGAGCTCTCGCGCATCACGGTCGTCGTCGACGTCAAGGACGTGCCGCTGGAGCAGGTGACCAAGCAGCTCAACAAGCTGGTCAACGTGATCAAGATCGTCGAGCTCGAACCGGCCACCTCTGTGCGTCGAGCCCACATCATCTACAAGGTCAAGGCCAACGCCACCACTCGTCCGCAGGTCGCTGCGGCAGTGGAGATGTTCCGTGCCAAGATCGTGGACGTGGGACCCGATTCCGTCAGCGTCGAAGCCACCGGCGAGCTGGGCAAGGTCGAGGCCCTGCGTGAAGTCCTCGAGCCGTTCGGGATCAAGGAGATCGTGCAATCGGGCACCGTGGCCATCGGCCGCGGATCGAAATCGATCACCGATCGCGCCCTGCGCAGCTGATCGTGGACACTGCGCAGCTGACGTCTTGACGTTCCACTTCGTGGAACGTCAACCATCTCAACAAGTGAACAGCAGTACCGAACTGTGAAACAATGGGGGAGTACCCCAAACCTCTGAAGGAGCAAGAGAACTATGGCAGCAGAACGCTATTACGACGACAACGCAGATCTGTCCGTCATCCAGGGCAAGAAGGTCGCCGTCATCGGCTACGGCAGCCAGGGCCACGCGCACTCACTGAGCCTGCGCGATTCGGGTGTCGAGGTTCGCATCGGCCTCAAGGAAGGCTCCGCCAGCCGCGACAAGGCCGCAGCCGAAGGCCTCGAGGTCGGCACCCCCGCCGAGGTCTCCGAATGGGCCGACCTCGTTGTGATCCTCGCTCCTGACCAGGTTCAGGCCGAGATCTACAACGCCGAGATCGCTCCTAACCTGTCGCCCGGCAACGCTCTGCTCTTCGCCCACGGCTTCAACATCCGCTTCGACTACATCCAGCCGCCAGAGGGCGTCGACGTCATCATGGTCGCACCCAAGGGGCCCGGGCACGTTGTGCGTCGCGAATACGTCGATGGACGCGGCGTCCCCGTTCTCGTGGCCGTCGAAGCTGACGCCACTGGCAGCGCCTGGGAGCTCGTGCTCTCCTACGCCAAGGGCATCGGCGGACTGCGTGCCGGTGGCATCAAGACCACCTTCACCGAAGAGACCGAGTCGGATCTCTTCGGCGAGCAGACCGTGCTCTGCGGCGGCACCTCCCACCTCGTGCAGTACGGCTTCGAGGTCCTCACCGAAGCCGGCTACCAGCCGGAGATCGCCTACTTCGAGGTTCTCCACGAGCTCAAGCTCATCGTCGATCTCATGGTCGAGGGCGGAATCGCCAAACAGCGTTGGTCGATCTCCGACACCGCTGAGTACGGCGACTACGTCTCCGGACCTCGTGTCATCACCCCGGACGTGAAGAAGAACATGGAAGCCGTCCTCGCGGACATCCAGAACGGCAAGTTCGCCGAGCGCTTCATGAACGACCAGAAGAACGGTGCGGCCGAGTTCAAGGAACTGCGCTCGAAGGAAGAGACGCACCCGATCGAGACCACAGGCCGCGAACTGCGCAAGATGTTCGCGTGGCTCAAGGACTCCGATGACGACTACACCGAGGGCACTGCCGCTCGCTGATCGTCACACCACGAAGCCCCGGAAGGCCGCTTGGCCTCCGGGGCTTCGTCGTACCCGCTCCCGGTGGGACGCGACTATTTCCACTCATTGCGGACCCGCAATCCTGGTGATGTGAATTACTGTTGGAATCGTGACGAATTACAGGTTCGAGAACTTCAAGCCCGCCTTCGACGAGTCCACCGGCGCCCCCGATGAACGCACGCAGGGATACTTCGCCTCGACGAGTGTGGGATTCCATGACGCCAGGTCCACCGATGATGCGCTGAAGAACCGTGTCGAGCGGGCCATCGCCGACGGGCGGAATCTCACCGCCGTCTACGCGAAGCAGGAGTACGAGCACGCCCTCGACACCAGCGTTCCCGTGGCGACCTTCGCGTGGTTCGAGAAGTTGGTCAACGTGGGCGGTGGGCGTCTGGTGCCCGGTCACCTGATCACATGGGTGACAGTGCGCCCGACGCACCGCCGGCGCGGACTGCTGCGGTCATTGATGACGACAGATCTCGCCGAGGCCAAGGCCGACGGATACCCGTTCGCCGCACTGACAGCGACCGAAGGTGGGATCTACTCCCGCTTCGGCTTCGGCGTCGCGACCTGGGCCCACTCCATCGAGGTCGACACCTCGCCCGGTTTCAAGATGGTCCACGAGCCCGACCGCCGAGTCGAGATGTGCCTGCCCAGCGAACTGCGCGAACTGGCTCCGAGGATCTACGGGGAGTTCATGCGCACCTCGCCCGGTGCCATGGAGCGCCAGCAGACCTACATCGAGCGTGCCACCGGTGCGTTGAACACCGACACAGGCGAAGCCGACCGCGGTGTACGTGCCGCCCTGCACTTCAACGAGCAGGGGGAAGCCGACGGCTACGTGTCCTATAAGTTCGCCGGCTGGTCGAAGAATCCGCCGACGATCGATCTCATCGACTTCGTCGCGGTCACCGACGCCGCCTATGCCTCACTCTGGTCGTTCCTGGCCGCCATCGATCTGTCGACGAGAGTGACATTCGGAGAATCCGCCGAGGACTCGCCGCTGCCCTGGCTGCTCACCGACTCCCGCCGCGTTCGGACAGTGTCCACAGAGGACAACATCTGGATCCGGATCCTCGATGTCAAGGCAGCACTCGAAGCCAGGCCCTGGTATGTGCCCGGCACTTTGGTACTCGAGATCGACGATTCCCTCGATCTGGCTGGTGGCCGCTTCACGATCACCTCCGACGGCGAGAACGCCGTCGTCGAAACCGCCCCCGATTCGGCCCCTGCCGATCTGAGCATGGGCATCGCGGAACTCGGCTCTCTCTACTTCGGCGGCGCCGATCCTGTCATCCTCGCCCGCGCAGGACGCATCGACGAGAATGTGCCGGGTGCTGCCGTGCGCGCCAGCTCGATGTTCAACCTGGGCCGGATGCCTTACTCACCCAACGGTTTCTGAACTCACCCAACGGTTTCTGGGGCCCAGACCCGGGCGACGTACCTGAGATCCGCGACTGAGTGTGCCGAGACTCACTTCCCAGAGTTTGAGACTTTGTGAAAGCATTCACAAAGTCTCATAAGATGGACGCGTCCCACACGCTTCAGGAGGAACTCAGTGCCCAAGCCCATCGTGCTCATCGCCGAAAATCTGTCACCGGCCACCATCGATGCCCTCGGAGGCGACTTCGAGATCCGTCACACCGAAGGTGCTGACCGCTCTCAGCTCCTCAACGACATCGTCGATGCCGATGCGATTCTCGTCCGCTCCGCCACTCAGGTCGATGCCGAGGCGATTGGTGCTGCGAGGAGTCTCAAGGTCATCGCCCGCGCCGGAGTCGGACTCGACAATGTCGACGTCCCGGCGGCCACCTCGGCGGGTGTCATGGTCGTCAACGCTCCGACCTCGAACATCATCTCCGCGGCGGAGCTCACGATGGCCCACATCCTCGGATCCGCGCGCTACTTCGGCGCCGGCAACACCTCGCTCAAGGCAGGGGAGTGGAAGCGTTCGAAGTACACGGGCGTGGAGCTCTACGAGAAGACTCTGGGCATCGTCGGACTCGGTCGCATCGGCGGTCTCGTGGCCGAGCGCGCGAAGGCATTCGGCATGCGCCTTGTCGGCTACGACCCCTACATCACTCAGGCTCGCGCCGCACAGATGGGCGTCGAGGTCGTCGACCTGCCCGGACTGTTGGCCGTGTCCGACTTCGTCACCGTCCATATGCCCAAGACCCCGGAGACGATCGGCATGATCAGCACCGAGGAATTCAAGGCCGCGAAGTCGGGTGCACGGTTCATCAATGTGGCCCGCGGCGGCATCATCGACGAGGACGCCCTCGCCGAGGCGATCGCCGCAGGTGAGGTCGGAGGTGCCGGCATCGACGTATGGAACACCGAACCTCCGGAGCACTCGGCGCTGATGGAACTCGACGCCGTCAACGTCACGCCCCACCTCGGCGCATCGACCGCTGAAGCACAGGAGAAGGCCGGCGTCGCCGTGGCCAAGTCCGTGCGCAAGGCTCTGGCCGGTGAACTCGTTCCCGACGCGGTCAACGTTGCCGGCGGAGCCATCCACGAGGACGTGCGCCCCGGCATTCCCCTGGCCGAACGACTCGGCCGAGTCGTCAACTCACTGGCGAACTCCTCTGTCACCCACTTCAAGGTCGAGGTCAACGGCGAGATCGCAGACAAGGACGTGTCCGTCCTCAAGCTCTCTGCGCTCAAGGGCCTGTTCAAGGACGTCGTGTCCGATCAGGTCTCCTACGTCAACGCACCGCTGTTGGCTGAGGAGCGCGGCATCGGCGTCGAGCTGGTCACCGATCCGTACTGCGAATCCTTCCGCAACGTCACCCGGCTGACCGCGACGACGAGCGAAGGGCAGCGGATCTCCGTCTCGGGCACCGTGACCGGACCGAAGCTCGTGCAGAAACTCACCGAGGTCAACGACTTCGACCTGGAGATCGAGCTCACCGACAACCTGCTCATCTTCCGTTATGAGGACCGTCCCGGCATCATCGGTCAGCTGGGCCAGGCCCTCGGTGCCAATGACATCAATATCGCCGGCATGCAGGTCTCGCCCTCGGCGACCGACAACGATGCACTCTCAGTGCTGGCAGTCGATTCGGCAGTATCCGAGGAAGTCGTCAAGGCAGTGGCCGGAGCCGTCAACGCATCAGCCTTCAGCGGAGTCTCACTGAGCGAGGACTGACCTCGACAGGAAACAGCAGATCGAACGGGTCCCGTTCACCTCTGAGGATGAGGTGAACGGGACCTTATCGCCGCCCAGGTCCAGAGTTCGTCGGCGAGTACCGCAGCCGAGATGCCGATGAGGGCTCCGGCGATCGTGTCGGAGAGCCAGTGCACCTGCAGCGCGGTGCGCGACCACATCATCAGCAGGATCCACGCGAAGGCCAGGACCATCGACCAGTGGAACTGCAGTCGCACCGGTTCGAGCGGGGCAGTGATCTCGGTCGGAACGGCGTCGACCTCGTCCGTGTCCTCAGGCGGGATCGCCAATGGAGCGACTGCACCCACCTCGGACAGACGCAGCATATGTGCTCGAGAGGCGATGAAGGCGAGGCCGAGGGCCAGCGCTGCGGCACCCATGGAATGGCCCGAAGGATAGGAATAGCCTAGCGAGTCATAGAGCTGTTCACTGGGTCGGACCCGGGTGACCACGGCCTTGAGCAGCTCGGACAGGACGATTCCCATGAGCATGGTGGTCACGAGGACGCCCGCGGAGCGGAATCGTCGCAGGAGTATGAAGAGCGCAGCCAGCAGGCCGGTGCAGATCACGGCCCCCGTACCCCCTCCCACCTCGGCGAGGATGACCGCCAGCCAGTATCCGGAGGTGTCGGGATCAAGCCCGACGAGATTCAGCCAGTCCTGGTCAACCGACGTGGGCCCGGAGACATTGACTCTCAGCCATAGGCCGAAGGCAACGACGAGGAGGACCGCCGGCAGGGTGGACCACAGAATCCACGAGGGTTGACGGACCGACATTCCTGAGAACTCAGGCGTTCCAGAGTCCGTAGGTTGATGCCAGGGACGCAATCTTCTTCGCGCGGGCCAGGCGTGGCAGGTATGAGCCGTCGGTGATCTCGGAACCGCCCTCGGCTGCCTCGAGCAGCTGGCGGGCCCAGTCGCGCTCGTCCTCGCTCGGGCTCATCGACTCGTTGAGCGTGACGACCTGATCGACGTTGAGCACGAGCTTTCCGGTCATGCCCATCATGTGGGTCACCTCGGCGTCCGTGCGGACCTGTTCATCGCTGGCAACAGCTGCGGAGGGGCCGTCGATCGCACCGGGCAGTCCACCCATGCGCGAGGCGATGGTCAGTCGTGAGCGGGCATAGGCCAGTGCCATCGGATCGCCGGAGAAGCCGGTGTCCTTGCGGAAGTCATTCGTTCCGAAGGCAAGGCGGAATGTGCCCGGCGCCTCGGCGATCTTTGTCGCGTTCTCCACACCCATCGCAGATTCGAGCAGAGCGATGACCGGGAGTCCCGCCTTCGCGCGCATCGCAGTGTAGGAGACCTGCTCGGGACGTTCCGTCTCGGGCAGCATCACTCCGCGCAGACCGGGGAGCATGGCGATGGAGGCAAGGTCGTCGTCCCAGAACTCAGAGTCCATCTTGTTGATCCGGACCCATGCGGACATGCCGCTTTCAAGAGCACGGACGACATTGTCGCGGGCGGCGAGCTTCTTGTCATCGGAGACCGAGGCCTCGAGGTCGAAGATGACGGAATCCGATTCGGAGATCTGCGCCTCGGTGAAGATCTCCTCCTTGGCCGCGTTGACCAATAGCCAGGAGCGTGAGAGCTTGGCGGGAAGTGCGGCGGCTCGGGCGTTGCGGATCGTCTCTGTCAATGATCGACTTTCTCTGGGGGTTTCGGGGTGTTCCTCCCATCTTCGACGCTCGGGCCGCGAAATTGTAGTCGGGAACGAAGTTTGAGACATGAAATTGTGGATGACGGGATTCGCTGAACCCGGCAGTCGAAATGTGTCCGAATAGTAGGACGACCAAGTTGCATGCTGAGATGAGTTCTAGTCTGAGACCATGAAGTTCTCAATTGCAGTCATGCCCGGCGACGGTATCGGCAACGAGGTCGTCCCCGAAGGTCTCAAGGTCCTCAAGCGCGCCATCGAGGTGTCAGGCGAGCCCGTGGAACTCGATCTTACGGACTATGAGGTCGGTGCCAAGCGCTGGCACGAAACCGGCGAGACACTCACGGACGACGAGTTGGAATCGCTGCGTTCCCACGATGCCATCTTCTTCGGCGCCTGCGGTGACCCGAGTGTGCCGTCGGGCGTGCTCGAGCGAGGTGTGATCCTCAAGATGCGCTTCGGCCTGAGCCACGCAGTCAACCTGCGTCCCTCGAAGCTCTTCGCCGGAGTCACCAGCCCGTTGGCCGACCCCGGCGAGATCGACTTCGTCGTCGTCCGCGAAGGCACCGAAGGCTCTTACACTGGAATGGGCGGCTCGGTGCGCACCGATACCCCCTATGAGGTCGCGACCGAGGTCTCGATCAACACCTGGTACGGCGTGGAGCGGGCAGTCCGCGATGCGTTCGAACGTGCGCAGGCCAGGAGCAAGAAGCTCACCTACGTCCACAAGCACAATGTCATGGTCCACGCGGGTCACTTATGGCGTCGCGTCGTCGAGAAGGTCGGCGCAGAATACCCGGAGGTGACGTTCAACTACGAGCACACGGACGCGTGCACGATCTACATGGTCACCGACCCCGGCCGCTATGACGTGATCGTCACCGACAATCTCTTCGGTGACATCCTCACCGACCTCGCCGCGGCTGTCACCGGCGGCATCGGTCTGGCCGCATCGGGCAACCTCAATGTCGAAGGCACGGGACCGAGCCTGTTCGAGCCCATCCACGGATCGGCCCCGGACATCGCCGGTCAGCAGATTGCCGATCCCACCGCCTCGATCCTCTCCGGTGCGCTCATGGCTTCGCACCTGGGGCTCGATGTCGTGGCGAAGTCGATCGAGACCGCTGTCGAAGCCGATCTGGCTGACCGCGACGGAACCAAGCGCTCCACCGCCGAGGTGGGCGACGCGATCGCTGCCCGCCTGAGCTGACGTGGCCTGCAGGGGCCGAGGTCGGGCACGACCACCTCGGCGAGGCGAGGGCCGACTGGACGATTCGTGAGCTATCACCCCGGTGCGACGCGCACCGGGGTGATGGACTACCCTGACAGTGTCACTCATCACAAATGAGAAAAGAGTTCTTATGACCAAGTTTGCCGTTCTCAAGAATGTCCAGCCGCAACCCGAGCTGGTGCGAGAGAACATCAAGAAGGACCCCGGATTCGGGCTCTACTTCACCGACCACATGGCCCATGTCAGGTACACCCTTGACGATGGTTGGCACGCTCACGAAGTGAAGCCGTACGGCCCGCTGGTGCTCGATCCTGCGGCTGCAGTGTTCCACTACGCGCAGGAGATCTTCGAAGGCATGAAGGTCTACCGCCACGCAGACGGCTCCGTCTGGACCTTCCGTCCCGAGCGCAACGCTGCGCGCATCAACAAGTCCGCCGAGCGTCTTGCGCTGCCGCAGATCTCGGAATCCGACTTCATCGAATCGATCAAGGCACTGGTCTCACTCGATCAGC
This sequence comes from Brevibacterium sp. AGC70, assembly GCF_057334195.1. Taxonomy (NCBI): domain Bacteria; kingdom Bacillati; phylum Actinomycetota; class Actinomycetes; order Micrococcales; family Brevibacteriaceae; genus Brevibacterium; species Brevibacterium sp. AGC70. The sequence goes on along the minus strand of NZ_JBHFIH010000001.1, from coordinate 259,132 downwards.
AGTGGGTTCCCACCCCTGAATCCGAAGCCGACGAGTCGAGCCTGTACCTGCGCCCATTCATGATCGCCACCGAACGGTTCCTGGGCGTGCGCTCCAGCCACGAGGTTGACTACTACGTCATCGCCAGCCCCGCCGGACCGTACTTCTCCGGCGGCATCAAACCTGTTTCGATCTGGCTGTCGCAGAACTTCAACCGCGCCGGCGCCGGCGGCACCGGATTCGCCAAGTGCGGCGGCAACTACGCTGGCTCGCTGGCAGCGCAGAACGAAGCTGCAGCCCAGGGTTGCCAGCAGGTCCTGTTCACCGATGCGGCAGAGAACAGATACGTCGATGAGCTCGGCGGAATGAACCTCATGCTCGTGACCAATGACGGCCGCCTGCTCACTCCGGAGCTCGGTGACTCCATCCTCGACGGTGTCACTCGCCGGTCCCTGCTCGACCTCGCCCCGCAGTTGGGCCTGCAGCCGGAAGAGCGCAAGATCTCCGTCGATGAATGGCGTGAGGGAGCTGCCAATGGCGACATCGTCGAAGCCTTCGCCTGTGGCACCGCCGCAGTCGTGACTCCGATCGGCCGTGTCATCGGCAGCGAATTCACGATCGACCACGGTGAAGAGCCTGGTGAGAAGACCATGGAGTTCCGTAAGACTCTGCTCGACATCCAGTACGGTCGCGCCGAGGATAAGAACAACTGGATGGTTCGTCTGGCCTGAAGTCTGGGTTCGAGGCTCGAGGGCTGAGGACTTGAGTGTTGAGGCCTGAGGGCTGAGGGCTGCTCAGACATGGCGGCTCAGGACGCCCCGCATTGAGAGGGTCGGGTGCTGCGATTTCGATCGCTGCGCCTGACCTTCTTGAGTTGCGCCCGATCTTCTTGAGCACCACCTGACGTTTTCTTTAGCTGCACCCCGTCCTTGTGATGTATCAGCGACGAATTGCATCAACGACGCTGCACCCCAAAGAGTGAAGACGATTCCCACCGCAGTGCCGAGGACAGTTGAGACCGCAGTGCTGAGGACAGTTGAGATCGGGATGATCCAGAGAAACGAACCTGGCGCAGGTGGGAGCAGCCGCGCGATCCCAGCCACAGGGCCGTGCCGGCGAAGAAGGGACATCGCCTGGATCGAAGCGCAGACAAGATTTGGAGAATTTTACTCACAAATGCGTTAAAGAGGTATTGTGGCCTCGTGTCTACTGCAACCTCGGCGTCCACGCCGACCGCCTCCGAAGTCGTCGCCAACCTTCCGTGGCGGTGGCGAACCCAAGGTGCCATCTTCATCATCGGCGGCCTCGGGTTCATGTTCGATGCTTGGGACGTCGCCCTCAACGGGTTCCTCATCCCACTGCTCAGCGACTACTGGAGCCTGAGCGTAGGCCAGGCCGCCTGGATCGCTACGGCCAATCTCATCGGCATGGCGTTGGGCGCCTTCATCTGGGGTGGCATCGCTGACGTGATCGGTCGCAAGAAGGCCTTCACGCTCACACTCCTCGTGTTTTCGATCTTCACCGTCGCTGGCGCCTTCTCTCCAGCGTTCAGCTGGTTCATCCTCTTCCGCTTCCTCGCTGGATTCGGGCTCGGCGGATGCATCCCCGTCGACTATGCACTCGTCGGGGAATTCACCCCCAAGAAGCACCGTGGTCGGGTCCTGACGGCAATGGACGGTTGGTGGCCGATCGGCGCATCGCTGTGCGCCTTCGTCTCTGCAATGCTGCTGGACGTGGGGGATTGGCGACTCATCATGCTCGTGATGATCGTGCCCGCGCTGCTGACGGTGGCCGTGCGTTTTGGAATTCCCGAATCTCCCCTCTACCTTGCTTCCGTCGGACGATACGCCGAAGCCGACGCCATCATCTCCCGGCTCGTTGAGCGCACTGGCGCCGAGGTGACGACTTGGACCCACGATGTCCCCATCGTGAGTACGACCGACACTTCTGGTGCCAGCGGCACGACCGACACTTCCGGTGCCGCCGGCACGGGCGACGCAGCCGGCACGACCGCAGTCCGGACCGCCGGCACGGGCGACGTCACCGGCCCGGCCCAGGTGCCGGTGAAGACACCGGACTCGGCTGGAACGGTGACTTCCGTCAACAAGCAGCTTCGTGCAGCCAGCGGCCAGCTGGTCCAGCTCTGGCAGTACTCGGCGAAGACGACTCTCGTCTCGTGGTCGCTGTTCGTGTCCGTTCTCCTTGTCTACTACGCGGCACTGACGTGGCTGCCGGGCATCCTGAAGAAGCAGGGATTGGGCGATCAGGCAGCATTCATGGTCACCGGATCGATGACCGCGGTGGGCATCCTCGGCGTCATCGTCTCGGCTCTGATCGTCGAACGCGTGGGTCGAAAATGGGTGCTCGGAGTGACCTCGATCGTCTCCGCCCTCCTGTTGGTCGGCGCTGCAGTGTTCATCGAGGCCTCGGGCTCAGAGCTGACCTTCGCCGCCAAGGCCAGCATCATCGGATTCGGGTTCGTCGTGCAGATCGCGATTCCCACTCTCTACACCTACGTGTCGGAGTTGTACCCGACGCGTCTGCGAGGTTCAGGCTTCGGCTGGGCATCTGCGGCCTCGCGCATTGCAACCGGTATCGCTCCGCTGGTCTTCGGTGCGTTCATGTGGCCAGTCCTCGGACTGACAGTGACCTTCATTCTCACGGGACTGCTCGTGATCGTGGCGGTGGTGCTGATGGGTCTGCTTGCGCGCGAGACCACGGGCGAAGCGCTCGGTTGAGGTTCCAGTTGCTTAGCTTCACCTCTGACCTGGGCTGACACTGATCGAAAATCTCGTGTCAGGACCGACCGCTACCGTCATTGATATGGAAGCGGAGTCGGTTTCAGACGTGATCACCGAAATTCATCGGTGGCACGAAGTGCTGTCCGATCTGCCTCCCGCGCAGACGGAGGACGAAGCGATCGACAGAATCACTGCGCTGGAAGAACTGACCTCAGCGAGTGCGGCAGCTCAGGCCAGAGAGACGCTGACATTCGACATGCACCGTCGGAATCGCGAAGCCGAAGAAGGCATGTCGAGCCGCACCCAGGGCAAGGGCCTCGGTGCCGAGATCGGTTTGGCTCGGAAGGTGTCGCGGGCCAGAGGCAGCAGACTGCTCGGCTTCGCCCGGTCCTTGTTGCTGGATCTGCCGAAGACCTATGCCTCATTGAAGAGCGGAGCCATTTCAGAGGAGAAGGCGCGAGTTGTTGTGAAGGAGACCGATTGGCTTCCCAGAGACAAGCGTCACCAGGTCGATGACCGGATGGCCGACCGCCTCGCCGAGGTGGGTGTCGGTCGACTCGGCAACGAGGTTCGCGCTCTGGCTCAGCAGCTCGACCAGAAAGCAGCCGTCGAGCACCTCGACAGATGTGTGGAAGAACGTGCCGTCACTGTGCGTCCTGCACCAGGAAACATGGCCTATCTGACAGCGCTCCTGCCCCTGTCGCAGGCTGTGGCAGCGTATACCAGCCTGTCGAAATCGGCACAGTCCATCGTCGGGACAGGACAATCCGAAGGGCGAACTCAAGGACAGGTCATGGCCGATCTCTTGGTCGAGAGAACAACGGGCCAAGACAGCGCTGAGGCTATTCCTACCGAAGTCCACGTGGTGATGAATGAAAACAGCCTCTTCGACCCGGGCGAGACTCCAGCATGGTTTCCCGGCTTCGGCCCGATTCCGGCAAAGACGGCACGCGACTTCATCGCTCAGAACGAAGCCTCAGTCTTCATCCGCAGGTTGTACACGCGTCCGTCCGACGGACAGCTGGTCCGAATGGACTCGAAGCGACGTGAATTCTCCGGACTGCTACGACGCATGGTGGTGATCCGCGATGACGTCTGCCGATCACCGTGGTGCGATGCCCAGATCAAACACGCAGACCACTCCCAGGCATTCGCCGCTGGTGGTGAGACCGTCTGGGACAATGCATCGGGACTCTGCGCTGCCTGCAACTTCCTCAAGGAGCTGCCAGGTTGGCGACACGAGGCCACAGCAGAAGAGCTGGTCGTACGAACTCCCACAGGGCACAGGTATCAGATCGGCACCAGACCGCTCGGGACCCCGACGACGAATTCCAGTGAGCTACCTCGCTCCAACCTCGCCAACGACCAGACGTGTGATGAAGCCAGCACACCCAACACCTTCACAGTGAGGATTCCTCCATTTCGAAAGGTCGAAGCGCCGAGGCTTGAGGGAAGATTCGAATCCCTCAAGGTAGATATGTGGCACCGTCGTGAAGAGCCGCCGAGCGAGGTGGAGATGTGCCTTGTCGGACAACTGGCCGAATTCGCCTCTGCACTCTGATTCACCTGGCGCAGCACCATGTCCCTGGCAGAGCATCATGTCCTTGGCACAGCATCATGTTCTTGGCCGCCCAGCGAGAATTCCCTCTGAGTTCAACTGCGCGACTGCCGACGTGGCTAGGCTGGGAGCATGGACGAATATGCCGAGCGTGAAGTTCTTGGAACTTCACCTGCAGAGCTCAACGTCGAACTCGTGTGGGGCGTGCCAGGCGGGCTGGGCCAAAGCTGGGAACCCGTCGGCTCCGCAGCCGGAATCCCGGGAATGTTGCCTCCTCCCCACGAGGTCGAAGAACTCTACGCAACGGCGGCAGCCGAACCTCCTTTGAGCGAAGATCCGAAGCACGCGGCACTGTTCGGGAGCCTCTACGACCTCTCGGTCCGAAACGGTCAGGTCCTCGTCGTGGCAGGGCGATCCGACGGGCGCTTAAGATCGATCGCCTACGGTCATTTCTGGTCGTGGCTGGAACAGGATTACGACTGGGCACATGAGCTCCGATCGACTCTCGGAGACGCCGCTCCGATGATCGATTGGTCGTTCGCGCTCAACCTGTTGGCACGTGACCCTCAGCTGCGCAGTTCTGGTCTCGGACGGGCCACTCTGCAGACGTGGCTGGCCGGAATCAGCGGATACAGCTGCTGGCTGCAGACAAGTGACATCGACAGCCCCGCCCGCCGACTCTATGAGAGCCTCGGCTTCTTCACGCTCGGTCATGGGCCGCAGGCACCCAACGGCAAACCGGGGCTGGTGATGTTCAGACCAGCAGCCTGAGCCGGACCGTTCACTAGGATGGTGGCATGCGCAGAGAAGCTCCGGCAGACAATCAGAAGACCGAAACCTCCACCACGGCCACGGAGTCGCAGAACACTGCCCCGATGCCACACGATGAGAACCTGTGGCTCGAAGACATCCACGGTGACGAACAGATGGGCTGGGTCAAGGATCAGAACGCGAAGACCATCTCCCGGTTCCAGGACGACCTGTTTGACTCCATCGCCGGAGAGATTCGGACAGCCTTGGACTCCGAGGGCAAGATCCCGATGGTGGCCAAACGCGGTGAGCACTACTTCAACTTCTGGCGTGACTCCAACAATCCCAAAGGCCTGTGGAGACGAACCACATGGGACAGCTACGTCTCGGATTCCCCCGAATGGGAGATCCTCATCGACCTCGACGAACTCGGCGGAGCGGAGGAGACGCCTTGGGTATGGGCCGGAGCCTCGGTGCGTCGTTCGGACGATTCCCGAGCACTCGTCTCACTGTCTCCCGACGGTGGCGACGCCCACCGGGTGCGCGAATTCGACCTGGTGACCAAAACCTTCGTCGACGGCGGCTTCGACCTGCCCTCGGCGAAGACTCGCTTCGCGTGGTTGGACGATGACACGATCATCGTCGCCACCGATACCGGTGAAGACTCACTGACCACATCGTCCTATCCGCGTCAGGCACGTGTCCTCACACGCGGACAGGCCATCTCCGATGCCCCGATCGTCGCCGAGGTGCCCCGCGAGCATGTCGCCATCTTTGTGGGCAGCGATGTGGGAGCGGCAGCGTCCGACGTCACTGACAGAGCGTTCGCCATCGATGCCATCGACTTCTTCAATACGCAGCTCAGCTTCATCGACCTCGATGCAGTCACCGATGAGTCGGGGTCCGTCTCAACCGTCGCCTCGGCATGGGAGAACAACTGGACCGTCGTCGAGGTGCCGACCGATGTGGAAGTCGGGTTCGAAAGGGACAACGTCCTCTTCCGTCCCCAATCTGAGTGGATTCATGAGGACTTCTCAGTCCCGGCCGGAGGTCTGGCCGTCGCTGACATCGCCGAGGTGAAGGCCGGAACAATCGCACCGACCGTCATCTTCACCCCGGATGAGCACACGGCCCTGCAGTCATGGACGTGGACACGGGACTACCTGATCCTTCAACTGCTGACCGATGTGCAGTCGCAACTGACTGTTCTTGACCCGAATGACGATTTCTCGTCGTCTTCCCTGCCAGGAGTCCCCGCCAATCACATGGTCGGGTTGGGAGCAGTCGACAAGCATGATGACGCGAGCGCCAACGACTATTGGCTGGTGAGCACGGGGTTTCTGACTCCATCGACCCTGTCGTACGGGAGCCTGAAATCTTCGAAACGTGACAGTGAACCCGCCGTCATCAAGTCGGCACCAGCACTCTTTCCCAGCGACGGGTTCATCGTTGAACAGCACTTCGCCACCAGTGAGGACGGGACGAAGATCCCCTACTTCCAGATCGCCGACAGCACGCTGGTGCTGGATGGGACCAATCCGACCCTCCTGGACGGTTACGGCGGTTTCGAAGTCAGCCGGACTCCGGTGTACTCCCCGGTGATGGGCATCGGCTGGTTGGGTCGCACGACGGCTGAAACCCGACACGATCCCGCCGATCGACAGACCGGTGAGAACGCCGAGGCACCGATTCCCGCAGGACGTCGTGGGGTCTATGTTCTCGCCAACATCCGCGGCGGTGGAGAATACGGGCCACGGTGGCACACCTCGGCGATGCGGGAGAACCGGATGCGAGCCTATGAGGACTATGCCGCCGTTGCCCTGGACCTCATCACACGCGGGGTGACGAGCCCGTCGAAACTGGCCTGCGCCGGCGGATCGAACGGTGGGCTGCTGGTGGGGAACATGCTCACGCAGCACCCCGCGCTCTTCGGCGCGATCTCGTGCGGAGTGCCTCTTCTGGACATGCGCCGCTACACCAGACTGAGCGCCGGCTATTCGTGGACGGCCGAATACGGTGACCCAGATGTGGCCGAGGACTGGGCGTTCATCCAGAAGTTCTCGCCCTATCATCTGCTCGAAGACGGCGCAGACTATCCGCCAGTGCTGTTCTGGACGGCAACCTCTGATGATCGTGTCGGACCAGTGCAGGCACGCAAGATGGCTGCGCGGATGCAGGATCGCGGCATCTCGGATGTGTGGTTCTTCGAAGACACGGAAGGGGGACACTCAGCGGCATCGGACAACAGACAGGCGGCATTCACCCGGGCCCTGAGCTACCGGTTTCTGTGGAACTCACTGACCGGCGAGTGAGCAAGTTCACAGCTTCGACGAGGGCCCCGAGAGTAGGTTTGGAAACATGACGAACGATATGCACGAACCCGAGCGTTATCACGCCGAATACAAGGTCATCGGCGGGAAGCTTGTGGTCGCCGATGTGGAGACTGACGGGAAGCACATCACCGAGGTCAAAATCTCCGGTGACTTCTTCCTCGAACCCGAAGAGGCCTATTTCGACCTCGCCCCCGCTCTTGTGGGCGCCAGCGTCATCGCCGACAACGCGAATCTGCGGCAGCGCCTCGATGCGGCGCTCGCCGGGTACGGCTCTGAACTGGCGATGCACGGATTCTCCACTTCGGATATCGCCACCGTCGTCCGCCGTGCTCTGGGGTCGGCGGCGAACTTCACCGACTTCGACTGGCAGGTCATCCGCGGCCAGGTGCTGCCCACACAGGTCAATGTCGCACTCGACCAGGTGCTGCTGGAGGAGGTGGCGGCGGGACGTCGGAAACCGACGCTGCGATTCTGGGAGTGGGACGACACCGCCACGGTGATCGGAGCCTTCCAGTCGTATGTCAACGAACTCCGCCCAGAAGGCGTAGAGAAGTACGGCGTGCAGGTTGTGCGTCGCATCTCCGGTGGGGGCGCGATGTTCATGGAAGGCGGGAACTGCATCACCTATTCGATGTTCGTGCCGCCCTCGCTGGTCGCCGGCCTCGACTACGAGGAGTCATATGTCTTCCTTGACCAGTGGGTGCTGGCAGCGCTGAAGAGCCTCGGTGTGGAAGCCTTCTACAAACCGATCAATGACATCTCCTCGACCGGAGGCAAGATCGGCGGTGCGGCACAGAAGCGACTGCGCGATGGCACTCTTCTCCACCACGCGACGATGAGCTACGACATCGACGCCGACAAGATGGTCGAAGTCCTGCGCATCGGTGAGGCCAAGATCTCTGACAAGGGAGTCTCGAGTGCCAAGAAGCGCGTCGACCCTCTCCGCAGTCAGACCGGCGAAGCCCGCAAGGACATCATCGACGTCATGGCCAACACCTTCGCCGACCGCTATGGGGCAAGCTTCGACACCTTCACCGCTGACGAACTGGAAAAGGCTCAGGCCTTGGTTGATGAGAAGTTCGGCACCGAGAAGTGGACGCACCGGGTGCCGTGAGTATGTCCCCAGGCAATCAAGGCCCCTGGTGGCAGGACCAAGCTCTGGCCCTTGCCGTGGAATCGCAACGCCGGGAGCGACGACAGGGAACCGCGCTCATCATCGTCTCGGCCGTGTTCGTGGCGGTCTCGTTGCTGTGTATGTTCATCGGCGCTCTCCGCCTGATCAGCCTGGTGTGTCTGGTCTTCTTCGGTGCCTGTCTCCTCGGCGGCATCCTGATGCGCAGGGACCCCAATTCCCGGACCACCTTCGTGCTCACGCTGTGGGTGGCGCTGCTGATGGGGCTCGGGATGGGACTCCTGTTCATCTTCACACTCTCATCAGCGCTGACCTATGGGGCGAGCGGTCATCAGATCGTGGTGCTCGTCGTCGCAGCAATCGGCTTCCTGTTCTTCGGAATCGGCGCCGTCGTGGCATTGGTCAAGGCTGGCCGAACGGGGCGGGAAGCCCGAGACCAATGGCAGAGCAGACGACCTCACGGGCCCACAGGACGATGAAGGATGATGCTCTGAAACCCTCGACTTTCCTCGGCGGTGGAACGGCCGTCCTGACAGTTCGCTTTTTCGCGCGCGATGGAGGCGTCTGGAAACATTCGGCACGGACCGTCGGACCACCTCGGCGATCTGGTCTGTAGGATTGGGAATCAATCAAGCCATACCCTGCACAAGGAGAGCCATGCGCCAGGTCGAACCGTCCGTAGAACTGCTCGCAAAACCCAGCATCGACTGGGAATCGATGAGGACATACCTCGACGAGGTGGGCGGAACTACCTGGGCGGATCGTGTCGAAGAGGCTGATTCTCCCGACGCCGAGGATCTGCTCGAGTTCTCCGGACGCATGTGCTACCGCTCATGGGAACCGGGACTGAACCCGAATGTATCCCGTGTGCGCACGGATTCGGCCCAGTACCTGGGCAACGTCATCGCCTCCCAACATGGTTCGGTGCTCGAACACGCGAACTTCACGTTCGTGCTGCACAATGTCTCGCGAGTGCTCACCCACGAACTGATCCGCCACCGCGCAGGATCGGCGTTCTCGCAGGAATCCCTGCGCTACGTCCGCCTGGCCGACATTCCGTTCTGGTTCCCCGAATGGGCGCGTGAGGACTCGGAACTCATGGAACGCTCCCTCAAGGTCCTCGACACGCTCGAAGAGCACCAGAAGTGGATGGCCGAGCACTTCGAACTCGACGAAGCCAGCACCAAGTTCTCCCACAAGAAGCACATGACTTCCTTCATGCGTCGCTTCGCTCCCGAGGGCCTGGCCACTGGCATCGTCTACACCGCCAACCTCCGCTCCCTTCGTCACGTGATCGAGATGCGCACCGCCAAGGGTGCTGAGGAAGAGATCCGACTGGTGTTCAACAAGATCGGTGAGGCCATGCTCGAAGAGGCCCCAGCGATCTTCTCCGACTATGAAGTGGTCGACGGGGAATGGATCCCCGGGACCCGAAAGGCATGACATGGCTGACATCTACAAGGCCGAACTCAACCCCGGGAAACTCGACGTCATCTCTGCCTGGCTGACCAAGCAGGCGTGGGCAGCCGAGGCCGATGTGGCTCCGGACTCGCTGCAGAAGGTCACCTCCTACCGGTTGGATGATCCGGAAGACAAGGTTGGAGCCGAGATCCACATCGTCGCCGCCGGTGACCGTGTCTTCCAGGTGCCCCTGACCTACCGCGGCGCAGAGTTGGCAGGTGCCGACAAGCACCTGATCGCCACCATGGAACATTCCATCCTCGGCAAGCGCTGGGTCTACGCCGGGATGGGCGATCCTCTCTTCCGGCAGCGACTGGACCACACGATCGCCACCGCTGGAACGTCTGCGAAGCAGTACCGCGTCGACGATGAGGGCAACAGAATCGAAGAGATCACCGATGTGGCTCATGCCTGGGGCACGGGTCCGCTGGCCGGTGCCGAAGACGTGCAGGTGCTGTATGAGCTCAACCTCGACTCTCCGGCTGAGGGATCTGATGCAGGACTGCTCTTGGGCCGCTGGTCGGGCCAGGAGTCCGCGGTCGTCCTCGCCGTCATGGTGTGACGGGCTGATGCGCCGATGAGTCAGGACTGCCTGTTCTGCGGGATCGTCGCAGGTGACGTGCCGAGCGCGAAGGTCGCTGAGACGGACACGACCTTCGCGTTCATGGACATCCAGCCGGGCTCCGACGGGCATCTGCTCGTCGTCCCGAAAAGTCACAGCACCGATCTGTGCGACATCCCGCCCGCCGACCTCGCCGACGTGGCGATCGAATCGCAGCGCATCGCGAAGCAGGCCTTCGACGTCTGGGGTGCCGATGGAGTCAACCTGCTCAACTGCTGCGGCAAGGACGCCTGGCAGTCGGTTTTCCACTTCCATATGCATGTCATCCCGCGCTACCGCGACAAGGGCAAGGATCGGCTCAGGCTGCCGTTCGCACCCGGGGTCCGCGGTGAGGCCGAGCTGATCGAGGACCTGGCGGTGTCGATGAGGTCGGCGCTGGAGGATCGCTGAGTCAACTCAGCGACCGGAATCCGCCAGGTCAGCGGCCAGAGTGGATTGGCTCAACGACCCGATTTCACCGATTGAGGTCGATGATCGTCATCCCCGAACCGGTGTTCGAGGCCAGAGCCTCCATGGCCGCCGGCGCGTCCTCGATCCCGATGATGTTCGTGACCAGATCCTGCGGGCGCAACTTGCCGTCGACGACGAGGTCCAGCATCTCCGGGTATTCGGCCGCGGCCATCCCGTGAGAACCCAACACGCTGAGCTCGAGGCCGATGACACGCCCCACGTCGACGACAGGCGGCGCGGCCAGCAGCCCGATCTGCACGTGCCGACCCAAGGGCGCCAGCGAGGCGATCGCAGCAGTGATCGTGTCCTCACGGCCGAGGGCATCCACGCTCACCGCCACACCATCTGGGGATTGATCCGAGAACTGCGCGATCACCTCGGCGGATAGTTCGTCCGGGGTCTGACCGGTGGCGTTGACCGTGTGTGAGACTCCATGCTCACGCGCCCGGTCGAGCGCAGCATCGCTGACGTCGACCGCGACAACCCGAGCACCGATGGCACGGGCGATCATGATCGCAGACAGGCCGACTCCGCCGCAGCCGAAGACGGCAACTGTCTCACCCTCGTGAAGGTTCGCCCGCACGCGCAGTCCGTGGAAGGCTGTGGCGAATCGGCAGCCGAGTCCCACCATCGCCGAGGCAGGGAGATCGTCCGGAACAGCGATGAGGTTGGCATCGGCGTTGTGGATGACCACCTGATCCGCCCAGGAACCGAAGTGAGTGAACCCCGGCTGAGTCTGATCGGGACACACCTGTGCATTGCCGCTTAAGCACCACCGGCAGCGACCGCAGCCGCACACGAATGGCACGGTCACACGCTGGCCGGTGTGGAATTTCGTGACCTGGGGCCCCGCCGAGGCGATGCGACCGACCAGCTCGTGCCCGGGCACGTGGGGCAGAGTGATCGTCGAATCATGGCCTGACCAGGCGTGATGGTCGCTGCGGCACACTCCGGTGGCTTCGACGTCGATGACGACACCAGAACTGGGGGCGGAGGGAGGCTCGATGTCTCTCAGCTGAGGGAGGACAGAGAATTCTTCATAGACGATTGCGCGCACACATCGATCCTATGCAGTGGCGTTCCTGCTGCACAGCGCGGTCCACACTGTGTGCTCGCCGGCCGAACTCTACCGGGCGTGGATTCCGACGTGATTCAGAGCGTCGAGCAGTCGCTGCCGCAGAGCCTGCGCACGTTCGGAGAAGGCCTTCTGCCGGTCCATGTACTCGGCCTTGCCCGCGGCGGTTTCGATGGCGACGACTCCGTAGCCCCATCCGCGCAGATCGTAGGGCGAGGCCTCCATATCGAGGGTGCGGATGTCGAGCGCCAGATCGAAGCAATCGACGACGAGGTCGGAGGGGGCGATGGGGCCGATCTTCATCGCCCATTTGTACAGGTCCATGCCCGCGTGCAGACAGCCGGGCTGTTCGTTGGCCACCATGGTCTCGCGGGTGGGCTGAAGAGTGTTGCGGGGCCGGGCAGGTTCGGTGAAGAAGCGGAACGCGTCGTGGTGGGAGCACTGGATCCGGTGACTCTCGACGACGGCATCGGTGGCCTCATGGCTCAGACGCAGCGGCACCTGCTGGTGGCGGCGCTGCTCTTCGCTGAGCTTGTAGACCATTGCCCATTCGTGGATGCCGAAACACCCGAAGTTCGCCTCACGGTGGAGGGTCGACTGGAGCAGTGAGGCGATGAACTTCGCCCCATCGCCCCGGTCTTCGCGCCAGGCCTCGACGTCCACCTCGGCGACCGTGCCAGCAGGGTTCGTTTCGTACCAGCGGCGGTCGAAATAGGACTGATCGGCGTCATCGGCCAGTTCGAGCCGCACGCCGGGGCCGGGGTTCCATTTGGCCAGTTGACCCGCTTTGAACGGATAGTAGGTGAACAGGAAGTCCTCGACCGGGTGCTTCTCGCCCCTGAGGCGCCGGGCGAGGTGCGCATCGGTCCTCTCTGCGATCCGCGTTGCGTGACGATCACGCAACGCGCGCCACCTGGACGCGCAGATCGCAGCACCGGCGGTTCCTTCGGCAGCACCATTGTCAGCACCGAGTAAGTCGGTGCTGTCGGCTGTCAGCGAGGCGGTGGAGGTCACCGCTTCATTGTCCCAGACCGTTTGGTCCCGCGCAGCGGGGGTGCCGTCAGCGGATCCTCGGGCCATGAATGCTTCGGATACCGTCCGCGGTTCTCTGCTCTGACGTGGGAATACGCATTTGCCCAGAAGGATGCGAGATCGCTGGTGACGGCCAATGGTCGGCGGGCGGGGGACAGAAGGTGGACCACCACGGGCACCCGGCTCTCACACACGCTCGGAGCCGTCTGCCAACCGAAGCACTCCTGGAGCCGGACCGCGAGAACCGGCCCCTGCTCGGACTCGGAGTCCGAATCCACCAGGTCGGGATCGGGGTAGTCGAGGCGGATCCGTGAACCGCTGGGCACCTCGATGCTCACCGGCACCAACTCCTCGAGGCGGGCCGCCTGCGGCCAGGGCAGGAGCGTCCGCAGCGCCGACACCAGATCGACCTTGCCCGGGTCTGCCCCTCGTGCGATCCGATCCAGGGCTGCCGGGCACCAGTCGATCAGGGTCTGGGACAGCCGCGACCAGCGCACGTCCGGCCACGGTGCACCATAGACGGCATGCAGCAGCCCCAAGCGGGACCGCAGGTCTTCGAATGCCTCGCTGGGTCGCAGAATCTCGCGGGCCCCGCGCTGGCGCACAGACGCTGCGATCGCCGACCGAGCCAGATCCGGGCTCGCCTTGATCGGCGTGGCAGTGAGTTCGATGCCGCCGAGGCGAGTCCGGCGCACCGCACGCACCTTCCCCTGATCGAAAGTCGCAGTCTCCTCGGTCGCCATCAGTCCGGCGCCTGCAAGTTCAGCGGTGTCCTCGTCGATGACCACAGCAGCCCTGATCACGGCGCGACCGCCCGAGAGTCCGACATCGGAGATCGCCAACCAAGGGCTGCCCTGCAGAGACGAGTTCCGGGGCAGGGACGCCGCCGTTCCGGATGCCAGCAGATACTCGGAAGCAGAGGAACTGCGCAGCCGTCCGATCTGCAGGGGGTGGGCAAGCGCCACCACGAGACCCAGATCATCAGGGCGCAGAGAACCACCCCGAACTGAGCTGTGGCCTTGTGCTTGGTGGACTGCTGTGTCGCGTACGGCTGTGTCGCGCCCTGCAGAGTCCCGTCCGGCTGCGTCGCGTGCGGCAGCGCCGGGCGGATCCGAGAACTCCGCGGCCAGGCCCGCGAAGCGCTTCACATCCTGGGTGAACCGCCGGTCCTTGCTGCGCCGCAGCTCGCGCAGGGTGGCCACGAGATCGGCGCCGGGAGCCCGCTGCTCGGATTCGATCACAGCGATCGCCTCGGCTGCCGCGGTCGGGGACAGCATTGCGGCTCCGTCGAAGAGACCTCGCGCCGACCACACGGAGGCGGGAATCCGGGCGATGGCCCGCCCCAGCTCCGTCACGGTGACGGCGGCGTCCTCAAGCGCCCCAGTCTCGGCGCTCGCCTTGTCTTCACCGTCCGTCATCACTGCGGATTCTGCGACCTCGATCGCCCCGAGGGCCACGAGATTCTCTATGGCCAGGCGGTGCGGGCCCTCTGGCATCGGATCCGGCAGCAGGTCCGTGTCGCCGCCCCACACCGCGAGGGTCAGGACCGCCGAAGTGAGATCGGAGGTCGCAATTTCTGCCGGCGTGTGCTCGGGCAGACTCGCCCAATCCGGTTCGGACAGGCAGCGATAGACAGTGCCCGGGCCCAGCCGTGAGGCACGACCACCACGCTGGGTTCCCGAGGCCTTGGACTCGCGGGTCGTGACCAGCCCCGACATTCCACGACGAGTGTCCAACCGTGGAACTCTGGCCAGCCCCGAGTCGACGACGATGCTCACTCCGGGAACTGTCAGAGCTGACTCCGCGACCGAGGTCGACACGATCACGCGACGATGGCCAGCCTCGGCGGGATGGGGGCGCAGGATCGCATCCTGATCCTTGGCCGAAGTGCGTCCGAGCAGTGTGTGGACTTCTGTTCCCGCACCGGTGTGAGGCGACCGGGTGATCCGTGAAGCGATCTCCTCGACCTCCCGGGCACCGGGGGCGAACACGAGCACGTCGCCACTGTCGTGCCGAGACAGGGCATCGATGGTCGTTCGCGCCATGTGATCGAGGAAGTCCCAGGTCACTCCGCGTGCATCCAGCGGCCGCTGTTTCGGCGGTGCCCACCTGATGTCGAGGGGATGGACCTCGGCGGCGACCGAGAGCATCACCGCAGGCTCCCCGCCTCCGTCGGAGGAG
Organism: Brevibacterium sp. AGC70; assembly: GCF_057334195.1. NCBI lineage: Bacteria > Bacillati > Actinomycetota > Actinomycetes > Micrococcales > Brevibacteriaceae > Brevibacterium > Brevibacterium sp. AGC70. The sequence goes on along the minus strand of NZ_JBHFIH010000001.1, from coordinate 243,818 downwards.
ATCCCGTCAGAGAAGTCTTCGACTGCGCTGTCCCCGGCGGTGCTGTCCCCGGAGCCCAGGCGCCTCGCCCACATCCTGGCATCGAGGGTTGCCGACATGACGACGAGACCAAGGTCCTCACGCAGATCGATGAGCTCTCGACACAGCGCGAACGTCAGATCGGTGTCCAACTGCCGTTCGTGCACTTCATCGAGGATGACCGCTGAGACTCCCGCCAACTCGGGATCGCGCAGCAGCCGACTCAGCAGCACTCCCGTGGTCACGAACTCGATCCTCGTGCGCGCCGAGGTGCGCGACTCGCCGCGAACCGTGAACCCGACATCCTCGCCGAGGCGGGTCCCCGTCAGCGTCGACAGTCGCCTGGCCGCTGCTCGAGCCGCCATGCGCCTTGGCTGAGTGACGATGATGCGCCCCGGGTCAGCGGATGAACCGGCGGGCCCTGTCTGACTTCCGGACAGATGCTCGGCGATGAGCGGGGGCACCAAGGTGGTCTTGCCGGTTCCAGGCGGGGCCTCGACGACCAGACGGGGGAAGCTGCCGACAGAGGAGTTCGCCAACTGGTCGATGAGCGCAGCAGCGGGCAGGCCCGCAGAGATGGTCTGCAGGTCGAAGCGTCGAGAATCGGGCATGTCCCCAGTGTCTCAGCCGAAAGCTGGAAAGCCCGTGTGCCAGGGACTCAGGCGACTGACTAGACTGGGGCACATGCGTATTGCCAGATTTGTGCACCAGGATGAACCCAAATACGGAGTCGTCGAAGGCGACGTGCCGCAGATTGAGGACGGCGTGTGGGACACATCCGGTCTCAGCCTCGCCGTTCTCGACCAGGACCCGTTCTTCGCTCCGGCCCAGTCGACGGGGGAGCGGCTGAAGTTCGACGATGTTCGTCTGCTCAGTCCGATCCTGCCACGGTCGAAGGTCATCGGCGTCGGCCGCAACTTCGCCGACCACGCCGCCGAGCTCGGCAATGAGGTGCCCATCAGCCCACTGACCTTCTTCAAGCCCAACACCTCGGTCATCGGCCCCGGAGACCCGATCCGTCTGCCCGCCATCAGCGAATATGTGTCCTACGAAGCCGAGCTGGCCGTCATCATCGGCCGCGTCGCCAAAGGCGTGAAGGCAGAGAACGCCTTCGACTACGTCCTCGGCTACACCGCCAGCAACGATGTCACATTGCGGGACATCCAGAAGTCGGACAAGCAGTGGACCCGGGCGAAGGGCTTCGACACCTCGAGCCCACTTGGACCATGGATCGAAACCGAGCTCGACGTCGATGACCTCTCCATCCGGTCCTGGGTCGACGGGGATCTGAAGCAGGACGGCACAACCGCCGACTTCATCTTCGACATCCCGACGATCATCGAGCACCTGTCCGAGACGATCACCTTGCTGCCCGGGGACGTCCTCCTCACCGGCACTCCCGCCGGCGTGGGTCAGATCGTCGCCGGAAACCGTGTCGATATCGCGATCGACGGGCTCGGAGTCCTCACCAACATGGTCATGGACGCCTGAGACCGGCACACATCACCAGCTCAAGCCCCACCGCGCAGCAGCCCCAAAACTCGCAGCCACACAACTCGCAGCACCAGAGACCGAAGGATCACAGTGAGCGTCAAAGTTCGTTTCTGCCCATCACCCACCGGCACCCCGCACGTCGGTATGGTCCGCACCGCCCTGTTCAACTGGGCGTATGCGAAGCACACCGGCGGAAAGTTCGTCTTCCGCATCGAGGACACCGACGCCGCCCGTGACACCGAGGAGAGCTTCGGCCAGGTCCTCGAGGCCATGAAGTGGCTCGGTCTCGACTGGGACGAAGGCATCGACGTCGGTGGACCCGACGGACCCTACCGCCAGTCCCAGCGCGGCGACATCTACGCCGGCGTGATCGAGAAGCTCAAAGCCGCCGGACACATCTACCAGTCCTACTCGACCAACGAAGAGGTCGAAGCCAGGCACAAGGCCGCAGGCCGCGACCCCAAGCTCGGCTACGACGGCTATGACCGGGACCTCACTGCCGAGCAGATCGCCGGCTTCAAGGCTGAAGGACGCGAGCCGGTCTGGCGTGTGCGCATGCCGGCCGAGGACGTCACCTTCACCGACCTGGTGCGCGGAGAGATCACCTTCCGTGCAGGCACCATTCCCGACTATGTCGTCGTCCGTGCGAACGGCCAGCCGCTGTACACCCTGGTCAACCCCGTCGACGACGCCCTCATGGGCATCACCCATGTGCTGCGCGGTGAGGACCTGCTGTCCTCGACCCCACGTCAGGTCGTGCTCTACGAAGCGCTCAAGGACATCGGCGTCGCCGAGGCAACCCCCGAGTTCGGTCACCTGCCCTACGTGATGGGCGACGGCAACAAGAAACTGTCCAAGCGCGATCCGGAATCCAACCTGTTCCTCCACCGCGACAACGGCTTCATCCCCGAAGGCATCATCAACTACCTGGCCCTGCTCGGCTGGTCAATCGGACCCGACCGGGACGTGTTCAGCGTCAAGGAGTTCGTCGAGGCCTTCGACATCCACGATGTTCTGCCCAACCCCGCCCGCTTCGATGTGAAGAAGGCGACGTCGATCAACGCCGACCACATCCGGCTCCTCGACGTCAGCGACTTCCGTGACCGTCTGGTGCCCTATCTCCAGGCCGCCGAGGTGCTCCCGGAGAAGCCATCGGAGGCTCAGTTGGAGATCCTCAGCCAGGCGGCTCCGCTCGTGCAGACGAGGATGAACCTCCTCGGCGAAGCACCTGACCTGCTCGCATTCCTGTTCACTCCCGATGCCGAGCTGACCATGGCCGAGGACGGTCTGAAGACCCTGAAGGACTCGGCTCCCGAGGTGCTCGCCGCCTCGATCGAGGTCCTCGAAGGAGTCGAGGACTGGACGACTGACACGCTGCACGAAACGCTTCAGGTCAAACTCGTCACCGAGATGGAGATCAAGCCTCGACTGGCCTTCGGCCCGCTGCGCGTGGCCGTGTCCGGACGCAAGGTCTCACCACCTCTGTTCGAGTCGATGGAGATCCTCGGCAAGGACTCGTCACTGACTCGCCTGCGGGCGCTGGCAGCCCAGCTGTGACGATGCTCAAGCAGGCGGCCTGGACGCGTGGGGGACTGCACCTGAAGGACGTGACCTTCGAAGCCCCACTCGACCACTTCGGCGGGGGAGCGGGACTGTCCGCGGCCGCCTCGGCGCACATCGAGGTCTTCGCCCGAATCACCGCGACCGAGGCGGACAGCACCAAGCCGTACCTCGTGTTCCTGCAGGGCGGTCCGGGTGTCGAAGCGCCAAGGCCCACCACCCCCGTCGGCGAGTCCACCTGGTTGGCGCGAGCACTCGAGGACTTCCAAGTCGTCATGCTCGACCAGCGCGGAACCGGAAGGTCGAGCCCGATCGGCTCCGCGGACGGACGCATCACCGGTCTCGACGGAGTCGGCGAGGCCCCTGCAGACATCGCTGCGGCGCTGAGCCACTACCGTGCCGATTCGATCGTCGAAGACGCTGAGATCCTGCGCCGCGGGCTGGGAGTCGACACCTGGTCGCTGCTGGGTCAGTCGTTCGGAGGATTCACCGCCCTGCGGTATGTCTCCGCGCATTCGGAATCGCTGAACGAGGTCTACTTCACCGGCGGACTGCCGGCGATCGACACCGACCCCGCCACCGTGTACGCCACGACGTGGGAAGGAATGAAGCGGAAGTCGGAGCAGTTCTACCGAGCGTTCCCCGGTGACCGTGACAAGCTCGCCCGGCTCATCGACCTCGCCGAGGCGGATGGGGGCATCGCACTGCCCGGCGGAGCCCGCGCCACGACGGAACGCATCCGGCTCCTCGGGCACTTCCTCGGAGCCTCTGACGGACCCGAGAAGCTGCACTACCTGCTGGACCTGGACCTCGCCTCGGCGGCATTCCGTCATGATCTGGCTGCTGCACTGCCGTTCTCGGGACGAAACCCGCTCTACGCCGTGGTCCACGAGTCCTGCTGGGCCGACGGCGCGGTCACCAACTGGGCAGCTCGGAGGGCAATGCCTGCGGACGTCGAAGCCGATCCGACCCTTTTGGCCGGCGAGCACGCCGGCCCCGAGTCTTTTGCCGAGGATCCCGAGCTTGCCCCCTTCGCCGAGGTGGCCCAGCTCGTGGCACAGCACGAATGGCCCAGGCTCTACGACGTTGATGCGCTGCGGGCCTCGAACGTGCGCGGAGGCGCAGCGGTGTACTTCGAGGACGCCTACGTTCCTCCGGAGTACTCATTGGCTACAGCGGACCTCCTCGACGGAGTGAAACCATGGGTGACGAACGAGTACGAGCACAACGGACTGCGTGCTGATGGATACCGGGTGCTCGATCGACTCATCTCCCTGGCGCGGGAGTGAATTCGTTCGTGCAGGTGGCACATCGTTCGAGTGAGAGGCAAATCGTTCTCGCGGGAAGCGGTGTTAAGAAGGTCACACCGAAAATGAGCCCCGATGATTTGGAGTCGAGCGGGGGGTTTGTGTAGAGTTATATCTCGTTGCTCAGGGAAATTCCTTCGGGGATGGGCCTGAATGACATTGGGGTATGGTGTAATTGGCAGCACGAGTGTTTCTGGTACATTTAGTCTAGGTTCAAGTCCTGGTACCCCAGCGAACAGCATCGGGAGTATGACTCTGAGCTGTTTATTGGCCCCCGTCGTCTAGTGGCCTAGGACGCTGCCCTCTCAAGGCGGAAACGGCAGTTCGAACCTGCTCGGGGGTACGGTTGAGTCCCGCATCGAGGAATCGGTGTGGGGCTCGCTCTAATTCACGACCATTTTTCTGCAGATGCGCGAGCCTCCTTGAGCCTCGCGGGTCCGGATGTTTCTGAATCAGCTCGCTCTGAGTCACAGAGCTCGGCTTCGAAGCCGATCACTGCAACTCAGAGCGAATGCACTCAGGTCGAATGAACTCAGAGAGAATGCTGAGCTGATTCAGCGTCCGAGGGAGTCCGCGATCCTCTTCGTGTTCTCCGCCGTCTTGACGTTGGCCACGATGAGCTCGAGGGCCAATCGGACGAAGATCACCCAGAGGGCGGGAATGATCCAGCCGAAGATGATCGCCAGCAGCAGCGGCCACGGACTGAAGCTCGGGCCATCGCCCAGATAACCGGTCGCCGCTCCTGCTGCTGCACCTGTGACGATTCCGCCGATGATGGATCCCAGCCAGGACAACGCAGCCACAACGATGGCGATGATGTAGATGAATCCTGCCCATCGCACGGCGATGAGATTATCGAAGCGGAAGTCGAAGAGCGACTTGAAGAAACCGCCGCTTCCGCCAGGCTTCTGCTGCGCTGCCGGCTGCTGGAAATTGCCCACCGGAGCGTGCTGGGAGCCAGCGTAATTGCCTTGGTTGTATGCAGCGTAGTCAGCATCCTGATAGTACTGACCCTGCTGGGCTGGCTGTCCATACTGAACGTACTGATTCTGTGGGTCGTACTGACCGCCTTGGTCGTACTGATCCTGAGGCGTGTACTGGCCGCCTTGGCCAAATTGCTGCTGACCGAACTGGCTCTGCTGGCTGTTGTACTGATCGCTCTGACTGAACTGATCTGCCTGGCTGTACTGATCGCTCTGACTGAACTGATCTGCCTGGCTGTACTGATCGCTCTGACTGAACTGTGAGCCTTGGCCATACTGGGCAGTGCCAGCATGCGACTGGGGGTCACCTGGCTGTTCGCCGACAGCGGGTTCGTGAACCGTCTGTTCGCCGGCCGCGGGTTCCTGCGGCTGGTCCAGGTCAGGATCAGGCTGATCGCCCGGGATGTTCTGATTGTTCTCTGCATCCGAACCGGAGTACGGGTTCTGTGGTGTCGACATAATCTTCCTTCGCACGAGTTGAAGCCGATAGTCGCAACTTATCAGTGCAGGCTGACTTTGCAGCCAGAACTCTTAACGTAAGGAGACGGTCCATTCCGCTAACGTAAGGAGACAGTCCATTCCGCGCGGAGTTCGCCCTGCGCTTCTATGACATCGAAGTCCGAACCTGAGGCGAAGGCGTTGGGTGGGCACGTCATCGGTTCGATGGCAATGGCGCTGCGGCGAAGCGGCTGGTCGAGTTCGTCTCCGGTGCACAACTGCCAGGCCCGGAAACTCTCATCCATTCCGATGGTGACCGTCCTGTCGTCGGCTCCTCTCAACCTCACTCGCGACCACCCGTCGTCACCGCGCTGTGGTGTGCCGAAGGCGTCATCGAGGATCGCCGGGCCAAGAGTGCGCAGCGCGCGGAAGTCTTTGCAGAGGACGCAGGATGCTTCGTCGGGCCCGTGATCGGCGGGGATGTACGATCCGGTGTCGAAATGCCTGATCGTCTGGGGGATGAGTCTGTCATCGGTCTCGAACCAGGTTTCTGCCGGAACGAGCAGCTGTGCCTGATCAACTCGTTCCGCGCCTGGATGGATCCAGGGATGAAAGCCGAAACCGAAGGGAACGGTCTCGTGCCCGATGTTTCTCGCGACAGCCAGGACCCGGAGCTCGCCGCTGCCCTCGTATTCATTCGCACATTCGCCCTCGTCTTCACGCTCGACGAGGGCGTAGGTCACCTCAAGGGACAAATCAAAGGGATACCCCGGCGGGCCGGAGATGTCTGTTTCGAGCCGTACCGAGGCATCATTGCGTTGACTCACCTTCCAGGCGGTCTCGGCCACAAGACCATGCAGAGACGTTTCGCGTGAGACTTCGGTGATGGGCAACTGGTGGGAGCGGCCGTTGAAGTCATAGCGTCCATCGGCGATACGGTTCGGCCACGGTGCCAGCACGGCGCCATCGAAGGCGGACATCTGGACGACGACTGGACGATCCCCGACGGTATAGTCGAGCAGAGCTGCTCCGCTTGTGGAGACGACCGCGCTGTCGTCGCCCAGGGCGAGCTCGATGAGATCGGTCATGCGACTCCTGAGCAGGTGGTGAGCGGATATTCCGGTGTCCCAGAATTCTACGCGAGATCTGGGATCTCTCCCATGCGGATGTTAGCATTATGATCGAAAATGATCAGTTTTGGGAGGTCTGATGGGTCAGTGTAGCTTTTCTCAATTCCACCGACGAGCCGTTGAACTCGTGGGTGTCCGTTGAGCACACAGGTTCGTCGGAACACGCTTGCCGACGGCAGAGACATCCTTTTCTTCCAAGACGAAGATTCGACGGCGGCACCACCTGCCGAGGACCATCGCCCCGCAGAACCGCGTCCTACCGGCGGACAGCTGCGCTTCGACCTGCTCACCGGCGAGTGGGTGGCCGTGGCCACGCATCGCCAGTCGCGGACGCATCTTCCCGCCGCCGCCGAGTGCCCCCTCTGCCCCTCGGCACCCGGACGACCCACTGAGATCCCTGTCGCCGACTACGACGTCGTCGTCTTCGAGAATCGGTTCCCTTCGCTGGGGCCATCACTCGGAGCGGTGCCTGCCGATCCGAGACAGAAATTCGCCGAGGCGGCCTCCGAATCCGCACTGACCGCCCCCGCCCATGGGCGCTGTGAGGTCGTCGTCTTCTCTTCCGAGCACGATGGATCGTTCGCCGACCTCGACCCGGCGCGTGCCCGCACAGTCATCGACGCCTGGGCGAATCGGAGCCGGGAGCTCGCTGCACAAGAGGGGATCGAGCAGGTCTTCGTGTTCGAGAATCGGGGTGAGGATATCGGTGTGACGATGAACCACCCGCACGGCCAGATCTATGCCTATCCGTTCGTCACCCCGCACACCGTAGTCACCTCGGCTCGAGCGGTGCAGCACAAGCGCGAGACCGGCAGGCCGCTGCTGGGCGACATCCTCGACTTCGAACGCGGCTCGGGGGAGCGGATGGTCCTTGAGTCGGCATACTTCTCTGCTTTCGTGCCCTTTGCAGCTCGGTGGCCCGTCGAAGTCCACATCGTCCCGCATCGGCAGGTGCTGGGACTCGACGAACTCGACGATGCCGAACGCGACGACCTCGCTGGCATCTACCCCGAGGTGCTGCGAAGGATCGACAACCTGTATTCGACTCCCACCCCATACATCGCAGCTTGGCATCAGGCGCCGGTCAACTGTGCGGACCGCTCGGCGGAGTGGATGCATCTCGAGATCACCAGCCCCAGACGTGCCGAGAGCAAGCTGAAGTTCCTCGCTGGATCCGAAGCGGCAATGGGAGCCTTCGTCGGCGACGTCTCCGCCGAAGAGACGGCTGCACGGTTGCGTGCGGCGTCGCCTGCGCTCGAAGACGGTCGCAGATGAGCGCGGCCACCCCTCCGACGGGCACTAACATGCGCCGCGAGTTCGAAGCGTTATTCGACTATCCACCGAATGACTGCTTCCGTGCTCCCGGGCGCGTGAATCTCATCGGAGAACACACCGACTACAACAACGGGTTCGTCCTTCCCATCGCCATTGACAGGGCTGTCCACGTGGCCATCGGCCTGCGTCCTTGGGGCCGGTCGGAGGATCATGAACACGGAACTGCGGCACCACCTCGGCGCGAGGAGAGCATCCGGATCGTCTCCGACCATCGCGACGAGTCGGGTGAGAGACTCGCAGGCCAGTTCACGGCCGAAGAACTGGTACCCGGAGCTCTGCCGAGCTGGCTCAGCCATCCGGCGGGTGTCGTCGATGAGATCGCCAAGACGACGGGCACAGTCGTCGGCGGCATCGACCTCTACATCGAATCGAGTGTCCCCGTAGGAGCCGGTCTGTCTTCGTCCCATGCGCTCGAGGTGGCGGTCCTCATCGCCGTCGACGAGATCTGCGGGCTCGGACTCGACGACCGAGAGAAGGCGCTGCTGACCCAGCGCGCCGAGAACGACTTCGTCGGCGCTCCAACCGGAATCGTCGATCAGGCGGCCTCGATCATGACCGAGGCTGGGCATGCACTCTTCCTCGACTGTCGGGACCTTCGGACTCGACAGATCCCCTTCGATCTCGAAGCCGAAGGGCTGCGGCTGCTCGTCATTGATACCCGCGTGTCCCACTCCCACAGCGAGAGCGGATACGGCGACCGGCGGCGCACCTGTGAGGAGGCCGCCAGGATCCTCGGAGCTGCGAGTCTGCGCGAATTGGATGAGAGCGTGGACCTTGGCCCACTCAACGAGGAGCAGAGGAAGCGGGTGCGGCACGTCTTCACTGAGAACGCCCGAGTCCGAGCCACCGTCGACCTTTTAGAGTCCGGCGGCGGGAGCCACAGCATTCGCGGAATCGGCGAACTCCTGCTTGCCTCCCACGACTCCCTCGCCCACGACTATGAGGTCTCGTGCACCGAACTCGACACCGCTGTCGCGGCAGCCATGTCGGCCGGTGCGATCGGAGCGCGGATGACCGGCGGCGGCTTCGGGGGTTCGGCGATCGCACTCGTTGACATTGCGAGTGTCGACCAGGTTGGCGAGGCAGTCCGCGCGACGTTCGCCGACCACGGATTCCGCAGGCCCGACATCTTCGCAGTCAGTCCGGGAAAGGGCGCGGGCAGAGTCGCCTGACTTCGAGGCAGAATCGACCGACCTGGGCCCGCAGGAGAATCGGCCGACCAGGCAGGACGATCGGCCGACCAGGCAGCGAAAACGCCCGGCCGGACTAGGCGCGGGTCTCGCCGGTCTCGGCCACCTCGGTCGACTCATCGGCGATGATGCGAATCGGACGCAGCCTGGCCCAGGCGATGAAGAAGACCGCGGCGAGGATGAGGCTGATTCCCGTCCAGAGGTTGGCGTCGATTCCGCCGGTCCGCTCCGCCTCGTCGGGGGTGTAGTCGACAAGGCCTGCGATGGCGAGGATGACTCCGAAGATCCCCAGCAGCACGCCGATGAAATTTCGTATGTCGAAGGCACCTGCGGTCTTGGTCAGTTCATTGGCTTTGCTCATTGTTCTCACTTGCTCCTTCAGCCGAAGACCACGTTGAGGATGATGACGAGGACCAGGGCGACTCCCGCAACGGGCACCGGGCGTTTCCACATCGGGGGCTTCGGTTCACTGAGATCTTCGAAGTCGGTCTTCGGCGTCTCCGAATAGACGAGCCCTCGCAGTTCTTGGGCAGGCTTGGGTGTGGTCCTGAAGGTGACGATCACCGAGAGGACGATATCGACGACGAACGCCGTGCTGGCGGCGAGGAACGCTGCGCCCTGACCGGGCAGGTCGAACACGCCGGTCTCGCTGAGGACGAATACCGCGACGGCCGATAGGGTGCCGCCGACCAGTCCGACCCAGCCGGCAGTCGGGCTCATGCGCTTCCAGAACATACCGAGGATGAAGGTGGCGAACAGCGGTGCGTTGAAGAAGCCGAACAGAGTCTGCAGGTAGTCCATGAGGTTGGCGAAGTTGCCGGCGATGAGGGCGGTGAAGATCGCGACGATGCAGGCGCCGACCGTGGCGTAGCGGCCGACCTTGAGGTAGTAGGCGTCGTCGCGGTCCTTGACCACGTACTGCTGCCACAGGTCATAGCTGAAGACGGTGTTGAACGCGGAGATGTTGGCGGCCATTCCGGCCATGAAGGCGGCGAGCAGGCCGGCGATGGCAACTCCGAGGAGACCATTGGGCAGAACCTCGCGCATGAGCAGCAGGAGCGCATCGTTGTAGGTCACTCCGGTCTGGGACTGGGCGGTCGCTTCGTCGACGCTGGACGCGATCTGCTTGAACTTCGTCATCTGGGTCACGAGGACCGCCGAGATCATTCCGGGAATGATGACGATGAACGGAATGAGCATCTTCGGGAAGGCGCCGAGGATCGGAGTCAGTCGTGCGGCATTGATGCTCTTCGAGGCCATGGCACGTTGGACCTCGACGAAGTTCGTCGTCCAGTAGCCGAAGGAGAGCACAAAACCGAGCCCGAATACGATCCCGACCACCGAGAGCACCGGGTTGGAGAACCCGGAGAGCTGCTCTCCCGGCCAGCTGCTCAGCTGCTCGGCCCCGAGCATGCCGTCGTTGCTGACCTTCGCCACGAGACCGTCCCAACCGCCCACCCGATTGAGGCCGATGATCGTCAGCGGCAGCAGGGCCGCGACGATGACGAAGAACTGGAGCACCTCATTGTAGATGGCAGCGGTCAGCCCGCCGAGCGTGATGTAGGACAGGACGATGGCGGCAGCGACGACCAGGGCGATCCACAGCGGCCAACCGAGGAGACGATTGACGATCGTGCCGAGGAGGAAGAGGTTGACGCCGGCGATGAGGATCTGTGCGACGGCGAAGGACAGCGCGTTGACGAGGTGGGCGCCAGTGCCGAAACGTCTGCGCATGAACTCGGGAACGGACCGGACCTTCGAACCGTAGTAGAAGGGCATCATGACCACACCGAGGAAGAGCATCGCCGGGACCGCGCCGATCCAGAAATAGTGCATCGTCGGCATGCCGTATTGGGCGCCGGTGGCCGACATCCCCATGATCTCTACGGCACCGAGGTTCGCCGAGACGAAGGCCAAGGCCGTCACCCACGCCGGAAGGCTGCGCCCGGAGAGAAGGAATTCGATGCTCGAGGAGATGCCGCGCTTGGCGAACCAGCCGATTCCGAGGACGAATACGAAGTAGATCGCGATCAGCAGATAGTCGATCCATTGAGCGTCCAGGCGGATGTCTTCCAAGGTTCCTCCAACGTCTTCGGTGAATGGCTCCTTGTGATCAAAGCCACCTCAAACGGATACTCTAGAGGACGGATCGACCGATCTCCAGTGATCGAACATGAAAAGTTTTGATTGTTTATGATCGCTCGCCTGTGGGCGGGGATTCTCCCCCTGCCCTCGGCGTGTCGGAGATACCCGCGACCTCGCCTCCGCGTCTGCGCTCACGCTCCTTTGCCTGGACCCGCGAGAGGAGGAGCTTTGCGACCGCGACGACGATCACGACGGCCTGGATCATCTGCGTGACGGAGTCCGCAACACTGTGGGGGACGAAAAGGTGGAGACGATGAGCTGCAAGAGCAGTGCGCCTCCGACGGTGCCGAGGACTCTGACGCGGCCGCCGTTGAGCGCCGTTCAGCCAGATCGAGAGGTCGAGAGGCTCCGGCGAGCTGGGCGCGGGTCGTCGGTCAGCTCGCCGAGGTGGTGGTGACCTCGACATCGACGCCTGCGGTGCGCAGTGCATCCAGCTCGGAGCCGTCGCTGCCGGAGTCCGTGATCAGATGGTCGATCTCCTCCGTGGGGACCGTGAGCACCGAGGAGCGCAGGCCGACCTTCGTGTGGTCGACGAGTGCGGTGACCTGTCCGGCGCCGGCGGCCATGGCTCGGTCGGTGTCGGCGACAGGAAATGCAGGGGTGGAGAGGCCGAAGTCCGCGGCCAGCCCGTTGCCCGAGAGGAATACCGTGTCCGCCCTCAGGCCGAGGAGCGCTGAGACTGTGCCGCCGCCGACGAAGGCTCGGATCGAGTGTCGCAGAATTCCACCGACGACGATGACTTCGACGTCGGGGGAGGAGACCATCGCCTCGGCGACGAGGAGGGAATTGGTGACGATGCGGATGCCCGAGCGATCGCTGAGCTCCTTGGCCAGCAGCTCGGTCGTGGTGCCGGGGCCCAGGGCCACGACGTCGCCGTTGCGCACATGTTTGGCTGCGGCCCGCGCAATCGCAGTCTTCTCAGCCAGTGCCTGCTCGAGCTTCTCTGCATACGTCGATTCGCGGGCGCTGGAGAAGGCGACCGCGCCTCCGTGGGTGCGGGTCAGGCGTCCTTCGTCGGCGAGCTGATCGAGATCGCGACGGACCGTCACCGCTGAGGTGCTCAGCAGATCCGAAAGGGCGGCGATGGAGACCGCGCCGTCTCGTTCGATCGTCTCGATGATCACGTTTCGTCTTTGGGCGGCGATCATGGGGTTGTCCTCAGCCTCTGATGAGAGCTTCGCTCAAGGTCCGGGCCGCTTCGATGATGGACTTCGCGTGCAGGCGTCCCGGTTGACGTGTCAGGCGGTCAACGGGGCCGGAGATCGACACAGCGGCCACGACGCGATTGCTGGGTCCGCGCACGGGGGCTGAGACGGAGGCGACTCCTCGTTCACGTTCGGCGATCGACTGCGCCCAGCCTCGGCGACGGACACCGGAGAGCATGGTGGCGGAGAAGCGGGCACCGCGCAGACCGGTGTGCAGACGGTCGGGTTCCTCCCAGGCCAGCAGCACCTGGGCGGCGGAACCTGCGCGCATGCTCAGGGTGGCACCGATCGGCACCGAGTCGCGCAGACCAACAGGGCGTTCGGCGGCGGCCACGCACAGACGCAGGTCGCCCTGGCGGCGGAAGAGCTGTGCGGACTCGCCGGTCTGGTCGCGCAGCTGGCCGAGCACCGGTCCGGCCGCGGCGAGCAGGCGGTCCTCGCCGGCGGCCGAGGAGAGTTCGGCCAGACGTGGGCCGAGGACGAAGCGACCCTGCAGATCACGTCCGACGATGCGATGGAATTCGAGCGCAACGGCCAGACGGTGGGCAGTGGGTCGGGCGAGTCCGGTCAGTGAGACCAGCTCGGCCAGTGACGCGGGCCCAGCCTCAAGGGCGGAGAGAACCATTGCGGCCTTGTCGATGACTCCGACGCCGCTACCATTGCTTGTCATAGACACTATTGTGCGCGTCTCAGTGGGCGAGATGCAAGTTCGAAATGCGATACGGGCGAGTAGGTTTCCTATACGAACTCGTTGAGCGCACATCGCGCACTCGTCGAGCGCTCAAATCGAATGTCACCCACGCCCGAACACGGGCCGTCACAGCAGTAAGCACGTACAGGCAATCCCTGTACCAGCGGGAGGAATCATGCCACGCACTTTGGCCGAGAAGGTCTGGGCCGATCACGTCGTATCCCTGGGCGAAGACGGTGCGCCCGACCTCATCTACATCGATCTCCACCTCGTCCACGAGGTCACCAGCCCGCAGGCATTCGATGGTCTCCGACTCGCCGGGCGCCAGGTGCGCCGCCCCGCCCTGACGATCGCCACGGAGGATCACAACACTCCGACCTGGGACATCGACAAGCCCATCGCCGAGCCCACCTCTGCCACACAGATCGAAACCCTGCGGCAGAATACGAAGGAATTCGGGATCCGGCTGCACAGCCTCGGCGATGCCGACCAGGGAATCGTCCACGTCGTGGGCCCACAGCTGGGCCTGACCCAGCCGGGGACCACCGTCGTCTGCGGCGACTCGCACACATCCACTCACGGCGCCTTCGGGGCGCTGGCACTGGGCATCGGCACCTCAGAGGTCGAGCACGTGCTCGCCACTCAGACGTTGAGCCTCAAGGCCTTCAAGACGATGTCGATCACCGTCGACGGCGAACTGCCCGAAGGATCGAGCGCCAAGGACATCATCCTTGCCATCATCGCGAAGATCGGCACCGGCGGCGGGCAGGGCTACGTGCTCGAATACCGCGGTTCGGCTATTCGCGCGCTGTCGATGGAAGCACGGATGACCATCTGCAACATGTCGATCGAGGCCGGAGCCCGCGCAGGCATGGTCGCCCCGGACGAGACCACCTTCGACTACGTCAAGGGCCGTCCGCACGCACCCGAGGGCGAAGACTGGGACGCCGCGGTCGACTACTGGAAGACCCTGTACACCGACGAAGGTGCCACCTTCGACCATGAGGTCGTCCTCGAGGCCAAGGACATCGAACCGTTCGTGACCTGGGGAACCAACCCGGGCCAGGGACTGCCGCTGTCGGCCTCAGTGCCCTCACCCGATGACTTCGCCGACGAGAACGACAAGGCATCGGCCGCCAACGCTCTGGCCTACATGGGTCTGACGCCGGGCACCCCGCTGCGTGAGATCGAAGTCGACACCGTGTTCCTCGGTTCGTGCACGAACTCACGCATCGAAGACCTGCGTGCCGCCGCCGAGGTGGTCCGCGGCCGGAAGAAGGCCGAGAACGTCCGCTTCATGGTCGTCCCCGGATCGGCGAAGGTTCGCCTGCAGGCCGAGGACGAGGGCCTCGACGTGATCTTCAAAGACTTCGGAGGTGAGTGGCGCTTCGCTGGCTGCTCGATGTGCCTGGGCATGAACCCGGACCAACTGGCCGACGGTGAGCGCTGTGCCTCGACCTCGAACCGCAACTTCGAGGGCCGTCAGGGCAAGGGCGGGCGCACCCACCTGGTGTCCCCGCTCGTGGCCGCGGCCACCGCCGTGCGCGGGACGCTGTCCTCGCCCGGTGACGTCAAGGACCTCCCACGCGACGCCGAACCGGTGGCGTGGACGGACAATAGGCCCACCTTGACACTGACACCGACCCCCACCTCGGCGAACGCTTAAGGACTGACGACTGATGGAAGCTTTCAGCACACATACCGGCATCGGCGTCCCGCTGCGTCGCGCCAATATCGACACCGACCAGATCATCCCGGCGAAGTTCCTCAAGCGGGTCACCCGCACCGGATTCGAAGACGCGCTGTTCTACCGGTGGCGGACGAACGACGACTTCGTCCTCAACGACCCCGACTTCTCGGCCGGCTCCGTCCTCGTGGCCGGACCTGATTTCGGCACCGGCTCATCGCGTGAACACGCCGTGTGGGCACTGAAGGACTACGGTTTCCGCGTCGTCCTCTCCTCGCGCTTCGGCGACATCTTCCGCGGCAACTCCGGCAAAGAGGGTCTCCTGGCAGCTCAGCTGGAACAGGAGGACATCGAATTGATCTGGAAGATCCTGGAGAACCACCCGGGCACCCCGATCACCGTGGACCTGAACGCGAAGACCGTGACCTGCGATTCGGTCACAGTGACGTTCCAGATCGATGACTACACGCGCTGGCGCCTCCTCGAGGGCCATGACGACATCAGCCTGACCCTGGCCAAGGAATCCGAGACCTCCGATTTCGAGTCCAATCGGGCGACGTTCAAGCCGACGACTCTGCCCGCGAAGGTCTGAACTTTCCGCAGCGAAAGTCTGAGGCTTTCTCAGTGAGGGTCTGAACCCTTCTCAGTGAAGGCTCGAATCGTCGAACGCGACGGTCTGAGAGCCGTGACACAGAGGACCCACGCCGCGTCTGCGCTAGTCTTGGACGAGTCCGGACTAGTCTGGGCCACGTCCGGATCCTACCGGGTGCAAGTGTGACGCAGGGAGGAACATGCTCGAAGTTCGCGGCGGTAATCCGTTAGGTGGAACCGTCCAGGTCAGAGGTGCCAAGAACTTGGTTCCCAAGGCCATGGTCGCCTCATTGTTGGGAGAGACGCCCTCCGTCCTGCGCGGGGTGCCGCAGATCAGGGACGTTGAGATCGTCACCGGTCTGCTCGAGCTCCATGGGGTTCGGGTCACGCCCGGGGTCGATGGACAGCAGTCCGACGGTGAACTTCACTTGGATCCCTCCGATATGGCACAGGGATCGATCGTCGACATCGACGCACACGCCGGTTCCTCACGGATCCCGATCCTCTTCTGCGGACCTCTCCTGCACAGCCTGGGCCAAGCGTTCATCCCGGATCTTGGCGGCTGCCACATCGGCGATCGTCCCATCAACTTCCACCTCGATGTGCTGCGGCAGTTCGGTGCCGAGGTCGACAAGACCTCCGGCGGCATCATGCTCACCACCCGGGGACGACTCCAGGGCACGAAGGTCGAACTGCCCTTTCCCTCTGTGGGTGCCACAGAGCAGGTTCTGCTGACCGCGGTCCGCGCCGAAGGTGTGACCGAGCTGCGCAATGCGGCCATCGAACCCGAGATCATGGATCTCATCGCCCTGCTCCAGAAGATGGGCGCCATCATCACCGTCGACACCGACCGTGTGGTGCGCATCGAGGGCGTGGACACCCTGCGCGGCTTCATCCACCGCGCACTGCCGGACCGCAATGAGACCGCCTCGTGGGCCTCGGCCGCGCTGGCCACCGGCGGAGACATCTTCGTCGAAGGTGCCTCCCAACCCGAGCTCATCACCTTCCTCAACGTCTTCCGCCGCATCGGCGGCGAATTCGAGGTCGAGGAGACCGGGATCCGCTTCCGCCACCCAGGTGGCAGGCTCACGTCCTTCGCCCTGGAGACCGACGTGCACCCGGGCTTCATGACCGATTGGCAGCAGCCGCTCGTCGTTGCCATGACCCAGGCCGAGGGCTTGTCGATCATCCACGAGACCGTGTACGAGAACCGCTTCGGCTTCACCCACGCTCTCGGTGAGATGGGCGCCCAGATCCAGCTCTACCGCGAATGCCTCGGTGGTACACCCTGCCGCTTCGGGCGCCGCAACTACCAGCATTCGGCCGTGGTCTCCGGGCCTACCGAACTCACCGGAACACGCATCGACGTGCCCGATCTGCGCGGTGGGTTCAGCCACCTCATCGCAGCCCTGGCGGCACGCGGCACCAGCCAGGTCCACGGCATCGAGCTCATCAACCGCGGATACGAGAACTTCCTCGACAAGCTTCTCGGTCTCGGGGCCGAGGTGGCCGCATGAGTGCGGTGACCGAGCCGGACTCGAATGATCACGACCTCGTCTCCTTCGACCCCGCCTCAGTGCGTGCTCAGAACCGGGCCGGCACCATCGCCGCCACTGCTGCCTTCGGGCTCATGCGCACGGCCACGAAGATGACGGTGACGGGGGCTGAACATCTGCCGGCGCAGGGCAAGGCCGCCATCATCGCCGCCTACCATGCGAACCACCTCGACCCGATCCTCGTGGGCCTGGCTCTCAAGCGTCACGGTCGGATGCCGCATTTCCTGGCGAAGTCATCTCTGTTCTCCGGCGTTCTCGGAACGATCCTCAAGACGATCGGCCAGATCCCCGTGCTGCGAGCCTCGGGACAGGCCGGGGACTCGCTCGAATACGCCAAAGATGCTTTGGCCAACGGCCAGACCGTGGTCATCTACCCCGAAGGCACTTTGACCAAGGATCCGGACTTCTGGCCCCAGCATTTCAAATCCGGCACTGCACGGCTCGCCCTTGAAACCGGGGCACCGATCATTCCCGTCGCCCACTGGGGGCTCAACGGAATCTATCCGCTCGGATCTCGGCTGCCGAGGTTCAAGCCTCTGAGCCACAGCTGCGTCGTCAGGTTCGGGCCTTCCCTCGACTACGAGGACCTGTGGCCCCACCGCGAGGAGAAGAGGGCTAAGACGGTGCTCACTCACCGTCTGACGAACACCATTGCAGCGATGGTCGGTGAGCTTTCGAATCGTGAGCTGCCGGCGAGATTCCACAACAAGGAGGTCGGCGAATGAGCGTCGAGAAGACCGCAGTGCTGGGCGCCGGATCATGGGGGACAACCTATGCCGCCGTCGTCGCCGACGCTGGATTCCCCGTCACCCTCTGGGCTCGCCGGTCCGAGGTCGCCGAGGAGATCACCTCCTCACACACCAATGAACGGTACCTGGGCGACCGGGTCCTGCCTGAGCTGCTGAGCGCGACCGCCGATGACATCGCCGCCGTCGCAGACGCCGAGGTCATCATCCTCGCCGTTCCCGCGCAGACCCTGAGGGAGAACCTGAGCCGGTGGAAGCCGCACCTGCGCCCAGGCGTGAAGCTCGTGAGCCTGATGAAGGGCATCGAGGTCGACACGGGCAAACGCATGTCCGAGGTCATCGCTGAGGTCGCCGAGGTGGACTCGACCCAGATCGCGGTCGTCTCCGGCCCGAACCTGGCCCGTGAGATCGCCGATCGTCAGCCCACAGCCACCGTCGTGGCCTCGGAGAGCATCGAGACCGCCGAGGTGGTCGCTGAGATCAGCGCGAACGGCTACTTCCGGCCCTATACCAACACCGACGTCGTCGGCGTCGAGATGGGCGGTGCCGTGAAGAACGTCATCGCCCTGGCAGTCGGCATCGCCGACGGTCAGAAGCTCGGCGACAACTCGAAGGCCTCGATCATCACCCGCGGCTTGGCTGAGACCTCTCGTCTGGCCGCTGCCATGGGTGCCCAGCCGCACACACTCTCGGGGCTGGCCGGACTCGGCGACCTCGTCGCCACATGTGCCTCGCCACTGTCGCGCAACCGGACATTCGGGCGCCACCTCGGCGAGGGCATGAGCCTGGATGATGTCATCGCTCACACTTCTCAGACCGCTGAGGGAGTGAAATCGGCGCCCGCCATCCTGGCCCTGGGACGCAGGTACTCGGTCGACCTGCCGATCACCGAAGCCGTATGTGCGGTCCTCGGAGGACAGCTGAGGGTTGACGAACTCGCCGGTTTGCTGTTGTCTCGGAAGCGTAAGCACGAGGGACCACCCGCCTGAGCAACTCAGGCTGTCCGGCACCACATCGCACGACCACTACATCGCACGTCAAGGAGCAGACATGAGCGTCAACTCACCGTTTTACAACCTTTCCGAAGTTCCGACATTCACTCTCACCAGCACGGACATCGAGAACGGGGGCGAACTGAGCGGACCGCAGCTCTCGGGTGCGATGGGCGTCGACGGCGGCCAGGACGTCTCCCCGCAGCTGTCCTGGTCGGGATTCCCCGAAGAGACCAAGGCCTTCGCCGTGACCTGCTACGACCCGGATGCACCCACCGGCTCCGGTTTCTGGCACTGGGTCGTGACCGACCTCGACGCGTCGACGACCAGCCTGCCCGCCAACGCCGGCGATCCCTCGGCGGACCTTCTGCCTGCTGGAACAGTGACCCTGCGCAACGATGCAGGCGAACCTCGCTTCGTCGGTGCCGCCCCACCACAGGGCCACGGACCGCACCGTTACTTCTTCATCGTCACAGCACTGGCGGAGCCGCTTGGCCTCGACGAATCCGCCTCACCGGCCTTCGCCGGGTTCAACATGTTCTTCAAAGGCATCGCCCGTGCATCCCTGGAATGCACGTTCGAGCTCAAGTGAGTTAGAGTTTTCCAGTCCGTACAAACGGTCACGCGCGCTAACGACCAAGGATTTCTATGCCTGAATCTGATCACCGGCCACTCGTCGCAGTCCTCTTCGGCGGACGATCGAGCGAACACGCCGTCAGCTGCGTCACTGCAGCCGGGGTCATCCAGGCCATCGACACCGACGCCTACCGTGTTCTGCCGATCGGCATCACAAAGTCCGGCGTGTGGCGCATCGTCGAAGACTGGTCGACGATGGCCTTCGACCCGGCCGATATGCCCGAGGTCGTTGACAACGGAACCGAGGTCATCCCACCGGTCTCCGCGCAGGGCTCACCTCTGCTGCAGCGGGACGCCGAGGGGCGGTACACCGAACTCGGATCCGTCGATGTCTACTTCCCTCTCCTGCACGGTCAGTACGGGGAAGACGGAACCTTGCAAGGCCTGTTCGAACTCAGCGACACGGCCTACGTCGGCTCCGGGGTCTTCGCTTCGGCGGCGAGCATGGACAAGCACTACACGAAGTCCCTCATGGCCCACGCCGGAATTCCGACGTGCCCCTGGGAGCTCGTGACCGAAACCATGTGGGAATCAGAGCAGGCCGACGCCGAGGCTCGGATCACCGGACTTGGTCTGCCCGTATTCGTCAAACCTGCACGGGCAGGATCGTCCATGGGAGTCAGCCGCGTCGAGTCCGCCGCGGGTCTGGATCAGGCACTGCGCTCTGCCTTCGAGCATGACTCCAAGGTCATCGTCGAACCACAGGTCGTCGGCCGTGAGATCGAGTGCGCGGTGCTCGGCTCGGTTCACGACCGTGAGGTCCGCGTCTCGTTCCCCGGAGAGATCGAAGTCTCCGGCGAGCACTCCTTCTATGACTTCGAGGCCAAATACCTCAACCTCGCCGATGCGCAGCTGACCTGTCCGGCGCGCGTCGATGAGAAGACGACGGCCCGGATCCAGGAACTCTCAGCCCAGGTCTTCCGGCTCTTCGACTGCACAGGACTCTCACGAGTCGATACCTTCGTCACAGATGCCGGTGACGTCCTCATCAACGAGATCAACACGCTCCCGGGGTTCACCCCCACCTCGGCGTACCCGTTCATGTGGTCGAACTCGGGCATCGAGTACCCGGCGCTCATCTCAGAGCTCATCACCATCGCCCTGGTCGACCACGCCCGCACCCACTGAGTCCCGAGCCGCGAACGCGCTGAGTTCACCTGCAACCCTGAGCGCACCTGCTCAGCTGTCGAGGTCTTGGGCTCCCACACACTTGGCCTCAGACTTCACAGCAGTCAGCGCCGGTGAGATCGCTGCGAGTACATTATTGCCCGATTCCGCCTTGCGGTTGACGAGGACCTCGACTGCGGGGGTGCGACCGTAGCTGGTGAAGACCCATGTGTCCTCCTCCTCGGAAGCCTTGGAGATCCAGTCGACGCTGCTCACGCTCACGCACTGATCGGTGGTCGGTCCGGGTGGGGTGACCCCGCAGCGGACCACTGCGATGTTGGGATCTCCCCACGCCTTCGTACCTTGGGAGGATGTCGTGCGTGACTTCTCGCCGGCGATCTCATCGGGCATACGCAGCATGATGTCGGCGCAGTCGGGATTCTGTGCGTCCTGAGCAGGCTCGACGACGACCGTGCGCTCACACCCTGCCAGGCTGATACCGGCCACCACAGTGGCGATGGCGGCCAGGCCGATGGTGCGCGCCTTCCGAGGCGTAGGTCGAGGCGACGGGCGGAGGCGACGAGATCTCATACAACTACCGTATCTCCCGATAACCTTGAGCAATGACCCGACTGTCCGAACTTGGCGAATCACACGTGCTCGAACGCATCCTCTCTCACAATCACAGCGGCTCGCAGGTGATCATCGGACCCGGAGATGATGCCGCGGTGACCGCGGTGGACGGCAACCTGGTGTCGACCGCGGACATGCTCGTGGAGAACGAGGACTTCACCCGTGCCTGGCTCGACTGGGGCAGGCTCGGGATCAAAGCCGCAGCACAGAACCTCTCCGATGTGTGCGTCATGGGCGCCAGACCTCATGGGCTGCTGGTGTCGCTGGCCGTGCCGAACTCGACCGAGATTGAGGACCTCGAAGCGCTCTTCGCCGGGATCGTCGCCGAGGCGGGGCGTGCCGGTGAGGACCTGGGCTGCGAGATCCCGATCATCGGCGGAGACCTCTCGTCCTCGGGCCTCATCGTCATCGCGATCACCGCTTTGGGCACCGTCGCCGATCATGCAGCGATCACCCGCTCAGATGCGCGGCCGGGCGACTCGATCTACCTGGCAGGGACCATCGGACGCGCCGCAGCCGGATTGGATCTCCTCTTCGCCGGTGTCGACGGGGATGCTGAACTCGATGAGAGCCTCACGTCGCTCATCACCACCCAACTGGCTCCACAGCCGGACTATGCGGCTGTCCTGCAGATGGGAGCGGCCTCGGCGATGATCGATGTCTCCGATGGGCTGAGCACGGACGTGGGACGGATCGCGTCGGCCTCGGGAGTCCACGCTCGCATCGACCGCGCCTCACTCCAAGAGCTCATCGATGAGCTGCTGCCTGCCGCACGGCACCTGGCGGGCGCCATCGAGGGTGCCCAGTCAGGCGAAGGGACCGCACAGGCTGCCGCAGAGGCCGAGGAGTTGGCGTTGGCCTGGGTGCTCAACGGGGGAGAGGACCATGGCTTCGTCGCGTCGTCGGCGCAGTTCGACAGACCTCCGGTAGGCTGGCGGAGAATCGGAGAGATGAGAGTCGGCAACGGGGTCAGTCTCGACGGCGCACCGGTGCCGACGAGCGGCTTCAGCCATTTCGGGAAGTGACATGAGCGGACCCAATCAAGCCATCGGCCTCAACGGGCGTCTGGCCGCCAGGTGGGCTCGGCGGGCCGTTGATCGTCTGCGCAAGGAACGTGTCGAAATCGACGAACTCAACGTCTTCCCTGTCCCAGACGGCGACACCGGCACGAACATGTACCACACCCTGCGCGCCGCCTACCTGGCCGTCGAAGAACTCACCGGACCCGTCACGCTGCCCCAGGTCGTCGCGGCTCTCGCAGATGGGGCAGGACGCGGTGCTCGCGGAAACTCCGGACTCATCCTCGCAGTCGCACTCCAAGGCGTCGCCGATGCGCTGGAGGGCGTGACCGTAGCGACGCCCGAAGCCATGGCCGCAGCCCTCGAACTCGCCTCCGCCAGGGCCCGGCAGTCCGTGGCCCGGCCTGTCGACGGCACCATGCTCACGGTCCTCGACGCCATGGCCACGGAGGCTGCAGAGAAGGCCGAGAATGGGGCGAACCTCATCGACCTCATCTCCGCGGTGCGCCTACGCTCCCGCTCGGCACTGCGCGAGACCACAGGGCAGCTCTCAGTGCTCCGCGAAGCCGAGGTCGTCGATGCCGGTTCGACGGGGATCGTGGAGCTCTTCGATCTCCTCTACGCCACGGTCACCGGTCGGACACCGCAGGATTCGATGCTCGTCGAAGTCACCAGGTCACCGCGCATCATCCATCAGGCCAGTGCCGATGAGCTCGAGATCGTTGCCATCCTGGCCACGTATCCGGCATCCACCGATTCCGAAAAGACCACGAACACCCTCGCCGAGGCGCTCGATGACCTCGGCGGGACATCGATCGTCATCAACGGACCCAAGGTTCACGTCCACGTCGCCGACGAGGCCACCGCCGTGACCATTCTCGACCACCTCGCCGGCTACGGCATCGCCCGTCTGGACATGGAAGACCTTCGTCTGCACGAGGAAGAGGGCGAAACCCACCTGGTAGCCATCGTCTCGGGCACCGGGCTCCTCATGCACTGCGCGCTCAACGGGGCAAGTGCCCTGACACCGGATTCCGGTGACGTGCGGGCCATGACCAGGGACATCATCGCAGAGGAAGAACGTGCGGTCATCGTCGTCCCCAGCTCGACGACCGTCCTGAAAGCACTGGGACACGTCTCCGGCGGACAGGTGGTCCGTTCCCGCAATGTCGCCACTCTGCTTTCGGCGCTCGCAGTCCATGATCCCTTCGCCCCGTCCGCGGAGATCTTCGCCGATATGACCGAGGCTGCTGCCGGCACCCGTGTGGGCACCATCGTCTCGGCCGAACAGCTTGCCCTCAATCCGCCTACAGGTGCCCTGCCGGTCATCGACGATGTTCCGGGAGCGAGTTCGGGTCCTGGATCAATGCTCGACTCCAGCACGGTGGGCATGCGCAGGATTCCGCTCTCTCATCCCTCGCAGTTCTACCGGGTCTTCATCGACGGGAAGGTGAAGACCCAGAGTACCGAACTCACGACCCTGGTCGAGAAGCTCGCCGATCGCCTCCTGGGCGCCGGGGGAGAGCTCCTCACCGTCGTCCACGGTCCCGGGTGCGCACCCGATGTCCTCTCGCACCTGCGGGACTGGATCCGCAAATCACACTCTCAGGTGAGGTTCCAGGACATCGACTCGAGGGACCGGGCGACGCTCCTCATCATGGGAGTCGAATGAGCGCCCGCCTCGACGACTACTTCACCGCCCGAGACCGCGGTGCGCTCAAGAAGCGAGGGATCACCTCGGTGGCGGATCTCTTCCGCTTCTTCCCGCGCAGATTCCTCGTGCCCGGAGAGAAGACGCCCCTGGGTGGGCTCCCCTTGGGGGAGACCGCAATCCTCCAGGCCGAGGTCATCTCAGTAGACACCCGGCGCATGCAGAAGCGCCGCGGCACCATCACCGATGTGATCGTCCACGACGGACAGCAGTCGATGAAGATCGCCTTCTTCAACCAGCGCTGGCTGGACAGCCAGCTGGTGCCCGGACTCACCGTCGTCTTCGCCGGAAAGGTTGAGGAATACCGCGGTCAGCTGACCCTGAACTCGCCCACCTGGCTCAATCGGGACGAACACGATGAGAAGTGGACCCCGGAGGACCTCAACTCACCGTTCCCCGTCTATTCACGGGTCAAGGGCATCGCGCAGACTCGACTGTGGAAGGCCATCAAGGTTCTCCTCGACGTCGCCGATCCGGACGAGTTCGAGGACCCGCTGCCGACCGCCATGCGAGAGAACCTCGATCTGCCCGACCTGCGCACCGCATTCAACGACATGCATCGGCCCAGGTCAGCGGCGGCTACGGAGAAGGCCAAACAGCGTTGGAAATGGGAAGAGGCGCTCGCCCTGCAGGCAGAGTTCGTCTCCCGCAAGGCCGATTACGAAAAGCTCGAGGCCACCCCTCTGCTCAACGTCGGAGCCAGAAGCGAACGGTTCGACAACAGTCTGCCTTTCTACCTCACCGCCTCACAGCTGCGAGTCGGTGAGGAGATCGAAGCAGACATGGGCCGGAGGACGGCGATGCATCGCCTCCTCCACGGTGACGTCGGCTCCGGCAAGACCGTCGTGGCGTTGCGGGCGATGCTCACTGCCGTCGATTCGGGAGCTCAGGCCGCGATGCTCGCGCCCACTGAAGTGCTCGCCACTCAACATTTCCGCTCAATTGAGAGCCTCCTCGGCGACCAGATGGCGCTCAGTCCTCTGCTCTCGGGCGATGATCAGGTGCGAGTGGCGCTGATGACGGGGTCGATGCCGGCCCGGGAACGTAAACAGCTCGCACTCGATCTCGCCACCGGTCAGATCGACATCGTCGTCGGCACGCATGCGCTGATGTCGGATACGACGATGTTCGACAAACTGGGCCTCATCGTCGTTGACGAGCAGCATCGGTTCGGCGTCGAACAACGTGAGGCATTGCGGGCGAAAGCCGGACTCAAGGTTCCGCACACGCTCGTGATGTCCGCGACGCCGATCCCGCGGACCGTGGCGATGACAGTCTTCGCCGATCTCGATGTCTCCACTCTCGACGAGATGCCCGCCGGCACCAAGGACATCACCACCCACGCTGTGTCACTGGGCGACCATCCGAATTGGTTGGGCCGGGTCCTCCAGCTCATCGACGAGGCGGCCGAGGACGGCCGCGGCACATTCGTCGTCTTCCCGCGGATCGACCCCTCCGACATCGAAGATCCCGAAACGGGCGAGGTGGTCGGGAGCAGAGAGGGAATTGAGGACCTGCGGGACAAGCTTCAGAACTCCGATGAGCTCCGATCTCGTTCGATCGAACTTCTCCATGGGCGGATGTCTCCGGTGGAGAAGGACCGGACGATGGCTGCGTTCGTCTCCGGCGAGACCGACATCCTGGTCTCCACGACCGTCGTCGAGGTGGGAGTCGACGTGCCGCGGGCGACCATGATGGTCGTCTTCGAAGCGGAGCGATTCGGTGTCGCTCAGCTCCACCAGCTGCGCGGTCGTGTCGGACGAGACGGCAGTGCAGCCATGTGCTTCCTGCTCACCCAGGCTTCCGAGGCCGATGAGAGCTTCGAGCGCTTGAGTGAGGTCGCAGGCACCCTCGACGGCTTCGCCCTGGCCGAGTACGATCTCGGCGCCAGGGGAGAAGGCGATGTGCTCGGAGCCTCGCAGTGGGGAGGATCGTCGCTGAAGCACCTGTCCATTCTGCGCGATGCGCCGATCGTCGAAGAGGCGAGAACCATTGCGGAGAAGATCATCTCCGTCGACCCCGATCTGAGTTCACTGCCGGCCCTGCGTACCTTCATCAATAGAGTCCTGCCCGCCGAATCGGCTCACTTCATCGAGGCGAGCTGATGTCGGACCACCCCACTGAGGAGGAAGCGCAATGAGAATCATCGCTGGTGCGTTCAAAGGATCCAAGCTCGTCGCACCGGGCGGGTCCAATACCCGCCCGACCTCAGACCGGGTCAAGGAATCCCTGTTCTCCATGCTCGACGGCTACGGGGTCCTCCAAGCGGCGAATGTCCTCGACCTCTTCGCCGGCTCCGGCGGACTGGGGTTCGAAGCAATGTCCCGGGGTGCGGCCGAAGTCGATTTCGTCGATTCGGCCATCGCTTCGGCTCGGGCGGTCGCGTCGAATGCCCAGAAGCTCGGCATCGATCACTCGACTCGGATCCATTCCTCGGATGTCGTCTCCTTCCTCAGCTCCCAGCGTGTTCTGGGACTGCATGCGTCGGTGCAGCGGCGACCCGAAGGACACGCAGGAGCGGACGACGAGGGGCGAACACAGCTGGGCAACGGCCTTGATGAGGTTCAGGACGGCCAGGTGTTGGAGGCGCGCAGCGATCGCGATGACGATGAGGGCCGCATCTTCGACCTGGTGTTCATGGATCCGCCCTACCCGCTGGGGGAGGACGCCGTGACCCAGATCCTGGGTCGACTCGCTGGGCTCCTCGACATGGAATCCATCGTTGTCGTCGAGCGGGCATCACGAGCGCCCGAACCGACGATGCCGGCCGCCCTTGAGGTCTTCCGTTCGAAGACCTTCGGTGAGACCGCACTGTACTTCGTCCAGCTCAAGGCCGAATCTGAAGAGGCAGCCGATGTCGCCAACGGAGTGGGTGCAACGGCAGCAGACGAGTCGGCGTGAGCTCTCACCGTCCCTGGCACCGCACACCCTTGGTGTTCGCAGCCTGCGGGGTGGGTCTGCTGCTCCTCTGTGTGGCCATGGTGCTCATCGCCAGTGCAGTCGTCGTGAGGATCTGGCGGCTCGTGCGTCGCATCCGCAGCTGAGGTTCGTCGCAACGTTCGTGGGCCTCGGCGAATCGATCGTGAGGCTACTGCACGCTGGAGAGGAACGTACGCGTCCGCTCATGCTGCGGATTGTTGAAGATCTGATCCGGCGGGCCCTCTTCGAGTACCTGGCCGCCGTCGAACATCATCACCCGGTGTGAGACTTCTCGGGCGAACTGCATTTCGTGGGTGACCAGGAGCATCGTGATGTCGGTCGTCTCTGCGATATCGCGGAGGACTCCGAGGACATCTCCCACAAGCTCGGGGTCGAGAGCGGAGGTCACCTCGTCGAGGAGGAGGATCTCCGGACTCATCGCCAGTGCCCGTGCGATAGCCACACGCTGCTGCTGACCGCCCGAAAGGCGAGTGGGGTGCTCATCGGCCTTGTCTGCGAGTCCGACCTTGTCCAACAGCGACTTCGCCTCTGCCACGGCATCGGCCTTGGATCTGCCCAGCACGTGGATGGGCGCCTCGATGATGTTCTCGAGCACCGTCATATTGGGGAAGAGGTTGAACTGCTGGAAGACCATTCCGATCCGCGTCGTCATGGCGCGGGTCGTCTTCGACGGCAGTTCGACTCGCTTGCCGTTCTTCTCGGTGTGGGTCAGCGGTTCGCCGTCGACGAAGATGTAGCCGCCGGTCAGCTCCTCCAAGGTCATGACGAGGCGGAGGATCGTCGTCTTTCCCGAACCGCTGGGCCCGATCAGGGTCACACGCTCCCCGGGCGCGACAGTGAAGTTGAGGTCCTTGAGGACGGTGGTCTTGCCGAAGGACTTCTCCACTTCTTTGAACTCGATCGCCGGTGTGGCTGAGCTTGCGGGGTCTGCCGTCGGAGTTGATGAGGTGCTCTCAGTAGGTGGCAAGGCGCTTGTCCAATCGTTGGATGAGCAGGGACGTCGGGTAGCTGGCGGCGAGGAAGATGATCCCGGCCAAGGTGAAGGCCTCCGTGTAGGCGAACGTGGAACCACCGAACTGCTTCGCCGAGGTGACGAGTTCGACGACCGAGATTGCGAACAGGAACGGGGTGTCCTTGAACATGGCCACGGCGTAGTTGCCCAATGACGGGATCGTGGCGCGCAGAGCCTGCGGGAGCACGACAGCGGTGAATGTGCGCACCGGCGGCAGAGACAGAGCCGTTG
This sequence comes from Brevibacterium sp. AGC70, assembly GCF_057334195.1. Lineage (NCBI taxonomy): Bacteria > Bacillati > Actinomycetota > Actinomycetes > Micrococcales > Brevibacteriaceae > Brevibacterium > Brevibacterium sp. AGC70. The sequence continues at coordinate 215,461 of NZ_JBHFIH010000001.1, read as the reverse complement.
CGGCCTCGTGCTGCCCAGGCGGCACGGAGTCGATGCCCGCACGGTAGCTTTCGGACATGTACGTCGAATAGTGGATGCCGATGACGATGCAGCCGACGGCAAGCGCCGGAATGCTGACCAGGCCGGGGATGTCCGAGAACGCGAAGTAGACGAACATCAGCTGCACGATCAGCGGCGTATTGCGGACGAAGGCGACGAGCAGTCTGACCAGCCAGTTGATCCAACGGGGCAGCGTGCGGATCGCAACGGCGATGAGGAGGCCCAGAATTGCGGCGATGACGGTGCCGACGACGGTGGCGATGAGTGTGTTGACGAATCCTTGGAGGAGGATCGGCAGTGCTTCGACCGCGAATTCCCAGTTCCAGGTCACAGGGCACCTCCGTATCCGACGTTCCCGGAACTCGGGCCGGAAACGGTCGTGGCACCGGCCTCGCGTTTTGATTCCGCGCGAGCATCTCGACGGGCTTCACGTCGATCGGACCGGGAGTTCGGGCGTCGGCGTCCCAGCCGTTTGGTGGCTTGGCGTTCGAGAAGGTTCATGAGCTCCTGAATCAGCCAGGCGATGACGAAGTAGATGACGAGGCCGACGGTGAACGCGAAGACGGTGTCGCCCGTTGACTGCCGCAGTTGTTGGATCTTGTCCGTGAGGTCGCTGAGCGTGATGAAGAAGACCACTGCCGTGCCCTTGAGGAGCTGGATGAGCAGGGTCGCCAGGGACGGGATCATCAGGGCCCACGCCTGGGGGAAGATGACGCGGATCATGCGCCTGGTCGGTGAGAGGCTGAGGGCGATGGCTGCCTCCCACTGGCCGGGGTTCACGGTCTTGATCGAGGATCGGACCACCTCGGCGGAATAGGCACCGTAGTTGAGCGATAGGGCACCGATACCGCACATCAGGGGATCGAGTTCGACTCCGAGAAGCGGAAAGACGTAGAAGAGCCAGAAGATCTGGACGAGCAGAGATGTGCCGCGGAAGAACTCGACGATGATCCTGGCAGGGATGCGCATCCAGGCGTGAGGAGAGGTCATGGCGAGTCCGAGGATGATCGCAATGATGATGGTGCCGATCGAGCCGGCGATGGTGAGGATGAGCGTTGTCTGAATTCCCTCCCACAGCTGTGGGAGGGAATTCAGCAACGTTGTGACATTGTCAGTCATGATCGGGAGTGACCAAGGACCGGATCAGGACTTGGCTGTGGGCAATTCGCCCTTGCACAGCTGGTCGGTCGTGATCTCGCCGTCAGGGCGTTCTTCCTTCGTGAAGCCGAAGTCGCCGACGACATCGAGGTACTTCTTCTCGTCGCCGACGATCTCGTCGAGCTTCTCATTCCACTTGTCCCGAAGTTCGGTGTCATCTGTGCGGAAGACCGTGGCGCCAGCACCGATCTGGGGAACTCCATCGATCTCCTGGACGAAGGATTCGCTGACCTCGACCCCGGCGTCCTTGTTGTTCTGCGCCATCCAGTTGAGCGAGATGCCGGTCAGGGCGAAGACATCGGCGCGGCCCGTGGTCACAGCGTCCATGCCGTCCTGGGGAGTGCCGACTTCCTGTGTCTTGAGGTCAAGGGACTTGGCATAGTCGGACTCGACTGCTCCGGTCATCGTCGCGAGCTTGACGCCCTTCTTCTTGACATCGTCGAGGTTCTTCATTCCATCCTGCTTGCCCTCCTTGGTCATCAGGGCGGTGGTGTACATGAACTCAGGATTGCCGAAGGCCGCCTGTTCGCAACGGTCGGGCAGGATCGACATTCCGGCGGAGATCGCGCCGAAGCGATCGGCGTTGAGACCGGGGATCAGTGAGCCGAATTCGGTGTTGACACCCTCGACGTCGTCGACGCCGAGCTCCTTGAAGACAGCCTTCGCCATAGCCACGGAAGCTCCTTGGAGTTCGCCGTCCTTCTCGAAGCTGTATGGTGCCTCACCAGCGAAGCCGACGGAGATCTTCCCGTCATCGATGGCCTTCTGGAGAGCGCTCTTATCGGAATCGCCTCCACCGCATGCTCCCAGTGTGAGCGTCAGGGCGATGATCGAGGTCGCGGCGGCAAGCCCCTTGATGGCTTTCATAGCTGTCCCTTTCATTGAACGTCGACACATCTTCGTGACATGCGTCTCAGGAACACTATTCAATACTTTCGTTGTCCGGATGTCACACTGTCAGACAACGTTATATGATCGTGATATGCCTTCACCCCCGACTTCGGAGCTCCCTGTCCTGCGCAAGGTCATCAGATCCTCGACAATCGACCTCATCGCCGATCAGATTCGGAACGCCATCTACAGCGGCTCACTGGCGCCAGGGCAGTCCATCAACGAGGTGCGCACAGCAGAGCTCCTCGTCGTCTCCCGGCCCTCACTGCGGGAGGCTCTGCAGCGACTCGTCAGTGAAGGGGTGATGACACACGCGCCCGGCCGCGGTGTCTGGGTCAAGCGGATGACGACCGACGACATCGATGACGTCTATGCCGTCCGCGAGGCCATCGAGGCGCAGGCCGTGAAGATCGTCATCCGATCGGGCAAGCCGATCGCCCGCATCCACCAGGCGCTGGCCACACTCGAGCTGGCGATCGAAGAGAACGCCGCCCGCGCCATCGGCGACGCCGACCTCGACTTCCATCACTCGATCGTCGCCTGCTCCGGGTCGGTCAGGCTCAGCGATCTGATGAAGGTTTCGATGGTCCACACCCGGCTGCTCTCACTCTCCGACCCGCGTGGATACGAGGTCAGGTGCGACCTCATCGAGACACACAGGGAGCTGAACGAGGCGATCGCAGCCGGGAACGAAGCACGGTCCCTGGCGGTCGTGGGCAGGGTCATGGCCGGAGCCGCTGCCCGACTGCACAACCCGCTGACGGAACCCGAGGCTGTCATCGTCAGGGCCGACGATCAGGACAAGCTCGTCGACGACCAGTGGTCACAGCTGAGGGATACGATGAAGGCATGAAGGTTGTCTGCCCCGGTTCCTATGACCCGATCACCATGGGTCATCTCGATGTCATTGCTCGCAGCGCCCGACTCTTCGACGAGGTGGTCGTTGCCGTCGTGCACAATCCCAAGAAATCCGGTCGTTTCGATCCCGAGGTCCGCGCCGATCTCATCCGCCGCTCGCTGGAGGAGGATGAGCGGACCCGAGAGACGAGGAACGTCACCATCGAGACCGTCGCCGGGGGCCTCCTCGTCGACTACTGCATCTCCATCGGAGCCCCTGCAGTGGTCAAGGGGCTGCGCTCGGGCACGGATTTCGCCTACGAACTGCCGATGGCTCTGATGAATAAGCATCTGAGCGAGTTGGAGACCATCTTCGTTCCAGGCAGCCCCGAGTACGAACACGTCTCGTCCTCGCTCATCAAGGAAGTTCACTCCGGCGGCGGGAACATCGAAGGTCTCGTCCCGGGCGCAGTGCTGTCGGCGCTGAACGCCAGCCGCTGACGTATGCCGATTCCCTCTTCCTCCTCTCGGGCGTGGTTCCTCGGCCTCATCTTCCACACCGTGGTCGCTCATGCCACCTACAACGGCGTGCGCGTCCTCATCTCCTACCGGACCCTGGAACTCGGCGGCAGCGGAGTCGTCCTCGGTCTCATGACCGCCTGCTATTCCCTTGTGCCGCTGCTCACGGCACTCCTCGTCGGCCGACTCGTCGACCGCGGATACGCCACCGCTGTGTTGTGGACGGGAACGATCCTGTCGATCGTGCCCGTCGGACTCGCAGCGATGGCACCCAACCTCGGCGTCCTCCTCATCGCCACGATGTGCCTGGGCCTGGGACAGCTGCTGACCACCGTTGCATCGCAGGCACTGATACCACAGAGCTTTCCCGCCTCGGCCCTGACCTCGAAGTTCGGCTACCTCACCCTCGGCGTCTCGATCGGGCAGACGATCGGTCTGCCCGTGGCAGGTGCCATCGCCGGCGCGACGGAGGGTGCCCCGCAGATCGTCAACGCCCTGTGGTTCATGACGGGGATCTCCGCGCTGACGCTGGTTGCTGCGGTCATCGTCATGCTCCGCGGCCGGACACCTCACGTCTCCCGCGCCGATGCGGCCAAAGGTGCCCGTACGCCCTGGTCCCTCCTCTCGATCCGGGGGATGAAGCCCGCGATCCTCGCCTCGATGACCACCCTGGCCGCCGTCGACCTGATGACTGCTTACCTGCCGCTCATCGGCCAGCAGAACGGGCTGTCGGTGACGACTGTGACGTGGCTGCTCACCTTGCGCACACTGGCCTCGGTGGTTTCGCGGCTGATCATCGGGATGCTCACACGCAAGTGGCGCAGCCTCTCGCTGCTGTGGACCGCCTCGGCGGCGGCAGGTGTCTGCATCATTCTCATCCCGGTGTTCACACAGCCGTGGATGCTGGCGATCCTGCTGATCCTGGCCGGATTCTGCTTCGGACTCACCCAGCCGCTGACGATGACCTGGGTCTCGACTCTGTCGGACCCGGCCAACCGGGCGGCGGTTCTGTCGATCCGCCTTGCCGGCAACCGACTCAGCCAGGTGGCGATCCCCTCGGCAGCCTCCCTGCTCACCATCGTCGCCGGGTCCGGGATCGTGTTCACGATCTCCGGGGCACTGCTCTTGGCTGCCGGTGGGGTGACCTGGCGCAACCAGCACGAGAAATGGTGACCAGGAACACCTGCGCAACCTCGCAGGCTCGATTGGTAATGACCGCCGATGATGACTAGAATGGTGAGTCGCGTGTGAACGCAGGAGTAAGCATCCTCAATCACGTAAAGGAGGAGTGAGCATGAAGAAGCAGTCTGAGTTCGTCTACGATCTCAGGTCGATGGGATTGCTCGGTCATCCTGGTGAATGGGAACGGGTGAACACCACCCTGTCTGCTCCAGCGGATCTCAAGATCGAAGTGATCGGGGTCGCAGAAGGTTCACCACTGACACTCGAGCTGATGTTCGAAAGCGTGTCGGAGGGAATCTACGTGTCGGGCACAGTCTCGGCCACGGCCCGCGGCGAAGATGTGAGGACTCTCGACGAAATCGAGTTGCCTATAGATGTCGACATCCAAGAGATGTATGTCTATGAGCAGGCCGATGGCGACGAGGATTCCTACCTCATCGACCGCGATCAGCTCGACCTTGAGCCCGCGATCAGAGACGCTGTTGTCATGGCTCTGCCCTTCAGTCCGTCAAAGGACCGGAGCGAAGAGTTCAGCTTCACCCTCGGTGAGGACCTTGAGGTCGACGACAGCGAATCGGATTCGCCGTTCGCATCATTGAAGAGTTTGTTGGATGAGAAGAAAGAGAGCTAGACGTGGCTGTTCCAAAGCGTAAATTGTCGCGCAGCAACACCCGCCACCGTCGTTCGCAGTGGAAGGCTCAGGCTCCCAGCCTGGTCAAGACTGTGGAGAACGGTCGCGTTGTGTACTCGCGCCCTCACCAGGCCAAAGTTGTCGAAGACGCAGCCGGCACCCCGCTGTTCCTTGAATACAAGGGACGCAAGGTCGCTGACGTCTGACCTGTGGACACTGACACCACAGCAGAACTGCAGAAGAGTCTCGGGATCGATATTGATCC
>NZ_JBHFIH010000001.1:198858-209879 GCF_057334195.1 Brevibacterium sp. AGC70 | reverse complement strand
CCCGAGACTTTTCGTCTGGCCCTGACTCACCGCTCCTTCGCCTTCGAAGCCGGCGGCATACCCACGAACGAGCGTCTCGAATTCCTCGGCGACTCCGTCCTTGGCCTCGTGGCCACCGAGTCGCTGTACTACGACAACCCGGATCTGGCCGAAGGTTCACTGGCCAAGATGCGCTCCGCCGTGGTCAACACCAAAGCCTTGGCGTCGATCGCGCGCAGACACAAGATCGGCCCCCACATTCTTCTGGGCAAGGGCGAAGAGCTGACAGGCGGCCGCGACAAGGACTCGATCCTTGCCGACACCGTCGAGGCCCTCATCGGCGCGACCTTCGTTGCCCGCGGACGTGAAGAGGCCTTCGCCTTCGTCCACCGCCTCATTGATTCGATGCTCTCCGATGCGGTGAATCTGGGTGCCGGAATGGACTATAAGACGACACTGCAGGAAGCAGCGGCCGATCTTGATCTGGGCGCCGTGAGCTACGAGATCGTCTCCTCGGGACCCGATCACGCCATGGTCTTCACCGCCACCGCCCTGCTGGGGGACAACGGCTGGGGCACCGGCGACGGCTCTTCGAAGAAGAACGCCGAAGCAGCAGCCGCGGAAGTCGCCGTCAAGGCCATCCGCACCATCTATCCGGACTACACGCGCTGAGGCATTTCTGATGCCCGAGCTTCCCGAGGTAGAGAGCGTGCGCCTCGGCGTCCATGAATGGACTGCCGGCACCACCATCACCGGCGCCGAGGTGATCGACCCCCGGATTCTCGGCACCACGTCCCAGCGTCGCATCGATGCTTCCGCAGCCGTCGAGTTCGTCGCAGCGGTGTCCGGGCGGCGAATCATCGGTGCCGAACGTCGCGGGAAGTTCATGTGGCTGACCCTGGGTGAGGACCGTGGTGCTGGCCCGGCTGCCGAGCCGGCTGCCCCTGAACTCAGCCTGCTCGTTCACCTCGGCATGAGCGGACAGCTGCGCGTCCACGATGCCGCTGACGAGATCCACAAGCATACCCGGGCGATCCTCCGCCTCGAGCGGGGGAGCGAGAGCCTCCAGCTGCGTTTCATCGACCAACGGATCTTCGGCCATCTCGGCGTTCAGCCATTGGTGCACGCCTATGGTCGGCTCGTGCCCGCCTCGGCGAATCACATTGCAGCCGATCCTCTGGAACCGGCTTTCGAACCCGGCCTGGCTCTCGAGCAGCTCTCTCATAAGCGCACGGTGGTCAAATCAGCGCTGCTCGACCAGTCCCTGGTCAGCGGCATCGGCAACATCTATGCCGATGAGGCACTCTTCAGGGCTGGTATCCACCCGCTTGCGATCCCCGCTCGCACTCGCAAGTCCCGCCTGGCCGCCGTCCTTGACTCTGCGTCACGGGTGATGAGCGATGCGCTGGCCGTGGGTGGGACCAGCTTCGACGCCCTCTACGTCAACGTCAACGGGGAGTCCGGATACTTCGACCGTGCCCTGCTCGTATACGGGCGCGGCGGCCAGGAGTGCGTGCGCTGCGGCACCGAGATCGAGAAGATGACGATCGGGGGACGAGGCAGCCACTTCTGCCCGACCTGCCAGCGCCCGCCGCGGTACCGCTGAGGCCACCGCCGAGACTGCGTCACGCTGGCGCCCGGGCCTGCGTCGGCATTCCTACCCCGGGCCTGCGTCGGCATACGTGTACCGATGCGACAGGCGAAAGGCGGCCGGCGAGACTCTCTCGAGTCGTACTGGCCGCCTCTGGCATTCACCGATGTCGCGCGGTCAGCGCCGCGACAATGGGTTACCTGATGGTGTCGCCTTGCTCGTGATCGGCATCGTTGAGATCAGACAACTCTGACGAACCTGACTCGGCGTCTTCATTGTCTGCTGCGATCACGTCGGCAGGCAGTTCGGAAGTCTCGAGTCCGAAGACCTCGCCGTTGTGCTCGTCGACGGCGGTGGCCACCGACTGCTCGAGGATGTGACTGGCCAACTGACCCTGAATGATCAGCGGATCTCTCGACAGGTCTCTCCACAGCGCCACACAGAGCAGCAGCATGACGAGGACGAACGGCAGCGCGGAGACGATCGTGACGTTCTTCAGCCCTTCGAGAGCCTCGGCTGGATCGGAGCCCCCGGCCAGAAGCATCACCGCTGCCACGGCGCCGGTGGCCGTACCCCAGAAGATCACGAGGCCCTTGCCTGGCTCCTGCACTCCGTTGGCACTGAGTGTGCCCATGACAATGGACGCGGAGTCGGCACCAGTGACGAAGAAGATCGCGATGAGGATGACAGTGACGATCATCAGGATGATGGCGATGAGGTTGGGCAAAGGCAACGCGCCGAGGAGGTCGAACAGAATCGTGTCCATGTTGATATCGGGTTCGCCGTCGACGATCTTTGCGAGTGCCTTGACCGTGCCCTCGCCGCGTTCGGCCCGTTCCTGGATGCCGATCGCACCGCCGCCGAAGACCGCGAACCAGATGGTCGAGACGACTGAGGGGACGATGAGGACGCCGGTGACGAACTGACGCACCGTGCGGCCGCGCGAGATGCGGGCGATGAAGAGACCGACGAAGGGCGACCATGAGACCCACCAGGCCCAGTAGAAGACGGTCCATGAGGACAACCAGCCATTGACGTCCGGTCCGTTGGCTGCGGTTCGCGACGCCATCTGCGGCAGGTCCTGGATGAATGAGCCGATCGAAGACGGGATGACGTTGAGGATGAAGAGGGTGGGCCCCCCGATGAAGACGATGAGCGCGACGATGAGCGCGAGGACCATGTTGATGTTCGACAGCCATTGGATGCCCTTTTCGACACCTGAGACGGCCGAGGCGACGAACGCTGCGGTGAGTATGGCGATGATGATGACGAGCACAGGAGAAGTGACTGTGGACATCAGGCCCGCCGACTCGATGCCGCCGCCGATCTGAATCGCTCCCAGGCCCAATGAGCACGCGGAGCCGAAGAGCGTGGCGAGGATGGCCATGACGTTGATGACCTTGCCGCCGACGCCGTTGACGGCGCGTTCGCCGAACAGTGAGGTGAACATCGAGGAGAACAGCTGAGACCGTCCGAGGCGGAAGGAGCCGTATGCGATGCCGAGGCCGACGATGGCATACATCGCCCATGGGTAGAGGGTCCAATGGAACAGCGTCGTACCCATCGACGTTCCCATCGCCTCAGCGGACGATCCGTCAACCGTCGCCGGCGGAGGAGACATGTAGAAGAACAGGGGTTCGCCGACTGCGGAGAAGACCAGTCCGATTCCCATGCCGGTGGCGAACATCATCGCGATCCACGACGAGGTCTTGAACTCGGGAGTCTCATCGTCCTTGCCCAGCGGGATCCGCCCGAACTTCTTCAGGGCGACGACGATGACGAAGATGGTGAAGATCGTGGCCGCGATGACGAAGAGCCAGCCGAAGTTGTCCATGACGCCGGTCAGCAGGGTACCCGCGACAGTGCCGAGGCTGTCTGGAGAGATGAATCCCCAGGCGACGAAGGCAACGGCAAGGATGCCGGCTGTGAAGAACACCATCTTGTCGAGACCTTCGCGTTTGAAGGGTCTGAGCTTGGTGGTCGGATTCTTCAGGTGCTCGATCAGCTCCTGAGTCTTGGTGTTGTCACTGCTCATAGGGATGCTTGCCGAATATGTCGGCCGCAGTGATCCTGCAGGCGGACGTGATCGGCGCTCCTTCCTGTTCAGGTACTGCATGGTGATTCTTAGACGACATGACGGTGTAAGGACGGGACATAGGCAGGCGGTAGGAAACGCTGGATCCAAAATAGACCCGTTTCGACGGATTCCCATTAGGTGAGTGGAAAAATCTTCACTATTGAGACAAAATTCGGATCCAGAATCCGCTGCACCGACCTCTGACATGCCCAAGGCCCCGTCGTATACGACGGGGCCTTGATCAGCTCCCCCGGCTGGGCTCGAACCAGCGACCCTTCGATTAACAGTCGAATGCTCTGCCAACTGAGCTACGGAGGAACGGCACCGAAATCGGCGCACGAGGAGACACTCTATCAAACGTTTCGAGAACTGCGAGTACTCACCCGAGATATGCTGGGTGGACAATGCATCTCAAAAGCCTGACCCTGCGAGGATTCAAATCCTTTGCCTCGGCGACGACGCTCAAGTTCGAGCCGGGCATCACCTGCGTTGTCGGCCCCAACGGCTCCGGCAAGTCCAACGTCGTCGACGCCTTGTCCTGGGTGATGGGCGAGCAGGGTGCGAAGAATCTGCGCGGCGGGAAGATGGACGATGTCATCTTCGCCGGAACCTCGAAGCGACAGGCATTGGGCCGCGCCGAGGTGGCCCTGACGATCGACAACACCGACGGAGCCATCCCCGTCGACTACACCGAAGTCACGATCTCACGCACCCTGTTTCGTACAGGCGGCAGCGAATACGCCGTCAACGGGACTCCGGCGCGACTCCTTGACATCCAGGAGCTGCTCAACGACTCGGGACTGGGCAAAGAGATGCATGTCATCGTGGGGCAAGGGCGTCTCGACGCGATTCTGCACGCCGATCCGATCGAACGTCGCAGCTTCATCGAAGAGGCCGCGGGCGTCCTCAAGCACCGCAGGCGCAAGGACAAGGCCGTGCGCAAACTCACCGGCCTGCAGACGAACCTTGATCGCCTCTCCGATCTGCGGACCGAACTCAACCGGCAGCTGGGGCCGCTGGGGCGCCAGGCCGAGGCCGCGCAGAAGGCCGCCACCGTCCAAGCCACCCTGCGCGACTCCGCTGCACGACTGCTGGCCGATGACACCGTTCGGCTGCAGGCCTCCTTGGCTTCCACCTCGGGCGCTGAGGGCGAAGACGGCAGAGACCGCATCGGCGACCTCGAGCATCGCCGATCCCGCACTGAGCAGCGACTGCAGGAGATCGAGGCACGTCTGGGCACTCTTGATGCTGAGCTCGAGGATCTGCGCACCGCCGAATCACGGACACAGACCCAGATCGTTCGTGCCAGAGGAATCGCCCAGCGTGCCGAGGACAAACGCTCACACCTGCTCTCCGAGGTCGCGAGCCTGGGCCGTCGGGAGACGAAGTCGCCGGAAGAGCTGAGGTCCCAAGCCGAGCACCACAAGGAGGAGCTTCGCACCGCGGAGGAGGCGGTCAAGGAGTCCGCGGCAGCACTGGATCGCAGTCAGATGCGCAAAGAAGAGCTCGCTCTGGCATTGAAGAAGGCCGAGGACGAGGTCAAAGCCACACAGCTGGCCATCACCGAGGCGATCAAGAACAGGTCGGCACTGCAGTCGAAGAGCTCCCAGGCGCGTGAGCGCATCAGCGACCTCACGGCTCGGATCGAATCCAATCGGGCAGAGATCGACACCGCCTCGACTCGCATCGCCGAACGTCGCGAGGAACTGAGCACCGCTGAGGCGGCCGTCGAAGGGGTCGAAGCAGGAGAGAGCGAACTCGACACGGAGTACGAATCCGCCAAGGAGGCCCAGACCACGTTGGAGACCGACCTCGAGGGACTCCGGGCGCAGAAGGCGAAGACCGCATCGGAACTGGCCTCGGCAGAGGCCCGAGCAGAGGCGCTGTCCCTCGGCACAGCCTTGGAAGCCGACCTCGAGGACATCGTGAACGCGGATCTGCCGGGAGTCGGCTCGGCCGTGACCGAGCGGTTGTCCGTGGTCAACGGGTTCGAGATGGCCGTGGCGGCAGCCCTGTCGACCACGGTCTCCGGTGTGCTCGTCGACTCCGGTCAGGTGGCATTGACAGTGCTCGACCACCTCGGCGAGGACACCAATGTCCACCTCACGATCCCGGCAGGGGCGAGTGCCAGGGTGGGCACTGCAGCAGGCGCCGGTGCACGTGCCGGCAAGGGTGCGAACCAGGCGAGCAGAACGAGCTCTGCGACCACACTGCCCGAACTCAGCGGGATCGCCGACGGCCCACCGTCGATCCGGTGGCTCAGCGATGTGGTCAGCAGCGACGTGCCCGAACTGACCGAGCTGCTGAACTCCGCGCTGGAGGCGGTCGTGTGCGTTGATGATGCTGCCAGCGCGCTGTCCATCATCGATTCCCGCCCCGAGCTCACGGTGGTCACACTCGGCGGTGAGATCCTCACCGCGACACGTGTCACTCGGGCACGTACCGCTTCGGGCACCCGTTTGGCATCACAGACCGCGCTCGAGGAGACTCGCTCCTCCATCACCGATCTGCAGCAGGTTCGGACCCGAATCGATGCCGACATCGCCCGGGTCGAGGAGAAGCTGGCCGAGGCGAAGGCAGCAGCCTCCGCGGCTCTTGAGAAACTGCACTCCTCGGACGCGGCGATCATGGCCGCCGGGGAAGAGGTCTCCCGAATCGCGGGCGACATCACTACAGCCCAGACTCGCCTGCAGCGGGCCAAGGACAACGAAGCGGAGCTAGCGACACGCCTGGAGACGGCCGAACGCGAGGCCCGCACCGCCGAATCCGCGCTCGCCGGGGCAGACGACGTCGAAGAGGTTGTCGACACCACCGAACGGGATGAACTGAGCCGGCGGGTGTCCCAGTCCTCCGAAGACGTCATCGAGACCCGAATCAGCCACAAGGCGGCCACGGATCGAGCACGATTCCTCTCCGACAGGGTCGACTCCCTGCTTCGCCAGGCCACGGCAGAGGAGACCGCACGCGAGCAGACCCAGCGGACGATCGCACGCAAGAACAGATCGGCTGCCTCGGCGGTGCTTATCGTCGAGATTGCACAGAACTCGACTTCAGCCGCAGAGACGACGGTGTCCGAACTGGGCTCCCAGATTCAGGTCCTCGTCAAAGAGCGCGGGCAGCTGCGGGAGGAGAAGGGCCGGCTCGGTGAGGAACTGGGCACCACGCGCACGCAGCTGCAGCGACTCAAGGACGCTGTCGCCGAAGCCGAACTCGCCAAGGAACGATTCCGACTCAAACTCGAAGAGATCGAGAACCGGGCGAGAGAGGAGACCGGACTCGGCCTCGAGCGGCTGGTCGAGCTCTACGGCCCTCATGTTCCGGTTCCTGCTTTCGACGAAGGCGAGGAGGAGCGTCCCTATGTGCGGTCCGAGGTCGAGAAACGACACAAGAAGGCGACCGCCGCCCTCAAACGCATCGGAACGGTCAACCCCCTGGCACTCGAGGAATACGAGGCACTCAAGGAGAGGCACCAGTTCCTCGAAAAGCAGATCACTGACATCGAGTCCTCGAGGAAGGACCTGATGAAGCTCGTCGACGAGGTCGATCGGCACGTCGAACGAGTATTCGCCGAGGCCTATGCGGACACCGCGCGGGAATTCGAAGACATCTTCTCCCGCCTGTTCCCCGGCGGTGAGGGATCCCTGAGCCTGACCGACCCCAACGACATGCTGACCACAGGCGTCGACGTCCACGCCCGGCCCGCGGGCAAGAAGGTCAAACGACTGTCCCTGCTCTCCGGCGGCGAACGGTCACTGGTCGCCGTCGCCATGCTGGTGGCGATCTTCAAGGCTCGGCCCAGCCCGTTCTATGTTATGGACGAGGTCGAGGCTGCACTCGACGATCTCAACCTGTCCCGCTTGCTGACCGTGTTCGAAGAGCTGCAGGATTCGTCTCAGCTCATCGTCATCACCCACCAGAAGCGAACGATGGAGATCGCCGATGCACTCTACGGGGTGACGATGCACGGAGATGGCGTGTCGAAGGTCATCTCGCAGCGGATCCCATGAGCGGCAGCCGTTCGCGGGAGGCCGATTCGGCAGAGATGTCCAGGGGAGTCCCAGGGAATTCTCCAATAGGCTCACGGTCCCCGAATACGAATGTCGTGGATTTGGACGATAGACTTGAGCGCAGGGAAGCATTGTCGAAAAGCTTGAGGAGCGGGACGTCCATGGCCGAGTCGGCTGAATCACGAGGTGACTCGCGAGCATGAATGCAGTACTCGTCGTCATTGTCGGACTCGCCGTATCGTTCGCGCTGGCCCTCATCGTCGTGCTCCTCGTCGCGCTGCCGGGACTGAGGGCTGAAGGTCGCCTGAAGTACTCATCCGATGTGCAGCGGTTTCGACTTCCGGGGCAATGGACCGGGTACGACGACGAGGTCCACGAATTCTTCGGTCATGACGACGGCACCTCCCACCTGGCGACTCGGGAACAGGCTGCAGTCACCGCGATCCGGGACCATTCCTACGTGCTGCGGCCCCAGCCGCGCCGGCACGCCGCACCATCACTGCTGACGGTGAGGCCGCGCACCCGTCATTGGAAGATCCCGGAATCCGGCACAGGGTGGAGAACCACAGCCGGACTGCTCTTCGGCAGCCGAGGTTCCTGACCGGACCACACGACATCATCACACGCGCCCCGAGACAGCGGGGCGCTGGGGTGCGGGCCACCGGAGCGCACAGCGGCCTCGCGCCGATGTGCGCAACACGACCGGCACAGCACCCTTGACCGGCGGCCACCGCGCGAGAACGTGGGGCCAGGGAAGGTAATCAAAGGAGGACGTACGTCAATGGATCAGCCGATCATATTGCTCATCGTCGCAGCCATCGTCTTCATTCTGGTCGTCGGGCTGGGCTTCACCCTGCGCGTCAACGCCAAGAAGAAGGGGCTGCGCGATGAGCGCAGCATCGACGCCGATGTCACCGGCGAACTCAAGATCGACGACATCTCCGAGGCGGTCGCCAAGGAGAAGGCTGCCACACGCGGATCCGAGGTTCCCACCGAACCTGGGAACCGGCTCGTTCGCCTGCGCGAACGCCTCGCGAAGTCCAACTCCGGGCTGGGCCGCGGTCTGCTCAGCCTGCTCTCGCGTGACAACCTCGACGAATCGACTTGGGAAGAGATCGAAGACACTCTCATCCTCGCCGATGTCGGAGTCGATCCGACCACGGAACTCGTCGACAGACTGCGCGAACGCGTCAAGGTCCTCGGCACCCGTGAACCGGAAGAGGTCAGGGGACTGCTTCGGGAAGAACTCATCAAACTCGTCGATCCCTCCATGGATCGTGAACTTGCCACCGCAGGCACCGACGGCGACCCAGCCGTGATGCTCGTCGTCGGAGTCAACGGTGCCGGCAAGACGACGACAGTGGGCAAGATCGCCCGTGTGCTCGTCGCTGAAGATCAGAGCGTGCTGCTGGGTGCTGCCGATACGTTCCGTGCCGCGGCCGCCGAGCAGCTGTCCACCTGGGGCGGTCGCGTCGGCGTGGAGACCGTCCGCGGCGAGGAGGGGGCCGACCCCGCCTCCGTGGCCTACTCCGCCGTCGAACGCGGCAAGGAAGACGGCACCGACGTCGTGCTCATCGATACGGCCGGACGCCTGCAGAACAAGATCGGCCTGATGGACGAACTCGGCAAGGTCAAGCGTGTGGCCACACGCCCTCTGGGCGAGGGCCACGAGATCGACGAGGTGCTCCTCGTCCTCGACGCCACGACCGGGCAGAACGGAATGCAGCAGGCCAAGGTCTTCGCCGAGGCGGTCAACATCACCGGCATCGTGCTGACCAAACTCGACGGCACCGCCAAGGGCGGAATCGTCGTGGCCGTCCAGCGTGAGCTCGGGGTTCCGGTCAAGCTCATCGGCCTCGGTGAGGGTGCCGATGATCTGGCGCCGTTCACTGCCGAAGGATTCGTCGACGCACTGCTCGACTGACCGTATTCTCCAGCCTGTGTCACATGCTGGAAACATGATCGACTCACTGGTGTGACATCCGTCATGGACACTGTCACTGTTCGGTTCTAAACGGAGCCGACAGAGACGTGAAAGAGACGACATGGAACTCGACGCAGTGAATGTTTGGATGATGGTCGCGGCCGGTCTGGTCCTGCTCATGACCCCCGGTGTGGCCTTCTTCTACGGCGGCATGACCCGAATCACCTCGAGCATCAACATGATGATGATGGTGTTCTCGGCAATGGCGATGGGCGGGCTCGTCTGGGTCCTCTTCGGATACGGACTGAGCTCCGGAGACTCCGTGCTGGGGATCTTCGGCAATCCGCTGTCCGAGATCGGCCTCGCCGACACAGTCGCCAACGAGCCCGAAGCTCTCATCTCCATCGGCTACGGCTCCACCTTCGCGATGATCGCGATCGCACTCATCGCCGGTGCCGTCGCTGATCGGGCGAAGTTCTCCACCTGGCTGGTCTTCGCCGGCCTGTGGGTGACCTTGGTGTACTGTCCTCTGGCCTTCATGGTCTGGGGCGACGGACTGCTCAGCGAGTCGGGTGTGATCGGCAGCGCCTTCGGGCCGGCGATCGACTTCGCCGGCGGAACGGTCGTGCATATCAACGCGGGAATCTCCGCTCTCGTGCTCGTCGTCGTCATGGGCCGCCGGGCCCGCTATTCGACACCGCACAAGCCCCACAACATTCCGATCACCGTTCTCGGTGCGGCGCTGCTGTGGTTCGGCTGGTTCGGATTCAACGGTGGAGCCGCCTCGACGATCGAGCAGGCCGGACTGATCTGGGTCAACACCCTGGCCGCCCCTGCCGCCGGAATGATCACCTGGATCGCAATCGAGCGGATACGGGCGACTCGCCCCAGCAGCATCGGCAGCGTCTCCGGGGCGATCGCCGGTCTTGTGGCCATCACCCCCGCCTGTGCGAACGTCGAACCGTATGCGGCGATCATCATCGGAATCGCGGCAGGCGCAGGAGCTGTGCTCGCTGTGGAAGCGAAGAACCGCCTCCGCTACGACGACGCTCTCGACGTCGTCGGCGTCCACCTCGTCGCCGGTGTCATCGGCACTGTGATGATCGGACTCTTCGCGGTCCCGAGTGCAGACTCGGCCGCCGGCCTCTTCCACGGTGGAGGACTCGGGCTCCTCGTGTCGCAGATCGTGGCCACGGTCGTTGCCCTGATCTACGCCGGAGGCGTGACCCTGGTGATCGCTCTCGCCCTGCGGAAGACCATGGGGCTGCGCATCGACCCCAGAGACGAGCTGTCGGGCATCGATGCCTTCGAACACGCGGAGCAGGCCTACTCGTTCCGCTGAACCCCGAAATCTCCCGCCAGGGGGCCGGTCGGTCTCACCGGCCGCCTCGGTGAGGGGGAGTGCGTGAGCGTACTCACCGATCGCCTCGGTGGGGTGGAAGC
>NZ_JBHFIH010000001.1:196193-198795 GCF_057334195.1 Brevibacterium sp. AGC70 | reverse complement strand
GGCGATCGGTCATTCAAGGCCCATCGACAGGTTCTGGGATGAGACGGTTGTGGGCGCTTTCCCAGCTTTCTCGGTTTCAGTCCGACACCGGTGAGTTGTTAGGCTAGGGAGTCGACCAATTATCGTGAAGAAGGCTTGTACGTGTTTAATTCTCTCTCCGACAGGCTCACCGCGACGTTCAAGAACCTGCGCGGCAAGGGCCGGCTGTCCGAAGCCGATGTGGATGGCACCATCCGCGAGATCCGGCGCGCCCTTCTGGACGCCGACGTCGCCCTGCCCGTCGTTCGCGCATTCACCGGGCGCATTCGCGAGCGGGCGCTGTCCGAAGAGGTCTCGGGTGCGCTGAACCCGGGCCAGCAGGTCGTCAAGGTCGTCAACGATGAACTGGTCGGCATCCTCGGCGGGGAGACTCGTCGCCTGAACTACGCGAAGCGCCCGCCCACCGTCATCATGCTCGCCGGTCTGCAGGGTGCTGGTAAGACCACCCTGGCCGGTAAGCTCGCCTATTGGCTGAAATCCGAAGGTCACCGTCCGATGCTCGTCGCCGCCGATCTGCAGCGGCCGAACGCGGTCAACCAGCTCGAGATCGTCGGCGAGCGTGCAGGCGCGTTCGTCTACGCACCAGAGCCCGGCAACGGCGTCGGTGATCCGGTGCAGGTGGCCACCGACTCTCTTGAAGTCGCTAAGTCGAAGCTCCACGATGTCGTCATCGTCGACACCGCCGGTCGTCTCGGCATCGACGAAGAGCTCATGCAGCAGGCCGCCGACATCCGCTCGGCAGTCAACCCGGATGAGGTTCTGTTCGTCATCGACGCGATGATCGGTCAGGACGCGGTGAAGACCGCCGAGGCCTTCCTCGAAGGTGTCGACTTCACCGGTGTCGTGCTCTCGAAGCTCGATGGTGACTCACGCGGCGGTGCCGCGCTGTCCGTCGCCGAGGTGACCGGAAAGCCGATCATGTTCGCGTCGACCGGTGAGTCGATGAAGGAGTTCGAACAGTTCCATCCCGATCGGATGGCTGACCGGATCCTCGATATGGGCGACATCATGACCCTGATCGAGCAGGCCGAGAAGAACTTCGATGAGAAGGAGACCGCGAAGCTCCAGAAGAAGGTCGAAGCCGGTGAGGACTTCGATCTCAATGACTTCCTGACGCAGATGTCGGGTCTGAAGAAGATGGGCTCGATGAAGAAGATGCTGGGCATGATGCCCGGCATGAGCCAGTACAAAGATCAGCTCGAGAACTTCGACGAACGCGAAGTCGATCGCGTCGAAGCCATCGTTCGGTCGATGACTCCCGCAGAGCGCACCAACCCGAAGATCCTCAACGGATCACGCCGCTCGCGCATCGCCAAGGGTGCCGGCACCACAGTGAACGCGGTCAATCAGCTGATGGAACGATTCACTCAGGCGCAGAAGATGATGCGCGGGATGACTCGTGGCGGCGGTATGCCCGGAATGGGTGGAGGCGGCGGCATGCCGGGGATGGGTGGAATGCCTGGAATGGGCGGAACGCCCGGCGGCGGAGCGAATCGCAAGAAGAAGGCTGTGGGGAAGAAGAAGGGTCGCAAGGGCGGCCAGTCGGGCAACCCCGCCAAGCGTGCCCAGCAGGCTCAGGCGCTTGAGGACAAGAAGTCCGGCAAGACGAAGGATCCGGTCGGTTCGGCCTTCGGCGGCGTCGATCTCGACGGTGACGAAGAGTTCGATATGAAGAATCTGCCGAAGGGCTTCGGCGGGATGTTCCCAGGTGGAAAGTAATAGGGCTTTCTGGCACAATTGGGTCTTGTACTTTTGCTTCCGACGTGGGCCCTCTCTTCCACGTTGAGGTGATAGTCCAGGTCACAGACTCCAACAGGTCAACCCCACGATTCTTCTGGAACCTCTGTGCAACAAAAACACAAAAGGAGACACCACTAAAGTGGCAGTCAAAATTCGCTTGACCCGCATGGGCAAAATCCGTGCACCGCACTACCGCGTCGTCGTGGCCGATTCGCGCACACGTCGCGATGGTAAGGCCATCGAACAGATCGGCATCTACCACCCGACACGCAACCCTTCGGTCATCGAGATCGATTCGGAGCGTGCGCAGCACTGGCTCTCCGTCGGCGCTCAGCCGACCGATCAGGTTCGCACCCTGCTCAAGCTCACCGGTGACTGGCAGAAGCACACCGGCGTCGGCGAAGCAGTGAACACTGTGAAGCCACAGCCGGAGAAGGAAGCCTACGTGGCTCCCACTGCCGGTTCGGTGATCAAGGAGGCTATCACTCCTAAGGGTTCGGACAAGGCTGCGGAAGCACCTGCTGAAGAAGCAGCACCTGCTGCTTCCGAAGAGAGCGCTGAAGCCTGACATGTTGGCTGATTCGCTCGAACACCTGGTCCGCGGCATCGTCGATCATCCCGACGATGTTGCTGTTCGATCCCGCTCGTCACAGCGCGGGACCACGCTCGAGGTCCGGGTTCACCCGGAAGACCTCGGCCGTGTCATCGGTCGCGCAGGGAGAACCGCAAAGGCTCTGCGCACCGTGATCAACTCTCTTGCCGGCCGCGAGTCGGTGCGAGTGGACCTCATCGAGGCGTAACACCTTCATCGGGAAAGGGGGGG
>NZ_JBHFIH010000001.1:193939-196112 GCF_057334195.1 Brevibacterium sp. AGC70 | reverse complement strand
CCCCCCCCCCTTTCCTGTATTCACCGCACTGCTGTCGGCGACGATGCTCGCTGCAATCCGGATGCGGCGCAGATATGACGAAGCCAGCGGACTAATATGACGAAGCCAGCGGACTAAACTGTGTGCTGGAAGTGACTGCGTAGCGGCATCGCTGCGGTCACGCATCTTCACACGCACGAATCTTCACACGCACGAATCTGAGCGCTTTCATGAATGAGCGCTTTCATGGACACGAGGAGCAGTATGGACACGGTGATCGCCCGGTTGGGCAAACCGCACGGCATCAAAGGCGAATTCACCGTCGAGGTGCGCACCGACCGACCGGATGAGCGATTCGTCCCCGGTCAGACCTACTCCACCGATCCCGATATCGGTGAGCTGACTCTGACGTCGGCGAGGTGGCACCGGGACCGTCTGCTGCTGAGTTTCGACGAAGTCCCCGATCGGAATCGGGCGGAGGAGATCCGCAACACCCTCATCCTCAGCGATCAGGTCGAGGACGAGGTCGAGGATGACGCCTGGTACCTCGAAGACCTCATCGGACTTCGCGTCCTCGAAGGTGAGACACAGGTCGGGGAGATCGTCGACGTCACCAACGGCACCGCACAGGACCTGCTCCATATGAAGCACATCGACGGACACCAGGCGCTCATTCCCTTCGTCACTGAGATCGTCCCCGAGGTCGATGTTGAAGGCGGATGGGTCAGAGTCACGCCTCCGGCTGGTCTCTTCGACGCCTCGTGAGTCCAGCCATGAAGATCGACGTCGTCTCCATCTTCCCGGAGTATCTCGCCGGGCTTCAGCTCTCCCTCATCGGCAAGGCCGTGGATCAGGGGGTGCTCGACTTGAACGTGCACGACCTGCGTGACTTCACCTTCGACCGGCACAGCACCGTCGATGACTCACCGTACGGAGGGGGTGCCGGAATGGTGATGAAGGCCGAGCCGTGGGCGCTGGCACTCGAGCACATCCTCGGCGGGGAATCTCCTGGGGCAGCCAGCGTCGAGCAGACGGTCGGTGCAGACACCGGTGACGAAGAACCCGCCGCAGCGGGCAGGCCGATCCTCATCGTGCCCAGCCCGGCCGGCCCAGTGTTCAACCAGCGCATCGCAGAGGAACTCTCCGTTGCCGACCACCTCGTGTTCGCGTGCGGACGTTATGAGGGGATCGACCAGCGAGTCATCGACTGGTCGGGCGAACATTTCGATCTTCGCCCCATGAGCATCGGGGACTATGTGCTCAACGGGGGAGAGGTCGCCTCAATGGTGATGATCGAGGCAGTCAGCCGCCTCATCCCCGGAGTCATCGGCAACCCCGAGTCGCTGACAGAGGAAAGCCATGAGGACGGACTCCTCGAGTACCCGATCTACACGAAGCCCGCCAGCTGGAGAGACCGGGACGTGCCCGAGATCCTGCTCAGCGGAAACCACGGCGCGATCGCACGGTGGCGCAGAGACCGCAGACTCGAACGCACAGCCGACGTCAGGCCGGATCTGCTGGCCGGACTCGACGGTCTCGACAAGCATGATCGCGCCGTTCTGGAACGGTTTGAGTCCGGGGATGATTCCGTGAAAGAATAGGTCGTCGCGTTTGTTGGCATTCACCTGCTTCAGGGGGATGGATGCCCAAGACCGTTCTCAGATGTCAGCATCGGAGAATCTCGGGGAGTGATCCCGACAGACGATCCAATCACCGGTTCAACCGGTCCGATATGCGTGTCCTCGACCTGAAGCTGGGGACACATGGAGAAACACAATGCAGAAGCTTGATGTTGTTGATGCAGCCTCGTTGAAGTCTGACGTTCCTGAGTTCCGCCCAGGCGATACCCTCAACGTTCACGTGCGCGTGATCGAAGGATCGCGTTCGCGTATCCAGGTGTTCAAGGGAATCGTCATCCGTCGCCAGGGCGACGGAATCCGCGAGACCTTCACCGCTCGTAAGATCAGCTTCGGCGTCGGAGTCGAGCGCACCTTCCCAGTGCACTCGCCCATCGTCGAGAAGCTCGAAGTCCTTGCCCGCGGTGACGTTCGTCGCGCCAAGCTGTACTACCTGCGCGAACTGCGCGGCAAGGCTGCACGCATCCGCGAAAAGGCCTGATTATTGCCTGGCACTGTGGGCAATGATCACGCGGTGCCGAATAACCGAGAAGAGGGGGGGGGGGGGGGGGGGGGGG
>NZ_JBHFIH010000001.1:183471-193857 GCF_057334195.1 Brevibacterium sp. AGC70 | reverse complement strand
CCCCTCTTCTTTATTCGGGCCGCCTCTGGAAGATCGTGGCTGTCATCGCGATTCTCATCATCGTCATCGGCGGATCGGTTCGTGGGTTCGTCATCCAACGGTTCACGATCCCCAGCGAATCGATGGAGCCGACTCTCGACGTCGGCGATGACATCACCGTGTGGCGTCCCGATGCGTTGAGTTCAGACATCCAACGCGGAGATATCGTCGTCTTCGACGGCCGTGGCTCCTTCGTCGACGATGCTCTGCCGACCCCGCTGCAGAAGGTGGGTTCATGGGTTGGGCTCGGGAATCGAGACGTCTACTACGTCAAACGCGTCATCGCGGTCGGCGGTGACACACTCCAATGCTGCGATGCGCAGGGACGGCTGCTGCTCAACGACGAACCCCTGGAGGAGGACTACGCGCCCCACCCGGCCTCATCCACCGAATTCTCGATCGAGATTCCCGCCGACACCATGTGGGTGCTGGGGGACAACCGGAACAAGTCTGCAGACTCGCGCGCACTGATGGGCAAGCCAGGAGGCGGATTCATTCCGCTCGACCGTGTCATCGGGCCCGTGATCGGGCACGGTTCCTCGGTCGACTGAGATGACCGCCGCCTGAAAGATGCCGCGGCGGGGTGCTGGTACGCTCATTTCAGTCCCATTGCGGAACCTGTGGTCCGATGCGAAAGCGAACGAATGTCAACCGAATCAGAAGCTTCCCCACCTTCAGCCTCGAAGAGATTCCTCCGTGGCCTGCTCGAGACCGCAGCGATCATTCTCGTCGCCATCCTCATCTCCACAGCACTCAAGACCTGGGTCGTCCGCTCGTTCTACATCCCTTCGGGATCGATGATGGAGACACTGCAGATCGATGACAGGGTCCTTGTCAATCAGCTGGCGCCGAATTTCGGCCCGGCCAACCGCGGCGACATCATCGTCTTCGACGACCCAGACCATTGGCTCAGTCCTGAAGAGATCTCGGAGTACGAGCCCAACCCTATCCTCGAGTTCGTCGGACTGGCTCCCGCTGACGGGGGCCAGCAGCTGATCAAACGCGTCATCGGCGTCGGCGGGGACACCGTCGAATGCTGCGATGCGCAGGGACGCATCCTCGTCAACGGCGAACCCATTGATGAGACATACCTCGACGACGGCACCGCCCCCTCGGAGGTGGACTTCAAAGTCACCGTCCCAGAGGGTCACTATTGGGTGATGGGTGACAATCGCAGCAACTCCGCAGACTCCCGGTACCACGTCGACACGCAGCCCTATGTGTCCGAGGACAACGTGGTGGGCACCGTCTTCCTCATCAATTGGCCCTTCAGTCATTTCAGTTGGATGTCCACCCCCGAGTCAGTCTTCGCCGACGTCCCCGACTCTGAAGGAATCACCGGCAGCTGATGGCACAGATCGGATTGCACGACCTCAGCTGTGAGCGCGCCCTGCTCGCAGAAGGCTACGAGTTCGTCATCGGCATCGACGAGGTCGGTCGTGGAGCACTGGCAGGGCCGGTCAGTGTGGGCGTGGCCCTCTTCGACCTCCGAGAGCTCACCGACGCCGAGGTGCCAGCGGGCATCCATGATTCGAAGCAGCTGAGCGCGTTGTCCCGTCAGACCGCGACCGATCGCGTCAATGGGTGGGCGCGAGCCACGGCAGTAGGGTCGACGACGCCGAGCGAACTCGACGAGCTCGGAATGACCATGGCACTGAATCTGGCCGGTCGTCGGGCACTGTCTGACATGCTGATTCCTCTCGTCGGCTCAGCAGTTCTTCCACCATCGACGATGGTGCTCCTCGACGGCAAACACGACTGGCTTTCAGCTCCACTTACGCTCGACTGCCTGGGGATATTCGGGCCCGCAGCAGACCTGGAACTGCCCCAAGTGCGGACCGTGATCAAAGGTGACGGCAGCGTTCCCGTCATCGCCGCGGCAAGTATTGTGGCAAAAGTGCACCGAGATGAGGCGATGATCGCACTCGCCGAGGCTCATCCCCAGTATGGTTGGGAGTCGAATGTCGGGTACGGAACCATCAGACACCGTCGGGGCATCGCCGACTTCGGCCCCAGCATTCACCACCGGAGAAGCTTCCGCCTGCTAACGGCGCACGATGCGAAGGAGGGATCGTCATGAGCACCGATGATCTGGACGATTACGAAGCGCAACTGGAGCTTCAGCTTTATAAGGAGTATCGCGATGTCGTGGGACTCTTCGCCTACGTTGTCGAAACCGAACGTCGCTTCTACTTGGCCAACCACGTTGATCTCAAGGCCCACAACGACGCCGGAGACGTCTACTTCGAACTGACGCTGCGAGACGCCTGGGTGTGGGACAGCTATCGGTCGGCGCGCTTCATCAAGACAGTGCACGTGCTGACCTTCAAAGACGTCAACATCGAGGAGATCGCCAAGAGCGATCTGGAACCACCGACGTCGATCAGGAGCTGACGGCGGCCAGCGGCTGATTCAGGAGAGGCACTCGCACGCTTAGGCCTGTGGGCCGGACCTTGACTTGCACGTGATCGGCCTGTGGACGACGAAGCGCCGTCCACAGGCCGATCGTCTGCTCTTGTCACGTCTGCTTTGCCGGTGGTGGCCTGTCACTCATGGGACCAACATCTGGCAGACGCAGCACAACGACACCGGGAATGCGTCAGCGCGCTCTGGGACGGACAGGGGAGGACCTGGCAGCAGAGTTCCTGCAGCAGCAGGGCATGGTCATCATCGAACGCAACTTCAGATGCCCACGGGGAGAGATCGACATCATCGCCCGGGACGGTGAGACCATCGTCTTCGTCGAGGTGAAGACCCGCAGAACGCTCGCCCTCGGATCTCCCCTCGAAGCCGTGACCAAGGCGAAGCTGAAGCGGATCAGAATGCTGTCGGCACTCTGGCTGCGCGGGCAGCGCGACTACTTCGCCGCCATCCGCATCGATGCCCTCGGCATCGTCATGGAACCCGAACCCGACTACTCTCATCGCCGCAACCTGCAGGTCGACTCGTGAGCGAAGAGGCGCAGCTCAATGTGATCGGACGCGCCTCCGCCGTCGCTCTCTGGGGGCTGGCGGGGAAGATCGTGTCCATCGAAGCCTGCGTCAGCGCCGGTCTGCCGGGTATCGACATCGTCGGTCTGCCCGACGCTTCCGTGAGCGAATCCCGGAAACGACTTCGAGCCGCGCTCGCCTATCTGGGGATCCCCGTGGCCACGCAGCATCTGACGATCAACCTCACTCCAGGCACGGTGCCGAAGATCGGCACCGGATTCGACCTGGGAATCGCTGTGGCCGTGCTGAAAGCGCAAGGCATCATCGACGAAGCCGACACAGAATCGATCATCCACTGTGGTGAACTGGGCCTTGACGGGCGCATCCGCCCCGTCAACGGTGTGCTGCCGAGCCTGCACAGCGGCCTGCAGGCCGGCTTCGAACGATTCGTCGTGCCCGTGGGCAACAGTCAGGAATCAGCACTGCTCGGGGGAACCAGGGTCCGAGCCATCGCCTCGCTGGCCGAACTGATCAACATCTACGGCGGAGATCTCAACGTCCCGATGCTCCCACCGGTCCTTGCCGCCGAAACTGCCGACCCGGAAATTTCCGAACGCCACGACCTCTCCGAAGTCCAAGGGCAGGCTGAAGCACGATTCGGGCTCGAAGTCGCGGCGGCCGGTGGGCACAATCTGCTGATGCGAGGCACACCGGGGGCCGGGAAGACGCTGCTGGCCCAGTGTCTGCCGGGGATCCTTCCACCATTGGACGACCCGCAGGCGGTCGAAGTGGCGGCGGTGCGCTCGCTGCGAGGAGAGCTGCACGGAGGCGATGGGCTCGACCATCGACCTCCTTTCGAAGCGCCCCACCACCGTAGCACCGCCTCGGCGCTCATCGGTGGGCGCAGACCCGGGTCGATAGGAATTCTCAGCAGGGCCCACCGCGGCGTCCTCTTCATGGATGAGGCGCCCGAGTTCTCACGTGATGTACTCGAAGCGCTGCGTCAGCCGATGGAGGCTCGACAGGTTCACATCCATCGTGCCTGGGGCTCCATGGTGCTTCCAGCGTCGTTCCAGTTGGTGATGGCGGCGAACCCATGCCCCTGTGGAGCTGGAATGCGCGGAGCCGACTCCACGTGCCGATGCACTCCGATGGACAAGCGCCGCTACCGCAGCAGACTCTCCGGTCCACTGTTGGATCGCGTTGATCTGCAACTCGAACTGTTTCCAGTCTCACCGGCCGACATCCGCCTCGGTGGGGCACAGGAGGACAGCGCTGCCGTCGCCGCACGGGTCAGACTCGCCCGGCAGCGACAAGCTGATCGATACGTCGACTGTGAGTGGACGCTGAACTCGAACGCACCCGGGGCTTGGCTGCGTGAGCATTTCTCTCTGAGTCCGAACAGCCTGCGCGACCTGGACCGCGCACTCGACACAGGAAGGATCACCATGCGCGGATACGACCGAGTGCTGAGGGTGGCAACGACCTTGGCCGACCTAGAAGGGGCCGAGGTGCCGACACCGGACAAGATCACCACGGCGCTGGCTCTGAGGACACAGGACTCATGAATGACGACAGTATGAACGAGGAGAGTGGAGACATCCGAGCTGCTGTGGCCGCCCTGTTGAGGATCGGCGAACCCGGCGACGGGCTGCTCACAGGGCTCGTTGACGAGGTCGGTCCGATTGCAGTGCTCGAACTGATCCGGGCAGTGGCAGCAGGAACATCATCAGCAGCCGAGGCCGCCGACAGCCTGACGCCGATCGTGAACGCGGTCGCGGGCAGCGGACAGCTCGGAGAGGCCCTCGACCGCTGGGCGGTGCGAGGTGAGGATGCGCAGGGACAACGTGACCTCGAGGCAGTGCAGAGACTGGGCGGGCGGCTCGTCATCCCCAGCGACGACGAATGGCCACCTGCTCTGAGGGACCTCGGACCGGCGGCACCACTGGGACTGTGGGTCAGAGGCAAGGCGAGACTGAACGCGGCGCTGCAACGGGCAGCCGCTATCGTCGGAGCACGAGCGGCCAGCAACTACGGCACCAAATGTGCCTCAGACCTGGCCTGGGATCTGGCAGCGAGGGGACTGACCATCGTCTCCGGCGGAGCTTTCGGGATCGATGCGGCCGCCCATCGGGCAGCTATCGCCCGCGACGGCACCACGATTGCCTTCATGGCTGGGGGAGTCGACCGCTTCTATCCAGCTGCCAACACCGACCTGTTCCACCAAGTACTTGAGTGTGGCGCGATCGTGTCCGAAACCGCTCCCGGGATGACTCCGATGCGACACCGCTTCCTGCTCCGCAACCGTCTGATCGCTGCTTCGTCCCAAGTCACCGTCATAGTCGAGGCCGGTTGGCGCAGCGGAGCACTCAACACCGCCCGACACGCACTCGAGCTTTCACGTGAAGTCGCGGCATTCCCTGGATCCGTGTATTCGGCGTCATCGACGGGGACCCACAGACTCATCCGACACCATGAAGCGGAGTTGGTGACCAGCTGCGAAGACGTCATCGAACTCATCGGTGGTGCCCAGCCGATGCTGTTCAACGACGATAGCCGTCCATCCCAAGGCCCGCGCCTGCGTTCCGAGGGCCCGAGCGTCCGTTCCGAGGGGCCGCGCCTGCGTTCTGAGGGGCCGCGCCAGTCGCCGGCAGACCCGATCGATGACCTGGCCGAACGAGAGAAGATCTGTGTCAATGTGCTCTCGGCGACCAAGGCGCTGGATGTCGGAACCGTGGCGGCTCGGGCCGGACTGACAGTGCCGAACACACTCTCCGCGCTCGCCCTCCTTGAACTTGCCGGCCTGAGCGCTCGTCGCGATTCCGGCTGGGTCAAACTGCGCAGACAGAAGTGACTCTTTGAGGCAGACAGAGATGAGACGACGGAGCAGACAGCGATAATAGGTCGAAGCCGACAGAGCTGAGTCCTCGATAAGGAGCCGCCGCTGTGTGAAGGTCCACCGCGTGGCCCGAGCGATCGCGTAGCCTGGGGCTGTGACCCAACCGATGACCATCGCCGAGGTGGTGTCCGGCTATGCCGACCACCTGAGATCACGCGACGTCTCCGCCCACACCTCGCGGGCCTACATCTCGGATGTCACAGACTTCTTCGACCACGCGGCCCACTCACCGGCTGCCCGCACCCGAGCGGACACCTCCGAACCCAGTGTTGGCGACATCGATCTCAACGACCTGCGTTCGTGGCTGATCACCCTCGACGATGCCGGAGCGGCGAAGTCGACCGTGGCCCGGAAGATCGCAGCCGTGAAGTCCTTCTTCGCCTACTGCGTGAACCACCAGGGACTGACGAACAATCCGGCGGCGCGGCTGCGGACTCCCAAGAAGGACTCTCGTCTTCCCACCGTCCTCAAACCTCAGCAGGCTGCCGATCTTGTGTCCCGGGAGCGTACTGCTCACAGCGAGGCCGACGGCAGCGATCCCATTGACGCAGCCAAGTGGGCCAGGGATGCAGCCATCCTGGAGATGCTCTACGCCACGGCAGTGCGAGTATCGGAACTGACCGGGCTGAACCGCAGCGACGTTGACCATCAGCGCTCGATGATCACTGTCCTGGGCAAGGGGAACAAGGAACGACGCGTCCCCTTCGGCAAACCCGCCCAGTCGGCATTGCAGCGATGGCTGGCACTGCGGGAGACCTTGGTCTCGAACGCCAGCGGTGATGCGCTCTTCCTTGGCCTGAGAGGCGGACGAATCGGAGCCAGACAGGTCAGGGAACTCGTTCATCGGTACGGCTCCGATGATCCCAGCGCACCTGATATCGGCCCGCACGGGCTGCGGCACTCGGCGGCTACGCACATGCTCGACGGGGGAGCGGACCTGCGACAGATCCAGGAGCTGCTGGGGCACTCGACGATGAGCAGCACGCAGATCTACACCCACGTCTCGATGCAGCGATTGCAGGAGACCTATCGGCAGGCACACCCCCGGGCCTGATCACACTCCCTGGGGGCTTCACTTTCGGAATTCCCAGTGCCACGGCTCAGGCAGCGAACCGCTCTGGCGGGCCCAACCGGGATGGATCCATCCGAACTTCGGTGCGTTGGCACGCATCCACTGGTGCTCGGCGGTGCCGAACGAGTTGATTCCGCCTCCTAAGTCGACGGCCAGCGCCCAACCGTGATTCGAGGTTCCGGGAGTCGCTGCCATCCGACCCTTGCGCCTCTTCAGGATGACCTGCGTGTCATAGTCACGGTAGGCATCCGTCACGGAGATCGGAGTCGAGAATCTGGCTTCATAGGCGTGGGACATCCGGTCGAACGCCGCTTGGGCATCGCAGCGCAGCATCTGTCCGAGTGCCGACTCCAATACGCACATTGCAGCGGCGGGGATTCGACCATTGCGATGTCCACCCCAGGCACCTGCTCCTGATGTCGTGGAATCTCCGGTGGGTTCCTCTGCCGGTCTGCGTGACAGCGGTAGGAGGATCGACTGCTCCTGCCCGAAGAAGCCTGTCGGGTCGATGTATTTCTTCACACCTGCGGACTTCCAGACACCGATGTGCAGGCAGGATTCGTCGCAGTGACCGCCTTCGGCAACCGTTGCTATCTCCGCACCGGCGGGAAACGCCTCACCCATCTCAAGCGCCGAATCAGCCGGTTGGAAAGAGATGACGTATCCGGAGTCCGTCTCGATGCTCATGGTCGCGGTGCCAGCCACAGAGCCACGGAAGCGAATGGTGCCTGCAGCGGGCGCACGCACCGGCTCACCCCTGACCGTGAGCACATCGATGCCACGGTGTCCCTTCAGCCATGCCTCTGAAGGTGGATCGAAAGCCTCGGTGATCTCCATCGCAGGGACTGGTGAGACCCACGTCGGCTGAGCGTCGGACGCTGGTTCGGCAGTTGCCGTCCGGACCGGTGCCCCCGCCTCGGCGAAGGTGAGGGCCACGACCATCAGAGTCATTGCCGCAATGAGAAGCAGCCGCGACGATGCCGGTCGTGCTCGAGCCGAGGTGGAACGGACGGTGTGAGGAGAATCGACGAAGAAGTCCATGAACCCATGGAAGCCCGGTCACTACGAGATGTCAGGCGCACGGACAGCGCCTGTGGATGACCCGCTGACGTGCACAGGTGAAACGAACACAAGTGGCGGGACGATCCACAGAAGTCAACGAAAGAGTGACCAAGCGAAGCCCTTGATCAGACAGGTGCGGAGGTGCTGAACCTGAACCGCCGGGCGTACCTTCAGCACAGATGAACCAAGGTGGGCCCAAGTTATCCACACCTCAGCGGACACGAGTCGTGCGAAATCTCCTCCGCAGAGCGAGTCAAATGCCGCGCAGTCTGTGATGCAGCCCATTCCTCAGGTGCAGGATCGATTGGAAAAGCCTTGGGGAACAGGGATAGGATGGCCTCAGCAGAAGCGTGTCTTCTGACTACGCGTATTCGATTTCTTCTCCATCCCATGGTGCAAATAGTCCGCGAGGGCGAATTTGTGGGGCGGATGAACCGAATACTAGGAATCAACCGAAAAGGTCACTGTTGCCGACGGCTCAAAGCCGGCGGAAAACACTGACGTAAAAGCGCCTTCGGGCGCGAGAGAAAGGAGGGCGTCGGCATGGCCGTCGTCACCATCCGCCAGCTGCTCGACAGCGGCGTTCACTTTGGACACCAGACCCGTCGTTGGAACCCGAAGATGAAGCGTTTCATCTTCACCGAGCGCAACGGCATCTACATTATCGACCTGCAGAAGTCGCTGGGCTACATCGATTCTGCATTCGAATTCGTCAAGGAGACCGTGACCCACGGTGGGTCGATCCTCTTCGTCGGCACCAAGAAGCAGGCACAGGAATCGATCGCCGAACAGGCCAAGCGCGTGGGACAGCCCTACGTCAACCAGCGTTGGCTCGGCGGTATGCTCACCAACTTCCAGACCATCTCGCTGCGCCTGCGCCGCCTGAAGGAACTCGAAGAGATCGACTTCGATGACGTTGCAGGTTCTTCGCACACCAAGAAGGAACTGCTCATTCTCCGTCGCGAGAAGGACAAGCTGGAGAAGACCCTCGGCGGTATCCGCGACATGCAGCGGACCCCTTCGGCTGTCTGGATCGTTGACACCAAGAAGGAACACCTTGCTGTCGACGAAGCACGCAAGCTGGGCATCCCGGTCATCGCGATCCTCGACACCAACTGCGACCCTGACGACGTCAACTACCCGATCCCGGGCAACGACGACGCCATCCGCTCGGTGTCCCTGCTGACCCGCGTGATCGCCGACGCAGTGGCAGAGGGCCTCATCGCCCGCCACTCCTCGGACGACGACAGCGGAGAGAAGAACGTCTCGGCCGTCGAACCGATGCCTGAGTGGGAACGCGAGCTGCTCGAGGGCAACGCTCCAGCCTCAGAGGAAGCCGCTGCTCCAGCTGCCGACGCTGCCGCTCCGGCCGCAGACGCCGCTGCTGAGAAGCCTGCTGCCGAAGAAGCCTCTGCACCTGCTGCCGAAGCAACGGAAGAGCCCGCCGCAGAAGCTGCAGCGGACTCCACCGAGTCGACAGAGTCCTGATTTCCTTTAACTCCACCAACTTTTAGGAGAAAGAATGGCAAACTACACTGCCGCTGACATCAAGGCATTGCGCGAGAAGACCGGCGCCGGAATGATGGATGTCAAGAAGGCTCTTGACGAAGCTGACGGCGATCAGTCGAAGGCCATTGAGTTCCTCCGTGTGAAGGGCCTCAAGGGCGCCACCAAGCGTGAAGGTCGCTCCACCTCCGACGGTCTCGTGGCCACACAGATCGACGGCGGCGTCGGAACGATGATCGAGCTCAACTCGGAGACCGACTTCGTTGCGAAGTCCGATCCCTTCGTTGCACTCGCCGAGGAAGTTCTGGCCCTGGCCGTTGCTGAGAACGCTGATTCGGCCGAGGCTGTTCTCGCGTCCACGAAGGACGGCAAGCCCGTCTCGGAGTTCATCACCGAAAGCGGTGCGACTCTGGGCGAGAAGGTTGCCCTTCGTCGCGTCGGACGTCTCGAAGGCGCAAACGTCGAGTCCTACCTGCACCGCACGAACAAGGATCTGCCCCCTCAGGTGGGCGTCCTGCTGGCATACGAAGGTGACGACGCATCTGTCGCACACGATGTCGCCGTGCACATCGCAGCGATGAGCCCGAAGTACTTCTCCCGTGACGAGGTCCCCGCCGACCTCGTGGAGAACGAACGTCGCATCGCGGAAGACACCGCGAAGAACGAAGGCAAGCCTGAGAAGGCTCTGCCCAAGATCATCGAAGGCCGCGTCAACGGCTTCTTCAAGGAGAACTGCCTGCTCGACCAGGGATTCGCCAAGGATCCCAAGCAGTCCGTGAGCAAGGTCCTCGAAGCTGCCGGTGTCAAGGCCACGGGATTCCTGCGTTTCCGCGTCGGAGCCTGAAGCACCATTGACTGTTGGGCGAGTCGTTTCCGAC
>NZ_JBHFIH010000001.1:160287-183449 GCF_057334195.1 Brevibacterium sp. AGC70 | reverse complement strand
TCGGACCATTCGGTCCGGCCCCGTTTTCGCTACACTGACACCGACGACTCATCCGGGCTCTTACCTGCCCAGACGGAAGAAGGACTAAATGACATCCACCCCGGTTCACGAATCCAGCTACGCCAGCAGACCAGTCCGCACTCATCGCCGCCGTGTGCTCCTCAAACTCTCGGGTGAGGTGTTCGGTGGAGGCAAGATCGGAGTCGATCCCGATGTCGTCGCCGCTGTCGCCAGGGAAGTCGCCCCCACCGTCGATGAGGTGGAGGTCAGCATCGTCGTCGGCGGCGGAAACTTCTTCCGTGGAGCAGAGCTGTCTCAGCGGGGCATGGACCGCACGCGCGCCGACTACATGGGCATGCTCGGTACCGTGATGAACTGTCTGGCCCTGCAGGACTTCCTCGAACAGACCGGAGTCGATACCCGGGTTCAGACCGCGATCCCCATGTCCCAGGTCGCCGAGTCCTACATCCCGCGCCGGGCCATGCGCCACATGGAGAAGAACAGAGTCGTCATCTTCGGCGCCGGAGCCGGACTGCCGTACTTCTCCACCGACACCGTTGCCGCGCAGCGTGCGCTGGAAATCCACGCCGACGAGGTCCTCATCGCCAAGAACGGCGTCGACGGCGTCTACACCGCCGACCCGAACATCGACCCCACCGCAGAGAAGATCAGCGAGATCACCTACCAGGAGGCGCTGCAGAAGGGCCTCAAAGTTGTTGACGCAACCGCATTCTCCCTGTGCATGGACAACAAGCTGCCGATGCACGTCTTCGGCATGGAAGGCGAAGGCAATCTGCGCAAGGCAATTGTCGGCGACAAGATCGGCACCGTAGTCAAATAAAGCCCCAGGGCGCATTGCCCTGGGCACTCAACGCCTCGAAACACCTCCTCAGACGAAATCCAGGACTCTCCCTGGACCAATCGAGTGCGGCATTCGTGAGCTATGACCCATAGAATGAACCCAAAGCTCCCATCGACGGAAAGAGTGAGTCGTGATTGAAGAAACACTGGCAGAGGCCAGAGAGAAGATGGACAAGGCCGTGGAATTCACACAGGAGGACTTCTCGTCCATCCGTACCGGCCGCGCCAATCCCGCGCTGTTCGCTTCCATCGAGATCGAATACTATGGTGCGCCGACACCGTTGCAGCAGCTGGCCTCGTTCCAGACTCCGGAAGCCCGCACTATCCTCGTGACTCCCTACGACCGTGGAGCGCTGGGCGACATTGAGACTGCTCTGCGCAACTCGGACATCGGCGCCAACCCCGCCAACGACGGCAACGTCATCCGAGTGGTGCTCCCGGAACTGACCGAGGAACGCCGCAAGGAATACGTGAAGATCGTCAAGGGCAAGGCCGAAGACGGCAAAGTGTCGATTCGCAACATCCGTCGTCACGCCAAGGAAACCCTGGAGCGGATCAAGAAGGACGGCGACGCCGGTGAAGACGAAGTCGCACGCGGAATCTCCGAACTCGACGATCTGACGAAGAGCAAGGTCGACAGTGTCGACAAGCTTCTCTCTCAGAAGGAAGCTGAGCTCCTCGAGGTCTGATGATTTCGTTGACTGGGCCAGACAATCCAGCATCAGATCCGGCTCCCCTCGGGGAGCCGGATCCGGTTCCGCATCCGTCAGGGCCTGACACCCCGTTCCCGAAGCGCAGGGACCTGCGCAACTCCGGCAAGGACTACTCACCGGAAGATCCGGAGACCAACCCGGCCGCGGAGACCGGGCAGGATATCCCCGAGGTGGCAGAGAAGGACTACGGCAAGGCCGGACGGAACCTGCCGGCTGCGATCGGCATCGGGCTGCTCATCGGCGGAGTCGTCCTGGTCTCCCTCATCGTCTTCCCGATCTCCTTCCTCTTCATCATCCTCATCGCCATCGTCGCCGCGATGTGGGAGCTGGCCAACGCGCTGTCGCGTTCTGGATCACTCGTGTCGCGGATACCGACCATGGTCTCAGCCGCCTGCATGGTGCTCGCGACCTTCGTCGGCGGCCGTGAGGCACTGTGGGTGACCTTCGCCGCCAGCGCCGGGGCGGTCATGCTCTTCACCATGGTCGAGCGACGCAAGAACGCGGTCAAAGATGTTTCGCTGTCCCTGTTCGCGCTGACCTATGTCGGACTCATGGCCTGCTTCGTCGTGTATCTGCTGACCCAACCCGACGGCAATCTCTACGTCATCCTGTTCCTCGCCAGCGTGGTGGCCTCGGACACCGGCGGCTACGTCTTCGGCGTCCTCTGGGGCAAACATCCAATCGCCCCGAGGATCTCCCCGAAGAAGTCGTGGGAGGGCTACATCGGCTCGGTGGTCTTCGCCGCAGCAGTCGCGACGACCCTGGCTGTGACTCTCTTCGATGCTCCATTCTGGACCGGACTGGTCTTCGGCGTCGTCATCCCAGCCTTCGCCACGCTCGGCGACTTCAGCGAATCGATGATCAAACGCGACCTCGACCTCAAGGACATGGGAACTCTGCTGCCAGGACACGGCGGCGTGATGGACCGACTCGATTCGATCCTGCCCACCGCCCCGGTTGCTCTGGTGATGTTCTCGGTTCTGCCCGGCTATCTCTGATCCGCCTCGGTCCGACTCGTACCGCCTCGGTCCGACTCGTACTGGCGCCTCTCACACGCCGATGGCTCTCACTCATCCGCCGTGGCGGCGCACACACCCCATGAGAATTGCTCTCATGAGACAATGGACGAGTGAGTTCTCAAGCAGGTAACAGGCAGACCCGGCCCGTCGTCGAACACGCAGACGGCACGACGTCGAAGACACCGACGCGTGATGGCCGTCCGCTGCTCAATTTCAAATCTCCGCGAGCCAGTCAGCCGAAGCAGCATCTGGCCGACATGACGATGGACGAACGCATCGACGCGGTCAAGGAGATGGGACTGCCCGCCTTCCGCGCGAAGCAGATCTCGACCCACTACTTCTCGCATTACCAGACCGACGTCGAGTCCATGACGGACCTGCCCAAGGATCTGCGGGCGGACCTGCAGGAACGGTTCTTCCCCCACCTCCTGACCGAGGTTCGTCGACTGCGAACCGAGAACGGCGACACGATCAAATTCCTGTGGCGCCTCTACGACGGCGCGCTCGTCGAGTCGGTGCTGATGCGCTATCGCAACCGCGTCACCCTGTGCGTCTCCAGCCAGTGCGGCTGCGGCATGAACTGTCCCTTCTGCGCGACAGGGCAGCAGGGTCTGACACGCAATATGTCCGCGGCCGAGATCGTCGAACAGGTCATCCGCGCCAACCAGGTCATCGCCGCCGGCGAACTCGCACCGGCACCCTCAGGCGACATGCCGGCGGAGGGGGAGACAGCGCTCGGTGCCGAATCCGATGAGGACCAAGGTGAGACCTCTGAGGCCACGGTCGACGCATCGGGCACGACCACCTCGGCGACGGGACCCGAGCGGGTCTCCAATATCGTGTTCATGGGAATGGGCGAGCCCCTGGCCAACTACAAGCGAGTGATGAACGCGGTGCGTCGGTTCGTCGAGCCCGCACCGCAGGGATTGGGAATGTCGGCCCGCCGAATCACCATCTCCACCGTCGGTCTGGTCCCGGGCATCAACAAGCTCGCGGCCGAGGACATCCCCGTCACCTTCGCCCTCAGCCTCCACGCACCCGATGATGAGCTGCGCGATGAGATGATCCCGGTCAACACCAGGTGGAAGGCCGATGAGGCCATCGACGCCGCGTACAACTACTATCAGGTGACGGGACGTCGGGTGAGCATCGAATACGCGCTCATCAAGGACATGAACGATCACCCCTGGCGTGCAGAGCTGCTGGCGAAGAAGCTCAACGCTCGCGGTCGCGGCTGGGTCCACGTCAATCCGATCCCGCTCAACCCGACTCCCGGCTCCGTGTGGACCGCGTCGGAGCCGGAGGTGGCAGACGAATTCGTGCGCAGACTCATCGACCAGGGGATCCCGACGACCATCCGTGATACCCGCGGATCGGACATCGACGGAGCCTGCGGACAGCTCGCTGCCGCCGACTGAGAACTCGCGAACACGCATTTTCCGCGTCCGCCATTTATTATGGTGGAAATGACCATTACGGCGATTCGCTTCTGGAGGCAACATGGCGGACACGACTTTCCCCCGAATGTCCGGATGGAAGAACGGCTACGACCCGAAACAGGTCGACAGCTTCTTCAAACGTGCGCGTGAATCCTTCGAACGTCCCACCCCACAGCCCGGCGACCTCGACTCCAGGGCGGTGCGCACAGTCGGTTTCGATCTGGTGCGCAAGGGATACCATGTCGCCGTCGTCGATGCCGCACTCGACCGACTCGAAGACGCCTTCGCCAAACAGGCACGTGACCGCCTCATCGCACAGTCGGGCCAAGATGCCTGGGTATCCGAACTGACACGTGTGGCCTCGTCGCTGCGGGGCCGCCTGGTCCGCGAACCCGGTGAGCATTTCGACAATCCGGCCCCCGGCGTCATCGGCTACGACATCGAACAGGTCGATGACATGTGCGAGAAGGTCAACGCCTACTTCACGCAGGGTGTCGCGATGAGCGTCGACCAGGTTCGCCGTGTCCTGTTCAAGACGGCCAAGGGCAACAAGGCCTACGACGAGGACCAAGTCGATGCCTTCATCGACCGCGTCGTCGAAGTGATGGCCTCCGTTGACTGATTTCCACTACTTCGAACAGCCAAGTGACACGTCCTCGGGCACTCTCAACCCTGTGTTCGAGCTGCTCGACTACCCGATCGTCATGGGCGGCGCCGATGACATCGTCCTGACCGGTCCGACTCCGGACAGACCGATGGTCGATGGCCGCGAGGTCACCGATCCGCGGCTGATCAAAGCACTGTCGAAACCCGATGAGCTCGACCGTGCCGAGGTGCTCGACCGGAGCGCGAAGTTCGCCGGAGTCCTCCGTGCCATGGGGATCACCGGCGGCGAAGGTGAACGGATCCTCATCGCCGAGGATGTGCCGCCGATCTCGCGGGCGCTGAGCATCCTCGGTGCCGTTCGCATCGGACTGAGAATAGATACGCGCTCGGAACCCGCCGACGGCGACAGCACTTCAGTGTTCGTCCACCCGATCGAAGCACCACCCGTCGAATCAGGACGGGCGTCGGTCAAGGCCATCCGCTCACGCTTCGAAGGCGTGGGAATCGCGATCGCTGGGGAAACCGCGAACCTCGACCGGGCGATGAGAGACTCACGAGTCGAACCGACAGAAGTGGTCGCATTGAATCCGGACCAGACTCTCATCCACACCGACGAGAAGTCCCTCGACGCACGATCAAGCCTCGAGTGGCTGTCCCGGGAGATCCTCGCTGAGGCCTGACGCCTCTGATCCAGACGAATCTGCGCAGCTGGACCAGCCCACGTTGGTGGCCCGACTGCGCGCGGCAGGGTGCGTCTTCGCCGAGGACGAAGCCCGCATCCTCATCGATGCTGTGACGTCCTCTGCGCACGAGGCGAGGTCGTCCGGCCTCGCACCTGAGAGGAGCAACAGCCTCCTGGCCGAGTTCGTCGCCCGCCGAGTTGCCGGCGAACCTCTCGAGCAGATAGTCGGATGGGTCGAATTCGCGGGGCAGCGACTACACGTCGCACCCGGTGTGTTCGTGCCCCGGCAGAGAACCGCGCTGTTGGCGAAGGCGACGATGCGCGCCGTGGAGTCAGCCGGGGCTGGGGCGCGATTCCTCGAAGCCTTCTGCGGGGTCGGGCCGGTGGCCACCACGGTGTCCCGGGCACTCCCGGAAACGCAGATCCACCTGGGCGATCATGACGAAACGGCGCTTGAGTGTGCACGCAAGAACGTCGGACCAAGTGTCAACTGCCACCGACTCACATGTCTGAAGGGTCTGCCGCAGACTCTGCGGGGCAGCCTCGACGTCATCTCCGCAGTCCCGCCTTATGTTCCCGACGCTGCCGCGGAGTTCCTCCCCAGAGAGGCGATCGAGCACGAGGCACCGACAGCGCTGTTCGGGGGAGCGGACGGTTTGGATCTTGTGCGCTGCCTCATCCGGGACTCAGGCGAGTGGTTGGCCCCGGGAGGGGTTCTGCTCATCGAACTCGGCCGCGAACAGCGGCACACGGCCGCTGACTTCGCAGGGGCCCGGGGATTTCGCGCCAGTTGCATCCTCGGCGATGACGAGCAGACAACGGTGCTCGAGCTGCGACGACCGTGGCCAGCGGGCCACACGACGCCAACTGACGCCTGACGCCCGGCAGTTGTACCCGCGCAACGACGACAACCGCTTGCCAAAAGTGTGGGAGTACAGCATTTGTGCTGTACGTACACACTTCCGGCAAGCGGTTGCTGTTTCGGTGCTAAGAGTACGCGCTGCAGCCGCTGCCGCTACCGCTGCGACCGCTGCCGCTGCCGCTACCGCTGCGACCGCTGCCGCTGCCGCTACCGCTGCGACCGCTGCCGTTGCCGCTGCCGCAGCTGCAGCTGCAGCGCGTGAGCGTCAGTTCGCGAAGGCGTTGATTCCGGTGAGGCTGCGGCCCAGCGTGAGCTGATGGACCTCGTGAGTGCCCTCATAGGTGAGCACGGTCTCAAGGTTGACGGCATGGCGCAGCGGTGGGTATTCGCTGGTGATGCCCGAACCGCCGAAGAGCGCGCGCAGGTCACGGCACACGTTCATTGCGGTGTCGACGTTGACCATCTTGCCCAGGCTGATCTGCTCGGGACGCACGCCCTTCTCCGAGTCCTTGAGCTGACCCAGATGAGCGGCGAGCAGGGTGATCTGGGAGTACTGGCCGAAGGCCTTTGCGAGCTTCTGCTGGCTGATCTGGAACGAAGACAGCGGACGGTCGAACTGAATGCGTGTCCCGGTGTATTCCAGCGCAGACTGCAGCGCGTCGCGGGCAGCGCCGGTGACGCCGAAGACGATTCCGTAGCGTGCCTCGGACAGGCACGACAGCGGACCTTTCAGGCCCTTGGCCTTGGGCAGCATGGCGTCTTCGGGCAAGCGCACGTTGTCGAGGACGATCTCGCCGGTGATCGAGGCTCGCAGTGAGATCTTGCGGTGGATCTCTGGCGTCTGGACGCCCTCGGTGTCGCTTGGGACGACGAATCCTCGGACAACGGGCTTGCCCTTGGAATCAGTTTCCTCGGTCTTGGCCCAGACGACCATGACATCGGAGACGGGGGAATTCGTGATCCACATCTTCGCGCCGTTGAGGATCCAATCGGATCCGTCCTTCTTCGCAGTCGTCTTCATGCCCGAGGGGTCGGAGCCGACATCCGGTTCGGTCAGACCGAAGCAGCCGATGGCTTTGCCAGCAGCCATCTTCGGCAGCCATTCTTCCTTCTGCGCCTCGGAACCGAAATGGTGGATGGCGAACATGGCCAGTGATCCCTGGACCGATACGAGCGAGCGCAACCCCGAGTCCACGGCTTCGAGCTCGCGGCAGGCCAGACCGTACTGGGTGGCGGTGGATCCGCCGCAGCCGTAACCGTCGAGGTGCATGCCGAGGAGCCCGAGTTCGCCCAGGCCCTCTGCGAGTTCCCGGGCAGGAATCGTGGCATCGAGGAAGTAGTCGCCGATCTTGTCGCGAACGTTCTCATCAAGCCATTTCTTCACGATCGACGCGAACTCGAGGTCATCTTCCTCGAAGACCGAATCCAATCCCAGAATGTCGTCGGGGCTCAGCGTTGCACTCATAAAAACCTCTCTCGCCATTGATTCGCATTGCATATCTCACGTCGCCGATGACGCCGATGTCGAGTCATTTCCCAGAGAACTTTGGCATCATCGGTAGGCGTGAGCAAACGTAGAATCATTGTAGTCGGCTCGACCGGTTCGGTCGGCACCCAGGCCCTCGATGTCCTGACAGAGAACGCATCGGACTTCGAGGTCATCGGCCTCGCTGCCGGAACCCAACTCGATGCGCTGGTCGTCCAAGCACTCGATTTCTCGGTCCCCGTCATCGGTCTCACCAGCCCACCTGAGGGTGGTTCGAGCGAGATCCGTCGGCGTCTGGAGCAGGCCGCAGGTGAACGCGGAATCAGTGATCCCGTCCGTGAGATCCACGTGGGCCCCGATGCCGCCGAGGTGGTCGCCGGGGCAGCTGCCGACATCGTCCTCAACGCTGTGACCGGAGCCGCCGGACTCGGTGCGACCCTGGCTGCCCTCGACCGCGGCACCGACGTCGCGCTGGCGAACAAGGAGTCCCTCATCATCGGCGGCTCGATCGTCCTCGATGCTGCAGCCCGCACCGGAGCCGCCCTGATCCCCGTCGACAGTGAGCACTCCGCGATCGCCCAGGCCCTGCGCTCGGGCACCCACGGCGAGGTGAGCAAGCTCGTCATCACAGCCTCCGGCGGACCCTTCCGCGGAATGACCCGCGATGCGCTGCGCCGTGTCACCCCGGCGCAAGCACTCAAACACCCCACCTGGTCGATGGGATCGATGATCACCATCAACTCCGCGACCCTGGTCAACAAAGGCCTTGAAGTCATCGAGGCCCATCTGCTCTTCGACATCGACTTCGACCACATCGAAGTCGTCGTCCACCCGCCGTCCCAGATCCACTCGATGGTCGAATTCAGCGACGCCTCGACGATTGCACAGATCTCCCCGCCGGACATGCGCCTGCCCATCGCCTATGCCCTCGGCACTCAGAGTGACGGTCAGACTCGGCGGCTGGCATCCGGGGCGGTGGCCAACAACTGGGGACAGCCGATGCACTGGTCCTTCGAACCCGTCAACCA
Organism: Brevibacterium sp. AGC70; assembly: GCF_057334195.1. Taxonomy (NCBI): domain Bacteria; kingdom Bacillati; phylum Actinomycetota; class Actinomycetes; order Micrococcales; family Brevibacteriaceae; genus Brevibacterium; species Brevibacterium sp. AGC70. The sequence goes on along the minus strand of NZ_JBHFIH010000001.1, from coordinate 174,753 downwards.
CATCGCTTTCCCGGCACTGGGCCTGGCCGTTGAAGCAGGACGGAAGCGAAAGAGCTTCCCCGCGGTGTTCAATGCCGCCAACGAGGTCCTCGTCGAGGCCTTCATCGGCGGTGAGATCCCATTCACCGGAATCGACCAGGGAATCGAACGGGCGCTGCAGGCGCACGAACCCGCGGCCGAGCACACGGTCGAGACCGTCCTCGCCGCCGACGCCTGGGCTCGCGAGTTCGCCCGCCAGGACCTGAGAGCCCAGTCCGCGTCCGCACAGGGCAAGACCCTCGGCGGCTTCTGATATGACAGTCGTCCTCTACATCATCGGGATCATCCTGTTCCTGATCGGGATCTCGATCTCGATCGGACTCCACGAGCTCGGCCACCTGACACCTGCGAAGAAGTTCGGAGTCAAGGTCACCCATTACATGGTCGGCTTCGGCCCAACGGTCTTCTCCTTCCGTCGCGGCGAGACGGAATACGGCATCAAGGCACTTCCTTTGGGCGGATTCATCGCCATGCCGGGAATGTACCCCCCGCTCAAGGCGACGACGCGCCGGGCCGGCTCGACCTCAGGCGGCGCTGCCCAGCACGCTGCTGACGCGTTCGGCGATGACCACCTCGGCGATGGTGCGGCTGAAGGAGCCGCCAGCACCGATGTCGCCACCGATGCTCCCAGCCGCCCACGGAGGCAGCGGCGCGGGCGCCTGTTCGAGAACACGATGGCCGATGCTCGGGATTTCTCGAACCAGGAGATCGAACCGGGAGAGGAGCACCGGACCTTCTACGCACTGAACGTGCCCAAACGGCTCGTCGTGATGTTCGCAGGCCCCCTGGTCAACCTCGTCCTCGGGATCATCATCATGGCGATCTCACTCATCGGCATCGGGATCATGACTCCGACGACCACGGTGCAGACCGTCGTCGAATGCGCGGTTCCCGCCTCTGAAGCAGCGGAGCGTCCTGCGGACCAGAAGAAGACCTGTCAGGACGATGATCCGCTCACCCCCGCATGGGAAGCCGGAATCAAACCAGGCGATGACATCACCTCTGTCGCCGGTGTCTCCACCGACAGCTGGGACGAACTCTCCACCGTCATCAAGGACCATGCCGGCCAGCGGGTCGACGTGGAGTTCACCCGCGATGGTCACACTCAGAATGTCAACGTCCCGATCATCGCCCATGAGCAGGCCCGCGTCGATGACAGCGGACAGCCCGTGCTGAACGCCGACGGCACACCACAGACCGTGACCGAGGGATTCTTCGGCGTGGGTCCCGTCCAAGAGCGTCAGGGGCTGCCGCTGAACGAGTTCCCCGGTGCTGTCTGGGACCAGGTCAGCGGCGTCTTCCATGCCATCGTGACCCTGCCGGTCAAGCTCGTCGACATCGCCGAGGTGGCCACAGGTTCGAAGGAACGTGACGCCGAGGGGCTGGTCGGGATGGTCGGAGTCGGTCGGATAGCCGGCGAGATCGTGTCCACGGACCAGCTCCAGATCGTCGACAAAGCCCAAGTGGGGCTGGGCATGTTGGGATCACTCAACATCTTCCTGTTCGCCTTCAACATGATCCCGCTCCTGCCGCTCGACGGCGGGCACATCGCAGTGGGCCTCTACGAGGGCGCCCGCCGGCAGATCAACAAGATCCGCGGGCGCGGCAAGATCGGCCCCTTCGACACGGCCCGGCTGCTGCCTCTGACGTACGTCGTCATCGGTCTGATGCTGTGCATGACGGCGCTGCTCGTCTACGTCGATCTCGTCAAACCCGTCACGCTCGACGCGATCTTCAACTCAGGGTAGAAAGACTCCGGATAGGCAGCCTCAGCTGCTCAGCGAGATCGTCTGCACCTCGCCGAGGTGGTCCAAGCTCACCGTGATCGTCGCCGTCGTGTCCGCGGAGTCGGTTTCGTCTCCGGGTCGCGAGTCAGGAACAGTCACGGTCCCCTTCAGCGGGGTGGTCATAGTGACATCGTCGGCTGTGAAGGGCTGAGTCAGCTGCAGCTCGTCTCGCCACGCGTCGAATCGTTCACGGCGTTCGGCACGGGGCTCGTCGAGGTCCATGTTGATGGTGAAGAGTTCCTCGGCGACGCTCTCCTCGAATTCGATGACCAGGTTCGCTGCCCGCAGCACGGTCGCGGACTGTGCGGGTGCGACTTGGTGGTGAGGTGCCGGCACCGAAGTGGATGTGCGTGTCAGCCGCAGACCGGGATCGCCGGTGGCCGCGGCCCAGCCGGCGTCGATGGCATCCCTGACGGTGCTTTCGGCCGGGTAGTACGTCGTATTGCCGAACACGACGATGCTCAGGCCCATGTCGGGGAACCAGCGCATGTGCGAGCCGTACCCGGGATAACCGCCGGAATGGCAGACGACGCGACCGAAGCGGGAGTCGAGACGGGGCTGCAGGCCGAAGCCGTAGTTCACCGATTCGGCATGGTGCTCGCTTCTCTGGACCTCGACGAGTCGATGCGACTGCTGGTTGTCCTTCAGGATCCGCGGCAGTGCTCCCGGCGCATAGGCGTCGAGGTGCTCCAGGGCGTCCATATGGGCATTCATCCAAGTCCCGATGTCGTTGACCGTGGAGATGACTCCGCCGATGGGGGAGAAAACACCTGGGCCAGTGAGTTCGGCCGGGTGGCCCTCGCCGTTGCGGTCGATGCGGATGCCGGACATCAGGTCTGGGAAGTCGGCGACGTCGAAACCGGTGCGACTGAGACCACAAGGATGCAGCACCTCGGCGGTGACGAATTCGATGAACGACTTCCCGGTCACGGACTCCGTGACGAGCCCGAGGAGTGCGTAGCCGAGGTTGGAGTACTCGTATCCGGTGTCGGCTGGAGCGATGGGGATGGCTCCGCGCTTGACGTAGTCGATGAGTTCGGTGCGCGTCATCGCCTCCACCCGATCGGCCCAAGGGTCGTCCTTCGTGAACCCGGTGCCCATTGTCAGCGCCTGTCGGCAGGTGCGGTCGGCAATCGATGTGCCTGCAAGTTCGGGGATGATCCGGTCCAATGGACTGTCAAGATCCAGACCATCGGCGGCGAGGAGACCGATCGCGGCGGCCGTGAACGACTTCGTCATCGACGCGATCCGGTAGGGAACGTCGCCGTTGGCTGCTATTGCCGTCTCGCCTCGGCGAAAGACACCCCAGGCGAGTGTTCCGCCCTGCTGGGCGAGGGCATCGGCTGCAGTCTCGAGGCGACCGACGATGGCCTGGATATCGGGGTGGGTGAACGGCACGGAATCTCCTCGGCTCACAGGCATCTCCTCTACATGTATCTTCTGATCGGACGGCAAGTTTCCTTCACAATACCTGCGAAATGATGCTGTGGTGAGCGATCACACCGTGGTCAAGGAGCCCGGACACGGTTTGAAGTCCTACAATATGAATGACTCGAACGATCAGTCTGGTCACCAGTGAGAATGAAGGGATTGTCTTCGTGACATCGGTCAACCTCGGAATGCCTGCTCCACCACCTCCCGTGCTCTCGCCGCGACGGAAGACGAGACAGATCCAGGTCGGAAAGGTCGGCGTCGGTTCCGATTTCCCTATCAGCGTCCAGTCGATGACTACGACTCAGACCACAGACATCAACGCCACCCTGCAGCAGATCGCCGAGCTCACCGCCTCGGGCTGTGACATCGTGCGAGTCGCCTGCCCGTCACCTGATGATGCTGCGGCACTGCCGGCGATCGCGCAGAAGTCGCAGATTCCGGTCATCGCCGATATCCACTTCCAACCGAAGTACGTCTACGCCGCGATCGACGCCGGCTGTGCCGCGGTGCGCGTCAACCCCGGCAATATCCGCAAGTTCGATGACCAGGTCAAGGAGATCGCGAAGGCGGCAAGTGACGCCGGAACCTCGATCCGGATCGGTGTCAATGCCGGATCCTTGGACAAGCGGATCATGGAGAAGTACGGCAAGGCCACCCCGGAGGCGCTCGTCGAGTCCGCCGTGTGGGAGGCCTCGCTGTTCGAAGAGCACGACTTCCACGACTTCAAGATCTCCGTCAAGCACAACGACCCTGTGGTCATGGTTCGGGCATACGAAATGCTCGCTGAGCGCGGTGACTGGCCCCTGCACTTGGGCGTGACCGAGGCCGGACCCGCCTTCCAGGGCACGATCAAATCCGCCACCGCCTTCGGCTCACTGCTGTCGCAGGGCATCGGCGACACGATCCGCGTCTCGCTCTCCGCACCACCAGTGGAGGAGATCAAGGTCGGCAACCAGATCCTGGAGAGCCTCAACCTCAAACCTCGCAAACTCGAAATCGTCTCGTGCCCGTCCTGTGGACGCGCCCAGGTCGACGTCTACACCCTCGCGGACAAGGTCACAGCTGGTCTCGAAGGCATGGAAGTTCCTCTGCGAGTCGCTGTCATGGGCTGCGTGGTCAACGGTCCCGGCGAAGCACGCGAAGCCGACCTCGGGGTGGCCAGCGGCAACGGCAAGGGCCAGATCTTCGTCAAGGGTGAGGTCATCAAGACCGTGCCAGAGGCACTGATCGTCGAGACTCTCATCGAAGAGGCCAATCGCATCGCAGCGGAGTCCGACGCCCCGTCCGGATCTCCCGACGTCGTCGTCGGCTGATACCCGACCTGTCCGAAAAGCTGCCCGGTGTGTGAGGATCAGAACAAGGAGGCTCTCCCGTGCTGAGAGTCACTCGTCTGGGACATCAGCACACCGGTTGGCTGAGGAGTCTGCTCGCGCTCAACCCGTGTGAGAACGTCTACCTCATCGCGCTGCTCGAAGTCACAGGGACAGCGCAGATGGGCTCACCGGCCGGTTCCCTGCTGGGTGTCTTCGATGGCGACCAGCCGGTGGCAGCCTACTGGGTGGGCGGCAACATCATTCCCGTGGCTGCGACCCCGGGAACGAATCAGGCATTGGCGCAGAAGCTCAATGCCGATGGGCGCTACTCCTGCTCCCTCATCGGTTCTCGTGAGATCATCCTCGATCTGCACAGTCGTCTGAACTGGGGACGCCCTCGCGGCGTCCGTGACCGGCAGCCGCTGTTGGCGATCAGCTCCGACCCCTTGATCGAACCCGACGAGGCGGTGCATCTGGTCACGGTGGAACAGCTGCCCGCGGTGTTCTCAGCCAGTGTCGACATGTTCACCAACGAGGTGGGCTTCTCTCCGATCGAAAGTGGCCAGTCAAGCTATCTGGCTCGCGTCCGCAACATCATCAGGGGCAAGAACTGCTTCGCTCGCATCTCGGACACACTGCCCCAAGGGGGTCCGGTGCGCCGCTGGCCTGCAACGGACCAGGCCGAGCAGGTGCTGTTCAAAGCAGACATCGGCATCCGGGCACCGCGCATCGTTCAGGTGCAGGGCGTCTGGGTCCATCCCGACGTGCGGCAGCAGGGTCTGGGTGCTGCCGGAATGGCTGCAGTCGTGGCGCAGACCAGGGCGGCCGGCCACCCCACTGTGAGCCTCTACGCCAATGATTACAACGAGGTGGCCCTGCGCATGTACACACGGGTCGGCTTCGAGCAGGTCGGCACCTTCGCCACGATCATGTACTGACTTACCGCAGCGTCGGCTTCAGGGGTCTCGGCGATCTCGGTTCCGAGGCTTGGCCATGTCGCCCAGGAATTTCTCCATCTCCCGGCGGTCCTTCTTCGTCGGCCGACCCAAGCCCTTGTCTCTGCGGGGGACGAATCCGCGCAGAGCGGGATCCGGCGGCGGGGTGAGATCCTCATAGCACTGCACGGCGATCGATGACTGCGGACGTGTGGGCACGAAGCCGGTGATCTTCCAGATGAACTCGGTGCTGGCCTTGCGTACGCGCACCTCCTGTCCGATGGAGACCTTCTGCGCCGCCTTGACACGCTGACCCTCGACTTGGACGTGACCGCCACGGCAGGCCTGAGTAGCCAGATTTCGGGTCTTGAACATCCTTGTCGTCCACAGCCACACATCCACGCGAACGTGCTTGCCGGGTGAGCGGTCAATCTCCACAGTCAGCCTCCACTACCTCAGTGTGCACTACCTCAATGTCCACCACAGACAGCCTCCGCTGCCTATGAGCTCCATCCTCAGCGTCCGCCATTCTCAGCGCCGGTGCTCGGGCCCACGATGTCAACATCGCGACGCAGGGCGATCTCAGCGCGGCGGGTGAATGTCTGAGCGGGGCGGCCGCGTCCCTGGGACACGGCCTGACCGGTGGGTGCCAGCAGCGGCAGCATCGTGCGGCGGAAGGTGTCCGCCTGCAGGTCCTCTCCCGAGACGATCTCATGCAGCTGACGCAGCTGCCGCAGCGAGAACTCGTCCGGAAGCAGCCCGAACGGGTCTGGCGTGCGCTCATGCAGCGAACGCAGGCGGTGGACCGCAACTCGGACGATCTCCTGATGTTCGGCGCTGAGCTCACGGACCGAATGCACGGGTGCCAGTTTGCGCCGGCGCGCGTCCTGCGGGTCGGGTTCTGTCTCCGGGGAACTCGCGTCTCCGAATCCCACATCTCTCGTCGACAGCACGTCGAGGTGGGCCACCGAGATCACCCACCCGCGATCGTCACGATCGGGCTGGTCGAAGACATGGAGCTGAACTGGGGCGCGGTCGATGAGCCGCGCCTTTTCGCGCAAGCACCGGGCAACCGCCTCGGCGAGTCGCTCCTGGGGGCGAAGAATCGACCCCGGCAGCTGCCACGCGCCGTCGCCGGAATGGGTGAGGAGCACGTGCAGGCCACGTCGGGGGACGGGGCAGAGGACCGCGGTGTCGACCGCGACCGAGGGCCGCGGGAACTGCGTCAGTTGAGTGGAATCAGGCATGCTCTTCGTATCGGTCAGCGAGTCGGTCGGACAGCGAATCGGCCTGAATCGCTCAGGCCCTGGTGGACGTGTGTGCCCACCAGTCTAATTCGCTTCCACCACCTGACGAATCCAGGCCCACAGCTGGGCGGATCCATGGTCGGCTCACGGCAGAATCTCACCTGCCAGATGACTGTTCTCGGTCGCCGGTCTGATCGGTTTTGCCTCATAATTGCCGTGCGGATACTCGCGTGCGATAGTGTTCGATCTGAGTCTTGACAAGTTGAGGAGTATCACCCATGGCCCTGCGCATGTCGTCCCTGTTTGTGCGAACCCAGAAGGAGGACCCGGTCGGAGCCGAGGTCGCCAGCCACAAACTTCTGCACCGTGCGGGATACATCCGCCGATCGGCCCCGGGGATCTACACATGGCTCCCGCTGGGACTGAAGGTCCTGGGCAAGATCGAAGCCATCGTGCGCGAGGAGATGGCCACAGCCGGATCACAGGAAGTCCATTTCCCTGGACTGCTGCCAGCCGATCCGTACCGGAAGTCCGGACGCTGGGAGGCCTTCGGTCCCGATCTGTTCCATCTCAAGGACCGCAGGGACAACGACTACATCCTCGCCCCCACCCACGAAGAGGTCTTCACCCTCCTCGTCAAGGACCTCTACTCCTCCTACAAGGACCTCCCGCTCTCGATCTACCAGGTCCAGACCAAATACCGGGACGAGGCCAGGCCCCGCGCAGGTCTGCTGCGCGGGCGCGAGTTCATCATGAAGGACGCCTACTCCTTCGACATCGACGACGCCGGACTCGACGCCTCCTACGAAGCGATGCGCGTGGCCTACCTGCGGGCCTTCGCCCGACTCGGCGTGCCCTGCCTGCCGGTCAAGGCCACCCCAGGAGCCATGGGCGGATCGGGCACCGAGGAATTCATCTACCCCTCCGAGGTCGGGGAGGACACCTTCGTGCGATCACCCGGAGGGTACGCCGCCAACGTCGAAGCCGTGACCTCGATCGTGCCCGAGACGATCCCGTTCGAGAACTCTCCTGCAGCTCACGTCGAGGACACCCCTGACACACCCACCATCGAGTCCCTCGTTGCCGCCGCGAACGCTGACCACCCCCGCGAGGACCGCGCCTGGACCGCCGCCGATACGCTCAAAAACGTCGTCTGCGCCGTCACCCACCCCGACGGCACCCGCGAGATCATCGTCATCGGCCTGCCCGGTGACCGTGACGTCGACCTCGACCGCGCCGCCGGCACCGGAATGCTGGGCAACGGCGAAGTCGACCTCGAGGCCGCCACAGCCGAAGACCTCGTCGCTCACCCTGAGCTCGTCAAGGGCTACATCGGACCGGGCCTCGACCTCGACAATCAGGTTCTCGGCCTCGAGGGCACCTCGAAGCTCCGCTTCCTCCTCGACCCACGTGTCGTCGAGGGCACCCGCTGGATTACCGGCGCCAACGAGCCCGGCCGGCACGTCTTCGACCTCGTCGCCGGACGCGACTTCACCGCTGATGGCACCATCGAAGCCGCCGAGGTTGTCCTCGGTGACCCCGCACCCGACGGTTCGGGCCCGCTCGAGCTGGCCCGTGGTGTCGAGATCGGTCAGATCTTCAAGCTCGGCCGCAAGTACGCGGAGTCCCTCGACCTCAAGGTCCTTGACCAGAACGGCAAGGCCACGACCGTGACCATGGGCTCCTACGGCCTCGGCGTCACCCGCGTCATGGCCTGCATCGCGGAGGAATACCACAGCGAATCCGGTCTCCTCTGGCCCCAGCACCTGGCCCCAGCCGATGTGCACATCATCGCCGCAGGCAAGGGTGAGGACATCGCCGCGGCCGCCGAGAAGCTGACGGCCGAACTCGAATCGGAAGGCGTCACCGTTCTCCTCGACGACCGCCTCAAGGTCTCACCCGGCTTCAAGTTCGCCGACGCCGAACTCATCGGCATCCCGACCGTGATCGTCGTCGGTCGTGGCCTGGCTGACGGAGTCGTCGAAGTCCGCAACCGTCTGACCGATGAGAAGTCAGAACAGCCCGTCGCCGAGGTCGTCGCCTCCACCGTGGCCACGATCCGTGAGGCCTACGCCACGGCCGCCGCTGCGGCAGACGCCGCAATCGCGGAAACAGCCGCACGGTGAACCGACGCAGGTGATGGAGGCACTCACCGCAGGCATCGATGTCACCCTCGGCATGCTTCTGTGGCTCTTGGCCGCAGGAGTTCTGGCCGGATGGATCGATGCCGTCGTCGGCGGCGGAGGTCTGATCCAGCTGCCGGCACTGCTGCTGGTGCCGGGAATGACACCGGTCCAAGCGGTCGCCACGAACAAGGTGGGATCGATTGCGGGTACGACCGCCTCGGCGGTGACCTATCTGCGCAAGATCACCCCGGACAGGTCGGCGACGATCCCGGCCGCTGCCACGGCGTTCCTCGGAGCCGTCCTCGGCGCCAAACTCGCGACCTTGGTCCCAGGTGAGCTCTTCACACCGATCATCCTCGTCGCGCTCATCGGGGTCGGAGTCTTCACGGTCCTCAACCCCAGCCTCGGCGCCGATGCGAGCCTGCGCTTCGGGGAGTCCTCGAAACGTCATCATGGGCTGTCGTGGCTGATCGGGCTCACGATCGGCGTCTACGACGGAGTGCTCGGTCCGGGAACCGGGTCCTTCCTCGTCATCGCGTTCGTCACTGTCATCGGGTTCTCATTCCTCCAGGCCTCGGCCACGGCGAAGGTCATCAACTGGGCGACGAACTTCGGGGCACTGGTCTTCTTCATCCCCGATGGCCAGGTCGTATGGGCACTCGGTCTCGTCGTCGCCGTGGGCAATGTCGCCGGCGGAATCTTCGGTGCGCGCACGGCCCTGAAGAAGGGATCCGGATTCGTGCGGGTCGTCTTCGTCGTCGTGGTCTCCGCCATGATCATCAAACTCGGCTACGACGTGATCTCCGGCCTCATCCACTGACGCATCTCATCGCTCAACCTCCCCGACGTCACTGATTGCGCCCGGCGCCATGCGGTATTAGTGACGTCGGGGAGGTCGAGCGGGGGTGCTCAGCCGATGGGTTTGAGCGCGTGGGCGTTGACGCCGGCGACGTCTGCTCCCGACAGCGCCCGCGCAACCCACAGGGACCTCGCGGCATCGGCCAGCGCCCCGGTCGATCCGCTGCGGGCTGACCTGAGGTACCAGAACATGTTCGTGACCTCCCGGGCGACGGCGGCACCCATCCCGTACTGCGGATCCATGCCTGCGCACAGCGCGAGGTCGGTGGCGAAACCGCGCAGCCACGCGGCCTGGGCCTGCGGATGCTGGGACGGAATCTCCATGAGACGGTTCCACAGCACCGGCGCCAAGGTGTAGGCGGTCGGACCCGATAAGGGCTGCGGGTCGATGGCCTTCCAGGTCGAGATGCCCGCGGCATCGGGGTTCCCGGCGAGGATGTTGTAGTAGTGCAGATCGGCGTGGATGAGCCAATTCTCCTCAGACGAGGCAAGAGTGCGCATCCAGTTGCGCGCGAAGGAGAGTAAGAGAGAATCACCAGGACCCGCCTCGGTCCAGCCGCTGAGCAGACTCGCGTCGGCTTCAAAGGTGCTCAGCCATCCTGCGGCCACATCCTGGACACGCAGGAAGTCGGAATCCGAGGGAATCTCAAGCGACTTCTGCAGGGCACCCCAGACCGGGGGCACATCGGCCAGGGGCAGCACGGAGAGATTGTCCTTCGTTCGCAACCGCTCCTGCAGGGTCACCCTGAAGCTGTGATCGTCCCTGATCACCCGGACAGCGCCGTGCCCGTTCCACATCTTCAGCGCCCGCAGAGCCTGCGCATGTGCAGCCGATGCCGCCGAGGTGGGGGCTGCAAAGCGCAGCACCCCCTGATAGTTCTCCTGAGTCAGAACCGGGATGACGAGGCTTTCGCATCCGGCCCAGGGTGAGCCAGGGACCTCGTCGAAGCTCAGCTTCCACCGGTCGATGAGCTCATTGGCCATGAAGTCCAGTGCGGCCACCCAGGAGGAGGTGCGGTACTCGCCGATGATCTCGCGAGTGGAGTTGTACAGGACCGGTGGGACCTTCACTGCTGCGCCTCTGCCTCTCCCGAATCCCCGGGATACGAGTACCGAAGCACCTGCGGGCCGGCGAAGACCGTGCGCGTTCGTGCCGACTCCCACAGCCGCAGCGCGGCCCCCGAATCCATCTGCAGCCAGGGAAGGATCGCTGCTGCCACGCCGTCTTCGAGAGCCAGAGCCAGTTCCTTCGCGGTCTCCGGGTCACTCGGGATGGGGTCGAGTTTCCACGAAGGAGCATCAGGGTCAGCGTTCTTCTCACCAAGCTTTTCGAGCATTTCGCCTGCCAGTGAGCCCAGGGACTCCAGTCGCGCCACGGCACTGCTGCGCTCGTGTGACTTCGTGTCGAAGTTCACGGCGAGCCGCTCGTAGCCATATGTCGCTGCCCTGGCCTGGTTGAGGATGTCATTCCACACCGGGGGAGAGGTCGAATCGTCTGCGGGCGGCGGCTGCGACTCGGGTGAGTTCGAAGCCGCCGCGGCACCCGATGAGCCGGAAGCTCCGGCAGCGCCGGATTCGCGTGAGCCACGGATCAGGGCGTCTGCGCTTCGAATGATCTCGGCGTGCACGGTGCCCGCAGTCAGCGCCAAACCGGTTGCCACGTCCACGAGGACCGGAATGAGGGTCGAGCCCAATGTCGGTACGGCGGTGAAGACGGCATCCGACACCACCTCGGCGGCTTCGATGTAGGTGCGGGGATCTTCCGACGGTGGGGACTCGGTGGCCATTTCGGTTGGTGGCGACCACACGGGACCGATGGCGTCCCGGAGTTTCTGCAGGTCCTCTCCAGCGGTCTCCGGGTCGCTGTCTCCGGCGGTGGTTGCGGCGAGGATCCTGGCGATGCGGTTGCGCAGCCGGTTCGTCTCATCGAGGGTCGGAACGTCCGGGGGAGTATCGAGTCTCACACCGCATCCCGACAGCAGGCTCAGACTCGCCCCGCCCACACCGTAGAGGAGAAGAGAGCGGCGGCTGACGGGAAAACGCATAGGCCAATCCTAGCGGATGCTTAACCTCGCCCGGGGAGTCGCTTAGGGTGGTGCTAAGGCAATCAGCAGGGCAGAAGAGACGTCGCCGCGCGGGGCACACCTTCGTCAGCGGGACGAGGACTGGAGGACACATGGACGAGGACGTGGCGCAGATAGAGAAGCTTCTGCGCGAGCCGCTGCAGACCTCTGGGTTCTACCTGGAGTCGGTGAAGGCCGTGGCTGCGGGACAACGTCGGGCGCTGACGGTCGTCGTCGACCTTGATGAGTCCAGCACAGAGCCCATGTCGATGGAGAAGATCGCCGAATCAAGCCGACTCGTCGGCGACGCCCTCGACGAGGTCGAGGTCTTCCGTGACAAGCCCTATCAGCTCGAGGTCACGAGCCCAGGTGCAACGAGGAAGCTCGAGTCCCCGCGGCACTTCAAACGGGTGCTTGGTCGCCGCCTCGAAATCAGCACGAAGAAGGACTCCTTCAAACTCGATCTCGACGATGTGGGCGAGAACTCAATTTCGGGAATCGATCCCGCCAGTCGTGAGAAGCGGACAGTCTCGCTCGGCGACATCGTCAAGGCGCAGGTCGAACTCAAATTTCGGTGAGCGTATTCTGAGATAGAATGTCACGCCTGCATAAATGAAGACCGACAATTCAATGCTCGAGGGAGCCGGAGAGGATATAGGCCATGGATATCGACCTCAGTGTTCTGCGCATTATCGAGCGAGAGCGGGAGATTCCGCTCGATACTCTGATCGAACTCATCGAACAAGCTCTCTTCCTTGCCTATCAGAAGACCGAGGGTGCGTGGCCGGATTCCCGCGCCGAGCTGGACAAGACCTCCGGTGAAGTCCGCATCCTTGCTGTCGAGTTCGACAATGATGACAATCCGATCGGCGAATTCGACGACACTCCCACAGGCTTCGGACGCATCGCTGCGCAGACGGCTCGCCAGGTCATCCACCAGCGACTGCGCGATGTCGCAGACGAATCGGTGCTCGGCAACTTCAAGGGCCGCGAGGGTGAGATCGTCTCCGGCACCGTCCAGCAGGGCCGGGACCCGCAGATGGTGCAGGTCGACCTCGGTGATGTCGAGGCAGTCCTGCCGCCGCACGAGCAGACTCCCGGGGAGTCATACCGTCACGGAACGCGCCTGCGCGTCTACATCGCCGACGTCCACAAGGGCCCAAAGGGAACGTCGGTCACTGTTTCGCGTACGCACCCGAACCTCGTCCGCCGACTGTTCGCGCACGAAGCACCGGAGATCGCCGACGGCACTGTCGAGATCGTCTCCCTGGCTCGTGAGGCCGGCCACCGAACCAAACTGGCAGTTCGCGCCACGAAGCCCGGTGTGAATGCGAAGGGCTCATGCATCGGTGAGCTCGGTTCCCGCGTGCGGGCCGTGATGAACGAGCTGGGCCAGGAGAAGATCGACATCGTCGACTACAGCGACGACCCGGCCAAGTTCATCGGCCATGCACTCTCACCCGCCAAGGCGACGAAGGTCGACATCCTCGATGCCGATCTGCAGGAATCACGCGCCATCGTGCCCCGTGACCAGCTCTCCCTGGCTATCGGCAAGGAAGGGCAGAACGCACGCCTGGCGGCCAAGCTCACTGGCTGGAAGATCGACATCGTCCCAGGCGAATAGGCATCGGGCGTGATCTGAACCACTCGGGGCGTGGCACGGGTGGGGACGGAAGTGCTGTAGAATTATGTACTGTGATTGTGGGCGCGGCACCTCGAAGGACGTGCATCGCCTGCAGGCAAAAGGCCGACCGGGATGAACTCACACGATTTGTGATTCGACCCGATCAGCATCCAGCCATCGTCCATGACGTGTCAGCGACACTTCCGGGACGAGGAGCCTGGGTGCACCCGGACGCCACATGCCTGAAGAGGGCATTGACGACCGCATCCTTCGCTCGAGCCTTTCGAACGAAGGTCACCGCCTCGGACCTGCCGAGGATGGATACCGAACCCAAGAAGAGCGGGTAGCCCGAATGGATGACAAGTTGTGAGTGTCGTGCGATGACACCGCTATCGGAATTCGAGAGAGCAGTGAAATGAGAACTGCTCTTCATTGATGAGGTTCTTTCCTGACCGGGAAAGAACCCGGACAGGAGAACTGTGGCAAAGCCCCGTGTCCATGAGCTCGCAAAAGAGCTCGGCACTACAAGTAAGAACGTCCTCGAGAAACTCCAGGGCCTGGGTGAATTCGTTCGCTCCGCATCCTCGACCCTCGAAGCACCCGTTGTGCGCAAGGTGAAGGAAGCATTCGCCGAGTCCGGTCCGGCCGGCTCCGGCGACAAGTCTTCCGGCGCATCCGCCGACTCGAAGCCGGCTGCTAAGCCAGGCGCCAAGCCTGCCGCGAAGCCCGGAGCTCCCAAGCCCGGTGCAAAGACTTCGGCCAAGCCAGGAGCCAAGCCCGGCGCCAAGCCAGCTTCGGCACCGACCGAAGCAGCTGAATCCACTCCTGCAGAGGCGGCCCCCGCAGCTAAGCCGACCGGCGCGAAGCCGAGCGCGAAACCTGTTGCAGATGCCAAGCCCGCTGCAGATGCCAAGCCCGCTGCAGAAGCCAAACCCGTTGCGGATGCCAAGGCTGCTGACGCGGACGCGTCAGCTGCAGGCACCAAGTCTGCTGATGCCCCTGCTGAGCAGGCCAAGCCTGCGGCGCGTTCAAACGCGCCG
>NZ_JBHFIH010000001.1:126803-160210 GCF_057334195.1 Brevibacterium sp. AGC70 | reverse complement strand
GCCGAAGCCCGGTGCTGCTGCGAAGCCCGCTGCGGCTCCTAAGCCAGGTTCGGCACCCAAGCCTGGCTCTGCTCCGAAACCGGGCGGTCGCTCGCCGGCCCGTCCCGGAAACAACCCTTTCGCCCCAGCACAGGGCATGCCCAAACCGGCAGGACGCGGCGGACCGAAGTCCGGCAATCGTCCCGGCGGCCAGGGTGGCCAAGGCGGCCCAGGCGCGCGCCCGGGCAACAACCCGTTCGCAAACTCGCAGGGGATGCCGAAGCCAGGTCAGAAGCCACCTCGTGCATCCGGTGAGGAAGGCGCAGCAGGTCCACGTCCGGCACCACGTCCGGCACCACGTCCGGGCGCACCTCGCCCCAACCCATCGATGATGAAGAACTCTGCGCTGAACAAGCCGGCTCCAGGCCGCGGTCGAGGCGGAGGACGCGGCAACGCTCCCGCCGGCGGCGGCGCACCCGGTGCGCCAGGTGCAGCTCCAGGCGGCGCACCTGCAGGTCGTCGCGGTCCCGGCGGCGGTCCCGGCGGTGGTCCAGGCGGTCGCGGTTCAGGTCGCGGTCGCGGAAGCACCCAGGGCGCATTCGGCCGTGGAGGCGGTCCTCGTCAGAAGGGACGCAAGTCGAAGCGGGCCAAGCGCGCCGAGTTCGAGCAGATGCAGACACCGTCGGTCGGTGGCGTCTCTGTTCCACGCGGCGACGGCAACACTCCTCTGCGTCTGCGTCGCGGATCCTCGCTGGCCGATTTCGCTGAGAAGATCAACACCGATCCGACGAACCTCGTGACGGTGCTCTTCCACCTCGGCGAGATGGCGACCATCACCCAGTCACTGGATGAGGGCACATTCGAGGTCCTCGGCGAGGAACTCGGCTACAAGATCGAGATCGTCTCACCCGAGGACGAAGATCGTGAGCTGCTCGAGACCTTCGACATCGACCTTGACGCGGAAGCCGCGGACGAAGCCGACGAGGACCTCGCAGCACGTCCACCGGTCGTCACGGTCATGGGTCACGTCGACCACGGTAAGACCAAGCTGCTCGATGCCATTCGCTCCGCGAACGTGGCTGCCCGCGAAGCTGGCGGAATCACCCAGCACATCGGTGCCTACCAGGCCGAGGTCGAACACGAAGGCATCGATCGCAAGATCACCTTCCTCGATACCCCAGGTCACGAGGCGTTCACCGCTATGCGTGCCCGTGGTGCGAAGTCGACCGACCTTGCGATCCTCGTGGTCGCGGCCGATGACGGCGTGATGCCGCAGACCGTTGAGGCACTCAACCACGCTCAGGCGGCGAACATTCCGATCGTGGTCGCAGTGAACAAGACCGATAAGGAAGGCGCTAACCCCGCCAAGGTCATGCAGCAGCTGACCGAGTACAACTTGGTAGCCGAGGAATACGGCGGCGAGACCATGTTCGTGCCGATCTCTGCGCTCAAGCGCGAGGGCATCGATCAGCTGCTCGAATCCGTGCTGCTGACCACCGATGCTGCGCTGGACCTGAGGGCCAATCCGGACAAGTCGGCTCGCGGCATCGCGATCGAAGCCAAGCTGGACAAGGGCCGTGGCGCGGTTGCGACCGTGCTCGTCGACTCCGGCACCCTGCGTCAGGGAGATGCCATCGTGTGTGGCACCGCCTACGGACGTGTGCGTGCGATGTTCGATGAGAACGGCAACGTCGTCGAGGAGGCGGGACCATCCCGTCCCGTCCAGGTGCTGGGTCTGTCCTCCGTGCCACGTGCCGGCGATACTTTCATCTCCACCGAGGACGATCGCACCGCCCGTCAGATCGCTGAGAAGCGTGACGCCATCGAGCGCAATGCCGCTCAGGCTCGCGGTCGCAAGCGCATCAGCCTTGAGGACTTCACCAAGGCACTGGCCGAGGGCAAGGTCGATATGCTCAACCTCATCCTCAAGGGCGACGTGTCCGGTGCCGTCGAGGCGCTGGAGGATTCGCTGCTCAAGATCGATGTGGGCGACGACGTCGACCTGCGCATCATCCACCGCGGTGTGGGTGCGATCACGGAGAACGACATCAACCTGGCCACGGTCGACAACGCGATCGTTCTGGGCTTCAACGTCCGTCCGGAGGCGAAGGCGCGCGACCTGGCCGAGCGCGAAGGCGTCGATGTCCGTTACTACTCGGTCATCTACCAGGCGATCGACGACATCGAGAGCTCGCTCAAGGGCATGCTCAAGCCGGAGTACGAAGAGGTCCAGACAGGCACCGCGGAGATCCGCGAAGTCTTCCGGTCCTCCAAGTTCGGCAACATCGCCGGTTCCATCGTTCGCGATGGTCACATCACCAGGAACGCGTCTGCTCGCGTCACCCGTGATGGAGTGGTCGTCGGGGACAAGGTCAAGATCGAGTCCCTGCGTCGCTTCAAGGACGATGCCACCGAGGTTCGCGAAGGATTCGAGTGCGGCATCGGCCTGGGCAGCTTCAACGATCTGCGCGTCGGCGACATCATCGAGACCGTCGAGATGCGTGAGAAGCCTCGCGACTGATCGACACGTCGCTCTCCCAAGCCGGGTTCTGAACGGGGGATGTGCGAGCGGGTGGCATAAGTCCACTCGCCCGCGCACCTCCCGGGCAGGACCCGGTCTGCGGTTCGCGGGCCTCTGCGCTGTTGCGCACTGACGTGCCCGGCGATGAGAGAATGTGCCGGGGGAGTGCTCCACGGGCCACAGCTCGAGCCAGAAACATGGGCCACAGCTCCAGCCAGACGCAGGTATACACAGACACAGGTACACCCCAGACACACAGACACAGGTACACACAGACACAGATACTCAAGTGGCAGTTCCAAGCGAACTCAGTCACGGACATAGTTCAGACGAAGAAGGAAGTCAGTCACCATGGCAGATGCAACTCGGGCGCGCAAGATCGCCGACCAGATCAAGGTCATCGTCGCCAGCACGATCGAACGCAGACTCAAGGATCCGCGTCTCGGTTTCGTCACGGTCACCGATGTGCGCGTGACCGGAGATCTGCAGCACGCCTCGATCTTCTACACTGTCTTCGGCGACGGGCAGGACCTCGAAGCCACAGGCAAAGCATTGGAGTCCGCGAAGGGCTTCATCCGGTCAGAGGTCGGCAAGGGCCTGACGATCCGGCTGACTCCCAGCCTCGAATTCATTGCCGACGCCGTGCCGGAGGCCGCCGCTCACCTTGACGGTCTCCTCGCCAAGGCCGCAGCAGATGACGCTCGGGTGGCCGGACTGGCCAAGGACGCGAAGCCCGCGGGAGACGAAGACCCCTACAAGAAGGCCGACGGGGAAGCCTGACTGGTCACAGCGCTGTAACGGACCACCGATGCCGCAGTGCTCCGGCAGTGTCCTCTCAGTTGAGCGCGGCGGGACTCGTGCGCTCAACCGCGATCTCTGTCACTCTCGCGAAAAAACTTCACGTAACAGTTTTGTAATCTTTCACTTCTCGTTTAGACTTTTTCTGGTAACGAAATGATTACGACTCTGTTAAGGGATTTCTGAATTGGGTAAGCACTCTTCGCCGAAGCCTGGCTTTGCTAAGCAGCTGGTCCGGGATCTGACCCCCGCCAGCAAGCGCTCTTCCGGTCGGCACTCCTCGGACGCACCGTCGACCGCCACCTCTGTGCTGGCGACTGTCAGGCAGCGTCCCGTCGTTGCCGCGATCGCGGTTCCGGCCGCTGCCACCGCTGCCGTCGTCGGCTCCACCGTCGTCATGAGCCCGCCTGAGGCCGGCAATGTCACGACCGAGGCCGCTGACACCTCTGCGCAGCAGGCCAAGTCGAGCCCCTCGGCCGTCAGCCAGGATGAGATCGACGCCCAGCGCGAGAAGGCCGGCGAAGAATACCTCAAGGACGTCAAGGACGATCCCAAGTACAAGAACAAGACCTCGAAGACGACACTCGACGTCAAGACTCCCAAGCCCAAGCCGTCCCCGACGACGGAGAAGGCGCAGACGGAGTCCGGCAGTGCGAAGTCATCCGACGAGAAGTCCTCCGATTCGGATGAGAAGTCATCTGAGGGTTCTGACACTCCAGAGGGCATCTCGAACGAACCGTGCTCGGTCTCATCCTCGATCGAATCCGGACTGCAGCCCAACGCCGTCAACGGCTACCGCGCTGTGTGTGCGAAGTTCCCCGAAGTCAAAACCTACGGTGGCGTTCGGCCAGGCTCCGGCACCTCGGACCATCACACCGGCGCGGCCGTGGACGTGATGATCACCGGCGCCACCGGCGACCGCATCGCCGAGTACCTGATCCAGAACTCCGGAGCACTCAACGTCAAGTACGTGATCTGGGAACAGCGCATCTGGAACCCGGGCAGCGGTTGGAGCAGCATGGAAGACCGTGGTTCACCCACCGACAACCACTTCGACCACGTGCACGTCTCGTTCAACTGATCGAACCTGACACGTGAGCGATACTTCCCCGCAGGGTGTCCTTGTCTGCGACAAGCCCCAAGGCCTGACTTCCCACGGCGTCGTCTCTCGGATTCGGCGCTGGTACGGCACCCGCAAGGTCGGGCATGCCGGAACCCTTGATCCCATGGCCACGGGCGTCCTCGTCCTCGGGCTGGGCCGCGGGACCAAGCTTCTGGGTTACATCACCGGTGTGTCCAAGACCTATCTGGCCACGATCCGTCTCGGATCGGCCACGCCGACCGATGACGCGGACTCCGAGCCAGACCTCTTCGCCGAGCCTGCGGCACTGTCGGCAGTCACCGATGCTGGGATCGCCCACGGCGTCTCAGCTTTGAGAGGCTCCATCGACCAGGTTCCCAGTGCGGTCTCCGCGATCAAGGTCAACGGCCAACGCTCCTACGCCCGCGTCCGTGCCGGTGAAGATGTTGAGCTTAAGGCGCGCCGAGTCGAGATCTCAGATTTCACCATCCTCGCCACTCGGTACTCGGTTGCGGAAGGCCACATCGATGTCGACGTCGAAGTCGACTGCTCGTCGGGGACCTATGTTCGTGCACTCGCGCGAGATCTCGGCAGCAGCCTCGGCGTCCATGGTCATCTCACCGCTCTGCGGCGCACTCGAGTGGGAGCCTTCAGCCTCGATGAAGCGGTGACGATCCCCGATGATCTCGACACCGAAGCGCCCGCGCTGACCTCTCTCGCCGAGGTGGCCCGGACCCTGCTTCCGACCGTGGACGTCGATTCCGCGGAGGCCAAGGCTCTGATGCAGGGCAAGACGATCGGCACCGAGCGGAGCCCGGATCAAGGTAGTGAGGTGGCCGTGATCGTCGGCGAGGAGCTCGTCTCGATCGCCGAGGTGCAAGCCGGGGGAGTGCTGAAATCCCAGACGGCCTTCGCCATCGACCTCGCCTGAGATCGCAATGACGCCGCGGGCAATACAACGTAATCGATTGTATTCGATAGATACAACTGAAACGGTTGTCTATCGTGGTGGACTTTGGTGTACTTGAGTCATGTACGTCATGACCATCGACCAGCGGGGATCCCGTGAGCGCACTGATGAGGTGCCCGGGCTGCTCGATATTCTGACCCGCGTCGAGACCCAGCGGGGCTTTGAGCGCACGATCGGCGATGAGGTGCAGGGCGTTCTCGACTCACCCGAGCAGGTGACTCTGGCCGTCCGTCTGCTGGCCGCACGGACCGGGTGGCATATCGGAATCGGAGTCGGCCCGGTCGACACTCCATTGCCGGCTTCCACCGCCGAGGGCAGGGGAGAGGCCTTCTATGCAGCCAGGCGCGCGGTCGAGGCCGCAAAGGGTGCACCCGCTCATCTTGTCGTCGACCCGGAGACCGAGCACTCGAACCTGGCTGAAAGCGCCCTGCGCCTGGTGGTCTGGACGTTCGAGAACATCCGATCTCAGTCTCGGCGCTACATCGACCGCAGGCTTGACCATCCCGACTCCACTCAGCACGACATCGCTGAACACTTCGACGTCTCCCAACAGGCTGTGTCCAGGGTGCTCTCCCCGGGCGGTGTGGAACTCATCGAGGGTGCCTGCGCACTGTCGACCTTCCACCTGGCCCATGTAGGAGAGACCGGGGACAGCGACTCTCAGGCAGGTGACCATGTGGTTTGATGTACTCATCGCTGCTATTGCGGCGATCGTGTCCGCAGCGGGTGGCTACCTGCTCGTTCCGCTGTTCCTGCGGATGACCCACGACGGGCCCGGCTCGAAGCCGAGACGCACCGGCAGCGAGGACATCGAAGTCCTGCGCGGCGGAATGTGGATCGGCATCGTCGAGCGCGCACTCATCGCCGGAGCCATCGTGCTGGGCAGGCCCGAACTCATGGCCGTCGTCGTCGCAGTCAAAGGGCTCGGGCGCTTCGCGGAGATCAAATCCTCGGCGGCCGCGGGCGAGCGATTCATCATCGGAACGTTCCTCTCCATCGCGATCGCATCCCTGGTCGGCGTGATCGGCTGGGCCGTCATCTCCTGAGGCGAGCGTGGGTTAGCACGTGAGAACATCTCTGCGATAACCTGAGTCGGTGCACGGAAGGAGCAAGCGTCGAGTGGAGCTTTATCACGGACTGAATGAGGTCGGGACCGACGATGTCGGCACCGTCGTGACCCTGGGCAACTTCGATGGGGTCCACCGCGGTCACCAGACTGTTCTCCAAGCCGTAGCGGCACTGGCCAGCGAGCGCTCTCTGCGCTCCGTGGCCATGACCTTCGACCCGCACCCGCGCACGGTCCACCGCTCTGACGAGCCGACGCTGATGATCACGAGCACCGAGCAGAAGGCCGATTTCATCGCGGACACCGGCATCGACGCCCTGTTCGTCCAGCACTACGACCTCGACTTCGCGGCGCAGAGTGCCGAGGAGTTCGTGCGCACCTACTTCGTTGAGGCCCTGGGCTGTGAGATCGTCGTCGTCGGTGATGACGTAAGGTTCGGCAAGGACAACGAAGGCACCATCGAGACTCTGCGCCACCTCGGCGAGAAATACGGATTCCGGACCGAGACGATCGAGGAGGTCGGGCGCGGGGGACGCTACTCCTCCTCGCGGATCCGGGATCAGATCGTCGGCGGAGATGTCGCCGAGGCTGCCGATCAGCTGGGTCGCTACCACCGGGTCGAAGGGGCCGTCGTCCACGGCGACGCCCGCGGTCGCGACCTCGGATTCCCGACTGCGAACCTGTCCGAAGATGCCGAGGGCCTCATTCCCGCCTATGGTGTCTATGCCGGGTGGGCGACATTCTCCGATGAAGACCTGGCATACCCCGCAGCCATCTCGGTGGGCACCAACCCCACATTCGAAGGCAGCGTCCGACGGGTCGAGGCGCATGTCCTCGACAAGGAGTTCGGTGAATTCGACGTCTACGGCAGGCATATGACTCTCGAGTTCGTCTCACGCATCCGTGGACAGGTGACGTTCACCGGCATGGACGAGCTCGTCGTGAAGATGCACGAGGACATTGCCGATGTGCGCGAGGTGCTCCACACCTGATAAACTGAACCTTGCCGTTTTCACCGGCCGCGGTTCGATAGTGCTGAGACTGACAGGTTTCGGCGCCGCGCAACGATCAAAAGGAGAAGTCCATGGCTCTCAGTACTGCTGAAAAGCAAGAAGTCATCAAGGAATATGCAACTCACGAGGGCGACACCGGTTCTCCCGAGGTTCAGGTTGCGCTGCTGACCCGCCGGATCACCGAGCTCACCGAACACTTCAAGGATCACAAGCACGACCACCACTCGCGTCGTGGCCTGCTGCTCCTCGTCGGCCAGCGCCGCCGGATGCTCAAGTACTTGCAGCGCGTCGAGATCGAGCGCTACCGCTCGCTCATCAAGCGCCTGGGCCTGCGTCGCTGAGACCAGCCCCATGACATTGAGCGCGACTCGGACGAACTGACACAGACTCGGACGAGACACCTCAGACGAAACGAAGCGTCCTGCATCATGCAGGGCGCTTCTTCGTTGTCCGCGGCAGCTCGACTACCCATGGCATGCCCGGGAGGAATGCGAGGCAATGGCTCACAGGGGCAACTGCGGTAGACTTCAACGTGGACAACCATGCCATGGACGTTTTTCGGTCCTCGGTAGTGGCTTCCGGAAGAGCACGCATGTGCATGCTGTTTCCGTGGGCCCCGATCGATGACCGGCTTGGATCCATGGGGTTGTCCGAGCCAATATCCACCGGATCGACGCGGGCTTCTTTGGCCTTCATTCTTCGAAGGTGTCCGCGTACCGGTTACAAACAAGGAGAATACGTGGGACTCAACCCTGAATCCGCCGTAGCGCACATTGACAATGGCAGCTATGGTTCACACACCATCCGCTTCGAAACAGGACGGCTTGCACAGCAGGCCGCCGGTTCTGCCGTCGCCTACCTCGACGACGAAACCATGCTGTTCTCGGCCACCTCGGCGGGCAAGAACCCCCGTGAGGGCTTCGACTTCTTCCCTCTGACCGTCGACGTCGAAGAGCGCATGTACGCCGCGGGTCGCATCCCCGGTTCGTTCTTCCGCCGTGAAGGACGCCCCTCGACCGACGCGGTCCTCACCTGCCGCCTCATCGACCGCCCTCTGCGCCCCTCCTTCGTGAAGGGACTGCGCAACGAGGTTCAGGTCGTCGTCACAGTGATGTCGATCCACCCCGACCACATCTACGATGCACTCGCCATCAACGCGGCCTCGATGTCGACTCAGCTCTCCGGACTGCCCTTCTCCGGTCCCATCGGCGGCGTGCGCATCGCACTCATCGACGGCCAGTGGGTTGCCTTCCCGAACCACTCGCAGCTCGATGACGCCGTCTTCAACATGGTCGTCGCCGGCCGTGTCGTCGGTGACGACGTTGCGATCATGATGGTCGAGGCAGAAGCCACCGACAACGCCATCGACCGCATCAAGTCCGGTGCCACCGCACCGACCGAAGAGGTTGTGGCCGAGGGACTCGAAGCCGCGAAGCCCTTCATCAGCGAACTCTGCCGTGCGCAGCAGGAGCTGGCCGACAGTGCAGCCAAGCCCACCGTCGAGTTCCCTGTCTTCAAGGACTACCAGGACGACGTCTACGAGGCTGTGCGCGAACTCGCCGAAGCCAAGCAGACCGAGAATTTCCAGATCGCTGACAAGCAGGAACGCGAAGCAGCCGGCGAAGTTCTGCTGTCTGAGCTCTTCGACAAGCTCGGCGAACGCTTCGCCGGCCGCGAGAAGGAAATCGCCGGGGCCCTCAACGCTCTGACGAAGCAGGTTGTGCGCAAGCGCATCCTCACCGAGCAGATCCGCATCGACGGTCGTGGTCTCAAGGACATCCGTCCTCTGACTGCCGAGACCAACGTGATCCCACGCGCTCACGGCTCGGCCATCTTCGAGCGTGGAGAGACCCAGATCCTCGGTGTCACCACGCTGAACATGCTCAAGCTCGAACAGCACATCGACTCTCTGTCGCCTGTGACCACGAAGCGCTACATGCACCACTACAACTTCCCGCCCTACTCGGTCGGAGAGACCGGTCGTGTGGGCAGCCCGAAGCGCCGCGAGATCGGACATGGTGCACTGGCTGAACGTGCACTCGTGCCGGTTCTGCCCAAGCGCGAGGACTTCCCCTACGCCATCCGCGAAGTCTCAGAGGCACTCGGATCCAACGGCTCGACCTCGATGGGTTCGGTCTGTGCATCGACTCTGGCCATGCTCTCGGCTGGTGTGCCGCTGCAGGCTCCCGTCGCAGGCATCGCCATGGGACTCGTCTCCGACGTCATCTCCACCGACACCGGTGATCAGACCGCATACGCGGCACTGACCGACATCCTCGGTGCCGAAGACGCCTTCGGCGACATGGACTTCAAGGTTGCCGGTACGCGTGACTTCATCACTGCGATCCAGCTCGACACCAAGCTCGACGGCCTTCCCGCCTCGGTGCTCGGTGCCGCCCTCAAGCAGGCGCAGGAAGCCCGCATGGTCATCCTCGACGTCATCGCCGAGGCCATCGATGCTCCGGCAGAGATGGCTCCGACTGCTCCGCGCATCATCTCGGTGAACATCCCGGTCGACAAGATCGGCGAGGTCATCGGACCCAAGGGCAAGATGATCAACCAGATGCAGGAAGACACCGGCGCTGACATCAGCATCGAAGACGACGGAACCGTCCTCATCGGTGCCGCCGACGGAGCAGCCGCAGATGCCGCCCGCTCGATGATCAACGCCATCGCCAACCCGCAGGTGCCCGAGGTCGGCGAACGCTACCTCGGAACCGTCGTGAAGACGATGAGCTTCGGCGCATTCGTCTCCCTGACACCGGGCAAGGACGGCCTGCTGCACATCTCCGAGCTGCGTAAGCTCAACGATGGGAAGCGAGTCGAGGACGTCGAAGACGTCGTCGGAGTCGGCCAGAAGGTCCAGGTCGAGATCACGAAGATCGACGACCGCGGCAAGCTGTCACTCTCGCCTGTCAGCGACGATGACGAAGAAGCAGAAGAGGAATCAGACAACTGATACTCAAGGATTCTCACACCGGGGAGGGCAGCCGAATCGATCGGTCTGTCCTCCCCGGTGGTTTGACAGTGACCACCGAACACATGCCCGGACTGGCGTCGGAGACCATCGGCATCTGGGTCGCGGCAGGTTCGCGCGACGAATCGACCGAGACCGCCGGATCGACCCATTTCCTCGAACACATGCTCTTCAAAGGAACGCCGACGAAGGACGCGAAGACGATCGCGGCAGCCTTCGACCGGACCGGAGGAGACTCCAACGCCATCACGGCCAAGGAGCTCACCTGCTACTACTCTCGCTGCCTGGTCACGGACCTGTCGGACATCACCTCGCTGCTCGTCGACATGGTCTCGAACTCGAACCTGGACGCCGAGGAGTTCGAACGCGAACGCGGCGTCATCATCGAAGAGTTGGCAATGTCGGCCGACGACCCCGGCGACGTCCTCTTCGATGACTTCGACGAGCTGATCTTCGGCGACCACCCATTGGCACGCCCAGTCGGCGCGACAAAGGACCAGATCCGCGTGCTGGGCCATCACACACTCCTCGATCACCACTCGACAACCTATGTTCCCCCGCGTCTGGTCATCGCCGCCGCCGGCGGTGCCACCCACGAGGAAGTCCTGGGAATGGTCGATGACGCATTGGCTCAGGCCGGTGTCGGCTCCCAGGCCGGCTCACACACCTGGGACAGCCCCGCCGCGACAGCAGGCGGGGTGCCCGGCCGCGGCGCACGTGAGGTGCCGACGTTCCATTCGGGTCGCTCACACACGGTCAAAGACACCGAACAGCTGGGAATCCTGCTCGGCTGCGAGGGTCTCGAAGAGGGCCATCCGGATCGCTTCGTCTATTCGGTGCTGCTGACGATGCTCGGCGGCGGAATGTCCTCCCGGCTCTTCCAGAGCGTGCGAGAAGAACGCGGTCTCGCCTACGCCGTCAACTGCGTGGCAAGCCAGTTCACCGACTTCGGAACGTTCGGCATCTACGCCGGCTGCACACCGGAGAACGGGCAGGCCGTCGTCGACCTGGCACTGGCCGAATGGGATCGTCTGGCGCAGGAGGTGCCCAGTCGCACCGAACTGGACGCGATCGTCTCCCAGCTCTCGGGTTCGATGGTCCTCGGGCTCGAGTCCTCGGCCGCACGGATGAATCGACTGGCCCGATCGGAGATCTTCGGAATCCCACTCGAATCTCCGCTCGACCTCATCGAACGCGTCCGCTCGGTCACGGCGGAGCAGGTGTCGACGATGGCAGGAGACCTCATGGGTCGCCCGAAGTCGCTGTCTCTCGTGGGACCACAGGCCGACGTCGTTCTGCGCTGAGGATGAGATGACGCTGGCCTGAGGCGATGCCCGCAGGCTCCGAACCGTGAGCATCTAGAATGGCTGTACAACAAGATTCTTGTTGTACAGCCATTTCTGTCTGTGTGGGGGAGAGGTTCATGTCGCGAAAGAGCGCATCGGTGCGTCGGGACGAGATCCTGGCTGCGACCGTGGAGGAGATCGAAAGCACCGGCCTGCGCACCCTCCGAGTCGCCGATGTCGCCGCACGGCTGGGACTGAGCCCGAGCCTGGTCATCTACCACTTCGTGACGAAGGAAGCACTCGTCGCCGCAGCCTTCGCCCACGCCGGGGAGAACGACCTCTATCGCGCGCGTCGACTCGCCGCGACGCAGAAGCCAGCATCGCAGCGGCTCAGAGATGTCATCCAGTGGTACATGCCGACAGGCTCGACGAGGAGCTGGAAGATCTGGATCGACGGGTGGTCTGCCGGACTCTTCGACGATGGGGTGAAGTCGACGTTCTCCACACTTGACCGAGAGTGGAAGACAATACTGTCCGAGCTCATCGTCGCTGGGCTCGAGGCGAAGGAATTCCGATTCAGCCCCGTCCGAATGGCCACGGAAGCCTCCGCGAACGAGCCCACAGGAGCCGCCGTCGCAGAGCTGGCCGATGGCTGCGCCACGAGGATCCTCGCGTACCTCGACGGGCTCGCAGTCCAACTCATCTTCAACCCTGAAAGCGTGTCGCCTAAGACCCTATCCGCTTGGGTCGATGCCTTCGTCGCACGCGAATTGGAATGAGCCCGGAACTCTCGCTCCGACGCTCTTGACGAGGCAGCCCTCCGACGGTCAGACTGGTGATCTGAACCTAACTGAACAGCGATTCAGTAAAACCCTTGGGAGCGACATGTTCATGGACATCACCTGGCAGGATCCGATCACCGGAGCACACGGATTCGTCGTCATCGACACGCTGGTGAGGGGAACAGCCTCGGGCGGGCTGAGGATGCGTCAGGGATGCACTCTCGAGGAGGTGCGGGGTCTGGCTCAGGGGATGACGCGCAAGGAGGCGATCCATCTGCGTCCGGGCCGGCGCTATGTTCCCGTCGGCGGTGCGAAGGGCGGCATCGACTTCGACCCACGTGCTCCCGGAGCCACTGACATCCTCGAGAGGTTCCTCGTCGCCGTGAATCCGATCATGCGCGCCTATTGGGCCCTCGGCGAGGACCTGGGCGTGCGCCAGAACGATATCGACGAGATCCTTGCCAGGCGTGAGCTCGGCAGCGGCCTGTCGGCCGTGGAGAAGCTGCTGAGTGACCCGGAAGCGGCCAGGGCGCGGACGGCCACCGCCTTCTCTGCGGTCGTCGACGGTCTGGCTCAGGATGAGCTCGTCGGCGGCCTGGGAGTGGCCACCTCGGCGATCGCCGCACTCGAAGCCGAGGGAAGAGACCCGGCCGACTCGACCGCAGTGATCCAGGGATTCGGATCGATGGGTGGGGCGAGCGCCCGATTCCTCGCCGAGGCGGGAGTGCGCATCGTCGGCATAGCCGATGCCGACGGGTTCGTGTCCAACCCGGCCGGACTCGACGTCGAGGCCCTGCTGGACACGCGCGATCCCTTCGGCGGCATCGACCGAGCCGCACTTCGTCCCGCTGATGTGGACGGTGATCGCGGAGACTGGCTGGCCGCTGACTGCGATGTGCTTGTCCCTGCGGCAGTCAGCTACGCGATCACGCGTGCGAACTGTGAGGCCATCACCGCCGGGCTCATCGTCGAGGCCGCGAACATGCCCGTGCTGCCCGATGCGGAAGAACGCCTGCAGGCCCGAGGGGTCACGGTTGTTCCCGACTTCCTCGCGAACTCCGCGACGAATGCGTGGTGGTGGTGGGTGACGTTCGGCGATGTCGACGGCAGCTGGGACGACAGCAGGTCTCTGGTCACCGAGACTCTGCGCGAACTCACGATTCAGGTGCTCAGTGATGCCGACCGTTTGGGAATCACGCCCCGGCAGGCGGCACAGTCCCGGGTGGATGCGAACCTCGAAGCGCTCCGGGCTACGCCTGATCCAGCGATCAGGGTCGATCCAGCGATCGGGGTCGATTCAACGATCGGGGTCGATTCAGGGGACACTGATCAGATGGCCGCCGCCAAGGCAGAGCGTTAGAGCCATGGATCGGTTCTTCGACCCCGGCAGCGTCGCCGTCCTCGGAGCCTCGAACGACCCGGCCAAATGGGGATTCTGGCTCTCCGCGGGAGCGTTGAAGGGAACACATCGGCGCCGGGTCCATCTCATCAACTCACGAGTCGCCTCGATCCAGGGTGAACCCACCTTCCCCAGCCTCGCTGAGCTGCCTGAGACACCGGAGCTCCTTGTCATCTCGATCCCGGGCAGCGGGGTCCCGGCCGTCGTCGATGAGGCATTGGCCGCAGGAGTGCGAGCCTTCCTCATCATCTCGGCCAGGGTGCCCGGCGCCGCCGAGGTGGCCCAGCGAATCATCTCCGCAGGAGCCCGCCTCATCGGCCCGTCGTCTTTGGGTGTCGTCGATGCGAGCAATGATCTGCTTCTGGCTTGGGGCAACTTCACCCCCGGGTCCCTGGCCGTGGTGACGCAGAGCGGCCAACTGGGAACGGAGATCGCCACCCTCTCCGCACGCAGCGGCCTCGGGATCTCACGCTTCGCCTCCATCGGCGGACAGTCGGACGTCCGGGCCGCAGAGATCCTGTCCTCCCTGGTCGACGATGCCGCCACCACGCAGGTCGTGCTCTACCTAGAGTCATTCACCGGCGGCAGCGCCCTGGTGTCGGCCATGCAGGCACTGCGTGCGGCGGGGAAGCCCACGATGATCCTCACCACGGGCCAATCGGACGCCGGAGCCAGGCTCGCGCGATCGCACACCGGATCGCTCACCTCGGCGATGGACACGGTCGATGCCGCCTGCCGCGCCGCCGGTGCAATCCGACTCTCGACACCCGGAGAGGCGGTTGAGCTGGCCGGTTTCCTCGCCACGTCCTGGTTGCCTGCGGGGAGGAGGATCGCCGTCATCTCCGATTCAGGCGGGCAGGGCGCGATCGCCGCAGACCGAGCCGAGTCCCACGGTCTGCGCGTCAACGTGCTTGACGTTGCCACACGCACCAGGGTCGCAGAGAATCTGCCGCAGGCCGGTCACATCGACAATCCGATCGACCTCGACGGGGCAGGGGAGGCCGACCTGTCCGTCCACTCACGTCTCGTCGATGCGCTCCTGGCCGATGAGGCCATCGACGCAGTCGTCCTGAGCGGATACTTCGGCTGCTACGGCGAGGACATCCCTGCTCTCCTCGACGCGGAGCTGGCCGAGGTGGGCAGGCTGGGTGAGTCCGTGCACAGTCATCGCAAGCCTCTCATCGTCCACTCGATGAGTGCCGATTCGCAGGCCGTCGCGGCCCTGTGGGAGAACTCGATACCCGTCTACACCTCAATCGAATCGGTCATGCGCGTCGTTGCCGGAGCCGGGTTCTACGCCTCCCATTCCGGTCGAATCACCGAGGCTCTGGAGCGGTCGGGTCCGGTGACGCCCTGGGGGACCGGGTACGGTGCGGCCCGTGACACGATCAGCGCGGCCGGGGTGCCGGTGCCGCGGGCCCTGACGCTGAGTCGCGGAGCCGAGCTCGCCGAGGTGGTGGCCGGCTCGGATCTGACACCGCCGTTCGTACTCAAGGCCTCTTGGCCCGCGCACAAGACCGAACTCGGTGCGATCGCCCTCGGCCTCGGCGATGCCACAGCCCTCGAAGACGCCTATGTGGAGATGGTGGGCCGCCTCGGCGAGGGTGAGTACATCGTCGAGGAGATGGACACCCGCGATGGGGCCGTCGAGATCCTGGTCGGCGGACGCCAGGACGAGAACTTCGGGCCGATTGTGATGGTGGGAGCCGGAGGAACCGAGACGGAGCTCTACGGCGACACCTGGCTCGAGCTGGCGCCGGTCTCGCATGCAGAAGCTCTCGACATGGTCTCCCGGCTCACGTGCTATCGGCTGCTCACAGGATGGCGAGGTCGGCGTGCGACGGACCTCGACGAACTGGCCGAGATCATCGTCTCGGTCTCCCGTCTGATCGCCGGCAGCAACGAGATCCAGGAGATCGAGATCAACCCGGTGCGCGTCACCCCGGACGGGGCATTGGCCGTCGACGCGCTCGTCGTCACGAACCGAGACGACGACAGCGCCGACAACGACAGCGGCATCCATAACGACGGCAGCACCGACAACCCCGACAAGGAGTCACGATGACAGAGGAACAGGCAGAGATCACCGGCGGTGCGCACCTGGCCCGGGCGCTGAGAGCCGAGGGAATCTCGCGGGTCTACGGGATCCCAGGGACCCACAATCTCGAGATCTTCGCACAGCTGGCTGCCGAGGGAATCGACATCGTCTCACCTCGCCACGAACAGGGGGCCGGATACATGGCCGACGGCGCGGCTCGCGTCACCGGTGAGGTGCAGGTCGTCGTCACAACGACGGGACCGGCGGTGTTCAATGCACTGACCGCGCTGCTGCAGTCCTTCACCGATTCGGTCCCGGTCCTGCTCGTCAGCCCCGGTATGCCCCTGACCCATCCCGGACGCGGCAACGGACTCCTCCACGAGGTGCGTAACCAGAGTCAGGCCATCGACGCCGTCCTCGGCGACAGCCACCGGGTGACCAGTCCCGGTGAGGTCTCCCTTGCGGTCGGACAGGCACTCTCACGCATGCGCACCGGCCGAACCCGCCCCGCCTACATCGAGATCCCACTCGATCTCATCGAAGCCACCGGACCCGGTTGGCTGCACCCGGCTCTGGCCCGTCCCAACCCTGCTCCGCAGCCGTCGGCGATCAGGACAGCCGCCGAGGCGCTGGCAACCTGCCAGCGCCCCCTTATCATCGTCGGGGCCGGGGCGCGCAGCGCCGGAGCGGAGGTGGAAGAGCTCTCCCAGGTACTCGGGGCCGGGGTCATCCTGTCCTCGAACGCGAAGGGAACGATCGACGATGAGTTCGTCAACAGCCTCGGCGCCATCGGAGTCCTCGAAGCGCTGCCGGAGGTGCTCGGTGCTGCCGATGCCGTGGTGGCCATCGGCACGGAACTGGCTCCCAGCGATTTCTGGCCCGAGCCGTTGCCGCTGCCGCACACGGTCGTTCGCATCGACCTCGACGAGGTGCAGATGCTGCGCAACGCCCGCGTCAGCCACCCGATCCCAGCCCACGCGAAGGACGCGACGATCGCGCTGACGCACCGGCTGCACCAGACCAGATCGACCAGCCTCACCCGGGCGGCAATCGAGTGGCTGCGCGGCTGGCAGGACACGATCACGGACGCTGCCAAGACCGAAGGCGCACCCTGGGCACAGCTGTGCGGAGCACTCAACGACTACACCACCTCGGCGACCTCACCTGTCATCGTCGCCGCGGATTCCACGATGTGCTGCTACTACGGGGTGCAGACCGGATGGGCGGCGCGCAGAGGAGATCGCTTCCTCTACCCGGCAGGCGCCGGAACCCTGGGATACGGGCTGCCCGCGGGGATCGGTGCGAAACTCGCCGTGCCCGAGGCCAGGGTCGTGGCGATCGAGGGCGACGGCGGAGCGATGTTCACGATCGTCGAACTCGCCGCGGCTGTGCAGGCCCAGGTGTCGATGTCCGTCATCATCGTCGACAACGGCGGCTACGGGGAGATCCGCAACGAGATGGCCGATCGCGGCGATACTCCTGCGGGAGTGGCACTGCTGGGACCCGACTTCCCGGCACTGGCCGAGTCGATGGGCGCTCGCGGTCTCCACATCGAGACCCAGGAGCAGCTGACGACGGCACTGCAGCAGGCCGAGGACTTCGCCGGACCCACCCTGATCCACATGACCGAGGACTCCCGCGCCGCCACGGACATGCTGGGTGCTGCCCGGCCGAGTGAGAATTCGAACGAGACGAGGAGAGAGCCATGAGCTACACACCCTGGCCGCTGAGCGATGAGCAGAACGACATCATCGAACTGTGCCGGACCTTCGCGAAGGACAAGATCCGACCGGCGGGTCCTGCCGTCGACGAAGCAGACACCCGATCTCCGGTCGAGCTGTTCCACGAGGCCGCGCGCGTGGGCATCACAGACTTCATGATCCCCGAGGAGTACGGAGGCGGCGGCTTCACCGACGTCTTCACACAATGCCTCGTCCAAGAGCAGCTGTGTTTCGGGGACCCCGGCATCGGCAACCTTCTGTGCTCCAACGGCTTCTTCGCCGATCCGATCCTGGCACTGGGAACAGAGGAGCAGAAAGAGACCTGGCTGCGCCCTCTGACCGGACCGGAACCGATGTTCACCGCGCTGGCGACTACCGAGCCGGGGTCTGGATCCGACTCCGCCTCGATCACCACCAGGGCCGAATCTGTCGACGGCGGCTACCTACTCAACGGACAGAAGGCCTGGATCTCGAACGCGGGACTCGCCGAGGGCTATGTCGTCTTCGCCAAGACCGACCCTGCGCAGCGCTCACAAGGAGTCACCGCCTTCCTCCTGCCGCGCGAGACCGAAGGCATGGAGTTCGGGGCACCGATGAAGAAGATGGGCCAACGTGCGATCGTGTGCCGGGAGATCTTCTTCTCCGACGCGTTCGTCCCGAGTACCAATCGCCTTGGCGCGGAGGGGCAGGGCTTCTACGGACTGATGCGCACCTTCGACATCTCCCGCGTGGTCCTCGGCGCCGCGGCACTGGGCACAGCCAGGGCCGCCTACGAATACGCCCGCGACTATGCGCGTGAACGCACACAGTTCGGCAGAACGATCATCGAACACCAGTCCGTGGCCTTCCGGCTGGCAGACATGGCCGCGCGCATCGATGCCGCCTGGCTGCAGGTCCTCAACACCGCCCGCATGATCGATGCGGGGGAGGCGGTGCCGCGGGAGAAGGTCACCGCCTCGGCAGCCATGGCCAAACTGGGTGCCTCAGAGACGGCGATGTTCTGCACCTGGGCCGGAGTCCAGACCCTGGGCGGCTGGGGCTACTCGCGCGAGCACCCCGTCGAGCAGTGGATGCGCGATGCGAAGCTGGAGGAGATCGAAGAGGGGACCTCAGACATCATGCGGCTGCTGATCTCGCGGAATCTGCCCTGACACTGTGTGATTTCGTGTGGATGCATTCGTGTGGCGCCGCGATCTTTTCCGAGGTCACTTGGCGTCATCTGGAATAGTCCTCACGACTACCGTGTTGTTCGAGATGAGACCCTGCTATAGGGTCGAAACGAAGCCGCCGACTCTGGCGGACATCAATTCTCTTCAGGAGGAATTTCATGGCTGAGCAGTACGTCCTTCCGGAACTGCCCTACGACTACTCCGCACTTGAGCCGCACATCTCGGCTCGCATCATGGAGCTGCACCACGACAAGCACCACGCGACCTACGTCAAGGGTGCCAACACCGCTGTTGAACAGCTGGCAGAAGCCCGCGAAAGCGGAAACCTCGCCAACGTGCCGAAGCTGACCCGCGATCTCGCGTTCAACCTCGGCGGACACGTCAACCACTCGATCTTCTGGAACAACATGTCTCCAGACGGCGGCGACAAGCCCGTCGGCGAACTCGCAGCGGCCATCGACGACCAGTTCGGCTCCTTCGACAAGTTCCGTGAGCACTTCACCACGGCAGCCACCACGATCCAGGGCTCCGGCTGGGCCGTGCTCGTCTACGATCAGCTCGGTGGAAACCTCTTCATCGAACAGCTCAAGGACCAGCAGTCGGACATCCAGCTCGGCGGAACCCCGGTTCTCCAGCTCGATATGTGGGAGCACGCCTTCTACCTCGACTACCAGAACGTCAAGCCTGACTACGTCAAGGCCTGGTGGAACATCGTGAACTGGGCAGATGCAGGCGCACGTTTCGACCGCGCCGTGGCTCAGACCAAGGGCCTCCTGCTCGGCTGATAGCCGTACAGACCCTGAAACGGCGGCTCCGACCCATCGCGGCGGGGCCGCCGTTTTCGTATCCGGGGACTGGCCCGCCGACCGCGACAGGCTGCACCCTAGCCCTCGTTAAGCTGTGGCCATGGCCGAATTCCTCAGACGTTGGCGTCGCGATGATGGGGGCGCTCTCGCCGACATCTATGCCCGAGCCGATACCGACCTTCTCAGCAACATCCCCGACGACCGCTCACCAGCAGGTGCGCAGGCATGGCTTGATAGGATCCGAAGTGCCGAGGATGAGGGGACAGCGGCGGCCTACGCAATCGTGGCCGCTGACCTGACTCCGGTCGGCAATGTCATGGCAACAGCCATCGAGCAGCGCCATTCGACGGCCTGGATCTCCTACTGGCTCGATCTCAGTGTTCGCGGTCACGGACTGGCCGCGGCCGGATTGCGCAGTCTTATCGACCATCTGCATGACGAGTTGGACGTCTATCGCCTGGAACTGGGTTACCGCGTGGACAATCCCGCATCGGGCGGAGTCGCCAAGAGTGCAGAATTTGCAGTCGAGGGCAGACAACGCGAACGCCTTCTCTACGACGGGTTCCGGTTCGACACCGAGGTGTGTGCTCGCCTGCGCGGCGATCAACGAGCCTCGGGTCGTCGGCTGCCGATCACGTCACCTGATGACGGTGGCAGCGCCGTGAGTCGTTAGACTGGCCTGCGGAGATCGTCGAGCAAGGAGTTACGAACTTATGAATGCGATTCGGGTAGCCGTCATCGGAGCACAGGGCCGCATGGGCGCCCAGGCTGTCGACGCCATCACCGAGGCCGAGGGCCTCGAACTAGTTGCGACCCTTGGCAGCAGCGACTCCCTGGAGAGTCTGCTCGAGAAGAGCGTCGACGTTGCGGTCGAACTCACAGTTCCCGCCTCGACGGAGGCGAACGTGCGCTTCCTCGTCGAGCATGACATCGACACCGTGGTCGGTACGACCGGCTGGGACGCTGAGAAGCTGTCCGGTCTCGAAGAGCTCCTGGCCGAGCATGCGGACACCGCCGTGCTCATCG
Source organism: Brevibacterium sp. AGC70 (assembly GCF_057334195.1). NCBI lineage: Bacteria > Bacillati > Actinomycetota > Actinomycetes > Micrococcales > Brevibacteriaceae > Brevibacterium > Brevibacterium sp. AGC70. Next base: position 139,578 of record NZ_JBHFIH010000001.1, on the reverse strand, counting down.
CCCCGAACTTCTCGATCGGCGCTGTCCTGGCCATGCGCTTCGCTGAGCTGGCCGCACCGTACTTCGACTCCGCCGAGGTGGTCGAGATCCACCACCCACGCAAGCTCGACGCTCCGTCGGGAACGGCCAACCACACTGCGCAGCGAATCGCGGCAGCCCGGAACGATGCCGGCCTGCCTCCGGTGCCTGATGCCACCGAAATCGATCCCAACGGAGCTCGCGGCGCAGTCGTCGACGGCATCCATGTGCACGCGATCCGGCAGCAGGGCATGACAGCCTCGGAGGAGATCCACTTCGGTTCCAGCGGCGAGGCCCTGACGATCCGGACGGACTCACATTCCACCTCGGCGTTCATGCCGGGAATCGTCACCGCAGTGCGGTCGATCTCTGACTACACCGGCCTTCTGCATGGCCTCGAGAATATGCTCGACCTCTGATGTCCAAAGGAAAAATCGGGGCGATCGTCGTCTCAGTGGTGCTCGTCTTCTACTTCGTCCTCATGGGGCATCGAGCATGGGTTCTGGTCAGGGAACCCGATCTGATTCCACGACTGATGGGCATCGCACTCTTCGTCCTGCCGCTCATCGGAGCCTGGACGCTGATCGTCGAACTCATGTTCGGTGCGCGGACGGAGAAGTTGGCGCGGATCCTCAAATCAGAGGGTGGACTGCCTGTCGATGATCTTCCGCGATCTCCGGGCGGAAGGATCATCCGCGAATCCGCCGATGAAGCCTTCGGCCAGTACCAGGCCGAGGCAGAGGCCGCACCCGAGGACTGGCGTTCATGGTTCCGCCTCTCCTGTGCCTACGATGCGTGCGGAGATCGCAAACGCGCCAGGTCAACGATGCGCAAGGCCGTCAATATGCATCGGGCGGGTGTGAAGCAGAATTCCTAGCCGGCCCCGGGCCCAGACCGTTCGGGGCTATGACTCGGCCCAGGCCCAGGCCCAGGCCCAGGCCCAGACCCTTGGACTGGTCCAGGTCCCGGAACCGGCGACGCGGATCGGATGATCGCTGCGACTCCACCCTCAAGCGGGCCATGGGCACCGATCGCCAGCTTCCACATCAGGGCGAAGCCGATGAACACGAGAGCATGCAGACCGAACTCGACGGTCTGCGGCGACATCGCCTCACCGCCGAGCATCGGATTGGCCTCGATCCAGGGGCGTGTGATCTCGAGCAGGACGACATGGGCGGAGTACACGCTCAAGGGCATTGAGCCGGGAGCCGTCAGCGGCGCCAGCACCCAGGTGCTGCGCCCCAGCAGCATTGCCAGCGACTGACAGACTACGATGGTCGTCAGCGCGGTCCCAGCCGTGGACAGCAGGTCGAAGGGCGTGCTTGAGTGTGGGCCCGCGATCGCCAGCCACCACCACGACGTCGTCGGGGTCACCCCATAGCTGCCGGTGAACAGCGCCGCATTGAGATCGGTCCCATACAGCTCGGAGACCCGAACCAGAACAGGACCGCCTCCAGCGACGTTGATGAGCAGCCAGGAGACTCCCTTGCCGACGAGAAACAGCCCCAGACCGGCGGCGAAGAGCGACATGAGGTGCTTGCCGATATCGACCTTCGCGACCGCCATCCCCAACACGATGTACGACAGCCACTGCAGTATCGGGTAATAGCCGGTGAGAACCAGGTCATGGAGCATGGTCAGGGGGCTCGCGAAGTCGAACCATGACATCGACGAATACATCGGCTCCAGGCCGAACTCACTGCGGATGAGCATCGAGAGCACTGGGCTGAGGACCATCCAGGCACCGGCGACGACGAAGAGTGTGCTGGCGCGCAGGCGCAGAAACAGCATCGCAATCGCGAACATGACCCCGTAGTTGACGAGGATGACCGCCAGCAGCGACGAGATCGACCCCAGGCACAGTCCGATGATGACGATCGCTCCCGCCCGGATGAGCACACTGGGCACGGCATCGCGCAGACGTCCAGAAGCTGCCATCCGCGACCGAGTTGAGAGCACCAGCGAACAGCCGGCCAGGACCGCGAACAGCGCCGAGGCACGCCCCGCGAACACGGCGGCCCAGCTCGGGAGGCCCTCGGGATCGGACAAAGCGAAGATGTGCGTGACCATCATCGCGAACAGGGCGATTCCGCGAGCGGCGTCGAGGCCGATGAGTCGCCCGGCAGGGCTCAGGCGATCACGGACCGTTGTGCTTCCAGCGGTCGCCGAGGTGCTGTCTGCAGTCGCCGAGGTGGGGGAGCGGTGTGAGCTCATGCCTCGATTCTCACATGAGAGGTGACAAGCCGTTGTATCTTTATGGCTATGACCTTCAATCCGAATGCTGACATCTCGGGCAACAAGACCAGCCGACGAGGACGCAACACCGCCATCGCCGGCGGTGGCGTCGGAATCGTGGGCCTCCTCGTCTTCCTCATCGGCCCGCTGCTCGGCGTCGATGTCACCGGGCTCGTGGGCGGCGGCATGCTCGACGGCGAGCAGTCATCGCAGTCCTCGGGTGTCGAAGAGATGGCCCAATGCGACACCGGCGAGGACGCGAACACGTCCACCGACTGCCGGATGGCCGGTGCACAGGTCGTCCTCGACGACTACTGGTCCCAGCACGTCGACGGCTACGAACCTCCCCAGCTGACCATCGTCGACGGTCAGACTTCAACCCAGTGCGGCACCGCGTCGAATGCGGTGGGCCCCTTCTACTGCCCGCCCGAGCAGGGTGTCTACATCGATCCGAGCTTCTTCGAGATCATGCGACAGCAGTTCGGTGCCTCTGCCGGCGAGCTCGCCCAGCTCTACATCGTCGGACACGAGTGGGGGCACCATATTCAGAACATCACGGGCACGATGAGCGATCACCCGAACAACGGCACTGGAGCAGAGAGCAACGGCGTGCGCATCGAACTCCAAGCCGACTGCTACGCCGGAGCGTGGCTCGGCGACGTCACCACCTTGACCGACGACAACGGCACGCCCTACCTGCAGACTCCGAGCCAGGAACAGATCGACGATGCCCTCAACGCCGCCTTTGTCATCGGCGATGACCACATCCAGAAGCAGTCCTCGGGCTCCGTCAACCCCGAGTCCTTCACCCACGGTTCGAGCGAGCAGCGCCAGAAATGGTTCACCAGCGGATACGAGAACGGCCTCGGAAGCTGCGACACCTTCGGCGGGAACGGCGCGGACCTGTAACCGAGCCCCACCTGTCCAGGCCCTCCACCGTCATCAATACCGTGGCCTTCCACCGTAATTAATACCGTGATATGAATTACGTGTCAGGACCTACCCCGCATGCATCAAGGACGATCATGTCTTCACTGTTCCCTCATCTCTTCGAACCCATCACGCTGGGACCCAAGACCATCCGCAACCGCATCGTGTCCTCGGGCCACGACACCGTACTCGATGACCACGGGATGATCGGCGAGGATCTCGTCGCCTATCACGAAGAGCGAGCCAGGGGCGGCTGCGGACTGATCGTCCTCCAAGTCTCCGGCGTCCACGAGACAGCCCGCTACACGAGCCACGTGCTTATGGCCACCGACGATTCCTCGGTGCCCGGATACCGGGCCGTCGCCGAGGCGGTCCACCGTCACGGTGCCGCCATCTTCGCCCAGCTCTTCCACCCCGGCCGTGAGGTCATGGACGGCGAGCGCGGCATGGCACCTCGCGCCGTGGCTCCCAGCGACGAACCACAGGAGAGGTTCAAGGTCGTCCCCGAGGCGTTGACCACCTTCGCGATCAAGGACATCATCGCCGGGTATGCCAGCGCCGCGAAGCGCATCGCCGACTCCGGCATCGACGGCGTCGAGATCGTGGCCAGCCATGGGTACCTGCCGATTCAATTCTTCAACCCGCGAGTGAACACGCGCACCGATGAATACGGCGGCAGCCCGGCCAATCGTCGTCGCTTCCTCGCCGAGGTCGTCGCCGGGGTTCGCGAAGCGGTGGGTCCAGGCGTCGTGGTGGGCCTGAGGATCTCGGGAGAGGAGAAGACCGAGGACGGTCTGGTCGCCACCGAGGTTCTCGACCTCATCGGCCACCTCGACGCGATGAACTGCCTCGATTACTTCTCGATCACCGCCGGAGACTCCTCGACCCTGCAGGGTGCGGTGCACATCGTCCCCTCGATGCAGATCGACCCGGCCTATGCCGCGACCCTGTCTGAACAGGTCAAGAAGGTCACCGACCGTCCGGTGATGGTCGCCGGACGGATCAACCAGCCCCACGAGGCAGAGAAGGCCATCGCCGAAGGCCGCACCGACATGGCGATCATGACCCGGGCGATGATCTGCGATCCGGCGATCGCGAATAAGGCTCAGCACGACGCCGTGGACGAGATCCGAGCCTGCATCGGTTGCAACCAGGCCTGCATCGGGCACTTCCAGATGGGCGTGCCCATCTCCTGCATCCAATACCCCGAATCGGGTCGGGAGCTGACGTTCCTGCCTCGGCCCAGGGTGAGAACCCGACGTCGAGTGCTCGTCATCGGCGGTGGCCCCGCCGGACTCAAGGCGGCGGCGGTGGCGGCAGAACAGGGTGATGACGTCGTCCTCTGCGAACGCGAGCCTCACCTCGGCGGGGCCGTGCTGCTGGCACAGGAGCTGCCCTACCGGTCCGAATTCGGGGGAGCGGCGACGAACCTGAGCGCCGAGGCACGACGTGCGGGAGTAGACATTCGAACGTCGACGCCGGTGACCCAGCAGATTCTCGCCGAGGTTGCACCCGATCACGTGATCGTCGCGACGGGTGCCAAGGCGCGTATGCCACAACTCGAGGTCGACGATGAGGCTTTCGTCATCGGTGCCCGCGACTATCTGAGCACCCTGCCGAATCTGCCTTCGGGACGTGTGCTCGTCACCGACTGGAAGGGCGACTGGATCGGTCTGGGCATCGCCCTGCGTCTGGCCGAAGCCCGCGTGCCGGTGACCCTGGCGACCGCGGCGAACTTCGCCGGAGCTGCAATCCAGCAGTACACACGCACACTGCTCATGTCCCAGGCTCTGCGGGCGGGAGTCGACTTCCTCGACGACGCACGCCTCGTCGGAGTCGATGCATCGACCGGCTACCTGCAGTCGACGCTGTGTGAGGTCGTCCACGAGGTCGACGGTGTCGCTGCGACCATCGTCTCCGGCGCACCGCAGTCCGTGACCCCAGATCTCGATTTCGGGTCCGCGAGCGTTCGCACCATCGGGGATGCCGTGGCACCGCGGACGGTGGAGGAAGCGGTCTTCGAAGGACTGCAGGCCGCGAGCAGTTTGGCGGCCGTCTCGTGAACATCGTGAGATCGGCATTCTCGTGAGCCCACGTCCTCAGCACTCCGCGGCAGAGGTCGCGTCCAGGCGCAGCGCTATCGTCGATTCTGCCCTTGACCAGATTGCCCAGCACGGTCCGGAAGCCGTGCGGATGAAGGACATCGCCGCGGCGGCGGAGCTGTCCGTGGGTACTCTGCAGTACTACTTCGGGTCCCGGGAGTCCCTGCTCGACCACGCCTTCTCGACCCACAGCAGCAGTGTCGTCGACGCCATCGCGGGGCTCACCCAGAAGCAGGGGACAGCGTGGGAAAGGCTTCAGTCGAGTCTGCGCGCCGTCCCGCGGATCGGTGACCTGCAGCGGCGCTCGAAGGTGTGGATCGAACTCGTCGCAGCCTCGCCCCGCAACGAGTACCTGCGAGACTCGGTCGACGCGATCTTCGACACATGGAGTGCCCACTTCCGGGCGCTGATCGCCATCGGCATCGACGACGGGAGCTTCCGGCCGCACGCCGATGTGGATCTCATCGTCGACACTCTCATCGCGGTCATCGACGGCTATGATGTCGGCGTGGCCGCTGGTCGCAGTGCCGCGACGTCCGATCGGATCGCGGCATCCCTCGAACTCACCGCCAGAAAGCTGCTGGGCGTCGACGATGCGGGCGCAGCCGATGACGGCGCTGGCGACGGCGCAGCCGATGACGGTGACGCCGGCGCTGCCACCGCTGGCAACGCCGCAGCCAGTGCAGGGGTCAGAGCCCGGTCGGTGTGATCTGTCTCTCGCAGCCTCACCGCCGTGAATGGTCGAAGCCGACTCTTTCGCACGCCGCCGATGAGCGGCATGCGGCCACGGGCGACAGAGGGCGATAAGGAAATGCACTGGTGGCGCGCGCAAGGCCACTGCCGCAGTCATGAGCTGTGCGCGGTATCCTTTTCGTATGGCGATTCTCGGTGACAACGCAGCAGCCGCTGCAATTGATGCGTTCGGTACGGTCGGCACGGCGATGGTGACGCCGTTCAAGGACGACGGAACCATTGATTATCCTGCCGTGGAGAAGGTTGCGAACCACCTTGTCGACCTCGGCAACAACATGCTCGTGGTGTCCGGAACCACCGGCGAATCACCGACGACGACCGATGATGAGAAGATCGAACTGCTCAAGGTCGTCCGCGGTGTCATCGGCAACCGGGCGAAGATCATTGCGGGTACCGGCAACAACGTCACCTCGCACACCATCGATCTGTCCAAGCGCTCGGCCGAGGCCGGTGCGGATGGAATCCTCATCGTCACGCCCTACTATTCGAAGCCGACACAGCCGGCCATTGCCGCCCACATGCGCGCAGCCGCCGACTCCACCGACCTTCCCGTCATGCTCTACGACATCCCGGGACGATCGGGCGTGCCGATTCGGACGGAGACTCTCCTCGAGTTGGCCGATCACCCCAACATCCTCGCGGTCAAGGACGCCAAGGGCGACCTCTTCGCCTCGGCGCAGGTGATGAACCGCAGCTCCCTCGTCTACTACTCGGGTGAGGACGCGCTCAACCTTCCGCTGCTGGCTCTCGGTGCCCTCGGCGTCGTCTCCGTGGCGGGCCATGTCTGCACACCGCGGTTCGCTGACATGGTCGACGCCGTGGCGAACAACGACCTCACCACCGCCCGCGCGATTGCCCATGAAACGGCAGACATGGTCGACGCGCTCATGAATCATATGCCGGGAGTCATCTCGGCCAAGGCCGCACTACAGGCCCAAGGAATACTTGACAACCGCGGTACGCGAATGCCGCTGCTCCCAGCAGATGATGAGCAGATGGCCCTCGTGACCGCCCAATTGACCAGGAGTGGTTACCTCAGTGAATAATGCATTGACTCAAGAACTGAAGCTTCCGCCGAAGATGGATGCAGAAGCCGTCCGCATCGTCGCGCTCGGCGGCCTCGGCGAAGTCGGCCGCAACATGACCGTGTTCGAGTACCACGGCAAGCTGCTCATCGTCGACTGCGGCGTCCTCTTCCCGGAAGAGGACCAGCCCGGCGTCGACCTCATCCTTCCCGACTTCGCCTACCTCGACGATCGCCTCGACGACATCGTCGGCCTCGTGCTCACCCACGGCCACGAAGACCACATCGGAGCTGTGCCCTACCTGCTGCGTCGCAAGGCCGATATTCCGATCCTCGGTTCGAACCTGACGATCGCTCTCATCGAGGCCAAGCTCAAGGAACACCGGATCAAGCCGATCACCCGCGTGGTCAAGGAGAACGACCTCGATCAGCTCGGTCCCTTCGACCTTGAGTTCGTTGCCGTCAACCACTCGATTCCTGATGCTCTTGCGGTCTTCATCCGCACCGGTGCTGGCAACATCCTCCACACCGGCGACTTCAAGATGGACCAGCTCCCGCTCGATGGTCGGATCACGGACCTGCGCGCCTTCGCCCGCCTCGGCGAGGAAGGCGTCGACCTGTTCATGACGGACTCGACGAACGCCGAGGTTCCCGGGTTCACCGCGTTGGAGAAGGACATCGGACCGGTTCTCGAGAACCTCTTCGGGCATGCCGAGCGTCGGATCATCGTCGCCTCGTTCTCCTCGCACATCCACCGCGTCCAGCAGGTGCTCAACGCCGCCGACGCGCACGGCCGCAAGGTCGCCCTCGTCGGCCGCTCGATGGTGCGCAATATGAAGATCGCCGAGGACCTCGGTTACCTCGAGGTGCCCAAGGGCGCGCTCATCGACATCAAAGAGGTCGACAAGCTCCCCGATGACCAGGTTGTGCTCATGTGCACCGGCTCGCAGGGCGAGCCGATGGCTGCGCTCTCACGCATGGCCAACCGCAGCCACCGCGTCGAGGTGGGCGACGGCGACACCGTCATCCTCGCCTCCTCGCTCATCCCCGGCAATGAGAACTCCGTGTTCAAGGTCATCAACGGGCTGATGAAGCTGGGTGCCAACGTCATCTCCAAGGCCGACGCCAAGATCCATGTGTCCGGACACGCTTCGGGCGGGGAACTGCTCTACTGCTACAACATCGTCCAGCCCCGCGGCGTCATGCCCGTCCACGGCGAATGGCGCCACATGCTGGCCAACGCCAGGCACGCCGAGGCGACCGGAGTGAACCCGGACAACATCGTCCTCGCCGACGACGGTTGGGTGGTCGACCTCAAGGACGGCCACGCCGAGGTTGTGGGTGCAGTGGACTGCAACTTCGTCTTCGTCGACGGTTCCTCGGTCGGCGAAATCACCGAGGCGGATCTCAAGGACCGTCTCGTGCTCTCCGGCGAAGGTTTCGTCACGATCTTCATGGCCATCAACAGCCAGTCCAAGTCCCTCATCGCCGGGCCCGAGATCCATGCCCGCGGTGTGGCCGAGTCCGATTCTGTCTTCGACTCGATCATGCCGAAGGTCACGAAGGCCGTCGAGGATGCACTCAAGGACGGCAACACCGACCAGTACCAGCTGCAGCAGGTCGTGCGCCGCACTGTGGGACGCTGGGCGTCCTCGAAGCTGCGTCGCAAGCCGATGATCGTCCCCATGGTCGTCATCGTCTGAGTTTGTTAGTCAGAGTTCGTTCGCCAGAGCACACACAGAACGCCCGCGGTGTCCCTTCGAAGGAGGGTTCACCGCGGGCGTTGTGCGTCTCCGGCACTTCTGGCTTGTCCCGACCGAGGCGTCGATCATCGCGCACTCTCAATTCGCCTGGGCTGTGCACGGGGGCTGTGGGCTCAGTCCTCGCGCGTCTTCTTAGCCCAGGCTTTCGCTGTGGCCACGAGCTCTTTGCCCGGCGATCTCCGGACAAGGAGGACGGCCGCGATCAGGCCCACGAGCACTGCTCCGAAGACCACGGTTCCGGCATTGAATCCGAGGCCGTTGATGCCGATGAATGCCAAGGCACCAGCGGCGAGTGAGTAGACGAGCATCGGGATGGAGGTGCGTCTGATGAGCTCGCCTTCTCGGCCCACGAGACCGACGGTCGCCGAGGCGGCGACCACGTTGTGGACTGCCACCATGTTTCCGGCCGCCCCGCCGACAGCCTGAGCCGCGACCACTGTCTCTGGGCTCGATGCACCGATGGCTGTTCCGGTGGAGAACTGGAACTGCGAGAACATGACGTTCGAGACCGTGTTGGAACCGGCGACGAAGGCGCCGAGCGCACCGACGAACGGGGCTAGCAGAGGCCAGCCGTCTCCGACGGTACTCGCGGCCGCCTCGGCGAGGGTGACCGGCATCGAATCGAGGCCGGCATTGTTGTAGTCGGCTCCGGAGTTGATGAACACGCGCACGAGCGGCAGCGAACACAGCAACGCCACCGCAGCACTGGCGATCTGTGATCCGGCGAGCTTCCAAGACCCGCCGATCTGCTTGCCCGTCATGCGGTGGATGAGATAAGTCAGCCCGCAGGCGAGGACGAAGATGGCTCCGGGGGAATAGAGCAGATCCATGTTCTGACTGATCGGGGTGCCGAAGATCCCCTCGACCTTGATCACCGCCGGACCGGTGAGGAACTCCTTGACGGAAGGGATGTTGCGGGTGAGCAGCAGGATCACGACGACGATGAGGTAGGGCGACCATGCGCGGACCAGCGACATCTTCTTCGTCAGCTGGGCCTTCTCCTTCGCGGGATCGACCGTGCCCATCCAATGGGCGGGCCACTTCTCTCGGGGGGCGAAGTCCCAGATCGTCTTCGGCATGAGGAAGCCGAGCTTGCTCGTCGTGACGACGATGGTCAGGCCGATGAGACCGCCGAGCAGGGCAGGGAACTCGGGCCCGAGCAGGTTGGCCACGATGAGATAGGGCACGACCATGGCCAGCGCAGAGAAGATGGCGAAGGGTGCCACGGCGAGACCATCGGCGAAACGTCTGTTCGAACCGAAGAAGCCGGTCATCAGGCATGCCAGCAGCAGAGGAATGAGGATTCCGCAGACGGCATGGATGAGTGCGACCTGGGTGGCCGTGTGGGCGATGAACTCGGACTGGCTGAGGCCGAGCTGAGCGGCGCGTTCGGCGACGTCGGCGGACATGGTCCCGTCCTCCTTGGCCAGTCCCTCGCCGATGCCGACGAGCATCGGCGTGCCGACGGCGCCGAAGCTCACGGGTGTGGACTGGATGATCAGTCCGGCCAGGACCGCGGCGATGGCGGGGAATCCGAGGGCGAGCAGGAGCGGTGCTACGACGGCCGCGGGGGTGCCGAAGCCGGCAGCGCCCTCGATGAAGGAACCGAAGAGCCACGCGATGATGATGACCTGGATCCTCCGGTCGGGAGAGATCGAGACGAAGCCGGCGCGGATCGTCTCGATGGCACCGGAGCGGGTGACCGTGGCCAGGAGCAGCAGGGCGCCGAAGACGATCCAGAGCAGGCCGACGGCCACGAGAATACCCTGGACGACGGAGGCGCCGATCGTCACCCAGTCGATCTGCCACGCAAAGTTCGCAACCAGGGCCGCTGCGACTAGGCCGATCGGCATGGCATATTTCGCGGGCCAGCGAAATCCGATGAGCAGGATCCCTGCCAGGAGAATAGGGGCGAGCGCCAGAAGCGCTGCGACAGCGAGGTTGTCCATCGTGAATCCGATCCGCGGCGTCTTTGCCGCTTGGTCGAGGAGTCCGACCCGGCGCCTCTGATCGGTTGACCAGCAGACGATATGGTGCAGACTCTGCAAACGAAGTACCTTCGCTCATCGTGCCTGGTGGTGTGTTGTACCGTCAAGGGACCCACCAGTCTCACCTCGAGGGAAGCGTTTGACGAGAGGTGGATCACCTCCTATTCTTTTCGGTGTGTGAACATTAAATTTCACGATGTGAAAGTTTCGCAGGCCAAACCCCGTTGCCAGCGATCAGCGATGCACTAGTGAAAGTGCCGACTAAGGAGAACCACCGATGACTGCTCAAATCGAGAATCTGGACATTCCAGAGGGCATGGAGATCACCGGCGAACTGCCGGACGGGGCAGAGAAGGTACTCACCCCTCAGGCCCTCGAACTCATCGTCGAGCTGAACCGGAAGTTCAATGGGGTCCGCCTCGAACGATTGGAGGCTCGCAAGGAGCGCCAGGCTCAGATCGCCGCCGGCGCCGATCTCGACTTCCTCCCCGAGACCGCCGAGATCCGCAACGATCCCAGCTGGCAGGTCGCACCGCCGGCCCCCGGTCTCGAGGACCGGCGCGTGGAGATGACCGGACCGACGTACAAGAAGATGACGATCAACGCCCTGAACTCCGGAGCCAAGGTATGGCTGGCCGACCAGGAGGATGCGAACACCCCACAGTGGGATTCCGTCATCGGCGGACAGCTCAACCTGCTCGACGCACTCAACCGCGAGATCGACTTCACCTCACCCGAGGGCAAGAGCTACACTTTGGCCCCCGACGAGGAGCTGCCGACCATCGTCGTCCGTCCCCGCGGCTGGCACATGCCGGAGAAGCACATCCTCGTCGACGGCGAGGAGACATCGGGTTCGCTCGTCGACTTCGCGCTCTACTTCGCCACCGCCGGACAACTCCAGATCGAGAAGGGCAAGGGCCCGTACTTCTACCTCCCGAAGATGGAATCCCATCTCGAAGCCCGTCTGTGGAACCAGGTGTTCGACCACGCAGAGGACTCCTTCGGTCTTGACCGTGGGACCATCCGCGCCACCGTGCTCATCGAGACCTACCCCGCGGCCTTCGAGATGGAAGAGATTCTCTACGAACTGCGCGAGCACTCCTCAGGTCTCAACGCCGGTCGCTGGGACTACATCTTCTCCGTGATCAAGAACTTCCGCGCCCGCGGTGCTGACTTCCTGCTGCCCGACCGTTCTGACGTGACGATGACGGTGCCGTTCATGCGCGCCTACACCGAGCTCCTCGTGCACACCTGCCACAAGCGCGGCGCACACGCCATCGGCGGTATGAGCGCCTTCGTTCCGGCGAAGGACCCGGAGGCGAACGAGGCCGCATTCAACAAGGTCCGCGAGGACAAGTCCCGTGAGGCCGGCAAGGGCTTCGATGGCTCCTGGGTGGCCCACCCCGGCATGGTCGCACTGTGCAAGGAGGTCTTCACCGAGACGCTGGGTGCCAACGCCAACCAGATCGAGAACAAGCGCGATGACGTCTCCGTGTCCGCAGCCGAGCTCCTCGACGTCAAGTCGACCCCGGGCTCGATGACGGAACAGGGTCTGCGGACCAACGTCTCCGTCGGCATCCAGTACCTGCGCGCCTGGTTGGAAGGAAACGGCGCCGTCGCCATCAACGGACTCATGGAAGATGCCGCCACGGCTGAGATCTCAAGGTCCCAGGTCTGGCAGTGGATGGATGCCGGAGTCGAACTCGACACCGGAGTCACCGTCACTGCCGATTTCGTGCGCCAGGTCGTGACCGAAGAGGTTGCGAAGCTGCCGGGCGAAGAGGCCGATTGGAAGGACGCCGTCGACATGTTCCTGTCCGTGGCCGTCGCCGAGGAATACGTTGACTTCCTCACCCTGCCGGCATACGCCAGCATGCCCTGACAGTCAGGGCCGTGCAGGCCTTGAATCTGCGCGGGTCAGGAGTCTCACCACGTAAGAACGCCGTCGAAAATGTGCCGCGG
>NZ_JBHFIH010000001.1:99946-126722 GCF_057334195.1 Brevibacterium sp. AGC70 | reverse complement strand
GCGTTCTTCGCTAAGCTCGACATCATCGACGCAAGGAGGCGGGAGTGGACATGAGCAGAATCGAATCGGTCCTCACACGGATCGAACCACATTTGCCACCAGGGGCGATCGTCACCGACGAGAACGAGCGCAAGACCTACGAGTGCGACGGTCTGGCAGTGCACAGGACCGTCCCAGCCCTGGTCATCCGCGTCACCTCCACCGCCGAGGTGGCCCTGACCGTGCGTGCCTGCCACGAGTTCGACGTCCCCTTCGTCGCGCGCGGTTCGGGCACCGGGCTCTCCGGTGGGGCCCAGCCGCACGCAGAAGGCGTGCTCATCGTCATGTCGACGATGAGGGACATCCTCGACATCGACCCTGCCGCCCAGCGCGCGATCGTGCAGCCAGGCGTCATCAACCTCAACCTCTCCAATGAGGCCAACCCCGACGGCTACTATTTCGCCCCGGACCCCTCGAGCCAGAGCGTGTGCTCGATCGGAGGCAACGTCGCAGAGAACTCCGGCGGTGCCCACTGCCTCAAATACGGTTTCACCACCAACCACGTCACCGGCCTCACCCTCGTCACCGCCCAGGGCGACATCGTCGACATCGGGGGACAGGCTCCCGAATACCCCGGCTTCGACCTCCTCGGCGTGCTCTGCGGATCAGAGGGAACGCTGGGGATCGTCACCGAGGTGACCGTGCGTCTGACCCGGCTGCCCGAAGCAGTGGAGACGCTGCTCATCGGGTTCGAGTCGACCGATGCGGCAGGAGAGGCGGTCAGTGACATCATCTCTGCGGGGATCATGCCCGCCGCCATCGAGATGATGGATGCGTTGGCCATCGAGGCCGCAGAGAAGGCCGTGGCCTGCAACTATCCGGACGGTGCAGGTGCCGTCCTCGTCGTCGAACTCGACGGACCGGCCATCGACGTCGATCTCGAGCGGGAGACGGTCATCGCCAGGGCGAGGGACCACGGTGCCGGTGAGGTTCGCGTCGCCGTCGACGATGTCGAACGCGGACTGATCTGGAAGGGCCGGAAATCGGCGTTCGCTGCCGTCGGTCGGATCAGCCCCGACTACATCGTCCAGGACGGAGTCATCCCACGGTCGCGGCTCGGGCCCGTCCTGGCGTCGATCTCGACGATCGCGGAGGAATGCGGCGTGCGCGTCGCCAACGTCTTCCACGCCGGCGACGGCAATCTGCATCCGCTTGTCCTCTTCGATGGCAGCATCGAAGGCCAGACCGAGTTGGCCGAGACCGCTTCCGGTCGGATCCTCGACCTGTGCCTGAGCGAAGGCGGTTCGATCACAGGCGAACACGGGGTCGGATCCGACAAAGCCAAGTTCATGCCGCGCATGTTCACGAATGAGGATCTGGACACGATGCAGATCCTGCGCTGCGCCTTCGACCCGGACTATCTGTCCAACCCGGGAAAGGTCTTCCCGACACCACGACTGTGCGGGGAACCACCTCGGCGAACATCCGGGGAGCATCCCCTCCAGGCGGCAGGAAAGGCGGAGCTGTTTTGACCGAGGAACTTCCCAGATTCGCTCGACCCGAGAGCGTCGAGGAGCTCTCCGAGATCATGTCCAACGCACACCGAGACGGACACAGCGTCGCCGTCTACGGCGGCGGGACGGCCCTCGACGACCACCCGCCGGGTGAGACACCGGGGCTCCTCATCGACATGAGCGGGCTCAACCGGATCATCGAACATTCTCCTGGGGACCTCATTCTCGTCGCCGAGGCAGGTGCGACGATCGCCGATCTCAAGGATGTCGCCGAATCCGGTGCCCAGGAACTCCTCTCGGACTTTCCTGCAGATCGGGTCGACTCGGGATCGACGCTGGGCGGCGCCATCGCAACCAGAGCCGTGGGGCCACGGAGAATCGGCCGTCTGCCGCTGCGTGAGGTCGTCCTCGGCGTCACCGTCGTCCTCGCCGACGGCACCATCGCGAAGGCCGGTGGCAAGGTTGTGAAGAACGTGGCCGGCTACGACCTGTCAAAGCTCATGACCGGGTCCTGGGGCACGCTGGGGATCATCGTCAGCGCAGCGATCCGACTGTACCCGAAGCCGGAAACCCAGGGTTACGTCGAGATTCCCGGCGCCGAGGCTGCATTGGGAGTCCTCGGCTCCCAGATAGCGCCGGCGGCAGTCGAAATCGACCGGTCACCGGGTGCAGAGGCCACGACCGTCGTCATGATCGAAGGACTCCCGGAGTCGGTCGAATCCCGAACCCGACAGATCATCGAGGCCTACCCCGGTGCGAAGGCGGGCATCGAGCCGAGCTGGTGGGCACGGCGTGCTCAGGCCCCCGTGACGATACGGGCCTCGGTCTCACCGGCGCTGGTGCCGGAGCTGGTGGCTCAGATCGCCCGACTCGAAGACGCCATCGGCTACCCGATCCAACTGCGCGGGTCCGCCATGGGTGTCTTCGACCTCGGCGTCGGCGCACCCGACATGGACCCTGCGATCGCGACACGGGTGGTCCTCGAGCACCTGCGGACCTGGGACCGGAAGCAGCTGATCGCGACTGTGCTGTGCGCGCCGCCCGCAGTGTGGAACGAGGTCGACGCTTGGGGCGAGATCCCCGGGTTCGCGCTCATGGCCACCATCAAGGACCAGTTCGATCCGAACGGTCTGCTCTCACCCGGACGTGGAATAGGAGGACTGTGATGTCATGCGATTGCGGTGGCGCAGGAGGTTGCCAAGGCGGCGGGACGCCCAGCGAAGCGACTGGCCAGACACCGTTGGAGGCCACGATGGCGACCGGAGGTCAGGCAACGATGGAGATGGCTCCGCCGACCATGGACCACTCGGCCTTCGACGTCTTCAACCCGCCGGACCCGAGTCTCATCGCCGACTGCGTCCACTGCGGTTTCTGCCTTCCCGCCTGCCCGACCTACCAGCTGTGGGGAAATGAGGAGGACTCACCGCGCGGACGCATCTACCTCATGGAGAAGGGCCTGGAGAACGGGCCGATGAGTGCGTCCATGGTCGAACACTTCGACGCCTGCCTGGGATGCATGGCCTGCGTCAGCGCCTGCCCGTCCGGAGTCCAGTACGACAAGCTCATCGAAGCCACCCGCGGACAGGTCGAACGCAACGGCAAACAGCATCGCAGCCGCGGCGAGGTGGCACTGCGGGAGGCGATCTTCCAGCTGTTCCCGTACCCCGATCGTCTGAGGACCATGTTGGCACCCCTCAAGCTCTACCAGCGGACGGGACTGTCATCGGTCATCCGAAAGTCCAAGATCCTCGAGAAGCTCTCACCGACTCTGGCCACGATGGAGGCCATCGCACCGCCTGTGACCAAGAAGGTCACCATTCCAGCGACTAACCCGCCACGCACGGCCGAGGGCGAAAGCCTGCCTGTCCGGTCGCGAGTGGGGATGCTGCTGGGATGTGTGCAACGAACCTTCTACCCCCAGGTCAACGCCGCTACGGTGCGTGTTCTCAACATGGAAGGCTGCGAAGTCGTGGTGCCTCAGTCACAGGGCTGCTGCGGTGCCCTGTCCGTCCACGCCGGGCGCAGCGAAGAGGGCGAGGACTTCGCACGCAGAATCGTCGACACATTCACCTCGGCGGACGTGGACTATCTGGTCGTCAACTCCGCAGGCTGCGGTTCGACGATGAAGGAGTACGCCGATATCCTCGCCGATGATCCCGCCTACGCTCAGCGCGCGAAGGAGCTGGCGGACAAGGTCAGGGACGTGACCGAGATCCTCGTCGAACTCGGACCCAGCGCCCCACGGCACCCGGTGGCCCGCGGTGGGCTGCGTGTGGCCTACCACGACGCCTGCCACCTCTCCCATGCCCAAGGTGTGCGCAACCCGCCACGCGAGCTGCTGGGGCAGATCCCCGGGGTCGAACTGGCTGCGATCAAGGACGCCGACACCTGCTGCGGCTCGGCCGGAATCTACAACCTGGTGCGCCCTGAGGCAGCCCGCGAACTGGGGGACAAGAAGGCCACGAACATCGCCGCTACCGGAGCCGATCTCGTCGTCACCGGCAATCCCGGCTGTCTGCTGCAGGTCACCGACGCACTTCGCCGACAGGGAGAGGCCACACTGCCGAGTGCACACACGATCGAACTCCTCGACGCCTCACTCACCGGTGCAGGAGCAGGGGATCTGTTGGCGCGGTGAGGCACCCGGTCTGCTGCGGCCGCTGGAGGACGCTGCGTGAGTAGGAGCCGCGCTACTTGACGATGAGCACCGGGCACTCTGCCTCGAGGATCACCCTCTGCGTGCTTGAGCCCAGAAGCAGCTTGACCACGGGGGAGCGGCGCTTGGAGGGCATCACGATGAGCTTCGCCTGCAATGTCTCGGCGAGGTCGATGATCTGGGAGGCCACATCGGAATCGGCGCGTTGGATCTCGAACTCGAGGTCCGCCTCGGCGAGCCGATCGGCCAATTCCTTCGTCTGAGACAGGGCACCGGTGGACGGAGCGGTCGTCGTATCCGATTCGAAGTGGACCGCGCGCACAGCCGCGCTCTCTCGCCGGGCGCCGGCGATCGCCTGCTCGAGGAGTGCCGTGGAGGAGTCCGACCGGTAGGCCAGGATGACCGTGGCCTGGGCATCGTCGATGCCGGCCGAGGCCGCTACCCGCAGCGAGGGAGCCGGGAAGCGGCGACGCGGGGCTGAGTAGAAATCAGTCATGTCGGTCGTGGTCCTATCCGATTGCGATGACGCCGATGAGGACGCCGACGGTCAGCATGACCAGTGACACGATGAGGGCGCGCCACAGGACCTTCTTGTGGTGGTCTCCGAGTTCGACTCCCGAGAGTGAGACGAGGAGCAGGATCGCGGGCACCAGCGGTGACTGCATGTGCACCGGCTGGCCCGTGATGGAGGCTCTGGCCATATCGGCCGCGGAGATGCCGAAGTGACCGGCGGTTTCGGCCAACACTGGAAGGATGCCGAAGTAGAAGGCGTCATTGCTCATGAAGAACGTCATCGGGATCGAGAGCAGCCCGGTGATGACGGCCATGTAGGGGCCCATGGATGTTGGAATGACGTCGACGAGCCACTCGGCCATGGCGTCGACCATGCCGGTTCCGCTCATGATGCCGGTGAGAACGCCGGCGGCCATGACCATGGCGACCACGGCGATGATCGCCGAGGCATGCGAGGCCAGCTCTTCCTGCTGTGCCTTGATATTCGGGAAGTTGACCATGAGGGCGATGACCATGGCGATCATGAACAGGTAGGGCAGGGGCAGCAGGTCGGCGATGAGCATGACCATCACGGCCACGGTCAGCGTCAGGTTGAACCAGAAGAGCTTGGGACGCAGCGTCGCTCGGTTGGGGTCGAGCGCGGTGTCGGTCAGAGCGGAACCGGAGCCGGAACCGGCTTCTGAGCCGTCATCGGAACCCGCGGTCTCCGCGAGCGATGATCCCGCCGAGGCTGGCGCGCCGTGATCGGATCCCGACGTGGACCCGGTGCTGGGAGCAGAATCTGAACCCGAGGCTGAACCCGTGCTCGAGCGGGCGACTGCACCGACGAGGTCGGAGCGCTTCGATCCTGAATTGGACTCATCGACCCAGGCCACACCGTTCTTGGCAAGACGGCGTCGTTCGGAGATGCCGAGGAAGTAGGCGAAGACGAAGCACACCAGCAGGCCCGCAGCGAGAGCCGGGACCATCGGAGCGAAGATCTCGTTGGCATCGATCTGCAGGGCCGAGGATGCGCGTGCCGTCGGACCGCCCCAGGGGACGATGTTGAGAGTGCCGTTGATCAGACCCGCGACACAGGTCAGCACCACGGGCGACATCTCCAGGCGCTGGTAGATCGGCAGCATTGCGGCGGTGACGACGATGAACGTCGTCGACCCGTCGCCGTCGAGGGAGACCGCTCCGGTCAGCAGGGCCGTGCCCATGACGACTTTGACGGGATCGTGGCCTGCGACCCTGAGGATGAACTCGACGAGCTTGTCGAAGAGTCCGACGTCGATCATGATGCCGAAGTAGATGATGGCGAAGAGCAGCAGCGCTGCCGTCGACGACATGTCCGCGATGGCGTCCATGACCATTTCGCCGATTCCCAGGCCTGCGCCGGTGAACAGTCCGAACACGGTCGGGACGATGATCAGCGCCAGGATCGGTGAGAGTCGCTTCGTCATGATCAGCGTCATGAAGACGATGATCATTGCGAAACCGAGAACTACGAGCACGTGCTTCTCCTATGAAGGCGGATGTGATGCCCGATACACCCTAGATCGCGTTCTGTCGCGGCGCGCGTTTGTGTGCACTGAACACGTTCTGCCTCTTTGGTACCTTTTGCGCATTTCGCTCATGCGTGGTTAGTGTGGGTCGGTGCGACGTCCCACCCGATCCTTCTCGCGCCGTGTGCTGCTCAGCCAGCTCGCGGTCGTCGTGGTGACGCTGGCGCTGGTGACCGGAGTCTTCGCTTGGATGGGTGCGCGCTCGGTTACCGAGGTCACCGAGACCGAGGCCCTGGCGACTGCCCGGGCCCTGGCGGTCGATCCGGAGGTGAGGAGGGGCGCGACTCGGGCTTCGGCCGAACATGCACAGGAGCCTGATGACGCGATCACTTCGGCGCTGATCAAGATCACCGACGACCTGAGGGACTCTTCGGGCATCGTCTTCGCGGTCATCACCGACGATCGTGGAATCCGACTGACCCACCCGGACCGGGACAATATCGGCAAGCATGTGTCGACATCCCCGGATGAAGCACTGGCCGGGCGGGAGAACATCAGCCATGAGCGCGGCACCCTCGGCGAGACCGTGCGGGCGAAGGTGCCGATCTATTCCTCCTCCGATGATGAGACTGTCGTCGGACAGGTCTCCGTCGGCATCCACGCTTCGGTGCTTGATGCCGACCTGCGACGAGAATTCCTTGTTCTCGGCTCTGTCGCAGTCCTCGCCCTGATCATCGGCGTGATCGCCTCGCTCGCTCTGGGCCGCAGGCTGCGCCGCGAGACTCTGGGTGTGGGTCCCGAGGAGCTCGCAGAGATGGCACGTGATCAGGGTGCAGTCCTGCGCGGCCTCGACGACGGTGTCCTGGCCTTCAGCTCATCCGGGGAGCCGACTCTGAGCAATGCGACGGCCGAAGAGCTGCTCGGGATCGCCCATGTCGATGCCGACGAAGACGGCGTCGACACAGGCGAGGACACCACGGCCTCGGACACGGCCGGGGCCGCGAACGCCTCACAGGCGGACGTGCCTGAGGTGATCAGAAGCATGATGCTCGATGCACCCGATCACGGTGCCCTGCGTCGGCGAGTCACCGTCGGCGATCGGATCCTGTTGGCCACGGCTGTCCGGGTGAGCCGTGATGGGGTCTCCGTGGGCGGGGTCGTCACCCTGCGCGATGAGACCCAGGTGCTGACGATGGCCCGTCAGCTCGAATCGGTAACGTCGATGGCCCGGGCCCTGCGCACTCAGCGCCACGAGTTCGCCAACCGGCTGCACACCGTCCTCGGCCTCGTCGACACAGGTGCCACCGATGAGGCACGGAACTACCTCGCCACGATCCTGCGGACCGGACCGATCGCGACCCCCGTCGAAGGCATCGAGGTGATCACCGACCCGTATCTTCGTGCGCTGCTCGAGGCGAAGGGGACCACCGCCGCCGAGGCGGGTGTGACCCTTGCAGTCACCCCGGATTCCTTGGTGCTGGGTCGGGTGAAGGAGCCCGAGGACGTCACACTCATCCTCGGCAATCTCATCGACAATGCGGTGCGAGCGGTGGTGACGAATGCAAGCGGCAGCGATGCTGAGGGTGCTTCTCGAACCGACGAGGTGTTCGGCAGAGTCGAGGTGACGCTGCTCGGCTCCGGTCCGGAGCTGCATGCCGTCGTCACCGACTCCGGTGGGGGAGTCGATGACGCTGATGCGGAGTCCATCTTCGACGAGGGGATCAGCAGTGCCGACGGTCTCGACCCAGAACATGGCCACGGCATCGGTCTGGCGCTGTGCCGAAGGACCGCCCGGAGACACCACGGCAGAGTGTGGCTGCTCAGCGGTCACGATTCAGACCTCGGGGGTGCCAGCTTCGCCATGGGCCTGCCCGATGTGCTCAGCGAGGATGCGGACGACGACATCTCCACAGGCGGCAACCACGAAGACGACATTCCTGCGGACGAGACTTCCGCAGACGACAAGGAGAGATGATGGTCAACGTTCTGGTTCTCGATGACGACTTCTATGTGGGGCAGATCCACTGCCGGTACGTCAACGAAGTTGCCGGATTCCACGCCCTGGAACCGGTCAGAGATCTGCGTACCGCGCGCACGATCATCGCCGAGGACGATGTGGACCTGCTGTTAGCTGACTACGTTCTGCCCGAAGGCAACGGTGTCGAACTGATCCGTGAGACCGATGTCGATGCCATCGTGCTCTCGGCCGTGGCCGATCCCGACGTGGTGCGCTCGGCTCTGCGGGCAGGAGCGATGACCTATATCATCAAACCCTTCGCTGCCGAGGAGCTGCAGGACTTCCTCAGGCGCTATGCCCGCTTCCGGCGCTACTGGGACCGCGAGAAGGTCAGCCAGCCGGAGCTCGAACGTCAGCTGCGCAGTCTGCATGATGTCTCCGCGCCTGGGAGTGCACCGGCCAAAGGCTCGGGCTCGTCGACCAGCGGACGGATCCTCGAGGCGCTCGAAGGCGCGGATCGTTCGCTGACGGCGATGGAGGTCTCTGATGTCGTGGGAACCTCCCGCGCAACTGCCCAGCGCCACCTGGCGAAGCTGGCCGAGTCCCGAGCCGTCACCGTCTCGCTCCAATACGGAAGCACCGGCAGGCCGGAGCACCTCTACGGAGTGGGCTGAGGGATCAGCTCGACTGATCATCATCCCCATCGTCATCGAGCAGATTGAGTGAGTCCGGGAGGACGCGCATCGAGATGAGTGGGGAGATGAGGACGGGCAGCGAGGAGAACACGGCTGCAGCGGCGAAGATCCACAGGGTCGGAACGATCCCGATCGCATGTCCGATCGTTCCGCCGAGGAAGGCCCCGACTGGCATCGGGCCCCACACGAGAAACCGAATCGAGGCGTTCATGCGTCCGAGAAGGGGTTTCGGACACAGCCGTTGGCGGAAGCTGACCTGGGTGACGTTGTAGACGACGACGGCCCACGAGATGAGGAACCAGCCGATGAACAGAGTCGGCATCGAGGGAAGCAGATCAGCGGCGGGCACTGTCAGGAAACACACCCCGCTCAGTGCCGCGGAGACGGCGATCGAACGGCCCTCGCCGACGATTCGCTGCACCCACGATGTGCTGATGGCTCCGAGAATGCCGCCTGCCGCACCGACCGACATGACGATCCCGAGTTGGAACTGGCTGAGACCCAGTGTGCGCAGGGCATAGAGGACGATGAGAGCGAAGATCGCCGAGGACGCGAAGTTGGACAGTCCCGTGCAGGCGACGATGCGGCGCAGGAGCACGTGTCCGAGGACCAGGGAAAGGCCCTCGCGGATTTCAGCGAGGAGGCTGGAGCGTTCCCGTTCCTCCGTCCGGTGCTCGCGATGGTGGATCCGGCTGATGAACAGGCTCGACAGCGCCATGCACACACTTGTGGCTCCGACCGTCAGCGGACCCCCGATGAGACTGACGAGTCCTGAAGCCAGCGATGGGCCTGCGACCTGGGCCGTCTGCTGAGTAGCTTGCAGCTTTCCATTGCCGTCGGCAATCTGGTCGCCCGAGACGATCGAGGGCAGATAGGACTGGTTGGCCACGTCGAAGAAGACAGTGACGATTCCGATCACGGTGGCGACGATGCAGAGATGAACGAAGGACAGGGCATCAACGACCCAGGCGACGGGAATGGTGAGAAGGACGAGTGCTCTGAGGACGTCGCCGGCGACGATCACGTGTTTTTTGCGCAAGCGGTCGACCCATGCTCCAGCCGGAAGACTGATGAGAAGAAAGGCGAGGGACTCCAACGTCGAGAGCACCCCCATCTGGAAGGCATCCGCATGCAGGAGCTGTACGGCGATGAGCGGCATGGCGAAGGTGACGAACTCGACGCCGAACACTGAGACGGTATCGCCCATCCACAGCTGCCGGAAGTCGTGATGTCGAAACAGCGTGCTCCGCGGTGGGGGTGTGGACCGGGCCGCGTCGTGTGGCTGACCTTCGGAGCTTGTCGGCAGTCGGTCGGGCACGTCGTCGGTCGGCACTGTGCGGCTCCTAGGCGAGCGATTGGCGTCTCTCAATCACTTATCAAAGCGCACTGATTGGGATAAGTCAATCACTTCAGGTTTCCTGATTGGTCTGAGCCCACCGCTGGTACCGTTGAAGCCATGAGAGACGAGGCGTCGAACAGGACTGGCAACGAGCAGTCGGTTGAATATTCGATGCCCGAATTCGAGCGCCGAGACGCGACCGACGCCGAGGCAAAGGCGCTGGCATCCGGCGTGCGCTTGCGCATTCTTCGGTTGTGCTTGGATGAGCCGCTGAGCAATCGAGAGATCGCGACCGAGCTCGACCTCAATCCGGCCACGGCTCTGCACCATGTGAGAATGCTTGTGGGGACAGGCTTTCTTGAGGCTCAGGAGGAGCGTCGGGGCAAGCGCGGATCACGCGAAATCCCATATCGCGCCACCGGTAAGAGCTGGTACGTCAACACCGGTGACATGACGCACCCGATGATCGATGCCTTTGTGGCCGAATTCGATTCTGCGCCTTATGAGGACCGCACGATGGCGCGCATGGCCGCGATGCTGACCGAGGATGAAATAGCAGAGTTCAGGGACCGCATTCAGGAGCTGCTTGAGGATTTCAAATCTCGACGCAAAACCGAGGATGCTCAGCAGTGGGCCCTCTTCATCGCCATGCACCCCAGTGAAGCATCCGGGCGTGACCTCGATCAGCTTGCTGCTGAGAACTCAGATGACTCCTGACATGAAGAACAGTCACCGGACCAACGAGTCCCGGGATGCGCCGGACCGCCCACGACACGGGTGCGTCTTTGTGGCCTGAATACTGTGAAGACGTATCCTGCTATGGGTTGAACGGCTCTCGATCTAACGGTGTATCGAGCCGGCCTCGGCGCGCCGAACCCTGCGGATTTACTGGGCAGGAGCGCATAATCGCCCTAAGATGAGAAGCATGGCGACCAGAACGACTTCCCCCGCTTCTGGTAAAGGAAAAGGCACAGCGCGCAAAACTGCTGGTCGGACCGGGCAAGCGGGGAACAAGGAAGACCCCGGGACAAACGTTGTCACCGGTGCGTGGAGGGGAGTGGCCCACATGGCCGGAAACCGTGCGCGAAAGATCCTCAGCGACGAACCGAGCGATCAGTCACCGACCAAGAGAGACGGCACCGCCTTCTTCCTCATCGGTCTCTCGATCATCATCGCAGCCTTCGAATGGTGGAACATCCCCGGCGCCATCAGCGACGTCGTCCGCAACGTCGTCGAAGGCACCTTCGGGAGGGTGGCACTCGCATTGCCGGTGATCTTCACCTGCTACGCGATTCGACTGTTCCTGCGCGGAGACGATAACCGGGGCAACAACAGGATCCTCATCGGTATCATTCTCCTGCTGCTCTCCGCATCCGGACTGGCCCATATTGCCGCGGGCAATCCGACTTTCACCAACTCCAATGATGCTATGGCCAACGGCGGCGGCGCACTCGGATTCGTCATCTCATCGCCACTCGTGATCGCGACCACCGTCTTCGTGGCCGTGCCGCTGCTTGTGCTGCTCGGACTCTTCTCCCTGCTGGTCATCACCGCGACACCAGTGCGTTCGATCCCCAAGCGCCTGATGGATCTCTACCTGCGTCTGACCGGGGGAGCGCGGCCCAATACTGAGAAGCAGGACGGACAGGACTCGACCGACCTCGTCGCTGAGAACGCGCGCACCTCCACCCTCAAACCCGTCATGGGCACCAAACGTCGGACCAAGAAAAAGAAGACCGACCTGCCTGAGGGTGAACATCCCGACGATGACACGACTACCAAGGCCTACGACAAGGCCTACATCCATGAAAACGATGTCAGCGATGAAGAAGCCGACACCACCGTCATCGAACGACCGAAATTCAAGCCGGGTGAACGTCGACCGACGAAGGCCGAGCGGGAAACAGCTGCGCTGAAGAAGACCATCGGCATGGACGATGATGCCGCCACGGTCACGAACAAGGCCGCGCCAGGTGACGCCTCGGCGCCGGTGCCGGTGACGAACAATCCGGCACCGCCACCCACCGAACAGCTGCCCGAACGCGTCGAGCAGCTCACTCTGGCCGGGGACGTCACCTACACGCTTCCGAGCTCGGACAACCTCACCCCCGGCCCGCCCGCAAAGGAGCGCTCCGAGGCCAACGACCGTGTCGTAGAAGCACTGCGCGACGTGCTCGACCAGTTCAAGATCGACGCACAGGTCACTGGCTTCTCACGTGGCCCCACGGTCACCCGCTACGAGGTGGAGCTGGGATCGGGCACCAAGGTCGAGAAGGTCACGGCATTGTCGAAGAACATCGCCTACGCAGTGGCCAGTGCCGATGTCCGCATCCTCTCGCCGATTCCCGGCAAGAAGGCCATCGGCATCGAGATCCCGAACTCCGACCGCGAGAACGTCTCCCTCGGCGACGTGCTGCGCTCGAAGGCCGCCCGCAAGACCGAGAACTCACTGGTCATGGGCGTGGGCAAGGACGTCGAAGGCGGATTCGTCGTCGCCGACCTGGCGAAGATGCCCCACCTGCTGGTCGCCGGTGCGACCGGTGCCGGTAAGTCGAGCTTCGTGAACTCCATGATCACCTCGATCATGATGCGCGCAACCCCTGACGAGGTGCGTATGATCCTCGTCGACCCCAAGCGCGTGGAGCTGACGATCTACGAAGGCATCCCGCACCTCATCACCCCGATCATCACCAACCCCAAGAAGGCCGCCGAGGCGCTCGAGTGGGTAGTGCGCGAAATGGACGCCCGCTACGACGACCTCGCGAACTACGGGTTCAAGCACATCAACGAGTTCAACAAGGCCGTCCGGGAGGGCCGCGTCGAAGTTCCTGCAGGATCGGAACGGGTGCTCCAGCCCTACCCCTACCTGCTGGTCGTGGTCGACGAGCTCGCCGACCTGATGATGGTTGCCCCACGCGACGTCGAAGCTTCGATCCAGCGCATCACCCAGCTGGCGCGTGCGGCCGGTATCCACCTGGTCCTGGCCACACAGCGACCCAGCGTCGACGTCGTCACCGGACTGATCAAGGCCAACGTGCCCTCACGCCTGGCGTTCGCCACCTCATCCCTGGCTGACTCCCGAGTCGTGCTCGACCAGCCGGGCGCGGAGAAGCTCATCGGACAGGGTGACGCACTGTTCCTGCCCATGGGTGCTGCCAAGCCGATGCGTGTCCAGGGTGCCTGGGTCAACGAGTCGGAGATCGAGAAGGTCGTCGAACACGTCAAGGGCGAACTCAAGCCGAACTACCGTGAAGATGTTGCGGTGGAGAAGCCGACGAAGCAGATCGACGAAGAGATCGGCGACGATCTCGAACTCCTGCTTCAAGCGGCCGAGCAGGTTGTGACCACGCAGTTCGGCTCGACCTCGATGCTGCAGCGCAAGCTGCGCGTCGGCTTCGCCAAGGCCGGGCGTCTCATGGACCTGATGGAATCACGAGGCATCGTCGGACCCTCCGAAGGGTCGAAGGCTCGCGACGTGCTCGTCCGGCCCGAGGATCTGCCGGGAACGCTGGCGATCATCAAGGGCGAGACCCCGCCGGACGAGGACACGAACCCGGAGGCTGGCGGCGGTGCGGATGATGACGGCTACGGCGCCAGCCGAGCGCATGATGCAGGCGGGCAGTCGGCGGCGGCAGACTACGACGAGGAGTTCGATGACTTCGGAGGCTCGGGGGCAGACACCTCGGCGAGGTCTTCAGGCTCCCGTGCCAACGATCGTTATGCGACGGGCGTCGGGCATGCCGCAGACCTGCATGTCGGCGACGTCGACCCCGAGACCGGGTTGGAAGTCGTAGAGACCAGCGGTGAGGAAGCTTGGTCGCTCACAGGCCGCTGACTCCAGCGACAGCGCAGAACTGAAGATCTGAATTCGGCGTGGAGCCGGCCTCTGAAACGAGTGGCCGGCTCCACGCCATTCACATGTCACTCCGATAGGCTTGACACGTGAATGATCGATCAGAGAACGGCACCCCGGGACACGCACCGGCAGAGCCCAGCCCGTGGAATGTTCCCAACGCCCTGACCGTATTGCGGATCCTGCTCGTCCCCGTCTTCCTCGTCCTCCTCCTGGCCGATGGAGGCCAGGACATGACCATGCGGTGGTGGGCATTGGTCGTCTTCCTCCTGGCGATGGCCACGGACAAGATCGACGGAGATCTCGCACGCAAGTACAACCTCATCACGAACTTCGGCAAGATCGCCGACCCGATCGCCGACAAATCTCTGATGGCTGCGGCACTCATCGGCCTGGCCGCGATTGCTGAGATCCCTTGGTGGGTTCCCATCATCATCCTCGTCCGGGAACTCGGCATCACCGTGCTGCGGTTCTTCATGATCCGCATCGCCGTCATGCCCGCATCCAGAGGCGGCAAGATCAAGACCGTGCTGCAGACCGTCGCCATCGGGCTGTTCCTCCTCCTTCGCCCCATGGCGCAGATCGTCCCGGAAGGCGCGACCTTCGCACTGCTGATCCTGGCCTGGCTGATCATGGTCGCCGCCATCGTCGTCACAGTCGTGACGGGAATCGACTACTGCCTCCAGGCCGCGAAACTTGCCAAGGAATCGCGCGGAGGAGACGGAACTGCCGAGACCGGAGCCTCCGACCCGAGTCCGAAGTGAGCCTGTGAACGAGACCGATCTCTTCTCCCGAAGTCAGCACCTCATCACCACCTGTGCGCAGGTGGGACTCTCGGTCGCTGGAGCGGAATCACTGACCGGCGGTCGCTTCGTCGCCACGCTCGTCGATGTTCCCGGAGCCTCCGCCGTGGTACGCGGTGGACTCATCACCTATGCCACCGACCTCAAATCGCGGCTTGCCGGAGTCGATGCCGACCAGCTCGAAGAGACAGGACCCGTCGACGAAGTCGTCGCAGCTCAGATGGCGGCCGGTGCGGCCAGGGAATGTGTCTCCGACATCGGCGTGGCCTGCACCGGAGTCGCCGGACCCGAGCCGCAGGACGACAAACCGGTCGGTCTCGTCTACACGGGCATAGCCTTCGCCGGAAAAGCGCAGGTCAGCGAGCATCATTTCGCCGGAGATCGGGACGCTGTGCGCGCACAGACGGTCGCGGCCATGGTGGCAGACCTCGACGACTTCGTCACCCGGCTGGCGTTCGGCCCCGACGCGAACGGACCCCAAGAATCATGACGGTGCAGCTGCGGAATAAGTTCGACCTCGGCGAAGTTGACCAGATAATGGCAATTGGACGAATACACATCGGCACCTTCGAATGGACTGGCAAAACCATCAGGTCACGTACCCAGGTTGGCGCTCGGCATCGACCGGGCTGTAAAGTTGACTACACCATCACGACTGTTCACGGAGACAAAGGGAGGGACGCGCAATGCTACTGAGAGTTGAAATCGGTGACGCACTGCGCTCCGTACGCCGGCGCCAGGGGCGAACCCTGCGCGACGTCTCCACGGGAGCCAGCGTATCGCTGGGCTACCTCAGCGAGATCGAACGCGGACAGAAAGAAGCCTCCTCGGAGCTTCTCTCCGCGATCTGTGAAGCACTCGATCTGCCGTTGTCGGCTCTGCTGTCATCGGTCTCCGATCGTTTCGCGCTCGAAGAGGGCGTCGAGATTCCCGACACCATTCCACAGGAACTCTCGGACAAGATCCTCGGGCGCCCGGGTGGATACCCGGTGCCACGACTGGCAGCCAAGCCGTAATGCGTCACACCCTCTACTGGGTCCTCATGAACGAGGAGTTCGGAGAGGCTCGTGCTGCATCGCTGCACACGGACCTCGCACTGAGCAGCCTGGGTTCTCGGACCGCCGAAGAGGCATTCCGTGCAGGCATCGAACCCCGCGACATCTGGATCGCAGTCTGTGACGCCTCGGGCGTGCCCGAATCACACCGCCTGGGCAAAGAGAAGCCGCGTTCACGTCCCTTCTAGGGTTGCCCCTCCGTGGGACTGTCGTTCCCAGGACTCTTCCTCATCATTCGAATCCTGCCTGTTCGCAGTGCGATATCGCGGGTGCCTGGTCCGGGTGACTGGGGCAGAGGGGGGAGTGGCGTCAGGTGGGAAATAGTGCGACACGCGCCGTCATATAGAACACTTGTTCCCATGTCGGTTATGCTGGTAATGAATCACGGGACCTGTGACCATGAGTGGCTGATTATCCACGGGGGAATTCGTTCCTCTGTTGTTATGTCAGTGCCACCTTCTAGCCTTGGTCTCAACGGAAAAAGAAACTTTTAGGAGAGACCATGGCTCGGACACCGAAGAACCTGCAGATCCCAACCGGCGGAGATAAGTCGAAGGCACTGGACGCCGCGCTGGGACAGATCGACCGCAACTACGGCAAGGGCGCGATCATGCGTCTGGGCGAAGGGGTTCGCGAACCGATCGCCTGCATCCCCACCGGTTCCATCGCACTCGACGTCGCTTTGGGCATCGGCGGCCTGCCACGCGGTCGTGTCGTCGAGATCTACGGCCCGGAATCCTCGGGTAAGACCACAGTGGCACTGCACGCTGTCGCCAATGCACAGAAGACCGGCGGAATCGCAGCATTCATCGATGCTGAGCACGCACTTGACCCGGAATACGCGAAGAAGCTCGGAGTCGACACCGACCAGCTGCTCGTGTCTCAGCCAGACACCGGTGAGCAGGCGCTTGAAATCGCCGACATGCTCATCCGCTCCGGCGCGCTCGACGTCATCGTCATCGACTCCGTCGCGGCACTCGTGCCGAAGGCCGAGATCGAAGGCGAGATGGGCGACAGCCACGTGGGCCTCCAAGCACGACTGATGTCACAGGCCCTGCGCAAGATCGCGGGTGCACTGTCCCAGTCGAAGACCACCGCGATCTTCATCAACCAGCTGCGTGAGAAGGTCGGTGTCTTCTTCGGCTCACCAGAGACCACCTCCGGTGGTAAGGCTCTGAAGTTCTACGCCTCCGTGCGCATCGACGTGCGACGCATCGAGACCTTGAAGGAAGGTCAGGATGCGGTCGGCAACAGAACCCGTGCCAAGATCGTCAAGAACAAGATCGCACCGCCGTTCAAGCAGGCCGAGTTCGACATCATCTACGGTCACGGAATCTCCCGCGAAGGCAGCCTCATTGATATGGGCGTCGACAACGGCATCATCCGCAAATCCGGATCCTGGTTCACCTACGACGGCGACCAACTCGGGCAGGGCAAGGAGAAGGTGCGAACCTTCCTCAGCGACAACCCAGGCCTGGCCGAAGAAATCGAACTCAAGATCAAGCACAAGATGGGTCTGATCAAGGTTGACGAGCCCGAACCCGAGGCAGAGGTCGACCAGCTTGAAGACACCGCAGCAGAGAGCTCGAAATCGGATGACGTCGAAGTCTCCTGAGCCGATCGATCGCGGAAGCGATCTCGCCGAGTCGAGACCCCACGGGGGAGGCTCGGCGAGATCAGATGCGCCGACGACGAAGCTGGACAAGCTGCGCGAGGCCATCACCGAGATCGACCAGAGGCATGCCGAGGGGGAGTCGGAGTACTTCGCTGATTCCACCTTGCCCTCGGAATCTTGGTTGCCCTCTGATGTCACATCATCAAGGGATGCTCCCTCGTTCGCTGACTCGCTGGAGTTCGACGATGAAGCTGAGCCTGAGGATTTCGACGCCTCATACGCGAAGGCGAAGAAGACGGCCATGAACATGTTGGCCATGCGCGACCATGCCAGCGGCGAACTGCGCGACAAACTGCTCAAACGAGACTTCCTGCCGACGGCAGTCGATGAGCTCATTGCCAAACTGCAGAAGTCACGGCTCCTTAACGACGAGGAATTCGCTCACCGCTACGTACGCGCTCACCGGGAACGACGCAAGCTCTCCCGATCGGCTCTCAAACGAGAACTGAACAAAAAGGGATTGCCCGCAGAGATCGTCTCCGGCGCTGTCGAAGATGTGGACGGGGAAGATGACCTCGCCCGCCAAGTAGCCGAGAAGAAGGCCGCATCGACACGCGGACTCGACTACGAAGTCCGCGAACGTCGAATCCTGGGTATGCTCGCCCGACGCGGATTCACTTCCTCAGTCTGTCTGAAAGTGACACGCGAAGTCCTCGCCGAAGACTGAACAACGCCGATGACAGACAACAGCTAGAATAGTTGCGCCATGACTGAACTGATTGATGCCCCCGCCTCCACCGAGAAATCACCACGCAGCTACGAGGTGAAGACCTACGGCTGTCAGATGAATGTCCACGATTCCGAACGGCTCTCCGGACTTCTCGACGATGCGGGCTATGTTCCCGCGGACACCGATGACCAAGCCGACGTCATTGTCTTCAACACCTGCGCGGTGCGGGAAAACGCGGACAATCGCCTCTACGGAAACCTCGGTCAGCTCGCCCACGTCAAGGAACGCAACCCCGATTTCCAGATCGCAGTCGGTGGCTGCATGGCGCAGAAGGACCGGGACACGATCGTCAAGAAGGCCCCCTGGGTCGACGTCGTCTTCGGCACCCACAACATGGGATCACTGCCGGCGCTGCTCGAACGAGCCCGACACAACCAGGAAGCCCAGGTCGAGATCCTCGAGAGTCTCGACGTCTTCCCTTCGACCCTGCCCAGCCGACGCGAGTCGCAGCATTCCGGGTGGGTGTCGATCTCGGTCGGCTGCAACAATTCCTGCACGTTCTGCATCGTTCCCAGCCTGCGCGGCAAGGAGAAGGACCGCAGGCCCGGCGACATCTTGGCCGAGGTTGAAGCGCTCGTCGCCGACGGAGTCGTCGAAGTCACGCTTCTGGGCCAGAACGTGAACTCCTACGGCGCAGAATTCAGGGACAAAGGCGCATTCGCGAAACTGCTGCGCGCCGTGGGCAATGTGGAGGGCATCGAACGTGTGCGTTTCACCAGCCCACATCCTGCATCATTCTCCGACGATGTCATCGATGCCATGGCAGAAACGCCGACCGTGATGCCGCAGCTCCACATGCCGCTGCAGTCCGGGTCCGATACGATCCTCAAATCGATGCGCCGGTCCTACCGCACCAGCAGATTCATGCGCATCCTGGATTCCGTGCGCGAGAAGATCCCGCACGCAGCGATCACCACCGACATCATCGTCGGATTCCCCGGAGAGACCGAAGAGGACTTCCTGGGCACCATGGACATCGTGCGTCGTGCGCGCTTCTCGCAGGCATTCACCTTCCAGTACTCCATACGACCAGGCACTCCTGCCGCCACGATGGACGATCAGGTGCCCAAGCACATCGTGCAGGAACGCTTCGAGCGGCTGACGGCCCTCCAGGATGAGATCTCCTGGGAGGAGAACACAGCACAGATCGGTCGAGAGGTCGAAGTCCTCGTCACGACCAGACCTCATGATGACTCACCACGACTGACCGGCCGATCCGCGGACAATCGACTCGTCCATGTCGGAATCCCGCAGGGAGCGTCCATGCCACGTCCCGGTGACTTCGTCACCGCTACCGTGACAGATGCCAAACCCTTCTTCCTCTTGGCCGACTCGGGCTTCGGTGTGCGTCCGTCCCGAGCAGGCGATGCCTATGACCGCGCTCAGGCGGACAGCTGCGGTGCCCCGGCGCCGGGCCAGACGAGCGGCGGATCAACCAACCTGGGCATGCCGACCATCCGCATCCGCGGCTGAGATGCGCTCCTTTGCGATCATCCCGGCGGCCCCAATCCTCCTGGCAGGCGTGAACCTGGCAGAGGCCGCCACAGTTGAGGCGCTGCGAACGTCGATCGAGTCCTGTCTGCTGACCAAGGCGTCGTGGGCACTGCCGGTCAGCGGACTGCCACTCTTGGCCGGCCTCGGGGGACTGGGGATCGATCGGGGCATCGACACCCGCACGAATGAGCTGCTCGAAGGCGAGGACTGGGTTCAGGCTGTGTCAGAACTAAGCCCTGCCAGCCGTGCAGACTGCGAATCCGCGCATCCTGCCATCGCCGTGGCACTCCTCCATGCCCACGCTTCCGGGGTTCGAATCGGCCCGCTCGGCAGCAGCGACGACCTGCTGATTCCCATCGACCTGTCCGTCGCAGCCTCGGACAACGCCCCATTGGCCCCCGTGCCCCAGGCAGCGGAGGCCGACGACAGGATCGTTCGCTCACTCCAAGCCGGAGATACCGGGGCGATCTGTGCTGCGATCGCTGCGGCAGCCGACGTCCACGCCGATCTCGACCTCCTCGACACCGCCGCTGTGCATATGCGGGCTCAAGGAGGTCGCGACTATTCGTTCACGACCGTCTTCGACGAGCGCGTCCACGAGGTTCGTTCGCTGTGCGGGACCGGGACGTACTGAAATGAGCCAACGTTGAGTACAGTCGACCAGCCGACCATCACGATTGCCGGAGCCACTGCCACAGGCAAATCAGATCTCGCTCTCAATTTGGCCGAGCATCTCGGCGGGGAGATCGTCAACACGGATTCCATGCAGTTCTATCGGGGTATGGACATCGGCACCGCCAAGCTCCCCGTCGGGCAGCGTCGGGGGATTGCCCACCACCTCATCGACATTCTCGACGTTCGTGAAGAAGCGAATGTGCAGACATTTCAACGACAGTCGCGTAAGGCCATCGCTGACATTCGTGCCAAGGGGAAACGTCCCATCCTTGTGGGCGGGTCAGGACTGTACGCTCGTGCAGCGACAGATCTGATGGAGTTTCCCGGCACCGACGCCGAGGTGCGGGCGCGGATCGAATCGGAGGTCGAAGCCGATCGCTGGGGCCGGCACCGGCATCTTCAGGAGGTCGACCCAGCCGCGGCTGCGAAGATCACACCCAACGACTCCCGACGCATCGTGCGTGCCCTCGAAGTGATCGAGCTGACCGGACGCCCTTTCAGCGCTCAACTGCCCGACTACCAGGCAATCGAACCGACTCTCCACCTGGGACTGAGCGTCGAGCGTACGACGCTGCACGAAAGGATTGCGACTCGGGTGGGAATCATGTGGGCGCAGGGATGGGTCGACGAGGTGCGCAATCTCCTCGATTGTGGTCTGGCCGAAGGCAGGACCGCGTCCCGTGCCATCGGATACGCACAGATCCAGCAGTATCTGGCCGGCGAACTCGATAAGGACGCCGCCCAAGAGCAGACGACGATCAGGACCCGGCAATTCGCCCGCCGACAGGATACGTGGTTTCGCAGAGACCCGCGCATCGCCTGGATCGACGCCACTGCCGGTGACCATGAGGCCAATGCGGCCAAAGCCCTGGACATCCTTGCAGACACGACAGCGACCATCGCAGACACGGCAGATCCCGAGAGGTGAAGGCAAGTCATGCAGGCTGAAGACAGTTCGCACGGGTTGACGACAGTTCACACGGGTTGGAAACAGTCCACGAGAGCTGAATGCCGACTGTGCCACGTGAGGGTCTGTCACCGATAGGATGAGACCATGAGTTCCTCCCAGTCACCATTCGCCGACATCGCAGACACCGTCTTCATCAAGGGGCACGGCACACAGAACGACTTCGTCCTCTTGGCCGATGATGACAGTGATCTGGAGATGCATCCGGAGACGATCGCGCTCCTTGCCGATCGTCGCTCAGGATTGGGCAGCGACGGGGTCATCCGCATCGTCCGCTCCGCAAGCAGCGGGATTCCCGGTGCCCAGGAACAGGCCGAGGCCGGAGCCGAATGGTTCATGGACTACTACAACCACGACGGCAGCCTCTCCGAGATGTGCGGCAACGGAGTGCGAGTCTTCGCCCACGTGCTCGTGACGACCGGACGAGTCGCGGCTGACGCCAGAGAGATCCTCGTCGGCACGCGTGATGGCATCAAGACCGTGCACACTGTCCTCAATCCGGCACTGGGCAAGCAGACCGGAGACTCCACTGCGACAGCACCGGCAGGGCGGACGCAGCCCGGCTCCGCAGGCGACGCCTGGTACATGATCGACATGGGCGAGTGGTCTCTCGACGACAGCGATGACGTTCTGGTCTCGACGTCTGGCATCGAAGTGCCCCGCCCCGGCATGCGGGTCGAGACGGGAAACCCTCACACCGTGGTCGCACTCGCGGAGTCGGCTGAGCTCGAAAGTGCTGAGCTGCGGGACGCCCCCGTCCTCGACCCGGTACCGCCGCAGGGGTCGAACATCGAATACATCGTGATGGAACCCGCCCGCAGCGATGTGGCCGGGGGAGAGGGCGCCCTGCGCATGAGGGTGTTCGAACGCGGAGTCGGCGAGACTCGCTCCTGCGGTACAGGAGCCTGTGCTGCCGCCATCGCCGCGCACCACTGGGCAGGTCCAGCATCGCCTCTGCAATGGCGGGTGGATGTTCCCGGGGGCCAGCTGCGCATCGGCATCACCCCGAATGAGGATGGTACACGCGGCAGCGTCACCCTCTCCGGTCCGGCAGTCCTGGTTGCCAGCGGCACAATCAGCTGACACGCGCCAGCCGCCGATGAGCTCCAGCTGGCCACACCGACGGGGCCATCAGTCGCGGTCGACGGTGAGGACCCGGTAACCCTTCGATGATCCGGTGCGAACGACGCTGAATCCACTTCCCAGAGTCTCGATGAGCCACTTCTGGAGCGAGTCCGCACCGAGGTTCTTGGACACCACGAGATCGGCACGCCCACCGGGAGCCAGCCGCGGCAGCCAGGTGGTCAGCAGCTCGTGCAGAGCCTCCTTGCCGACCCTGATCGGCGGATTCGAACGGATCGCACTGAACCGCAGGTCCGATGGGATCTCTTCGGCAGTGACAGGACGGATCGACGTCAGCCCGAGACGCTTCGCGTTCTTGGCAGTGGCGTCAAGGGATCGGGAATTGACATCGAGTGCCCACACCCTGACATCCACCTCGGCGTCCTCGGCACTCAGCGCAGCGTCTAAGGAAATGGGGCCCCAGCCGCATCCCAGATCGAGGATGTCACCCGGTTCTGGCACCGGCAGATGTCGCAGCAGAACTGCGGTTCCCAGGTCCAAGCGGGTGGGGGAGAAGGTCCCCGAGACGGTCTCGACCGTGACTTCATGGCCCGCGAGGTTCAGTGAGAGCTCGCGTGTTTTGGCCTCGCTGCTGGGCGATTGCGTGAAATAGTGCTCTGACACCGTTACAGTCTAGACGGCTGTGGGAGAATTGATGGACACCTCTCTGATCTGAGAGGAAACTCTCTGCGGCAGCAGTGCCGCAGAGAGTGGAAGCGAACAAAGGAATGAATGACGTCCACTGACAAAGAACGTCGGGACGCGATGCTCGACCGCGTTCTCGCACGAGGCGCCCAGGCGCTGGGCACCAACGAATCAAACGTCGACGATGCCTCGCAGTTCGATCTGGCTGAGAGGGCCGCGCTCAAACGAGTCGCTGGCCTGTCCACCGAACTCGAAGACATCACTGAGGTCGAATACCGCCAGGTCCGCCTGGAGAAGGTCGTCCTCGCAGGACTGTGGAATACGACACAAGCCGATGCCGAGAACTCGATCAGGGAGCTCGCCGCTCTCGCAGAGACCGCAGGATCTGAGGTCCTCGACGCGATCATCCAACGACGTGAGACCCCGGATCCCGGCACCTACCTCGGCAAGGGCAAGGCGGCCGAGCTGGCCGAGATCGTTGCCTCCGTGGGTGCTGACACCGTGATCATCGACTCCGAACTCGCGCCCAGCCAACGACGCGGACTCGAAGACGTCATCAAGGTCAAGGTCGTCGATCGTGTTGCTCTCATCCTCGACATCTTCGCTCAGCACGCGAAGTCCCGAGAAGGCAAGGCCCAGGTCGAACTGGCTCAGCTCGAATACCTGCTGCCGCGCCTGCGCGGTTGGGGCGAGTCACTGTCCCGACAGGCGGGCGGCCGAGTCGCCGGCGGTGCCGGAATCGGTTCGCGCGGTCCCGGTGAGACGAAGATCGAACTCGACCGCCGTCGGATCAGGACCAGAATGTCCAAGCTGCGCCGACAGATCACCGCGATGGCCCCGTCGAGGGACACGAAGCGGAAGAACCGCGCCCGCAATCACATCCCCTCGGTGGCAATCGTCGGCTACACCAACGCCGGCAAGTCCTCACTGCTCAACCAGCTCACCGACGCCGAGGTGATGGTCCAGAACGCGCTCTTCGCGACCCTGGATCCGACCGTCAGACAGTCCCGCACCGCTGACGGCATCACCTTCACCTACACAGACACCGTCGGTTTCGTCCGGAACCTTCCGCACCAATTGGTCGAAGCGTTCCGGTCGACATTGGAAGAGGCCTCGGATTCGGATCTGCTTCTGCACATCGTTGATGCCTCGCACCCCGATCCGCACGGACAGATCCGCGCTGTCCGGGAAGTGCTCAAAGACGTCGAAACAGGAGACATCCCCGAACTCCTCGTCTTCAACAAGGCCGACATCGCCGATGAAGCAGTGGTGACTGGACTCCACGCCGAGTACCCGGAAGCGAGATTCGTCTCCGCCGTGACCACGGACGGAGTCGCCGAGCTCGTCGAAACGATTGAGGCGATGCTGCCCTCGCCGAACATCGACGTCACAGTGCTCGTTCCCTATGAGCGAGGCGATCTCGTGTCGAAGATCTATGCCCTGGGCACGGTCGAGCATGAAGAGCACGGTGCCGAGGGAACCGCCATGCAGGCGAAGGTTCCGGCAGACCTGGCCGCGGAACTCGCCGACTTCCGACGTCCGGACCTGGTCATCGGCGAGTGAGCACCGTCGAAGATCTGCTCGAGTCCGCCGTAGGGGCCATCGGCGGCTCGACCAGGAAAGGTCAGACAGAGATGGCCGAGGCGGTCGCCTCGTCGGTGGACAAGGGCATCCACCTCTTGGTCCAGGCCGGCACGGGCACAGGAAAATCTTTGGCGTACCTGGTCCCCGCGGCCGAGTACTCCAGTCGGACGGGCAAGCGCGTCATCGTGTCCACGGCCACCTTGGCACTGCAGACACAGATCATCCACAGGGATCTGCCGCGGCTGTTCAAGTCAGTCAAGAAGACCCTCGACCCGCTGCCGAGGGCCGCCCTGCTCAAGGGCCGACGCAACTATGTCTGCAAACACAAGCTCTCCGGCGGATATCCCGATGAGGGCGAGGGGATGCTCTTCGACCTCGGTGCCGATGCGGAGGCCGGACGAAAGCAGAGCGACCGGTCAGGCCTGGGCGAGGAGATCCAGCGGATTCGGACGTGGGAGAAGACCACGGACACCGGAGATCGCGACGATCTGCTGCCGGGAGTCAGTGACAGGGCCTGGTCAGAGGTCTCTGTCAACGCCTTCGACTGCCTCGGGTCGAACTGCCCGCTGTACACGGAATGCTTCGCCGAGCTGGCCCGCAACAACGCGGCTGAGGCCGACATCGTCGTGACCAACCATGCGCTGCTGGCCATCGACGCCTTCGGCGAGAACGCGGTGCTGCCCGAGCACGACGTCATCATCATCGACGAGGCCCACGAGCTCAAGGACAGGGTCACGAACGCCCTGTCCGGTCAGATCAACACCAGCATGCTCGCGGCCGCCACAAGCTCGGTGCGCAAGCACACGATCGTTCAGGACGGCGTCGTGGCGCTGTTGGATTCAGCCGCTGCGGCACTCGAACGAGCCCAGAGCGGAGTCGGCGAAGGCCTGATCATGAACATGAGCGAGGCCCTGTCCCTCGCGCTGGCCCAGATTCGTGACTCCACTCGCCAGATCATCAACGACATCGGCGGCAAGACCGAAGACTCCGACGCCGGCCGTCAGATGGCCAAGGCCCGCTGCCAGGAGATCTTCGAACTCGCCGAGCGCTTCTGCTCCCCGGGCAAGAACGACGTCGTGTGGCTGTCTCGAAGCAC
This sequence comes from Brevibacterium sp. AGC70, assembly GCF_057334195.1. Classification (NCBI taxonomy): domain Bacteria; kingdom Bacillati; phylum Actinomycetota; class Actinomycetes; order Micrococcales; family Brevibacteriaceae; genus Brevibacterium; species Brevibacterium sp. AGC70. Next base: position 100,883 of record NZ_JBHFIH010000001.1, on the reverse strand, counting down.
CTTCCGCGAGCGCGAGACCACAAACCTCGTGGTCGCGCCGTTGAGTGTTGCCGGCACCATGCGGTCAGGGATCTTCGAAGAGTCAACGGTGGTGGCCACCTCGGCGACTCTGTCACTGGGTGGAAACTTCGACGCGGTCGCGGCGTCGCTGGGACTGTTCGGTCCCGACGCACCCAAATGGGACAGCCTCGACGTGGGATCTCCGTTCGACTATGGCAAGCAGGCCATCCTCTACGTCGCAGCACACCTGCCGCGCCCGGGCCGCAGCGGCCTGAGCGAACAGGCGCTGGATGAGCTTGAGGCGCTGGTCACCGCATCGCAGGGCGGTGCGCTGGGACTGTTCTCCTCACGAGCAGCTGCGAATGCCGCAGCCGAACACCTGAGGGCGAAATCGGACCTACCGATCCTTCTCCAGGGCGACGACGGACTGCCGTCTCTCGTTTCTCAGTTCACCGCAGATGATCAGGCCTGCCTGTTCGGCACCATGTCACTGTGGCAGGGAGTGGACGTACCGGGCCGGACCAATCGTCTCGTCATCATCGACAGACTTCCGTTCCCCCGGCCCGATGACCCACTGATGCAGGCCAGGTCGAGAGACGCCGACGATCGGGGAGTCAACGGCTTCATGGCCGTCAGCGCCACTCATGCCGCACTGCGCCTGGCACAGGGCGCGGGACGTCTCATCCGGTCGACCTCGGACAGAGGAGTTGTCGCGGTCCTCGACTCGCGTCTGCGCTCGGCTCGGTACGGCGGCTATCTGGTGAACTCGATGCCGACGATGTGGCCGACGACGGATTCGGCACTCGTGAAGAGCAGCTTGGGGCGTCTGGCAGAGACGGAGAAATGACCGGAGTCTGACACGCGCTGAGCCCCGTCCGACAGCACTCGGCTCTTTCAGACAGCGCTCCGCCTCGTCGAACAGCACTGTGCCCCGTCC
>NZ_JBHFIH010000001.1:0-99876 GCF_057334195.1 Brevibacterium sp. AGC70 | reverse complement strand
GGGGCACAGTGCGTTGGAACGTCAGCGGTCGAAAGACCTGAGGGTCGTCGGGGCCTCGCGGTGATGTCAGAGGCGGCGAATGACCGAGACGACGAGGCCCATGATCTGGGCATAGGTGCCGTCGATCGGTTCGTAGTCCTTGTTGTGGGGGAGCAGCCACTGGTGGCCCGCCTTGCGCTTGAGGGTCTTCACGGTCGCTTCGCCATCGAGCAGCGCAGCGACGATCTGACCGTTGTCGGCGGTGTGCTGTTTGCGCACGACCACCCAGTCATCGTGACAGATGGCTGCGTCGATCATCGAGTCACCGACAACCTTGAGCAGGAACATGTCACCCGAGCCCACGACCTGTGTCGGCAGAGAGAAGACGTCGTCGATCTCCTGTTCGGCCAGAATGGGCCCGCCTGCGGCGATGCGACCGACGACAGGGACCTGGACGGTGTTATTGGCCAGCTCCTCGTACTTAGCGCGCTCGGCCTCTTCCTCTTCGAAGGGATTGACCACTTCTATGGCACGCGGGCGCTTCGGGTCTCGACGGACATAGCCGAGACGTTCGAGCTGGGAGAGTTGGTGGGCCACGCTGGAGAGTGAGGCGAGTCCGGCCGCTTTGCCGATCTCACGCATGCTCGGCGGGTAGCCGTTGGTGACGACTGCGCGTTCGATGGTCTCGAGGACCAGTCGCTGTCGCGGGGTCAGACGAAAATCGCCCTCGCCGGTGGAGCCTTCCGGAATCGAGACGTCCTCGTCATCGCTGCGGGCGGCCGCGATCTCGCTGGCGACGTCCTCATTGCGGGGACGGCCCCTCCCTCGTTTGTTCTGAACCATTGCTCGTTCCCCTTCGTTCTATTCCCGCCGGCCTCACAGCTGGATCCTCACGTCGAGAATTCTCGTGTCAGTGCCGCCTGAGATGGTTCTTTCAGATCAATCAACAACGCTGGTTCTCTCTCATTGTCGCATAAATGTTCGAGTTGGACTGGACATATGTTCGATTGGCATGTTGAATAGAACAGACGTTCTACCTATTACGGGTGGAATCGTACGAAGGGAAGAGGTTAAGCGATGTCTGCACAGAACCAGGAACTGCGTCTCACCACTCGTGGACGCCAGGCGATGCGCCTGCTTCGGACCATGGTGTGCGCTCTCGTCATCATCGGCGGGGCATTCTTCGTCGCCACACAGTCGTTCTCGGCCGCCGCCGGAGCAGAGACCGAAGACATCGGCATCGACACCGAGGCTGTCGTCGTCGGCGAAGGTGAGTCGCTGTGGGCCGTCGCGTCGAACCTCGGAATCGAACGCGACACTCGCGATGTCGTGACCGAGATCGTGGAGATCAACCATCTGTCCTCGCCTGTGGTGCACCCGGGTCAGACCCTGGATGTGCCCCAACGCTAGACTGATGCGGTGGGAAATAACGAGTCTTTGCCAGTACGTTCGGACCTAGTCGGCCTCAAGCCCTACGGGGCTCCGCACCTGGATGTGCCGGTGCAGCTGAATGTCAACGAGAACGCCTATCCGATTCCGGACGTGGTCGTCGAAAGCATGCGCTCGGCAGTCGACGGTCACTTCGCCGGACTCAACCGCTATCCCGACCGTGAGTTCGAGGACCTGCGCGAACATCTGGTCACCTATCTGCACGGAGTCAACGACCGGGCCGGTCAGACCGTCGAGCTCAGCCCCGATTTGATCTGGGCGGCAAACGGATCGAACGAAGTCCTCTCCCATATCGTGCAAGCCTTCGGCGGTCCCGGTCGCACCGTTCTCGGATTCACTCCCAGCTACTCTATGCACCCGCTGATCACTACGGGCACCGGTGCCACCTGGCAGTCCTCGGCGCGCAGCGACGACTTCACGCTTGATGCCAGCACCGTCGGCGCCGAGGTTGCCGAAGCCGATCCAGACATCGTCTTCCTGTGCACACCGAATAATCCGACAGGAACATCGATCGGTCTCGACGTCATCGAAGCCGCGTACGACAACTGCTCGGGCATCGTCATCGTCGACGAGGCCTACGCCGAGTTCTCCAGGCCCGCACAAGCCTCGGCGATGACGCTTCTGGAAGGTCGTCCCCGTCTGGTCGTATCACGAACGATGAGCAAGGCCTTCGCCTGCGCAGGTCTGCGCCTGGGCTACGCGATCGCGTCCCCGGAGCTCATCGATGTCCTGCGCCTGGTGCGTCTGCCGTACCATCTGTCGGAAATCACTCAGGTGCTGGCCTGCACCGCTCTGGAACATGCAGACGTCCTCCTGGAGAACGTGGACCGGCTCATCGACGCTCGCGACCGAATCTCGGAACACCTGAGCAACGCCGGATTCAGTGTCTATCCCAGCGATTCGAACTTCGTTCTCTTCGGCAATATCGCCTCACCGCATGAACTGTGGGAGAAGCTGCTTGATCGCGGAATACTCATCCGCGACATCGGCATCGACCACCACGCTCGAGTCAATGCCGGCACCGAGGAGGAGACCACCGCGTTCCTCACTGCAGTCGACGAGATCCTGGCAGCCGACCCCGGCATTCTGCTGGAATCGAACTGAGATCCCGGCTTTGAGATGCGCACGCTGAGTCACACCACTTCGCTCGAGTCAGGGGACAATGGTCCTCAGGCGGCACCCACCCTTCCTACGAAAGGCCATTCATGAGGCAGGCACAACGCTCCCGTACGACCTCGGAATCCTCGGTCACCGTATCCATCAACCTCGACGGAACCGGTCAGTCCGACATCTCGACGAGTGTTCCCTTCTTCGACCACATGCTCACAGCACTGTCGAAGCACTCACTCATCGACATGGAGATCAAGGCCGACGGCGATACACACATCGACGTCCACCACACGGTTGAGGACACCTCGATCGTCCTGGGCCAAGCATTGAGCGAAGCACTGGGCGACAAGTCCGGCATCCGCCGCTACGGGTTGGCCGCCGTCCCACTGGACGAGGCTCTGGCCCGCTGCGTCGTCGACGTGGCCGGTCGCCCGTACTTCGTGCACGAAGGAGAACCCGAGGGCCAGCAGTACCACCTCATCGGCGGACATTTCACAGGGTCGATGACTTCGCACTCCCTCGAGTCGATTGCCTTCCACGCCGGTCTCACCGTGCACCTCGACCTGCTGCGCGGCCGGGATCCTCACCACATCGCCGAAGCCGAGTTCAAAGCCTTCGCCCGCGCTCTGCGTGAGGCAGTCGAACCCGATGAGCGCAACAGCTCGGTACCCAGCACGAAGGGAGTCCTGTGAGCACCACCGTCATCGTGACGCCGTTCGGAGTTGCCGAGCAGCTGGCCGCTGCATGCGTACTGTCGAACATCAAAGGAACGATTGTTCCCATCGGAGACTTCACCGGGATCGTCTTGGCCGACACCGATGTCCAGGCGGGCAACGAGGCGGCCGCGGCGATCTCGAAACTCTCCGGCAAACATGAGGTCCTCCTCCTGGCCCGCAGTGAGGAGCAGATCGATGCCGGTCACTTCCGCCACGGTGCCCGCGAATCGGATGTTCCCGCAGGTCTGGCGCTGAAGAACCTTCCAGACGTCCTCGAGCAGCTCCTGCTCGAGATCAGATCAGCCGATGACGTGGAGGGCAACATCCCCACCTCTTCCATGACGAAGCTGCAGGCCAGTGCCGCCACGATGTCTCCTGGCCGGGCAGCCGTGGCCCGGACGGCACTGCTGTGGATCGTCGTGGCAGTGCTCGCTGGACTCATCACCGCCTTCGGCATCACGATCGGGCTCAGCGGGAACACCATGGCCTGGGTGGTCGCCGCCTTCGGCGCGATCGTCCTCGGCTTCTCCCTGTGGAGGATCTACAGCGTCCTGACCAAGGGAGCGAAGAAATGAGCACGGTGGCTGTCCTCGACTACGGGGCAGGAAACGTCCGCTCAGCTGTCCGCGCGGTGGAAGCGGCCGGTGCCGAAGTCGTGCTCACAGCAGACCGTGCCATCATCGATGACGCAGACGGATTGCTCGTTCCCGGCGTCGGCGCCTATTCGGCAGTGATGGCCGGACTGAAGCGAGTCGGCGGGGATGATCTCATCCGCACCTGGCACGAAAGCCAGCGGCCTCTGCTCGGCATCTGCGTGGGGCTGCAGGTCTTCTTCGCCCGCGGAGAGGAGCACGGAGTGAAGACGGAAGGCATCGGACTGTGGCCCGGCGCCGTCACCGCGCTCGAGGCTCCGGTCGTTCCACACATGGGATGGTCGCAGGTCAGCGCACCGAAGTCCTCACAGATGTTCGACGGTGTGGCCGAGGAGCGTTTCTACTTCGTCCACTCCTATGCGGCAACCGACACTCCACCGAAGACCATGGTGACCACAGCGACCCATGGCAGCAGCTTCATCGCTGCCGTCGAAGACGGCACCACCTGGGCAGCCCAGTTCCACCCCGAGAAGTCATCCGATGCGGGAGCGCGTCTGCTGCGCAACTGGCTCGGCACGTTCTCCGGAGCGGGCGCGACTGCCCACTAGGATTGTCCGAACCCTTCGACTTCACCTGCTCCAATCTGTTCACATCAGTCTCGACAGCCTCTTGAGAAAGGTCACAATGACTCAAACCCCCAACAAGTTGGTCCTGCTTCCCGCCGTCGACGTCGCCGATGGCAAGGCCGTCCGCCTCGTCCAGGGCGAAGCCGGCACGGAGACAGATTACGGTTCTCCCATCGACGCGGCCCAGGATTTTGAAAGCCGTGGAGCGGAGTGGATCCACCTCGTTGACCTCGACGCCGCATTCGGTCGCGGATCGAACTCGGATCTGCTCAACCAGGTCGTCAAGGCTGTCGGCATCAAGGTCGAACTCTCCGGCGGCATCCGCGACACCGAGAGCCTCGAGCGTGCACTGGACACCGGTGCCGAGCGGGTGAACATCGGCACTGCCGCGTTGGAGAACCCGGAATGGACCGCCGACATGATCTCTCGTTTCGGCGATCAGGTCGCCATCGGTCTCGATGTGCGCGGAACAACTCTCGCGGCCCGCGGCTGGACCAAGGACGGGGGAGACCTCTACGAGGTTCTCTCGACTCTTGAGAAGGCAGGCTGCGCCCGCTATGTCGTCACCGATGTCCGCAAGGACGGCACGCTGCAGGGACCCAATGTGGAGCTGCTGAAGTCTCTGGCAGAGAAGACGGATAAGCCGATCGTGGCCTCGGGTGGAGTCTCCAGCCTCGACGATCTGCGGAACCTGCGCGAGCTGGTTCCCTTCGGCGTGGACTCGGCGATCGTGGGTAAGGCCCTCTACGCCGGAAAGTTCACATTGGAAGAAGCCCTCGAAGTCGCTGGAGGCTGAAGAATTGGCATCGGATTCGGACGACCAGTCCCAGCCGCCTGACCGGCAACAAGCACCCGGCCGGTCCGACTCGGCAGGAGTGTCATGGTCGGGGCGCGATCTGCGCCCGAATCCGTTCTCAGGTGATTCGGGACTGGCCGATGCCGGGCTCCTCGAGGCCCTCACCTTGGTGAGCCGGAACCCCCTGGATCCGAATCTGCACCGCAACGTCGTCACCGCCCTGTCGGAGGCACGTCTCTATGCCCCGATCGTTCCGATGGCTGTCGACCAGGAGGTCGGCGAGAACGGGCTGATGGTCGACAACTCCTCAGAGATGGCCATGGTGCGGCTGCAGGCCGAAGACGGACGCGAGTGCACCCCAGGATTCTGCTCGATCCCTCCGCTGACAGCATGGCATCGCGATGCTCGGCCCGTGCCGATCGAATCGGAGCGGCTCGTCCTCGGGGCGATCGAAGCCGATTCTCAGCTCGTCGTCCTCGACCCGGGTGCCGAGACCTCGTTCCTGCTGCGTCGCCCCGCGATGTTCGCGTTCGTTCAGGGCCGTGAGTGGACCCCGGCCTGGGCCGACGCCGAGGTGGGGCAGGCGCTAGTCGCCATCGCCGAACAGTTTCCGTGGGTGGCTCAGATCAGTCTCAGCCCCGGCAGTGCTCGAGTCCACGTCGAGGGACCGGAGGTCGGCATCAGGCTGGGTGTGCGCTCCCAGGTGCCGGCCGAGGAGATGAAACGGTTCCAGGCGGCTCTGGCCGCCGATGCGACCATCGTCGAGAGCGTGGATTCGATGGCGCTCCAGCTCGCCGAGTCCTGAGCGTTCGCGTCGACACGCCCGTGCTGTTCGGCCAGGTACCAGATAGCGGGAAAGAGCATGTGCGCTTGCCGCTCATCTTCTATGCTTGGTCCCCATGAACCCGATGCGCGATCTGAGTCGACCCACCGTCCCCGACGAGAGCTACGTCGACGAGATCGCTGCCGAGACCCGCGCCCGCGCAGAACAGGTGGGAGCATGGACCTCAGGGTTCTCCGGAGCGCCCGAAGCGAGTGCAGCGAGCATCGCAGCCGGGCTCGCGGAGGCGAAGCCGGAACTCGACGGACTGCTCCACACGATCCATTCCCTGGCAGAGACCGCCTACGACGAACACGAATCCGTCGCCGCCATCGCCGCGCTGCTGCGTGATCGTGGAATCGAGGTCGAGACCGGGCTCTTCGGCGTCGAGACCACCCTGCGGGCCACCACAGGTTCCGGGCAGGGACGTACGATCGCGATCCTCGCTGAATACGACGCCTTGCCCGAGATCGGCCATGCCTGCGGGCACAACCTCATCGCCACCTCGGCGGTGGGAGCATTCCTGGCCATTCACTCCCTCTTCGAACAGGATCCTAGTGCCGTTTCCGGCACGGTGGTGCTGCTGGGCACACCCGCGGAGGAGGGGCATTCGGGCAAGGAGGTCATGGCTCGCCAGGGTGCCTTCGACGGCATCGACGCGGCCATCATGGTCCACGGCTACGGGTACGACTGCGCGGATCAGGTGTGGTTGGGCAGGCGGCTGCTTGAGGTCACCTATACGGGAGTCGCCGCCCACGCCTCGGCGCAGCCGTTCATGGGCCGCAACGCACTCGACGCCGCCAATCTCTTCTACCAAGGGTTGGGGCTCATCCGTCAGCAGATGCCGCCGATCTCTCGACTGCACGCCGTCGTCGCCGAAGGCGGGACCAGGCCCTCGATCATCACCGAATCGGCCACCGTTCAGTGCTATGTGCGGTCGAAGTTCCCAGCGACCCTCAAGGAGCTCTCGGAGCGCGTCGAGGACGCGGCGAAGGGAGCGGCGCTCATGACCGGAACCGGGGTCGACGTGACATGGGACGAGCATCCGCCCTCGCTGCCGGTGCGCTCGAACTCCGCGCTGACCCAGCGGTGGGCCGTGCACGAGGAGACGCAGGGGCGAACACCGTTGCCAGGCGGAGTGCTCGATGAGTCGATCGCAGCATCGACCGACTTCGGCAATGTCTCCTACCGGATACCGGGCATCCACCCACTCATCAAGACCGCCGACGCCGAGGTGGCGCTGCACACCCGCGAGTTCGCGGCAGCCTCGATCACACCTGCTGCTGAAGATGCTGCTCACGACGCCGGGTATGGACTGGCGTGTACTGCATTGGACTTCCTCGTCGACGATTCACTGGCCGCCGAGGTGGCTGCGGAATTCGAGCGTAACGGAGGAGCGGTAGACGTGGAGAACTACTTCAACTAGAGACAGATCGGCTTCAAGACGACACCTGCTGGGCGTCTCGAAGGCCCAGGACGATTTGGATAACGCTGCGAAGCGGGCGAGACCAGGGATTCGGCTCGGATCGCGACCATCGAAGAGAAGGAAGTCACATGTCAACGACGACGACAGCGAAAGTCGGTATCGGCCAGCGCCTGCTGGACGGGATCGAACGCCTGGGGAACAAACTGCCTGAGCCGTTCACCCTCTTCCTCGGTCTGTTCCTCATCACAGGAGCGATCTCAACCGGCATGGCCATAGCCGACGTGTCGGTTGAGATTCCCGGCAGCGATGAGACCGTGGCGATCAAGGGACTCTTCACCGGGGAAGGCATGTCGTGGCTGACGACGACGATGGGCGACAACTACATCGGGTTCCCACCCTTGGCCACCGTACTGCCGATCCTCCTGGCGGTGGGCGTGGCCGAGAAGTCGGGGATGCTCGCTGCGGCCGTGCGGATCGCCTTCGGCAAGAGCCCCCGTTGGCTGCTGCCCTACGCCGTCGGATTCGTCGGCGTCGTCGGGTCGATCATGGCCGACTCGGCCTTCATCATCATCCCGCCCCTGGCTGCGCTCGTGTTCAAGGCCGCCGGGCGGCACCCGATGGCCGGGCTCATCGGCGGATTCGCCGCCACCGGGGCCGGGTATTCGACCTCGATCGTGCCGACGAGCCTCGATGCACTGTTCGCCGGCATCACCACCTCGGTGATGGGGACGTTGCCCGACACTGACTATACGGCCGTCAATCCGGTGTCGAACTACTTCTTCAATATCGTCGCCTCGATCGTGCTGGCGGTCATCGCCGGTTTCATCATCGACAAGCTCATCGAACCGAACATGGTTCGAAAGGGCGTTCCGCGCGAATACGCGGATGCCAAGGGTTCAGGCCTGGCCAAGGAATACCAGGCGAAGGACAACCCCTTTGGCGAGAACTCGGTGTCTGCCGAAGAGGTCGAGGAATCTCAGAAGGAGGTCAAGGCCGAACTTGAGCCTGAGGAGAAGAAGGGGCTGCTGTGGGCCGTGGGCTCCGCGCTGCTGCTGACGGCGGTGGTGCTCTTCGCCGTGCTCATCCCCGATTCGCCGTGGCGCAACGAGGACGGCGGCTTCCTGCCGAAGTCGCCCCTGCTGTCATCGATCGTCTTCATCGTCTTCGCCTACTTCATGCTCATGGGCGTGGTCTACGGCTTCGTCGTGCGTACCGTGCGGTCGATGAACGACCTGGTGAGGATGATGAGCCAATCGATCATCGACATGATGTCCTTTCTCATCCTCGCGTTCATCCTCGGCCAGTTCATCGCCCTGTTCAACTGGACGGGGATCGGATCGTGGATCGCGGTTGCCGGTGCCTCCGGTCTCGAGGCGATCGGACTCACCGGATTCGCAGCGATCCTCGGCTTCATGCTGCTGGCCAGCGTGCTCAACCTCTTCATCGTCTCCGGTTCATCGATGTGGACGCTCATGGCCGCGGTGTTCGTCCCGCTGTTCGCGCTGCTCGGCTATGAGCCGGCCTTCATCCAAGCCGGGTTCCGCGTCGGTGACTCGGCCACCCAGGTCATCACCCCGCTCAACCCATACATGATTGTGTTGCTGGGACTCGTGCGCCGGTATGAACCCAATGCTGGACTTGGCACGATCATCTCGCGGATGTTCCCCTTCGTCATCCCATTCTGGCTCGCCTGGGCGGCGCTGCTGGCGATCTGGTTCTTCTTCGACCTGCCCCTGGGCCCCGGCAACGGCATCTTCCTCAAATAGGACGATAGGGAGGGCCGGACCGTGGGAGCTCGGTGCGCACCACGGCCCGCGCCGGGGTGGCTTCACAGCATCTGCCTCACGCCTTCGCGCCAGTTGGTCGTGCCGAGATCCTCAGCGAATGCCCCTGACTCGATGACGCAGGGGGAGTACCAGATCGGGGCGAGCTGGTTGAGTTCGTACATCGAGCGTTCGAAGATCCCGGCGACGCGAGTCGTCCAGCGGGGGAGCGAGAGAGGTCTTCTCGGCCTGGTGCCCAGATGCTCGTGGGTGAACTCCGCGATCTCGCCGAGAGTCGGATTCGACGAGGGAGCGATGAGCAGGCGATGCGTCCCCGCGGGGACGTCTTCGAGCAGCTGTGCCGCACGGATCATCGCGGCAGCGAGGTCTTCGATCACGGTGATGCCGTGGGCGACATCGGAGCGTGCGGGCACGATGGCCCGACGCCCTTTGGAGATCGGAGCGGTGATGCACATCCGCACTACCGACGTCTGCGGCTGTGCGGTCGTACCGAGCAGATCCCCGGCAACGACGCTCGCCGAGGTGGCCGGGTGTTCCAGCCTCGCCTCCATGAGCTGCTGCCGGATCCGTCCCTTCTCCTCGACCGGTGCAAACGGAGAGGTCTCCGTTACCGGGCCGGGGGTGCCGGCGAAGGCGTAGACAGATTCGGGGAAGATGACCGGAATGCCCAGTTCCGCGGCGGCATCCATGATCGTCTTCTCCAGTTGAGGCAGAACCTGTGCCCAGACTCGGCTGTCATAGGGAGCATGAACGCAGGCGAAGATGACATCGCTGCCTGCAGCGGCCTCGAGCAGTTGCTCGGGGTCTGATGCGTCTGCCTGAACACGGGCGATCGTGGCTTGGTCGGCTCCGTTTGCTCGGTTGGCCCGGTTGGCCCGGTTGGCCCGGTCGGCGCCATAGGCGTGATCGGCGTCTCCGGGCACTGTCGATCCTTGGCTGGCTGCGGCGGTAACGGCGACAGCGGCTGGAGCCGAACGGGTTGCGACTGCAACGTGAATTCCTGCTGCCGTGAGTTGGGAGGCGATCTCGCTGCCGATCTGTCCGTAGCCGATGACGAGTGCAGATTTCATGATGGTCGTCCTTCGCAGTTTCGTGGTGTCGTGAGGCCGTGCGGACCCTCGAGTCCTTCGGTGGACGAGAGCACTGCTCTCTGAAATGAGAATAGACCGCCGCTCGCGCGAATTCAAGAGCGGTGCTCACTATTGTTATCTTTGCTCTCTCGCTCTAGGGTTGAGGCATGACGAACTCGACTCCGCGCCAGCGGGCTCGGCTGGAAACCGAAGCGCAGATCACCCGGATCGGGAACCGAATGCTTGATGACGACGGTCTCGACGGAGTCTCGCTTCGCGCCATCGCACGGGAACTCGGAATCGTCTCAAGCGCCATCTATCGGTACGTGAAGAACCGCGACGAACTGCTGACCATACTCATCCGCGACGCATTCACCTCGATCGCCGATGACGTGGACGAAGCTCTCGAACACGACACATCTGTTCTCACCGTCGGTGTGACGATGCTGGCGTGGTCGCGCAGGCATCCCAACCGGTGGGCGCTCATCTATGGCACGCCCGTCCCCGACTACCAGGCACCGCGGGACGAGACCGTGATTCCTGGGACCAGGATCATGGTGACGCTGACGACCCTGCTCTCACAGTCCTCTGTGCATCAGACTCCCAATACTCAGGTACCGCCGGCTCATGCACTGGACGTGCTGCGTGAAGGACTGCGAGAACTGGGACTGGAGCCAGACGATCAGGTGATCATGCGCACTGTGACCGTGTGGGCTGCGATCATCGGCCTCATCAACGCCCTGCGATTCGGACAGTTCGGCCCCGGGATCGAACTGGTCGAAGACGAACTGATGCAAGGACTCGTGTCGACGCTCGGGTATTGAGTCGGAGAACGAACCAGTGACGACGAGTCACTTACCCGTCGAGCAGTCCGCGGATGTCCTCACCCGTGATCGCTGAGGAGAATCCCTCACCCTCATTGACCAGGGAGTCGAAGAGCTGCGCCTTCCTCTCCTGCAGCGCCAGCACCTTCTCCTCGATCGTCTTCTCCGAGACCATCCGATAGACCATGACGTTCTTCGTCTGCCCGATTCGGTGTGCGCGGTCGACTGCCTGAGCCTCCACCGCCGGGTTCCACCAGGGATCGAGGAGGAAGACGTAGTCGGCCTCCGTCAGTGTCAGACCGAACCCACCTGCCTTGAGACTGATGAGGAAGACGGGTGCGTCCCCGGCCCTGAAATCCTCGATGACTGCGCCGCGATTCCGCGTGGAGCCGTCGAGGTAGGCGTAACTGATATTGCGATGCTCGAGCTGTTCACCGACCCGGGTGAGGAACGAGGTGAACTGGCTGAAGATGATGGTCCGGTGGCCCTCGGCAACGATGTCGTCAAGGTGGGAGAATAGTGCGCTGAGTTTGCTCGACCCGATGCCTTCATATTTCGCATCGATGAGATACGGGTCGATGGCCAACATCCGCAGGAGTGTCAGCGAACGGAAGATCGCGAAGCGGTTGCGATCCATGTCGTTGATGAGACCGAGGAGCTTCTTCCTCTCCTTCTGCAGAACCGTGTTGTACAGCTCCCTGTGCTTGGTGCTGAGTTCGACGCTGAGAATCTGTTCCTGCTTCGGTGGCAGGTCGGCAGCGACAAGTTCTTTGCTCCGCCGCTTCATGAACGGTCGAATCCGCCGGCGCAGCAGAGCCATCCCCTCCGGGGCCTCGCCGGATTCGATGGGGGAGACGATTTCGCGCCGGAACTTCTCGAAGCCCGGAAGCAGTCCTGGTGAGGTGATCGAATACAGCGACCACAGGTCGGTCAGGGAGTTCTCCATCGGTGTGCCGGTGGTGGCCAGGCGGAACCGGGCCTGAATCGCCTTCGCCGCAGTATGGACCTTGGCGGTCCTGTTCTTGACGAACTGTGCCTCATCGAGGACGAACGTATCCCACACGATCGACCTGAAGGCCAGTGCGTCGAGGCGCAGAATGGCGTATGAGGTGATGACGAGGTCCGCTTCCTCGATCTCTTCGGCCAGGGTGGTCTTCCGCTTCTTCTCTGTGGCTGAGATCGTGGCGACTCGCAGTCCCGGCGCGAACTTCTCCGCCTCGGCTCGCCAGGTCGACATCACCGAGGTGGGCGCGACGACGAGGATGGGAGCGGCGTTCTTGTCCGTGTTCTTGACGTGAGTGAACAGGCTCAGCGCCTGCAGCGTCTTGCCCAGGCCCATGTCGTCGGCCAGGATGCCGCCGAGTCCGCTGGACCACAGTGCTGCCAGCCAACTGAATCCCTCCTGCTGGTAGGGCCGCAGTGTGGCTTCGATTCCTTCGGGCACGTCGAGAGTTGGAATCTCGCCGAGGTGGCTGAGGGCTTCGACCGAGCGCCGCCATGAGGCCGCGGCAGCAGATTCGTCGACGAGCTCGTCGAATTCGGCCCACAGATCCATGTGATATCGGGAGAGGCGGGGTGATTCCGGCTTCCAGTCCGCGATGACATCGGAGTCGGCGAGCATCTGCCGAAACTTGTCGAAGAAGGGTGCGTCGAGTGAGAAGTAGGCACCGTCGGGCAGAACGATCATCGCAGCACCCTGATCCAAGGCGACGAACAGGTCGGCGAAGCGCACCTGCTGTCCGGCGATCGTGATGTCAAAGCGGATGTCGAACCAGTCGCTGTCCTCGGCATCGTCGGTCGACATTGCGACCAGGGGTGCATCGGTGACTTGTCGATAGCCCGGACGATCTCCGACCTCATGCACCTCGAGATGATCGATGTCGCTCAGGGCCGGCAGCAGTTTGTCGACGAAAACTGCTGTCTGCAGGCCGTCGAGGCCCACGGTGTCCGCCCGGCGAGCTTCGCTCGGCAGAGTCAGCGGCATCGCGGTTACAGCAACTGTGGTGCTCAGCTTCTCCAGCACACGGTCTTCGTGCTCGATGCTCCGGTTGCGATCAGCCAGCGGTCCACGGCGGACCGGGAACGTCTGCACCGGGTGGTGATAATGCCACTCCCAGGTCAGGTGCGCACCATGGTCACCGTGGGTGACGGTGAGTGCGAGATCGGGAGGTACGAGCACAGGCAGGGTCACCGAATCGTCGGAGGAGACGACGGTGGTGGCATAGGCGAGCTTGGGATAGAAATCAGTGAAGAAGTCACGGATCTGGCCGTCGGTGATGGTGATCGGTTCCCACCGACGCAGCATCTGAACCACATCACGATTCGTTCTTTCCTCGGTCGGAGCCAGAACGAGGGACATACCGTCGGAGGTCGAGATGCCGTAGAAGCCGTGATCATCGATCGGGCCGCAGAAGCCCTGGTCGAACGACACATCGTCAATCGTGACCAGGGAGCGGGCCTCGAGCCCGTCCGAGACCGCAACCACATCACATTCGGTCGACCCTTCCTCGCCTCGGCGAATCGAGAGTCCGCGGCTGGTGCCGACGAGTTCGATACCCAGCGACTTCGCCTGATCGAAGAGATGCCAGAGCAAGGGCGAAGTGAACCAGTCAAGGACGACCGAGTCGTCATTCGTGATGAGGTGATTCGAGCTGATGGCGGACAGGCCGTAGAGCTGTGCGAACCAGGCCGCCTGCCCCTGTGCAAATGCACGAGTGTTTGAGTTGTTGGCGATGTTGGACCACGACACGTTCCCCTTGATCCAATTGCGGCGCGCACCTTCCATCAAGGGTCGCAGGGTCACGACGAGGTCGGTGCGACCGGTGAGTTCGGATCGTCTGGTGGGATGGGTTTCGAAGTTCCCGAAGCCCGTGCGTCTCAGCTCGGAGATCTCGAAGCCGAGAGCAAGGCGAGTCGGTGCGCTGCCGACCAAAGTGCCCCCGGGACCGGAGGCCCATACCGAATCGTCGACTCGGTCGGAGGAGAACCCGGAGAGAATCGACTTCCAGTCGGGTTCTCTTCGACTGTGCGACGACACGTCGCTGCCATCAGGAGGCCGGCCTCGGGGGCTCGAGCGCGCAGTGCGCACGTGGGCGCTGCGCCAGTCGGCCTCGTCAGGGGAGCGGCGCTGCTCAGGATCGTGCAGCGCCGTGGAACCGAAAGGTGCCACCTGCCGGATCGACGCCGCCATCAGCGCAGCCACCACGTGTTTGCAGTCTCCGCCCACAGGGCAGGTGCACAGAGAGGAGATCACGGTGAACGATTTTGCTGTGGGATCGTGCCGCTCCAGCCGAACAGTGCTTGTGTAACCGTGTGCCGCGGTGCCTGAGACATCCGCCCGAAGAGTCATGGCGTCTGGATCCCAGCTGGCCTGCCCGACCATTCCCTTGTTGGCGTAGCTGCGTCCGCGCTCGTAGAACGTGGCACCGAAGTAGTCCTGTAACTCCTTGGCACTCACGTATGGCAGTTCAACGGGAGGCATGGAACGATGGTCTCACTCGGCACTGACATGACTAAAGCGGCCCCCGACCAATGGTCGAGAGCCGCAGCGGATGAGGAGAGTCACCACGAGTGGTGCACGACGAGACTGCCGGCACTCATCAAGGCTTGTGTCAGCGAACGGGGCCGGTGAACTTCTCGCCGGGGCCCTGTCCGGGCTCGTCCTGAATCGTCGAGGCTTCGCGGAAGGCCAGCTGGAGGCTGCGCAGACCGTCGCGCAGGGGGCGAGCATGGTGGTCGCCGATGACGGTGGCGGCTCCGGTGACCAGGCCGGCCAGGGCGGTTATGAGTTTGCGCGCCTCGTCGAGGTCCTGCAGCTCTGCTGCCGGAGCTTCGGGGGAGTCCTCGGCCAGTCCGCATTTGACGGCGGCAGCGGACATCAGGTGCACAGCTGCTGATGTGATGACCTCGACGGCTGGTACTTCGGCGATATCACGAGTGACATCGGCAACCGCCTCGGCGGGTACAGAATTTTCAGAACTCATGGGACTAGCTTGTCATATGATTGACCCGACGATTGCACGATCGACCTCGATGTGCGAAGAGTCATGAAGCGTAGTACACTGAATAGTGGTGCGAAGCGGGGTCTGACTCCCACCTTGATCGTGTAGAGCGATCGGGTCCAATGATCTGATGATCGACAGCCCGGGTGCAAACCTGAGGCAGAAGTTTTCAGATCGAGGTGTATTCACTTGATGTGCTGCGGTTTCAATTCCGTTGCTCTGATGTGTGTGCAGGCTCCCTTGGCATGTGGTCAATGGGAGCCTTTTCTATTGCCACGACATCATTTGAGCTAAAAAGGAGTGAACACATCAGCGAGACGCGCATCAATGACCGGATTCGGGTTCCCGAGGTTCGGTTGGTCGGACCCAACGGTGAACAGGTCGGTATCGTTGCCATTCGCAAGGCACTCGACCTCGCCCGTGAGGCAGATCTCGACTTGGTCGAGGTAGCACCGCAGGCGAAGCCTCCCGTAGCCAAACTCATGGACTACGGGAAATTCAAATACGAATCTGCTCAGAAGGCCAGAGAAGCCCGCAAGAACCAGGCGAACACTGCGCTGAAAGAGATCCGCTTCCGTCTCAAGATCGATGAACACGACTACGAGACCAAGAAGGGGCATGTGACCCGCTTCCTGGCCGGTGGCGACAAGGTCAAAGTCATGATCATGTTCCGCGGACGTGAACAGTCGCGCCCCGAAATGGGTATTAAGCTGCTCAACCGCCTCGCCGAAGATGTGTCGGACCTAGGCACCGTCGAATCCTCACCACGGGTCGACGGACGCAATATGGTGATGGTCATTGGTCCACTTAAGTCAAAATCCGACGCCAAGGCCGAGGCCCGCAAGGCATCATCAGATGCCAAGGGCAACGTCGCCGAGGTGAAATCCCGACGCGATCGCGTCGCTGCAGAGAAGCACGCAGCGCCCGACGCGTGAGAAGTAAGTACCGATTCGCTGAAGCCTGAACGGTTTCAGCGTGTGAAGTAGTTGGCGGTGGTCGCCACCGACAACGAAATGCAAAGGAGAACGGCTCGATGCCGAAGCAGAAGACGAACAGCAGCGCCAAGAAGCGCATGCGTGTGACGGGTACTGGCAAGATCATGCGTGAAGGCGTGAACAACCAGCACAAGTTCGAGGGCAAGTCCTCGGCCCGTAAGCGTCGCGTTGCTGAGGACCAGGTCCTCACCGGCGGAGATCGCGCCAAAGCCCGCAAGCTTCTGGGCAAGCTCAAGGGCAGGTGAGACCCCTTCGGGTCTCCATCCCGGGCAACCACGCACGTGGTTCCCATAGCTTGAACCAGACTCCGGCACTGCCGGTTGAACTAATTTTGAAGGAGTAACACGTGGCACGTGTTAAGAGAGCGGTCAACGCTCACAAGAAGCGTCGGGTCATCCTTGACCGGGCGAAGGGCTACCGTGGACAGCGCTCGCGCCTGTACCGCAAGGCCAAAGAACAGGTCATCCACTCGCTGGTCTACAGCTACCGTGACCGTCGCGCCCGCAAGGGTGACTTCCGTCGCCTGTGGATCCAGCGCATCAACGCCGGTGCTCGCGCCAACGGCATGACCTACAACCGCTTCATCCAGGGCCTCAAGGCCGCTGGCGTCGAGGTTGACCGCCGTATGCTCGCCGAGCTCGCCGTCAACGATTCAGCCACCTTCGCGCACCTGATCAAGGTTGCTAAGGAAGCTCTTCCGGCTGACGTCAACGCAGCTAAGACCGCCGCAGCCTGAGCTGCCGGTCCTCATACTCTCAACGGCCCCGAACTTACTTTGTTCGGGGCCGTTGAATTTGTCTCAGCTCATCCAGAACTCCTCAGCACTTCCAGAACTCCCAGAACGCGGGTCTACAAACTTCATGAAGCTTCCAGACGTCATCTCCTCCACACAGTCGAAACGGATCAAGAATGCCGTCAAGCTGCTCAAGCGCCACGGCCGCAAGAGCTCAGGCCAGTTCCTCGTCGAAGGGCCACAGGCCGTGCGAGAGGCTCTGGATCGTCATGTCTCGCAGGATCTTGACGGGCACAATCCTGGTGTACCGGAGTGGATGGGCTCGACTATCGATCCCAAGGGTGCTGTCGTCGACCTCTTCATCACCGAGGAGGCGGCCGAGGTTCATCCCGAATTCGTCGAGACCGTGAAGAGCGCACAGATCGACTGGAACATCGTGACCCCCGAGGTGCTCGCCGAACTGGCGACGACCGTGAACTCACAAGGTGTCGTTGCCGTGTGTGAACACCTCGATGTGGCCCTTGACTCGGTCATCGACAAAGAAGCTCAGCTCATCGTCGTCCTCTCACAGGTCCGAGATCCCGGCAACGCCGGCACGATCATCCGCCTGGCCGATGCCGCCGGCGCTGATGCAGTAGTGCTCACCTCGTCGAGCGTCGACATCTACAATGACAAGACCGTGCGGTCGACCGCCGGTTCTCTGTTCCACATCCCTGTGGTCACCGGTGTGGGACTGTCCGAGGTGACCGAAATGGCCCGTGCCCGTGGCCTCCAGGTCCTCGCCGCAGACGCCAACGACGATGCCCACGACCTTCACCACCCCTGGGACTCAGGGCTCGACCTGACCGCTCGCACCACCTGGGTCTTCGGCAACGAAGCGTGGGGGATGGGCGAGAAAGACCTGGAACTCTGCGACGCCTCGGCCGCCGTGCCCATCTACGGCAAGGCCGAGAGCCTCAACCTCGCGACCGCCGCGAGCGTGTGCATCTACGAGAGTGCTCGGAACCAGCGGATGTGACCCTATCGGGCCTCTGCAGACTTTGCGGTGTGCTCATTGGCGACCAGTTCCCAGATGTATCCGTCCGGGTCGGAGAAGTAGCCCATATATGACCCATCGATGTCATTGGCCGGTGCTGAGGATCCGCCAGCTGCTGCTGCCTTTGTGAGGGTGTCATCGATCTCGGACGGTGTTGCGAAGGCGCAGGAGATGATGCTGGCGCCGGGAGAGGGATGGTCAACCGCGATCTGCCCCGACAGTTCGATGTAGCTGTCGTATTGTTCTGATTCGATGAAGAAGACCGAGAGATTCGGAAGTTCGAAGGCGACAATGCCTTCGTCGACGCCCTCTGTTTCGAGGCCCAGTCCGTCTCGATAGAAGTTGGCGGTGCGCTGAGGGTCGGTGACCGGCAGGGACAAGACTGTCGTCAGTGGCTTCATGGGCCCAGTCTAGCGATCAAGTACAGTGGGCTGCCCGATTCGAGTCAGGGCGGACCGATACGCTGAAGCCATGACGACTGAAGCTCCTCGCGCGCCGAAGATCAGACTGACGAACCTGGTGCCCGGCTACCTCGGCGATATCACTCCGGAAGAGTTTCTCGAGGGCATGGAGTTCACGGATCTCAACCTCGCTGAGGTGGATTCCTCCCAGGCTACATACCTGGACTGTTCACTGGCGAGGGTGAACTTCGGCGCATCTGAGGAGCCGGCGGATCTCACCGGTGCGCGTTTCTCAGGCTCGAAAATTGAAGACTCTCGTGCCGACACCTGGACGATGCCACGGGGAAGTTTCATCCACACCGAGATCTCTGGAACACGGATCGGCGCCGGAGTCTTCCATGACAGCGTGTGGGAGAAAACGACCGTCAACAACTGCCGCATCTCCTACCTCAACCTACGCGGCGCCAAACTCACCGACGTCGAATTTCGCGACTGCGTCATCGACGAGATCGACCTCGACCGAGCCAAGGTCAACCAAGTGTCATTCCCCGGCTCCACCGTCGGAGTGCTCCAGTGCGAAGGCTCAACATTGGGCAATGTCGACCTCCGGGGCCTACAACCGCACAAGATCTCCGGAGTCCACTCATTGCGCGGAGCCACCATTGATGAAACACAACTGATGCTCTTCGCCGAACTCTTCGCTCACGAACTCGGCATCACGGTCGAATGATCGGGCCATCATCGCTGGGGGACGGCCCGCGCAGTGTTGACGCAGGCCGACCGGCGAGTGCGATCAATACCGGGGCTTCCAACTGAGATTGGTCGAATGGTAGATGACGGGCTTACCCGTGGAAGGGTTTTTACCAAGCGCGAACTTGCAGATAGAACTCTTGACGACGGATCCACCATCCATTCTGATCTCGTGGATCTTCTTGTTTGTGGCTGCCAGGCACTTGCTCTTGGCACCGGGGACCGAGATGCCCCAACTGTAAGTTGGAGAGGCGGCCGCAGGAGCGGCAGTGAAAAGGGTTGCAGAAGTGGCAAGCGCGAGAGCCACGCCGGCTATTTTCGATCGGATGCGAGTCGTCATCATTTCTCCTGGGTGTCATAGTTGAGTTTCCAGTGGGCAATGACAACGCTACGTAGCCTCAACGCGAGGAGATTCGAATCGAGGTGCCTGGTCTGGGTGAACGGTGACGAGACTGCAACGCCCGTCGCCACTGCACACAGCGAGTCCGGATTAAAGAGCTCGTGACGAGATCTCATGCGGCCCAGGCTGACCAACTCGAGGATGGCACGCTCGGCTCGTCTCGCATCCGCTCGTTCTACGCTGGGGCAGTATTTCCCGTCGAGGCAACGGAGACAACTTCACTCAGCGTCTTGATGATCGTCGCCCAGCGCCGCGAGGTCAGCGGGAAAGTGCGGCCGGTTCAGCTGGACTCTGAAGTCAGACCTACTGTGCGTCCAGCGCCTGAGTCGCGCGGTCACCCAACTCATCGATGAGCACACGCTGGTTCTCCGAATAGTCAACGGGCACGACGACGAGGTGGACTCCACCGGCGGCGAAGGCCGACTCGAGGACATCGTGCATCTCGCTGACATTCTCCAGCCTGTGCCCGGTTGCACCATAGGATTCGGCATAGGCGACGAACTCCGGATTGCCGAACGTCAGGCCGTAGTCGGGCATGCCGTCCACCGCCTGCTTCCACCGGATCATGCCATAGGAGCTGTCTTCGAGGACGAGCACCACGAGGTCGAGACCGAGGCGGACAGCGGTCTCCATCTCCTGGCTGTTCATCATGAATCCGCCGTCGCCGACGACTGCCATGACCCGGCGATCCGGGTAGGTCAGTTTGGCGGCCATAGCAGAGGGGAGACCGGCACCCATCGTCGCCAACGCATTGTCGAGGAGGAGGGTGTTGGCCCGGGTGGTGCGGTAGTTGCGGGCGAACCAGATCTTATACATGCCGTTGTCCAACGCCACGATTCCATCGATGGGCATGACCGCGCGCACCTCGGCGACGATGCGCTGTGGGATGAAGCGATCATCCGTCGTGCCTTCTTCGATCTTTTCCAGAATTCCGGCCCGCATCGGCAGCAGCGCTCCGGCGTTGGGCACGTGACCGACGAGTTCCACAGCGAGTCGATCGAGGCTGGGGCCCAAGTCACCGATGGTTTCGACCTGCGGAAAGTAGACCTGCTCGACGACGGCTGCCCGGTAGCCGACGTGGACGACGGTCGGTCCGTTCTCGTCCATCGTGAACGGAGGCTTCTCGGTCGTATCGTGTCCGATGGTGACGATGACATCGGCCTTCTCGATCGCATCGTGGACATAGTCGCGGCTGGTCAGGGCCGCGGTGCCCATGTACAGATCGGACGAGCCGGACACGGAACCCTTGCCCATCTGAGTGGTGAAATAGGGGATGCGCACCCGAGAGACAAATCTCGACAGAGCCTCACTGCAGTCCGAGCGCGAGGCATCGGCGCCGAGCATGAGCAGCGGCCGCTCGGCATTCCGGATCACCTTGGCGGCGGCATCGATGGCATCGTCGCTGGCAGTCGCCCGTCCATTGGTGTGCGGTTGAACAAGGTCGCAGTGCTCCAGCGGCATCGCGGCTATGTCCTCGGGAAGCTCAAGGTGGACCGGGCCCGGCCGTTCGGACCGGGCGACGCGGAAGGCCTCCCGGACCATGGTGGGAACCATATTCGCCGAGGTGATCTGTCGGCTGTCCTTCGTCAGCGGCTTCATCGTCGCGACCGTATTCACGATCTGGAAGCGTGCCTGCTCTGCTGTGCGGATCCCCTTCTGCCCGGTGATCATGATCACCGGCATCCCGCCGAGGTGGGCGTACGCCGCGCCGGTCGCTAAGTTGAGCGCGCCGGGACCGAGCGTGGTCAGACACACTCCTGGCTTGCCGGTCAGGCGCCCATAGGTCGCTGCCATGAACGCGGCAGCCTGTTCGTGGCGGGTGAGGACGAATTCGATCGAGGACTGGCGCAGAGAATCGATGAAGTCGATATTCTCCTCACCGGGGATGCCGAAGATGCGCTCGACTCCCTCGTTCTCCAGGGCCTTGACCATGACATCGGAAGCTCGCTGAGTCGTCATTCTTCGACACTACATCTTCTGTTGACAGGTCTCGATGAGCCAGGTCACAGACCAGGACACGGACCGGATTCGGGTCGGACCACCTCGGCGAGGGTGGGAGGTTAAATCCCTATGGGACATCATCCGGACGGGTGGCCTGACACCGAATCACAGGCGATAGACTTGATCGCGGTAGACGAACGGTACCTACGCAGGCAGATGAAGGACATTGATGACTGACCAGCTCGACCCATTGGACGAGTCGGCCGTGAATGCGGCCGTTGACGCGGCACTGAGGGCATTCGCGGACGCACGCACCCTTGACGATCTCAAGGCCGCGAAGATCGAGTTCACGGGCGACAAGGCCCCGCTGGCGCTGGCCAACCGAGCCATCGGCGGACTCGACAAGGCCGATAAGGCCGCCGCCGGCAAGATCGTCGGCAAGTCCAGAGGTCAGGTCAAGAAGGCCCTCGACGCCCGTCAGGCCGAGCTCGAGGCCGAGCGCGACGCTGCCGTTCTCATCGAAGAGTCCATCGACGTCACGCTGCCCACAGACCGCAACCGCCTCGGCGCTCGCCATCCGCTGTCCCTCATCCAGGAACAGGCCGCTGACTACTTCATCGGCCTCGGTTGGGAAGTTGCCGAAGGCCCCGAGATCGAATCCGAGTGGCTCAACTTCGATTCCCTCAACTTCGGACCCGACCATCCTGCTCGCCAGATGCAGGACACCTTCTTCGTCGATCCTCCTGAGGCCGGCCTCGTCCTGCGCACCCACACCTCACCGGTTCAGTCCCGCTCACTCCTGCAGCGCGGTGTCCCGCTCTACATCGTGTGCCCGGGCAAGACCTTCCGCACCGACGAACTCGATGCCACTCACACGCCGGTCTTCCACCAGATCGAGGGCATCGCCATCGACAAGGGCCTGACCATGGCCAACCTGCAGGGCACCCTCGACGGCTTCGCCCGCGAGATGTTCGGCCCGGAGTCGAAGACCCGCCTGCGCCCCAGCTTCTTCCCGTTCACCGAACCGAGCGCGGAAATGGACTTCTGGTTCCCCAACAAGGTCGGCGGGCCCGGCTGGATCGAATGGGGCGGCTGCGGCATGGTCCACCCCAATGTGCTCAAGGCAGCGGGCATCGACCCCGAGGTCTACCAGGGCTTCGCCTTCGGTATGGGCATCGAGCGCACCCTGATGCTGCGCGAAGGAATCAACGATATGCATGACATGGTCGAGGGCGATGTGCGCTTCTCGGCACGTTTCGGAATGAAGGCTTGATATGCGCGTCCCACTGAACTGGCTGGCCGACTACGTCGATCTCCCGGCCAATACGGATCCCCATGCCCTGGCAGCGGAGTTCGCGTCGATCGGACTCGAGGAAGAGGACTTCTTCGGCCCCGAGATCACCGGGCCCCTCGTCGTCGGTCGCGTCCTTGAACTGACCAAGGAAGAGCACTCGAACGGCAAGACCGTCAACTGGTGCCGGGTCGACGTCGGACCTGAGCACAATGAAGAACTCGATGATCCGAAGGACCCGCAGCCCGGCGAGGAACGACCCAGTCGCGGCATCATCTGCGGAGCCCACAACTTCGTCGTCGGTGACCTCATCGTCGCCTGCCTGCCCGGAGCCGTCCTGCCCGGTGATTTCCAGATCGCTGCCCGCAAGACCTACGGACACAAGTCCGACGGCATGATCTGCTCGGCCAAGGAACTCGGCCTGGGCGAGGACCACGACGGCATCATCGTCCTGAAGAACCTCGGCCTGAGTGGCGAACCCGGTGACGATGCGATCGCCCTCCTCGGACTCGACCAGGTCACCCTTGACGTCAACGTCACCCCTGACCGCGGCTACCAGCTGTCGATGCGCGGCATCGCCCGCGAGTACGCGCAGATGAAGGGCCAGCCCTTCACCGACATCGGCAGCCCCACCGTCGCCGAGGTGAACGTACCCACTGATGACGGCTTTCATGTCGTCATCGAGGACTCCAATCCCATCGACGGCAACGTCGGCTGCGACCAGTTCACCGCCGTGCAGGTCACCGGCCTGGACACGAGCGCGACGACACCGTTCTGGATGCAGCGCCGTCTCATCGCCGCAGGCATGCGCCCCATCAGCCTCACCGTTGATGTCACGAACTACGTCATGCTCGAACTCGGCCAGCCCCTCCACGCCTATGACACGGCACTGTTGGGCGAGGAGATCGTCGTGCGCCGTGCGCAGGCGGGGGAGAAGTTCACGACCCTCGACGACGTCGAACGCACCCTGGATGCCGAGGACCTCCTCATCACCGACCGCGGTGGACAGGGTTCAGACAGCACCGGCGGCAAGATCATCGGCCTCGCCGGAGTCATGGGCGGAGCCGCGGTCGAGGTCAACGATGAGACCACCGCCGTCGTCATCGAATCCGCTCACTTCGACCCGATCTCGATCGCCAGGACCGCACGCAGGCACAAGTTGTCTTCCGAGGCCTCGCGGCGCTTCGAACGTGGAGTCGACCCGCTGCTCGGCCCCGTGGCTGCACGCCGCTGCGCTGACCTGCTCGTCGAACTCGCCGGCGGCAGACTCAGCCCGGCGACAACACAGGTCGGGCAGGCTCCCGAACCCACCGTCATCGAGCTTCCGGTCAAGCGCGTCGACTCCCTCGTCGGCGTCGACTACACGACCGCCGAGGTGACCGGGCTGCTCGAAGGTATCGGTGCAGTCATCGAGGTCATCGGCAAGGACCGTCTGGCCGTGACCGTGCCCTCCTGGCGCACGGACATCACCGCAGACGTCGACCTCATTGAGGAAGTCGCCCGCACCGGCGGCTACGACCGGATCCCATCGATCCAACCGGCCGCTCGCGCCGGACAGGGCATGACCGAAGCACAGCGCACGCGGCGCCGGATCTCTAATCTGCTCGCCGCCGACGGGTACACGGAGGTGCTGTCCTACCCGTTCACGTCCGATAAGCGTGATGATCAGCTGCGCCTTGAAGCCGACGATGTGCGCCGCAAGCACATCCGCTTGGCGAACCCGATGTCCGAGGACTTGCCACTGATGCGCACCAACCTGCTCTCGACCCTGGTCGAACTGGTGGCACGCAACTTCGGTCGTGGAGCCAAGGATGTCGCCTTGTTCGAGGCCGGGCTCGTCTCCACCTCGGCGGGACTGCCTACAGGTCCTGGGCCACGGCACCTGCCCGGCTACCACCCGACGGATGCGGAACTCGAGGAGGTCTACGCCTCGGTTCCCGCCCAGCCGTACCACTACGCGGGCATCATCTCCGGCAACGTCGAACTGCCCGGCGTCTGGGGCAAGGGCCGCAAGGCCGAGGCCACCGACGTCATCGACACCGTCCGCCGCATCGCCGGCGTCAACGGCATCGAGGTCAGTGTCGAAGCTGACCAGATCGCGCCCTGGCACCCAGGCCGTGCCGCGAAGTTCCTCCTTGCCGACGGTCAGGAACTCGGACATGCCGGTGAACTCCACCCGAAGGTGTGCGAGAACCTGGGCCTGCCGGCTCGGACCGTGGCCTTCGAGATCGATCTCGACGCACTCCTGGGACAGGAGGACCTGCGGACCTGGGACGGCGCACTGTCGACCTACCCGGTCTCCCGCCAGGACGTCGCCCTCATCGTCGACGCGAATCTGCCGACTCAGACGCTGGCTGCAACACTGCGTGAAGGTGCGGGGGAGGAACTTGAGCTTCTCGAGACCTTCGACCTTTACACCGGTGACCAGCTGCCCGAGGGCAAGAAGTCGCTGGCCTTCCGGCTGACCTTCCGGGCACCGGATCGTACGCTCAAGGCAGATGACGCTTCAGCGATGCGTGAGGCTGCGACCCAGCTGGCGGCTGAGCGTCACGGCGCTGAAGTCCGAAGCTGAGGACTGAACGCATGATGGCCCGGTCGGTTGCTTTGGTGTCCCGGCCGGGTACTGTCACATCCGAACCGAACATCACAGGAGTACGACCATGACCGAGAAGCTGCCTTACGGTACCAACCTGCCCACCAATACAGCGAAACCCGAGGCGACAGCAGTGCCGTCCGAGACGATCGCTGTCATCACTGGGGGAGTACGCGGCATCGGTCGGTACCTGTCCGAAGCATTCGCGAAGGCCGGCTACCACGTGGTCGTCACAGCCACCTCGGCGTCGAAGGCTGAGGCAGCGGCGGCGGAGATCGTCGACGCCACCGGGGGAGCGGTCACCGGGTTGGCGCTGCGCGCCGATGACATCGACTCGGTGTCGGCGTTGCACATTGCGGTTGCAGCGCTCGAATCTGAGAGTGGCCGCCGTATGCAGGTGCTCGTCAACAATGCCGGCCGCATCGAGTCCACCGAGGGCCCACTGTGGGAGGCAGACCCGGAGAGCATCAAAGGTGTCGTCGACGCCAACGTCCTTGGTGTCGCCCTCATGATCAACGCCTTCGCCCCGGTCCTCATCACCAACGCCGAGGCGACCGGTCGTCCTAGCCGCATCATCGACCTCAATTCGGGGTCAGGAGCAAAGGGCACTCCCGCCTACGCCGTGTATTCGGCATCGAAGGCCTCCCTGTTCCGTCTCGCCGATTCCGTCGTCCACTTCGGTCATAACAAGGGTCTCCGGATCTTCGAGATGGCACCTGGCGTCGTCGAGACCGAGATGACGAAGTCCATGCCCGTCCACGACTTCCGCGGCGAAGACGATTGGACCAGCCCGCAGCAGGTCACCGACTTGGCGCTAGCTTTGTCCTCTGGCACGCTTGATGCGTTCAGCGGGCGGTACGTGCGGGCAGGTGCTGACACCGAGGAATCGCTTCTCACCGAGGCGGCTGCTGGGTTCACAGAGTCCACACGACGTCTTGTCCTCGGCTGAGTTCCCAGGTTTTCGCAGAGCTCACGGACAGACTGAGACATCGGCAGAGCAGTGATACGCACACTTCTCATCGACAACTACGACTCGTTCACCTTTAACCTCTACCACTACCTCACTGAGGTCAACGGCTGCCCACCCGTCATCGTGTCCAATGACTGGAAGGACTGGAGCATCGGTGCCCTCGAGGAGTTCGACAATGTCGTAATTTCCCCAGGACCCGGGTCGCCGGACAAGTCCGACGACTTCGGGATCTGCGCCGAGGTGATTGACGATGCGAGAATTCCCATCCTCGGTATCTGTCTGGGGCACCAGGGGATCGCCCTGGCTCACGGTGGAACAGTCGCTCACGCGCCTACTCCACGGCACGGGCGGCTCTCGGAGATCCGGAATTTCGGCGTCGATCTCTTCTCGGGAATTCCGCCGACGTTCAATGCGGTGCGCTATCACTCGCTGGCCGTCACCGATGTTCCAGAGGAGCTGGAGGTGACTGCCTATTCCGACGACGGAGTCATCATGGGGTTGCGTCACCGCACTCTTCCGCAGTGGGGAGTCCAATTCCACCCCGAATCGATCTCCACCGAACATAGCCTTCAACTGCTGGGCAATTTCGCGCGATTGACCCGGGAGTGGGCAGGCGGAGAGACTGAAGCCTCGAACACTGGGACTTTGAACTCCGGGACTCCAAGCTCCGGCACACTTGACCGACCCGAGCCAGTCACAGTGGCGCTTCAGGTAGAAACTTTGGAGTTGACAGTGCCGGACGAGGCCATCTTCTCAGCGCTGTACGGAGACGAGGAAGAAGCCGTCTGGCTCGATGGCAATGACCCGAGCAGAAGGTCATCGAGGTTCAGCATCATGGGTGCGCCCACCGGAGCTAATGGCCGAGTCGCTACGGCAGATACATCCACCGGCACGATCCGCATTCGCCACACCGGACGTGCTCCGGTCGACCCGGCAGATGCGGAGACAACAGTCAGCAGCGGCCTCTTCGACTGGCTCGAGGCCGAGCTGAACACCATCGACGTTGAGGTTCCGGCACTTCCCTTCGACTTCCGCCTCGGCTGGGTCGGATACCTGGGATACGAGCTGAAGTCCGAGGTCGGTTCGCTCAACCAGCACCACTCAGACCTGCCAGACGCTACGCTGATGTTCCTCGACCGCGCTGTGGTCATCGATCACGAGGAGTCGAGAGTCTATCTGCTGGCACTCAAAGGGCTCGGTTTCTCACCGGCGGACGCCGAGGCCTGGTGCGCACAGACGAGGGCAGCGATCCAGGACCTGGCTACTGGCACCCCGTCGACTCCTCAGGGACTGACAGCCGGCACTGGAACCCGAATCGCTGTTCCCAACGCGACGTCTCTGGTGGCCCGGCACTCCCGCAGTGAGTACCGGGACAACATCGAGCGCGTGCTGGAGAAGATCACAGACGGGGAGACCTACGAAGTCTGCCTGACCAACATGCTCGAGGCCAGGATGGAGTTGGACACCGAGGCGGACACGCTGGGCATGTATCGTGCACTGCGCGCAGACAACCCCACCTCGTTCGGGGCCTATCTCAAGTCCAGAGAAGCCACCGTCCTCAGCACCTCGCCCGAACGGTTTGTGCGCATCACGGCCGATGGTCGCATCGAATCAAAGCCGATCAAGGGCACTCGGGCACGTGGTGCCACCGAAAGTGAGGATGATGCGATCCGAGACGAGCTCCTCCACTCAGAGAAGGATCGCTCGGAGAACCTCATGATCGTCGACCTTGTCCGCCACGACCTCGGAGCCACTGCCCAGCTCGGATCCGTATCCGTGGATGAACTGTTCGGCATCGAATCCTATGCCACCGTCCACCAGATGGTCAGCACGGTCAGTGCAGTCCTCGACCCCGAGAATTCCCCGGTGGCGTGTGTCCGAGCGGCCTTCCCACCGGGTTCGATGACCGGTGCGCCAAAGCTGCGGACGATGTCGATCATCGACGAACTCGAGACCGGGCCCCGCGGCGTCTACAGCGGTGGAATCGGATACTTTTCCCTCAACGGGGCCGTCGATCTCAGCGTCGCCATCAGAACCCTGGTCATTTCGGATGGCACCATCCGCTACGGGGTCGGTGGTGCAATCGTCGCCCTCTCCGACCTCGAGGACGAATATATTGAAACTGTAGCCAAAGCAGCTCCATTGCTGAAGTTGTTCGGTGATGCCGCATTTCCCGGAGCCGCTGAGGACATGCCGCTTGGGCAGGAAGGCAGTGAGACGACGCTTGAGGCCGAGGATTCCACCGCCGAGGGGAGCTCATGACATGACGATCTGGACTTGGGATGAGCAGCAACGAGAATTCATCGCAGGTGGTGCCGAGGGTGCACTTCGCCTTGCAGATTCCTGGCTCGTGGAGGCGGGCAGAGTCCGTGCGTTCGACCGGCATCGCCAGCGATTCAGCCAGGCCGCACTCGAGCTGGGGTGCGCTGATGCCGCCTCGGCGGACTTCTGGTCGGCACTCGGCGACCTCATTCCGCGTTCGGGGGAGTGGTTCCCCAGAGTAGAGGTCCTCGGTGGCTGCGAACCCGTCCTCGGGTTTCGGCTGAGACCAGCACCGCCTCGAACCGATGAACTCGATGTGTGGATCCCACCGTTCGCCGATCCGCGTCAATACCCGCGGACGAAGGGCCCGGACATTGCACGCCTCGGCGAGTTGAGGACGCGGGCGCGCGAGGAGCAGAAATGCGATGAGGTGCTGCTCGTCGACGAACACGGGTTCGCTGTCGAATCGGCAACCTCGAGCCTGCTGTGGTGGGAGGACGAGACGCTGTGCGTTCCGCACTCTGATTTGGCCCAACTACCGGGCGTGACCACTTCACTGATCCAAGACGAAGCCTGCAGGCGCAGCATCAGTGTTCAATATCGGCAGGTGCAACCGGACAGTCTGTTGGGACACGAGGTATGGCTCGTCAACGCTCTCCACGGAATCCGGCGCGTACACACCTTCTCCGGTTCAAACGATTCCATTGCCAGGCCTGCCCCAGAGCGGTTCTGGGAGTGGAAAGCTTGGCTGGAAGCGCAGGCAGAACCGTTCTGAGGACATGCTAGTTCGGCGGTAGCTACGCCGAACTTCCCAGCGTCACGGGCAAGTGACGTAGCCGTCGTGTCCCGCTTCGCCGAGTAGGTTGTCCACTTCGGTCACGACTAGGAGCTGCGGATCTACGAGATGGCACCCGTTCTGGAGACGGCAATGACGAAGTCCATGCCCATCTACGACTTACGCGGTAAAAGTAACTGGACAGCTCCGGAACAGGTCGCCGATCCGGCTCTGGCGTTGGCCTCCCGAAACCTCGACGCATTCATAGGTCGTTACGTGCCTGCAGGTGCCGATACCGAAGAATCATTGATCGCTGGGACGGCGGTTGCGTTGACGCGGCCCTCTGCCGTCTCATGCTCCGCTGAGTTTGTCGGTCGTCGCAGAGCTAGCTGGCGGACGATCGGGCTACAGTAAGATTGTGATCGTTAACTCATCGCAGTTTGTTAGTGATGGAGTTATTTTAATTGATTTGAGGCTTGTAATAGCAACGATAGCAGGAAGAGTCAGATAGTGAAAATAGCTCGGTTCGAAATATTGAACTACAAAGGCATTCGGAAAGCTGAAGCCACGAATTTATCAGAGCTGCCCTATGTAGTTTTCACTGGACGTAATGGGACCGGAAAAAGTCTAATATTTGAAGCAATCGCGGCTATTTGGGCAGGAGAAATCAATTTGCCCGATTTGGTTGGCCCCTATGCGAACTCGTTATCGATTGAAATTGCAGTGCAACTTTCTAGCCACGAATACGATCTTCTTGATAAATGGCTTTCTGAGACAGGCCAGGACCAGTCGGAACGGCAGAATGAACACGTGGTACGGGCAATCGCGACTTCAACTCAAGAGTCTGGGCGTTATGCTCAAATTGATCCTGTTATACAGGCACTCCAAAACCGGCATTTTGCTAGCCGATATTCATTTGCCAATATCGATCTACTTTCGGCACGTCGGCAGCCGACGCTTGAAGCTGATATCGGAATTGACCTCAACCTTCTAGATACTGCCCAGAGCGCGATGAATCGTCGGCAGATGATGCATGATGAGATTCGTTGGAAAAATGCGCAAGTGATGCCTGACGTTGGTTCCTATCTGGCTGCGTTGGACTACCGCGAGTACGTCAACTCCAAGTCGTCGGATCAGATTTCCGGTGAGTACAGCCGATTATGCGACACATTTTATCGGGCAACCGGGAAGAGTATTTCACGTCCCAGGTT
The DNA here is from genome assembly GCF_057334195.1 of Brevibacterium sp. AGC70. Taxonomy (NCBI): domain Bacteria; kingdom Bacillati; phylum Actinomycetota; class Actinomycetes; order Micrococcales; family Brevibacteriaceae; genus Brevibacterium; species Brevibacterium sp. AGC70. The sequence continues at coordinate 69,324 of NZ_JBHFIH010000001.1, read as the reverse complement.
TGATGAGCACACCGGGCGTCCTGTTATTACAGTCGAGCTTCCCTCCGGCGTAGAGCATGGCTTGTCCGACCTCTCTAATGGTGAACGCGAGATGATCGGCATGTTCTATTTTATCAGTCAACTATCGTCTAAGAATGGCGTTCTATTGTTAGACGAACCCGAAAAACATCTACACCCTTCTCTGCAATCCGCAGTACTGGAGGCGATCAGTTCACTTGCAAGTGAGGGGCAGGCCTTCATTGTGACCCACTCGCCAGTCATCGTGGCCACTGTTCCGCAAGACCGAATCGGTTCGGTGAAGGGGGCATGGGAGACGCTTCAAAACCAGCTTGAATGGGCCAGCGACTCCGAAAAGTGGTTCGAGCCCCTACTTGAGCTTGGCATTAGTCCGCGCGACTTGTTGCAGATAGAGGCACTGCTTATCGTCGAAGGCCCTAATGACGCCAAAAGACTTAAAGTACTGTTTCCTGAAGAATTGGCCAGGGTGAAGATAGTGGAGGCAGGGAGTCGCGAGCAGGTCCTTCGCGCTTCTGAAGCGCTGAGTCGGGTCGAAGTCGGAATTCCTCACCTGTGTGTTGTAGACCGGGACTACCTGTCTGACCGAGAGGTCATGAGGCTGGAAGGAAAAGGTGTATTTGTATGGAAAGCACGGATGATAGAAAACATTCTACTGAATTCATCTCTAATTTCTGCTGTTACGTATAAGAGCGCAGCCGAAATTGCAGTAATCATCCGCGCGGCGGCAGATAGATTTCGAGCTGAGGCTATTGGTGTCTTCGCAGAGCAGCGTGCCCTGACTCTGCCCAGTGAAAAATCGTTTGAGCATTCGAATGCAGTCTCCGACTATATGCAGAGGCAGATTAGCATCTGGGAAATGCGATTAAATAGATTCGAAGATATACGAGCCGAGGTTTCGAATGAAATCGACTCAAAGTGGAAAGACTTCTATCATTTGTACGTCGATGGAAAAAAGGTATTAAATGTTGTGAATGGAGAGATGCGCATTTATCGTACCGGAGAAGCGTTTATTGAAGTATTACTTCAAGCTTCCAGGGGCAGCTCTAAAGTCATGCCTAAGGAGTTTTTGCGCTTTAGGGATAAGCTATCGTCATTGTTTGTCGTGTCGGATGTTTCAGTGTCTGAAGGCCACGGTTCTGGCCTTGAGGGGTTGGATGAGGAAATTCGGAGTGTGATCGGAGGGCTACCTGGAGACAACGGGCTAAATGTGACAGATGACGCGATGGGCGGTGGATTTGTTTGCTGACCATCTGTTGACCGTGACGGCAATAAGTTGTTGTATGCTCGAACCTAATCTGAGAGAGCCAAAAGTGATACGGGGAAGTGTTTCGTACGTATACGTTTTAGATGGTTCGGTGATGACGGGTAGGTAGTGGGTGGAAGTCTCGAGCTAGAGTTGTTCGCTCATAGCGACTGCAGCAATAGCGTCTTGTTCGACCTTCGGTCGTTTGTATAGGCAACTTAGGGCGCTGGGATTTGTGCCCTGTGCTCTATCTGTGGCCAATCGCCCGCCAGCTCCTCCGCCATCATCCACTCGACAATCGCCGCAACATGCGCTTCAACCGAATCAATTGCCGGAAGGGGCGCGGCTCCAGCCGGCACCAGTAAGCCGATCTCCGTACACGACAGTGCCACGGCATCGGCGCCGCGAGCTTTGAGATCCTTCATGATCTCGACATATCGGGCGCGGGAGGCATCGGTGAAGATGCCCTGGGTGAGTTCGTCGAAGATGATCTGGTCGATCTCGATACAGGTCTCCTCGTCGGGGACGAGAGTGCGGATGCCCTGCGCTTCGAGCCGTTCGGTGTAGAAGCCGTCGAGCATCGTCCACTTAGTGCCGAGCACCGCCAGAGTCGAATGGCCCTGACGCTTGGCCACCGTCGCAATTGCATCGACGATGTGAATCAGGGGTGCACCGACTGCGGTCTCTACGGCAGGTGCGCATTTGTGCATGAGGTTCGTCGCGATCGCCACTGCCTCGGCTCCACCCTCGACGAGTCGCTGTGCCGTTGCGGCCAGGGAGGCATCCATACCCGCCCAATCCTCGGCGACCTGCATGTCGCGGATATCGGCGAAGTCGGTTGAGTCCAACAGGATCTGTGCAGAATGATGCCCGCCGAGACGCTCAGTCACAGCCGAGTTGATCTTCGTGTAGTACTCGATGCTCGAGTGCCAGCTCATTCCACCCAACAGTCCGATCCTGCGCATAGTTTGTCTCCTCGTCCTCGTGTATCAGTGCTTTCCCTCCAGTCTCGTCCGATCCAGGGACTCCCGGTAGGCCCAGTTCCCTCTGCCATGACATAACCTGGACTTATGGCAAATGTGTTTGAGCAGGCGCTCGACGTCGGCGAACCGAAACGTCTGCTGATCTTCGGCGCGATCGCCGAGGCAGGCAGCATCGGAGCCGCCGCACGCGAACTCGGCTGGTCACAACCGGCACTGTCCCAACACATGAACGCGCTCGAGAAAGATCTGGGCGTCAAACTCTTCGAACGCACCTCTCGCGGTATCGTCCTCACCACAGCTGGCCAACTGACACGCATCCGCGCCAACGAAATAGCCACCTCGGTGACGGGTCTGCGAGGGGACCTGGCCGGAGCGTTCGGCCTCGGCGGACGCAATGTCCGACTGGCTGGATTCCCCAGCTTCGTCGTCGGCCCCTTGGCCGCAGCCCTGGGGAGTCTCGCATCATCCTCCGGAACGGGCAGCGAATCCGTCCAACACCACTCCTACGAGGTTGCCGAAACAGAACCGCCCGAAGCCATGACTCTGCTGGAGGAAGGCGAGATCGACGTAGCCTTCTTGTTCCATCACGAAGATGAGGAAGCTCCAAGCCTTCCTGCTCACGACACGGTCGATCTCGGCGCCGACCATCTTGACCTGCTGGTCCCCGAACGATGGAACCGAGCTGGACAGATCACCCGCCTCAGCGATGTCGCAGACCTGCCGTGGATCATGGGCTGCGTACGCTGCCGCTCCACCGCCGAGCGTCTCTGCCGGCGCGCTGGCTTCGAACCACGCACACGACACATCACGGACAACCCTGGTGCGATCCAGTCGCTCGTCTCCAACGGACTGGGCGTTGCCCTTCTGCCACGCAGCGCCCGTCGCTACTCCCAAGTAGCCGGCATCGACCCGATCGTCCTCGACGAGGCCGGGGCACGCAGAGTCACCGCGATGATCCCCGATGGACTGCGCTCGACATCAGAGGTCGAGGATCTGTTGAATGCGCTTCGTGCGGTGGAAGTCGCAGGTGATATGTGATGCCGACGTTCACGAAAGTCCTCAACAAGTGCCTGACGATCACCACGGCAGCCGCGGTCATCATCATGATGCTCCACATCGTCATCCACGCGCTCACGCGTTCTCTCTTCGACGCCCCGATCTACGGCACCAACGAGATCGTCGAGTACTGGTATCTGCCGATCGTGGCACTCCTCGGCATCCCAGCTGCGCAGCTGCAGAAGGAACACATCACCGTCACCATGGCCATCGACCGGGCACGGCCAGCCACCGCTTCGGTGTTCAGAGTCTTCGCTTGCATTCTCGGCGCCCTCGTCTCCCTCGCTTTCGCCTGGTTCGGTTTCTTGAAGGCACTCGAGAACATGGCGATCGGCTCGACCGCTGACGTGTCCGACATCATCACCTGGCCGGTCTACTTCCTCGTCCCGATCGTCTTCGTACTCCTAGCCGCGCTCTACGTCCTCGACGCCGTCCTCATCGCCCGGACTAGCGAATCCGTGCTCGACCGTGCCACGGGCAGACCGGCCGAGCACGACGCCGACAACAGAACATACTGACGAGCTGCTGACGGAACCGACTTGTGAACGCAGATACTGATAATCCGGCCGCTGGCCCAACGCCGGATGACGGCCCGCCGACTAGCCCCCAGCTGCTGCCATCGGGTTCCCGCAGGAAACCGCCCGGCGTCCTCGCTCTGATCATCGGCTTCGGCCTGGTCGCCATCTGCCTGATCGGCCTCTTCACCAGCCCCTCGGCAGCAGTCGGAGGCGCCTGGTGCATCGCGATGATGCTCGTTCTGTTGTTTCTCTCAGTTCCTGTCGCCATCGCCTTGTCCGTGCCTTCGATCATCGGCGTCTACGCGGTCAGCGGCATCCCCGCGACCATGAATATCCTCTCGACGGCACCCTTCAGCGCGGTCTCGGACTGGTCGCTGAGCGTGCTGCCGATGTTCATCTTCATGGGCATGCTGCTCACCCAATCCGGACTCTCTGGCAAGATCTACCGGGTCGCCGACCACTGGTTCTCCTGGCTGCCCGGCGGCATCGGCATCGGCACGACCTTCGCCGGGGCCGGACTCTCGGCAGTGACCGGGTCAACCATCGGCATGACCTACGCGCTCGGCCGTGCCGGAATCCCCGAGATGCTCAAGGCCGGCTACGACAAGCGCATGGCCGTCGGCACGATCATGGTCTCCGGAATGACCGGCAACCTTATCCCACCGTCGATCCTAATGGTCATCTACGCCGGCATCGCTTCGGTGCCCGTGGGTCCGGCACTCATGGCCGGCGCTCTGCCCGGAATTCTGCTTGCGCTGTGCTTCGCCGTCTTCATCTTCGCCATCGGTGTCATCGCCCCGAAACTCGTCGGTCGCGGCGTCGATACCGCCGACCGCACGACTCCCACCTGGCGCCAGCGACTGACCTCACTCGGCGGAGTGTGGGGCTTCCTAGTCATCCTTGTCGTGCTCTTCGGTGGCATGTTCTCCGGAATCTTCACCCCCACCGAGGCGGGAGCCGCGGCCGCACTGTGTTCCGTCCTGCTGTGTCTGTGGGAGAAGCGGGGCGACCAACCCTGGCGAAAGATCGCGGACTCAGCGCTGGCTACGGTGTCGGCCACCTCGGCGATCTTCTTCATCATGATCGGTGCGACGATGCTCACCAGCCTGCTCGCGATCACGGGGCTGGCCCCCATCCTCACCGGCTTCATCACCGACCTGGGGCTGTCGCGGGTGGGCTTCCTGCTCGTGCTCATCGTCCTCTACGTCATCATGGGCATGTTCTTCGACACCATGTCGATGATGCTGCTGACCATCCCGATCCTGTTGCCGACGCTCGAGACCATGGGGGTCAGCCCACTCTGGTTCGGTGTCTTCGTCGTCCTCCTCGGCGAATTCGGCATGATCACCCCGCCGGTCGGCATCATCCCCTACATCATCCACAACATCGTCAAGGACAAGGCCGTCAACCTCGGGCACACCATCACGCTGCGCGACAACTTCATCTCTCTGCTGTGGTTCCTACCCGTCGCCGTGGTCTTCCTCGTCCTTCTGGTCGCCGTACCAGGCATGACGGAGTGGCTGCCGGATCTCATCGAGCGCACCAGCGGCGGCATGGCCAGTAGCTGACCCTCGCCGAGGTGGCCCTGCAGTTCCGTCGTGCGTGCTGTCGCGGGATTCAGAGCGGTGTGAGGGGAGTCATAACAGGGTGGACTCATTCAGATCTATGATCGAAGGAAACTCTCAGTCGTTGTTCAAAGGGGTCCCATGAATCGCATTCGGTCGGCGTCAGTCCGCCCTCTCACCGCCATCGCGACGGTCGCGTCGCTGGCGCTTTTGGCCGGATGCGCCGGATCTGTCGGCGGGAGCGATTCAGACTCGGATGCCTCCGCAGGGGAGGGCTTCGCCTACGACGCGCCACAGGATGAGATCGATGAGGCTCTGTCCGATCTTGACCCGGTGACCCTGAAGTTCCAGCCTTCGGCGATGTCGGAGAAGTCGATCCTCGCGCCGAATGGGCTCGATGTGAAGAAGGCGATCGAGGAGCGCTCGGGCGGGAAGATCACCGTTGACATCGTCTGGGGTCAGGCGATCGCCAGCTACGCCGACGTCGATGACGCTTTGGCTGACGGGCGAGTCGATCTCGCGTTCACGCTGCCGTCCTACACTCCTGCCGAATACCCGGCCTTCGATGCGCTCGGCACCGCCATGTCGACACTGCCGTCCTCGCCGGTCGCCAGTGATCTGGCCGCGAATGCCGCTGGTGTCCAAGCGGCGTGGGAGACGCCTGAGGTGCTCGCCGAGTTCGAGGATAAGAACCTCGTTCCGCTCATCCCGATGCTCGCCGCCGGTGGGTATTCCACAATGTGTTCGAAGCCGATGTCGTCTCTCGACGATTGGAAGGGCAAGCAGCTGCGTGTCGGGTCGGCCGCCGCCGGTAAGCAGGTCACCGATCTTGGGGCCACTCCGGTGTCGCTGTCGTTCCCGGAGACCTATGAGGCGCTGCAGCGCGGAACCGTGGACTGCGATCTCGGGCAGCTCGCCCCGAACGTGGAGGCCGGCACGTTCGAAGTCGCCCCGAATATCGGAGTCGCCTCCGATGCGGGAATCGCGCGCTCTGCCGGTGCCATCACAGCCGGGAAGAAGTACTCGGAGCTGCCGGCGGCCTATCAGCAGATCGTCTTCGACTCGATGTCGACGACGTTCTCCACCATGATGGAGGTCGTCATCGGTGCCAAGGCGATGGCCGTCGAACAGGCGAAGGCCAACGACGGATCGGTTGAGCCCTTCGACGATGAGGTGCAGAAGCAGATGGCGAAGTACGCCAAGACGCTCTCGGATAAGACCGCAAAGAACGCCGACGTCCCTGATGCGCCGTCGACGTTGAAGACCGCGGGGGCCGACTGGCAGAAGAGCGTGACCGAGCTCGGTTACGACGATAAGGGCGACTTCGCTGATCTCGATCAGTGGTACCCGAAGGACGCGAACTACGACGAGCTCGGAACGCAGCTCTTCGAGAAGGCCATGGCAGAGCACCGGCCGGAGTGAGGTAGGGCGGGGGACTAACGCGATCCTCAGTTGCTCGGTGATCTTGAGGATCTGATTTTGTGTCCGGAATTCACCTCCCATGTGTGGGCCGACAATTCTTGTAGGCGGCGGAGCCAAAGTCGTGTGCCGAGAACTTTTCGACATCGTGAAGCCGTATTGGTTGCACTAGTGAGTCCTGGCGTTGCCACCTGCAGACGCGGAGAGCAATAGATGCCTTCTGCTTCATGAATAGTGTCGAACATGTCAAATATCTAGGCGGAGCAGTATTCACCAAGTGGCTCGCGATTCGTTCAATGGAAGAATCTGAACAGGATGAGGACGTCGCTCCAATTTTTGATCAGCGAGTCGGAGGCTGGATTGTTCGTCACGTTGAACCCAACAACTGTGTTGGTCCTAGAGCGGACCGAACTCAAGGGAAGTCAGTCTCTATTTCGTTTCTGGTCCAGTGAAGGGCCCCAGTCAACAAGACTGGCTCCCTGGTTTAACTCGCGATTTTCGGCCTCAGTCGGGAGCGCACATCTGGCGACTCAGCTAAACGACTCGTTTCAACAGCTTGTATCGGAGTACCATATTGCCGGTGGCAAGGCTATTTGTGAGGAATCTATGAAAGATCATGGCGACCAACGGGATCTAGAGGATCTCGAGCACCAAATCCAGGATTTAGCACGTCGAGACCAGCGTTGGCGGACTTGGACGAACATCCCGGTAATTGCGTTTGCACTCGGCGCTCCACTATTCGTAAGCACGATCGCCGTATTCTTCAATCTTGGATCAAATACACTCTTAAGCCAAGACGGCCGGACCAGGGACAACGATCGTATGTTCGGTAGTGACATCGATATATTGGTCCACGAAGTCAGTAAGTTGATGTCCTTCGGCGTGGCGGTTTGCATGGCCGCTAGTGTCGCCATTTTTGTTATGGCGTTTCGGCACGGTGCGATCAGAGGCCAGCTTCGACGATCTGAAGTGAAACACGCTCGTCTAATTTCAGCCAAATCTGATTGATCTCGTGCACACGTCGGTCAGTACTGAAGAACAGCGATGTTATCGTCGCAGCCTCGAGAATGGCCTCGAATGCTTTTACTAATTGCGGCACCAACTCCGGGCTCACTAGCATTCTTGTCGATCTATGGTTGTTCCAGGATTACGGGTAGTCGTGATGCACTGCGAATTCTCAATCTCAGCGAGGCTTGATCAATTAGGCTGGTGGCGGCGCACAACTGAGTCGGTCTGCCGACCACAGCCAGCGCCGCTCTGCGCATCTGATCGAACGACAGAAGGGCTTGACGGGTGACGATCCTCTATTCCATCGGACTGGGCGTCCTCAGTGCACTCATCGTCGGCTTCCTCGTCCGGCGAATGATGTTCACCGGCACGGGTGCAGCTCGCAACACCATCGTTTCCCTCGCCATGGGGCTGTCGATCTGGCCGATCACCCTCCAGGCGTATCGTCTTCTGGGCATCGCCGAAGGCGGACAGTATCCGACCCTCGACATGAGCTTCCCGGCCATCATGGTCTTCCTCCTGCTGTTCGCCTGGTTCATCGTCATCCAGATGTTCGTGCTCCTGGCCATCGAGCTCGTTCTCCCGACAGGATCGCTGAGTTCGCTGCTGCGGTCGGCGCCGAAGATCCCCACCTGGTATCGCAGGCTCAATCGCCTGGCCCAGATCCAGAAGATCCTCATCCAGTTCGGACTCTCCCGCTACCTCAAGCCCCGGATTCCGACCTTGCGAGTGTCCCTGCGCGAGGTCGCGTCGACCACGCGTGACGCGCTCGCCGCTGCTGGCGTCACCTTCATCAAGCTCGGCCAGTTCATCGCCACCCGTGGTGACATGATCCCGCACGAATTCGTCGAAGAGTTCTCTACTTTGCAGGCGGGAGTGCCGCCGGTGCCGTTCAGTGAGGTCAAGGGCCAGCTCGAAGCACAGTGGGGCAGGCCCGTCGCCGAGGTGTTCGCAGAGTTCGACGAGGTCCCCTTCGCTGCCGCCTCGGTCGCACAGGTCCACCGAGCCATCACCTGGGACGGTCGTGTCGTCGCCGTGAAGGTACAGAGGCCGAAGATCCGCAAACAAGTCCGAGCCGACTGCGATATCGTCCTCACCCTTGCAGATCGCCTCGAACGCTCCACCGACTGGGCGAGCAGGGTCGGCATTGGGAAACTTGCCCGCAGCTTCGTCGATTCCCTGCAGGGAGAACTCGACTACCGCGGGGAGTTGTCCCACATCGAGGCTTTGCGCACAGCCGACGAGACGGGCCGATCCACCTCGGGGACGGACTCCATGGTGCGCATCCCACGGGTGTACAAGGAGTACTCCGGTGAGTACGTCATCGTCATGGATCTCATCGAAGGTGTTCCGCTCTCACATGCCACCGAGGTTATCGAGAATCTTTCGGAGCTGGCCAGAAACGAGATCGCCCAGGATCTCTTCCTCATGGTCGTCCGGCAGGTGCTGGGCAAGGGCATCTTCCACGCCGACCTGCACCCGGGCAACATCGTCATTTCACCAGCAGGCCGGGCCGGCCTCGTCGACTTTGGGGCCGTCGGGCGCATCGACAAACGAGACCGCCGTGCCATTGCCCTGCTGCTCATGGCCTTCGACTCGCAGAACTCCCAGGCCGCGACGGCCGCAATTCTCGACCTCCTCGGCACACCCAGTGACATCAATCTTCGAGAGCTGCAGCGAGAGATCGGCCAGATACTACTCAAATACGGTGACGGCCTGCCTGGTTCGACCTCGGCTGCCCTGTTCGGGGAGCTCATCGACTTCGTCGTCGACTTCGGTTTCCCCATGCCGGCCTCTGTGGCCACGGCCTTCCGTGCGATCAGCACGCTCGAGGGGTCGATCACGAAGCTCAACCCCGAGCTCAACCTGCTCACTCTCGTGACGCAGAACGGACGCAGCCTTCTGCGTGAGGTCGGAGGGCTGGGAGTCGACCTGCAGGAGACAGCACTCTACGCGGCCGCCGTAGGTCCGCAGATCGCAGAACTTCCCGGTCAGCTCTCACGCATCGCCGGCCACCTGCAGGACGGGACCCTCGACGTCGGTACGAGCGGCCTGAATATTTCGATGATCAAGGGGCTGCTCAAGTCAACGGTCGAACAGTTCATCCAAGTGATTGTGTCTACTGCGCTGATCCTCGGTGGAGTCATTCTCATGGCCGCGGACTTCGGTCCGCCGCTGGCGCCCGAGCTCAAGCTGTTCACGTACTTCGGAGCCTGGGTGCTGCTGGTCGGCAGCGTCATAGCGGCGATGGTGCTGGCACCGGCGCTGCGACAGCGGATGGTGTGGGAAGGCCTGGGGTAATCCAAGGCGGCCTGACACCGTGTGGCTGGTTTGTTCCCATAGTCGCGGAGTGACGGCGGTGCACTGCAAGCGGAATGGCACTCGCTAGGATGATCGACATGACGGACACAGACCACACGACAGGAACGGCGCGCATCAGCGACACCGCACTTATCTTCGAAGGCGGCGGTATGCGAGCGTCTCTGACAAGCGGGATGGTCGTCACGTTGCTTGGCGCCGGTCTGAACTTCGACTGGGTGGCAGGGATCAGCGCCGGAGCGTCGAATGCGGTGAACTATCTGTCCGGTGACGCACGTCGGGCACGCAGATCATTTGTCGACTTTGCTGCGGATGAGCAATTCGGCGGTCTGCGTTACTTTGCCCGCGGGCAGGGCATGTTCAACGCGGAGTACATCTACCAGAAGGCCGGCGGTCCCGAAGAGGCCCTGCCCTTTGATTGGGCGTCTTTCCAGTCGAGTTCTGCCGAAATGCGAATCGTCGCGTTTGACGCAGTGACAGGTGAGGACGTCGTGTGGTCGCGGAAGGACACACCGCACATCGAAGATCTCATGGTTCGCGTCCGTGCCTCCTCGACGATGCCGGGTCTCATGCCGCCGGTCCACCTGAACGGACACGTCTACGTCGACGGGGCGATGGGCGAAGATGGCGGAATCGCGCTGAGCCAGGCCCAGCGCGAAGGTTTCGAGAAGTTCGTCATCGTCCTCACCCAGGAGCGCTCATACCGGAAGGTACCGCAGCGTTTTCCTGCCATCTACCGAAGCATCTTTCGTCGGTACCCGGCGGTGGGCGAGGCGCTGCTGACTCGGTGGAAGCGCTACAACGAAACGCGTGACCGCATCTTCGCTCTCGAAGCCGAGGGGAAGGCCCACGTGTTCGCACCGGAGCGTATGCCGGTCGACAACGGCACCCGGGATCTCTCGCGTCTCGCCGCGGCTCATCGTATGGGGCTGTCTCAGTCACGCCGTGAGTTGCCGGCGATGCGCGAGTTCCTCGGGGTGTGAGCAGCGAATTGCTACGCGAACGACAGCTTTTCGCAACACGATTCCGCGTGGAAACGGAGCCCACTTCTGCGTAGTTCCACGAGAACCGCCATTAAAGGTTTCTACATCGCGACGGGTAATCTCACCCCAGAGACAAACGACCAATCATTGCAGCTTGCAGAATTGACTCTGCTCCTGAAGTGTCGAGCAAGATGGGATTGTTGTCGCAGAGCCGCTTGGAGGCGACCCCCTTCTCTGCAGCCGACCCAATCGTGGCGGGATCGAAGCCGATCTGGCTCAGAGCGCTCGGAATTTCTATTCCCGACAGATACAGCTGTACGAGACGGGGTGCTGCGGCCGCTAGTTGTTCTTCTTGGTTTCCGCCTGCGCTCGTTCCGTTGCTGGCAGCGAGGATAAGCGCATGATCCGCTTGTGAGACACTTGCCGACAAGATGTCGTCCGCAATGACACTTCTTCCGATGATCCGAGCAATCTCTGCGTATTCCGGAATTCGAGCCTGACAGTTGAACTCCATCACGTATGGCATGAGCAGTCCGGTTCCGACCCCGTGTGGTGTGCGTGTCGCAGCTCCGACGGGGTACTGAAGAGCATGAGCGGCGGCGTTGCCCGCAGTGCCAAAAGCCAGTCCACCTAGGAGCGCGCCGTACATCACTTGTGTGCGCGCATGCAGCGAATCCGGTTCCCGATAAGCTCCCAGGAGCCCGTCGCTGATGGACTGAATTCCTTCAAGGGCCAAAGAGTTTGTGAGCTTGCTTTGCCCTATAGCTACGCGGCTTGCCAAGAGATCGGGATGGCTGTCTCTCCTGATGGCGGTGTATGACTCTATGCAGTGGGTGAGTGCATCGGCATCGGAAGCCGCGGTTACCGAGGGCGGACAGGTGAGTGTCAGTTCGGGGTCGCAGAGTGCCACTGTAGGAATTAGATAGGGACTCGAAACTCCTGCCTTCACGCCTTGCTCTGTGTCTGTCAGCACAGCGACAGGGGTGACCTCTGAACCTGTTCCGGCTGTCGTTGGAATAGCCACGATCGGGAGAATAGGTCCTGGGACTGCGAACTCTCCGAAGTACTGTTTGACGTCCCCTGGGTGGGCGAGCAGACACGAGACAAGTTTCGCCAGGTCAATACTCGAACCTCCGCCAATTGCCACTACCGCATCTGTCGAATGCCTCTTGGCGGCCGACACAGCAGCAGCGATGTCTTCTATTGGCAGCTCGGGTGAGACGTCACTGAATACCTCTACTTCAATGCCGCTGTCGGCAACGTTGTTCATCAGTGTGCTCACTTCCGGGTGCGTGACCATCGAAGGATCAACGCAGAAGAAGACTCGGGTCCCGAGAGTATTGAGGATTTTTGGAAGACTATGGCGCTGACCTGTACCGAAGATGATCTCTCGTGGCGCTCGGAATCCCGCAAATAGTCGGTTACATTTGAGTTCAGACATTGGTTCCATTCCATTCTCGCTAGGGTCGCTTTTCGTTAGATCCTGTATCGATTTTTGCCTAAGCACCGTTACCGTTCTCAAACTCATACAGATCACTGGTTGATCTGTCGGCGCCCCTGTGCCCAGTAGAGAGTAGACAGTAAGTACAATGCGTGTGGCTATCTGTCACCGCATCACAATTACTCATCCAGCGTGTCCCCTGCCGCCGTCCAGATTCGATTCTTGTCTCGATTCATCGACTGTCACATCATTTTCCGTAACACCGACGGCACGAATATCACGGTCGCGGATCAACCATGTACAGGCGAGAGTTACGGCACAGGAGAAGACTACATAGGCCAATGCAGCATTGAGGCCAAATCCACCAACGAACCATGTAAGGATAAATGGGGTCATGCCGGAAGCGATGATTCCAGAAACCTGATAGACAATTGAAATCCCCGTGTACCGGGTCGCGGGTGGGAAAAGCTCGGCATAGAATGCCGCCATCGGACCATACATCAGTGGATAGACAACGCCAAGAGCAACGACTAGCACTGCGGTAAGCGCCAGCCATGAACCCGTTTGAATAGCCCAGAAGGCCGGATATACGATCGCGACAAGTGCCAATGCTCCGCTGCCGAAAACCACACGACGCGGAATTGCGTCCGAAACTCGACCCCACACAGGTATAAAGATCGCCAAAATGACTGCTGAGATCATGAGAGATAACAAAACCTCAAGTTGCGAAAAACCGACAGTGCCTGTCGCGAATGCAATAATGAATACTGCCAAAAGATTATATGCGACACCCTCGGCGTAGCGAGTCCCCATTCCTAGCAGCAAATGCCGACGCGACAGTCGGTCTTTGAGCAACTCGGCAAGAGGGATTTTGCGTTCTACGCTATCCACTTTTTTCTGCGCGGCACGGAAACTGGGAGTCTCTGCAATTTTCGAACGAAGATAGACTCCCACAACGACCAGCAGAATGCTGACGAAGAAGGCAATGCGCCACCCCCACGCGAGGAATGCTTCATCCGACATAAACACGTTAAGGAGTGTGAACGCGCCTGTGCCCAACAAGAGGCCAAAGGCGAGACCCATCTGAGGAAAACTGCCGAAGAATCCTCGTCTGGTCTTAGGCGCGTACTCAACGCTCAACAGCACTGCGCCTCCCCACTCGCCGCCGATCGCGATTCCTTGAGCGATCCGCAAGAGGATGAGCGTGATGGGCGCCCAAATTCCGATCTGCTCGTACGTGGGAATCGCGCCGATCAGGAACGTAGCGATGCCCATAATGTACATGGTCGTTACTAGAGTCCTCTTGCGCCCTATCCGGTCGCCCAGGTGGCCGAAGACCAATCCCCCCAACGGGCGGGCCAAGAAGCCCACAGCGAAAGTTCCGTAAGATAGCAGCAGCCCGATAGTGCTGTCACCGGTCGGGAAGTACAGACGGTCGAATACTAGACCTGCAGCCGTGCCGTAGAGGAAGAAGTCGTACCATTCGATGGTCGTGCCGATTGTCGACGATGACACCGCTGTCCGAACGTCTTTCTTGGACACGCGGTGAGTGTCGTCGGTCATTTCAGTCTGGCGGAGGCCGCCAGCGTCAGTTGCTGGTTCCTGTTGCATATCACGTTCTCCAATTCGAGATGGAGCAGTGCGGGGAGTCGACGCCGTTCATCGTTCTGAGTTGCAGCTTTGCACTGCGGATCGTTACGACTCTGGCCGACTGCTTCGGCTTGGTCTAGGAACGCCTCCGGCACTCATCCCACCACCGAGACGGGACAGCGAGAGTAGAAACGGGGAAGCCTCGACATCAATGCACTGATGAGGCTGGGTCAGAAGAATCGGTCACGATGTGCGGTTGCCGAGGCTGGCAGAGGTGGTGGCAGCTCAATCGGGGACACCTTGTGATCCGGGGGACAGGATGTCGAGTGTCCCGGGAGGTGTTCGGTCACCGAAACTCTAGCGTCGTCGGTGCCCGAACATCTCCACAGGCTAGACTCCTGAAGGGTCAGACCCTCACACGAAGTCCTTGTACTTGTCGAGCGTGCGAACCGGCTTGCGCAGAGCGTCGCGGCGGAAGGGATCTCCCAGTTCCTTGGTGCACATGACCTCGATGACGGTGGTCTTGCCCTCGTTCATCTGTGCCTCCACAGCCTTCTGCAGGGCAGGCCCGACATCGTCGAGCTGGTCGACGACGACTCCCTCGGCGCCCATCGATTCGGCCATCGCAGCGAAGCTCTCACCGTTGTCCAGTTCACCTGCGATGAATCGACGGCCGTAGAACTCCACCTGGTTCTTCTTCTCCGCTCCCCACTGCCGGTTGCGGAAGACGACGGCGGTGACCGGGATGTCATGCCGGACTGCGGTGAGGATCTCCACCATGCTCATGGCCCAAGCACCGTCGCCGGCGTAGGCGATGGCGGGACGCTCCGGAGCGGCGCGCTTGGCTCCGATCATCGTCGGCAGAGCATAGCCGCAGTTGCCGAAGCTCATCGGGGCGAAGAAGCTGCGAGGGCGTTCGAACCTCAGATAGCTGTGTGCGACCGAGTTGATGTTGCCGATATCGGTCGAGACCATGACATCGGCGGGCATCGCCTTCTCGAGTTCGCGGAGAACCTGTCGCGGATGGAGCCAGGTGCCCTCTTCCTTCTCTGCCTCGTCGATGGTGTCGAGGGAGAACTCGTCGCGCTCATGGGTCCACGAATCGAGTTCGGCCTCCCAGGCCTCCTTCTCGGCACGGATGAGCTCTGCTCGCTGCTCCTTCGTGGCATCGCTGGCGACGTCGCGATCGTTGAGCCGGGCGAGGAGCTCCTCGGCGACGGCCTTGGCATCGCCGCAGATGCCGACATCGATCTTCTTGACCAGACCGAGCATCTTCTGATCGGCGTCGACCTGGATGATCTTGGCATTCGTGGGCCAGTAGTCGAATTCGTACTGGGGCAGTGTGCCGAACGGTCCGAGGCGGGTGCCGAGTGCGAGGACCACATCGGCCTGATTGATCAAGGTCATCCCGGCCTTCGACCCCTGATAGCCCAGCGGACCTGCCCACAGCGGATGGCTGGCCGGGAACGAGTCGTTGTGCTGATAGCTGTTGACCACTGGGGAGCCGAGGCGCTGCGCCAAGGCGATGCACTCATCGACCCCATCGGCCATGACAACGCCGCCGCCGGAGACGATGACCGGATTCTTCGCCGAGGCGAGCAGCGCAGCAGCTTCCTCGAGGCTTTCGGCCCCGCCTGCGCCGCGATCGATCTTCTGCGGCTGGGGAATTTCAGCCGAGCATTCGCCGTAGAAGTAGTCGCGGGGGATGTTCAGCTGGGCCGGGCCCATCTCCGACTTCGCCCGATCAAAGCAGCGGGCCGTGAATTCCGACATGCGGGTCGCATTGCTGACATGTCCTTGGTACTTCGTGAACTCCTGGAACATCGGCAGCTGATTGGCCTCTTGGAATCCGCCGAGACCGATCGAATTCGTTCCCGCCTCCGGAGTGACGATGACCACCGGGGAGTGCGCCCAGTAGGCGGCAGCGATGGCCGTCACGCAGTTCGAGATGCCTGGCCCGTTCTGCCCGGTGACGACGCCATGTCGGCCCGAAGCACGGGCGTAGCCGTCCGCCATGTGTGCCGCGCCCTGTTCGTGGACCACGGGGATGAAATCGATGCCCGCGGGAGCGAAGATGTCCATCGCGTCCATGAACGCTGAGCCCATAATGCCGAAGACGTCGGTGACGCCATTGGCCACCATCGTTTCGACGAATGCTTCGGACGATGTGATCTTCTGTGGTTTCGCAGCTTCGCTGAGTGCTGCCTTGTCGGTTCGATCGGCCAGTTCCGTCATCGCAACGTCTCCTGTTCGTCGTCGGACCACTGCCTTGTGGTCTCGGATTTGTGTTCATATCACTTCGAAAAGCGGAACATGTTTGACGTTAGTGTTCGGTATCTGCCGTGTCAACAGAGTTCCGAAAAAGATTTCGTTTGGTATGATAATTCGGAACAACGCAATTCCGAAGGGGATGGGAGGACGAGCATGGATGACACAGCAGAGCCGACGATCGACGAGGGGCTCTCGCTTGCGGGTGAGACTCCTGCGCTGAGGCTGGTGTCCCTGCTGGAGTTCATCTCCACCCGGGACCAGATCTTCACACTGCAGGCCCTGGTCGTGCAGACGGGCCTGCCCAAGCCCACTCTGCATCGCATGCTCCAGCAGCTCGAGGGTGCAGGGCTGCTCGCTCGGCACAGCGATGGACGCCACTACGGCACTGGCGCCCGGCTCAGACGGATGGCAGAGGACGTTCTTCTCAACGATTCTCGGCAGGGCGCGAGGAGGATGATTCTGACTCAACTGGCCGAAGAGGTCGGTGAGAGCTGCAACCTCACTGCAGTCTCCGGCAATGACGTCATCTACCTCGATCGTGTGGAGACCTCCCACCCGCTGCGGGTGCATCTCGAGGCCGGCAGCCGGGTGCCCATCCATGCCTCGGCGAGTGGGAAGATGATCACCTCGCAATACGGAGACACCCCACGTCGCAGGCTTCTCACCAGTGCGCAGCTGAGGGCCTTCACCGCGAACACCGTCACGGACCCCGACGTGCTGGATGAGGAACTCGGCTCGGTCCGTCAGCTCGGCTATGCCCTCGACCGGCAGGAGTACCTTGAGGGACTCGTCTGCTTGGCGGTGCTCATCCCCACAGATATCGGACGCTCGAATCAGGCTCTGGCGATCCAGGCTCCCGTGATCCGCAAGTCGATCGACGACCTCGTCGAACTCCTGCCTGTGGTTCGTGCCGCAGCAAAACGCATGGCCGTTCTCAACGAGATCGATCGCGACGATGCGACCGCATCCTCGGCCTGAACCTCAGATACTCACGGACTGCGAAAGGACGGCGCATACTATGGCCGACGATTCAACGATTCGAGACATGTTCGGCATCGATGCAGACATGCCGGTGCCCGTTCTCGACGACGACAATGACCTGGTTCCGGACATCGATGAGAACTACCGGTTCGATCCGCAGGTCACCCGAGCCGTCCTCGCCGGGTTCGCCCATGGCTCACGAGTGCTGGTCCAAGGCCTGCATGGGACGGGGAAGTCGACTCACATCGAGCAGATCGCGGCGCGTCTGAACTGGCCGCTCATGCGCGTCAACCTTGACGGACAGATATCGCGCGCCGACCTCGTGGGCAAGGATCAGGTCGTCATCGAAGACGGTCAGCCGCGCACGGCCTTCGAAGAGGGAGTCATCCCCTATGCACTGACCCGGCCCATGGCTCTCGTCTTCGACGAATACGATGCGGGCCGACCTGAGGTCATGTTCATCATCCAGCGCCTGCTCGAACGCGACGGGTTGTTCACCCTTACGGAGCAGAACCGAGTGATCCGCCCGCATCCGGACTTCCGCCTCTTCGCCACGGCCAACACCGTCGGCCTGGGCAACATCAACGGTCTCTACCACGGAGTCAACCGACTCAATCAGGCCCAACTCGACCGCTGGAATATCATCGCCTCACTCGACTACCTCGACCCTGTCGAGGAGTTCCTCGTCGTCACCGGACAGGTGCCCGAAGCCGCGGAAGCTGTCGGCACCGATGGAGTGCGGATGATGATCGAGGTGGCGGCCCTGACACGGAGCGGATTCGCCGCGGGGGACGTCTCCGCACTGATGTCGCCGCGCACAGTCATCTCCTGGGCCCAGAACTCGGTGATCTTCGGCGACGTGGAACTCGCCTTCAGGTTCTCCTTCCTCAACCGCTGTGATCCCTCAGAGTACCCACTCGTCGCGGAATATTATCAGCGCTGCTTCGGCGATGAGCTGCGTGTCAGCGATGTCGCTGCGGCAAGCTGATGACCGAGTTCGGATCGCTGTCGTCCGAGGGTCGTTCCCACCGCGAAGAGGCCATGCTGGAGAAACGGATGGCCTCAGTATTCAGGGCGCTGAGTGGCGATCCCGGAGTCGATCTGTGGGCGCATCGCCCGGTCGACTTCCGAGGGACGCTGCCGATGAACGCCCCTCATCTCTACCCGAATCCGCGCACGTCCGGTCTAGGTTCGCTGCGAGGAGCCACGGATGCGATGGCCATGCGTCGTAGGTTCAGCGACCTGGAGGTGCACCGGGCACTGCTGCCCGATGCCAGAGAGGAACGTCTCTTAGTCGAAATCCTCGAACAGTGTCGGTGCGAGTCCTTGGCGGTGCAGTCGGGAGTCCGGGCAAATCTGTCGCTGCGCCATGCCGACTGGCGAAGTGAGTACTTGCGCAGCCGACTCCATGAGACCCATCTGGGTATGCTGCTGTTCACGGTCATCCTCATCACTCGGGCCGCCCTGACTCGCGAACCGATCACACCAGTCGAGTCCGACCTCATCGAAGAGGCCCGATTCGAGCTCTCGGCTGATCTTGGTCCGTTTCTGCCATCTTTGAAAGCGACACGCCACGACCAGCATGCCTTCGCCCAGGTGGCCCGTGACCTGGCCCGCACGATCGCCGGTCGGATCATCGCCCTCGAAGATCGGGAGAGCACACTGACCGGAGCGCGCGAACGTCGAGCGAAGGTGAACCTGCCCCTCGTCTTCGACGTCAGTGAGGAGCTGTTCGCCCCTGCCCCGGATTCGACCGGCGGTCGCCTTCATGTCGCTCACGGGTATCGCATCTGGGACACGAGCTTCGACAGGACATCCCACATCACCGATCTGGTCAGGGCCGAGAGTCTGCGCAGCGGTCGTCGCACGATCGCGGAGGAGGCTGCCCGGCTCGCGGTGCCGCTGGCTTCCGTCGTCAGCCGCCTGCACAGTGTCATCGACGATGTCACAGATGTCCACGAGGCAGTCGATGCCGACGAAGGCATCCTGGATTCCTCACGGCTGACCCGGCTGCTGACCTCTCCCGGAGACCCCCGTGTGTTCCGCGGACGCTCTCAACGGCCCGAGACAGACTGCGCCGTGACCTTCCTGCTCGACCTCTCGGGGTCGATGAAACCGCATGCGGCGCGGCTCGGTGCGCTCCTCGATGTCATCGTCACCGCCCTCGACCGGCTGGACGTGAGTACGGAGATCCTCGGATTCACCACGAATGCGTGGAGCGGCGGCCGCCTGCGACGCGACTGGAAGAAGGCGGGATCTCCCGCCGATCCCGGCCGTCTCAACGAGGTTCATCACATCGTGCTCAAGGCAGCACATTCCTCATGGCGCCGCTCACGGACCCACCTGGGTGGGATCCTCAAAACCTCGTTATTCCGCGAAGGAATCGATCCCGAGGGCCTGCGGTGGGCCGTCGACCGACTGCGCAGCCAGCAGGCTGCGAAGTCCGCTGTGGTCGTCATCAGCGACGGGTTGCCTGCCGATTCGGCCACCGGAGAGGCCAACGACGAGCACTTCCTGGCCCGGGACCTCGAGGCGACAGTGGCCCGTCTTCGTCGAGCCGGTGATATCGGAGTCATCGGACTCGGCGTCGGCACGGATCCGAGTCTTTTCTATCCCGTGGGCGTCGAAGTTGACGCCGAGGATGTGGGGAATGCCGCATCAGTACGTGCAATCGTTGACGCCCTCCGCGCAGTTCTCAGACGCTGAGCGTTGACGCTTCAGTCGGTGAGACCCCGACTGCTGCACATGACGATGATCGGCTCCAGTGCACACATCGATGATCGGCCCGCTGCCGTGAACAGCGGGCCGATCTCATCGCGTGGGAATTTTCCCCCTATGCGATTCCGTTCTCCGTTGTCAGCGCCCCATGGCGACGCATCTCGGCGCGCTCGCTGAAGCGGGTGACAGATGGACGGTCGTCACCGAGGACGAGGCGATCGACTTGGTGATCGGTGAGCTTCCTGTTGTGGCGAATGCGTGAGAGGAAGAAGACGATGCCGATGGCGATCCACACAGCCAGGGCGATGAGCGATTCCTTGCCCAGCGCACCTGGAGAGCCTGGAACGAGCAGAAGGAGCATGAAGATGATCGCAATCACCGCGCCCACACCGGACAGAACCTTCTTCGTCGTCGAGTACATGCCCGGCAGAGCCTCGGGGTCCTGCGCTTCGCGGGTGGGCCGGAAGATCCTGAAGGCGCACAGGCAGGTGTAGAGGTAGGCGATGGTGACACCGATCGAGGACATGTCGACGACCCAGGTCAGTGCCGCACGTCCGAACCACGGGCTGATGAGGCAGACGAGCAGCACGGCGATGATGCCGACATGTGGGGTCTTGTGCTTCGAGTGCAGTCGGGCAAATACTGGTGGAATCATCTGGGCTCTGCCCATGGCCAGCAGGATTCGACTTGCTGAGACGTAGAAGCCGTTGAGACCCGTGCTCACGCCCATGGTGATCGCAATAGCGAGGAGGAGGAGCCCCGAGCCGCCGATGACGCCGGTGACCGCATCGGCCGTGCCCCATGCGGATCCAGAACTCGCAAGTGCCTGCCACGGTTCGGCCATCGACACCGCCACGATCATCGCCATATAGAGAGCGGCGGCGCTGACGATCGCTAGGACGATGAGGCGCAGAGCTTTGGCAGGGGAGAAGTCGAACTCCTCGGCAGCCTGTGGGACGTTGTCGAAGCCGATGAAAGCCCAGGGGGCGATGGCGACGATCGCAATGATGGCAGCTATCGGGTTGACTCCGTCTGGCAGAGCCGGTGACATATTGCCGAAGTGCGTCGTCGGGCTGGCGATGACCGAAATGATGATCGCCGCGACCGCGATGATCATGATTACGCAGGCCCAGAATTGGATCCGGCCCGACAGAGCGGTACCGCGGATGTTGAGGATTGCGAAGACGACGAGCGCTGTGATGGAGATGAGGATCTCCGGAAGATAGACGTCCCAGCCTGCCACGGTGTAGAGATAGCCCTGTTCGATGACCGAAGGCATGATCTTGCGGAACAGCAGTGCCAGCGCCGAAGCGTTGAGCGCGACGATGCAGACGTAGCCGAGTGTGAGGAACCACCCGGCGAAGAACGCATGGACACGTCCATAGCCGATGAGGGCATAGGCCAGTTCGCCTCCGGAGACAGGGAAGGTGCGGATGAGGAATCCGTAGCTGACGGCGATGATGAGCATCAGCCCCGCGCCGATGGAGAATCCGAGTAGGGTTCCCAATGGGCCTCCCATCGCCAACCAGTCGGTCGGGAGGATGAAGGCACCCCAGCCGACTGCGGAGCCGAGCGCGATGGCGAAGACCCAACGCGGTTTGAGCGTCTTCGCCATTCTCTCGGGTTGCTCGCCGTCACCGGGACCAGACGGTGTGGTCGTGATGTTCGGACTGGGGTTCTCTATTGATTTCGACATGGCACCTAACTTTCGTCACTACTCTGTGAACGTGGGTTCCGTGGTGGGTTCTCAGCCCGGTGGCTGAGTCGCTGCGGCCGGGGTGAGTGCCTGCAGGCACGTGATGAGGCCGACATTGACGACGTCGGACACGCTCGCCCCGCGGGAGAGGTCGTTGATCGGAGCCGCCAGACCTTGAAGCAGCGGCCCGAAGGCGTGCGCCCCGGCGAGGCGCTCGGCGATCTTGTAACCGATGTTGCCGGCGGCCAGATTCGGGAAGACAAGCACATTTGCATGTCCCGCGACCAAGGAGTCCGGAGCCTTCGACTTCGCCACCGATTCGACGATCGCTGCATCGAATTGCAGTTCGCCATCAACATCGAGTTCGGGAAATGTGCTGCGGATCCGCTGTGTGGCCAAACGGACTCTGTCGATGTCGGTGTGTTGGGCAGAGCCGGCCGTGGAGAAGGAGAGCATCGCCACAGAGGGTGAGGCTCCGGTGATCGCGGCGAAGGTTCGAGCGGTGGCGACGGCGATCGCGGCGAGCTGTTCGTCATCGGGCACGGGAATGACGGCACAGTCGCCGAACCCCAGATACCGTCCATCGGCCAGCTTCATGAGGAATGACGAACTGAGCACAGTCGAATCCGCAGCGAGCCCGACTATGGCCAGCCCGGCCCTGATGACTTCGGCGGTCGGACGATCCGCGCCGGCGACAGCCGCGTCGGCAGCACCCTCTGCGACCGCGGCGGCCGCGAGGAACACGGGGTCGTGCAGCCACTTTTCGGTCAGATCGCGGTGTTTGCTCGCCGCACTGCGCCGAATCCGAGCTCCAGGGGCTCCGGCCGCAAGATCTGCGGGATCGTCGACCCTCCACTCGTCGACTCTCGCGACGCCGAGCCTTTCTCCGCGACGCAGAACGTCGTCCCGGTCGCCGATGAGCACGGGCCGCAGCCCCGCCTCGGCGAGGACACCGGCAGCACGGAGAATGCGGTCATCGTGGGATTCCGCGAGAACCACTGTCGGGCGGGTTCCGTTTTCGCACAGACCGAGCACCCGCTCGAGCAGCATGGGGTCGATCTCGACCTCATCCGGGTCGGGTTCGGGAAGTGCCGTGACGGGGTCCGTTCGACTGCGTGCTGCCGGTGTCTTCAACATGGTGCGATCCTCAGACGGCCGCAGACAGCGCCGAGACGCCGACGCGCTTGTCGACGGCTCCCATGACGTGATCGACCTTGTCGAGCAGGTCGTCGAGAACGGCCTGGTCGGCAACCAGCGGCGGTGAGAGGACGAGCATCGTCGCACCGCGATTGTCCGGGCGGGTGATGAGACCAACTTCCTTCATCGCCTTCGGGATCACCTCGGTGAGCACCGACTGGGCGGCTTCGGGACTCAGTTCGGTTCCCGTGTCGCGGTCGGCCATCATTTCGATGGCGTAGAAGAACCCGGCGCCGCGGTATTCCTTGATGCATCGATAGGAGTCGGTGATCCGATCGAGCCCGTTCTGGAAATAGGGTTCGAGGCTGCGGACATTGCCCGGCACGTTCTCATCGGCGAGAGCCGTGAGGTTTGCTGTCGCGACCGCAGTCGCGACGGGATGGCCGCCCCAGGTGGCACCATGGGTGAACGCCCCGGCATCGGGGGAGTCGAGCAGCGCATCGGCCAGCGGTTTGCGGATGATGACCCCACCGAGGGGCAGGTAGCCCGAGGTGGATCCCTTGGCGAAGGTGATGAGATCGGGGATGACATCGAACTTGATCGACCCGAACCATTCGCCGAGGCGTCCGAAGCCGGTGATCACTTCGTCTGCGACGAGGAGGATTCCGTGTTCGTCACAGATCTTCCGCAGCTCCTGCCAGTAGCCGGCCGGTGGGACGAGGGCACCGCGCGAGTTCTGAACAGGTTCGGCGAACAGAGCTGCGAAGGTGTCGCCACCTTCGCGTTCGATGAGTTCCCTGATGGCCTGGATTGAGGGCAGATCAGCAGCGGTGCCTCCTGCCGGGACTTCTTCGTCGAGCGTGTTGGGTACATGGAAGACTCCCGGCATGAGGTCGCCGAAGGGCTCCTTGTACGCCGGGATGCCGGTGACTGCGAGAGCACCGAGAGTGGTGCCGTGGTAGGCCATGTTGCGGGCGATGATCTTCGTGCGTTCGGGCTGTCCCTGGGAGCGGTGGTACTGGCGGGCGAACTTGACAGCCGATTCCACGGCTTCCGACCCGGAGTTCACGAAGAACACCGTGTCGAGGTCGCCGGGGGCATGGCTGGCGATGAGAGTTGCGGCATCCACGGCCGCAGGGTGGGCTGAGCCCCAGTTTGTCCAGTACGCCAGTTTGCTCATCTGCTCGTAGGCGGCCTGGGGGATGTCCTGGCGTCCGTGGCCGATGTTCACGCAGAACAGTCCGGCCAGCCCATCGAGGTACTGATCGCCTCGTTCGTCGGTGAGATAACTCCCGTTGCCCTCGACGATGATCGGAAGACTTTCGTCATTCCACACCTTCCCAGTGGTGAAGTGGGGGAAAAGATGCTGCTGGGCACGATTTGCATAGTCCGAGATCGTCACGCGAACCCTCCATTCTCACTTTCGGGTCGGGTACGTCGAGGCGTCCCGACTCCGGCACTCCGTCTTTGGTGTGCTTGTCATCACTCTCTCGGCAATCTGGCTCCCATTGAAGTCCCAGTCCGTTGCGAGTTCTTTGGTACCAGAAGGTTCGAGCATTCAGTCGTGGTCGAGGAGGGAAGCGATGGCCTCGCTGAGGAGAAGGACTCCGGGCTCGATGGAGTCGAGGTCGATGGCGGCGAAACCGAGGCGGAAGAAGTTGAGATTGTCCTCGGGTGAGAGGAAGAAGGGATCTCCGGGTTCGATGACGACGCCTCGGCGCAGACATTCTTCAGCCAGTTCGCGGCAGTTGAGCTGCGGCGGTGCCTGGATCCACACGCTGACGCCTCCGGCGGGGAACGGCACGGCCCAAGGCAGATGCTCCTCGAGCGCGCTGGTCAGCGTTTCCCATTTCTTCCGCAGCTGGGTTCGTCGGCGTGAGATCGTGCGATGGAACTGTCCGGAATCGATGAGCAGCGCCATGGCTCGCTGAGTATGGCCCGGGACGTGGCGGATGGAATAGCGCCGATGGGTCCGCATACGTTCGATGAGCTCCGGCTCCGCAACGATGTAGCCCAGCCGGAGCCCGGGGGCGAGGAACTTACTGAAGGATCCTAGGTAGATGACGTGGTCGGAATGGGGGAGCGCCTTGAGCGCAGGGGTGGGTTTGCCCCTGTACCGGAACTCGGAGTCGTAATCGTCTTCGATGATGAGTGAGTTGGTCTCGTGCATGCGTGTCAGCAGCTGCAGTCTGCGTGATGGATCGAGCGTGACATTGGTGGGGCTGTGATGGCTGGGAGTGACGTAGACGATGTCGAGCGGTTTCCAGGGTGGAACCATTCCCTGAGCGTCGACCGACAGGGGGACCAGTTGGCCGCCGACGCGGGTGAAGGCGTGTTTGGCATCGACGTAGCCTGGGTCCTCGACGCCGACGGTGGTGTCGGGGCCGACGAGCAGTTGGGCCAGAAGGTCGAGTCCCTGTTGGGATCCCGCGGTGATGAGCACATTCTCGGGGCTGACATGGATGCCGCGGCTCGGCAGCACGCGATGGCACAGCAGTTCTGTAAGCAGCGGGTCGTCCTCATCGATGGCATCGCGGACTGAGAACGGCAGGTGCTCGGGATCCATAGCAGTGCGCAGGGCTCGGGACCAGGCAAGCCTGGGGAATTCATCCGGATCGACCTGGCCGGCGACGAATGGGTAGGGGTAGGACTGCCAGTTCTTCGTCTTGGTGATCTCCGGAAGATTCCTATCCGGAATCGCACGGATCTTGGACTCCCAATCGATGGACCCATCGGAGAGTCGAGCCCTGTCGAGCTTCTTCGATCCGTTGTTGAGCAGGGTGGTGTTGATGAAATGTCCACTGCGAGGGCGAGCCTCGATGAGGCCGGTGGCGACGAGCTCTTGGATTGCGGCATTGACCGTATTGCGTGAGAGCCCGAGTTCGTGCGACAGGGCGCGAGATGAAGGGAGGGCGACATCCGGGTTGAGCACACCGGA
Organism: Brevibacterium sp. AGC70; assembly: GCF_057334195.1. NCBI lineage: Bacteria > Bacillati > Actinomycetota > Actinomycetes > Micrococcales > Brevibacteriaceae > Brevibacterium > Brevibacterium sp. AGC70. The sequence continues at coordinate 43,440 of NZ_JBHFIH010000001.1, read as the reverse complement.
GAGAATCTGATGCTCAAGCGCCCGACGCAACTGGCGGTAGAGCGGCTCATCCGACTCCAACGAGATCTCGATCGGAGATAGGGCTGGTGGGCTGTGCGCAGAGTCTGGAAGCTCGTCGTAGGTTGTCATGTCTGCAGCAACTCAGATGGAGATTCCATTGTCTGAGATGAAATCGGCCGCGTGATACCGGGGCACCACGACCATCGGAACCGGCAGACTCCGAAGCATCTTATTGGCTGTCGTTCCCATGAAGATCGAGCGGTTCTTGGCCAATCTGCTCGAACCGATGAGGACGATCTCGCCATCATCCCAGGTCAATTTCTCGATGGCCGACTCGATGGATCGGCCAAGCGCGACATCGACCATGACTTCCGTGGCGTCTTCGACGGACTGGGAAGCTCGCAGGAGCAGCTTCTTCGCATGGTCGCGGGCAGCGTCGGTCCCCTCTACGTCCTCGGTGCGGGAGTCCAGAGCGATGAGAGATATCAACCGCAGGGGTACGTCATGGAGCACTGAGGACTGGGTCGCGACGTTGAGTGCCACCTCGGCGCCGGGGCGCATGCCAAGAGCACAGCTCAGACGCGTCAGACGGCTGGGCGGCAGATAGCCCGAGGGAGCCAAAGCGACCGGAACGGGAGAGGAATGGAGGAGGGCGTTGGCCACCGACCCGATGGTGAAGCGTCTCAACGGGCCGTGGCTTGCCGCGCCGACGATGATGAGGTCGCAGGGACATGACGTGGCTTTGTCGATCAGACCCGCGGCCATGGAATCAGCGAAATGGACACTTGTCGTGGACCGGATGGTCTTCGGGACGAGATCGTACGTTTTGGCCATCCATTGCTCAGCCTCTTCGAGGCAGAGTTTCTGATACTCGCATTCCGGTTTCGACCCGGCCTGTTCAGGCGGGACACCACGGAGTACGTGGACCAAGTCGAGCTCGATGTGTTGATGCGCAAGCGTCGACTGGGCAAGAGTGAGAGCGAGCGAAACCGCGTCGCGCCCACGATTGTCCATGGTGATGCCGACGACGTATCGCATACAGTCTCCTTCGACCTGAATCGTTCCGCATCTGGCGTAACTGTTCTGTTGACTATAGGACACCAGAACGATGGCGAACAAAGGATGCTTGGCTTGCGAGACTACCGATGTGCGCGATCTCGGAAACGGTCGGAATTTCCGGCACTCCGTTCTGTTTCCTGCTGGATTCGGTGTGCTGTTGGGAGCAGGATGCCGTGTTCTCGACGACGGGCACGCGCCGCATTTGGCGGGCAGAATAGATGCGTGGTCGGGTGCCTTTCGTCTCGACCCGCAGAGTCAGATCCAATTGGAAGTCACACCGCAAGGTTGTTCTCTGTTAACTCTGCCTCAACCAGTCGGGCTTCGTGGCATCGAGTCTGTCAGGGATTGCTGATCAATTGTGTCCCGAATGCGTCGGTGAAGTCTGATGATGCGCCAAGGGCGACCCCGCTGAAGGCATTCGCTGTCGCTACTGTTCCGCGAGAGATCATCACGGTCGGCGATTCGATATTGAGATCCTGACAGTCGATGAAAGACACATCTTCGCCAGTTCGAAGGGCGCTGAGGTCAGTGACGAACCCTACGCCGTAGCCCGCGGCGATGAGAGCGACCTGAGCCCCAATCGAATCAGCCTCAACGATATCCGTGGGATCAAAGCCTCCCCTGTCACGGCAGGCCGTCACCAGAGCATCGAAGTACCGAGCACCTCTCCTGCGCGCGTACATGATCAACCGTTCGTGGGTCAGATCAGCAAGCACCACACATCGCTGGCCTGCCAGTGGATTGTTCTGAGGCACGGCGAGGATGAGCTTCTCTTCGAGCAGCACGGTCGTCTCGAGATCGGAGTCGTATTTCTCTCCCACGATCTCGTGACGTTGCCTTGTCAGTGCGACGTCGATCGTCTTTGCGTCGAGATGGTCAGCGAGAGTGGCCGCATCACCTTCTAAAATACGCACATCAATACCTGGAAACCTGCGCCGAAAACGTCCGAGGACAAAGGGAAGGAACCTCTCACATGTCACCGGGCTCGCTCCGATCGTCAGGGTTCCGCGTCCCCGCTCCCCAGCGGTATTCACCTTGCTTCGCAGAAGCTGGGCCTGACGGAGCATGATCTCCGCTTCACTCTTGAGCGCGGACCCCGCCGATGTGAGAACGATTCCTCTTGGGGTGCGCGTCATCAAGCGTCGACCGATCGCATCCTCAAGCGTCTTAAGCTGCAGACTCAAAGCTGGTTGTGAGATGTGCAGACGCCGCGCAGCACGAGTGACATTCCCTTCGTCAGCGACGGTCGAGAAGTATTCAAGGCGCTTGAGGGTCAGCTCCGACATAACTCTCTCCTATGAGAATCATCGAGTAACGGTATTGGACTTATCGTAGTCGCCGTTCGAGAGTAGTGAGCAAGTCGAATCTTCCAGCGTTGCAAGAAAGGCGACATATGAACCTCTCGCCCCTCGACCTGATCATCGTCGGACTCTATTTCCTCGTCATACTCTTCATCGGATTTCAGACTGCACGCCGCATCAAGAATGCCGATGACTTCTCGGTCGCCGGTCGCCGCCTGATCTGGCCGGTCGTCTTCACGACCCTGGCAGCGACCTTCCTCGGCGGCGGAGCCACACTCGGACGTGCCGGCGAATCTTATGAAGTCGGATATGCGTTCATGGTCGCTGCCATCGCGTTCCCTTTGCAAACAGTGATCACCGGCTGGTTCATCGCTCCGCGACTCAACAGCTACACCAAGTCTGTGACGATCGGCGATGTGTTCGCCCTGCACTCGGGAAAACTCGCTCGGCTTATCGTCGGCGTCCTCGGACTGCTGGTCACAATCGGTATCCTTGGGGCTCAGGGGCTCGCCCTGGGATCGATTTTCCAGGTTGTCTTCGGCATCGATTCCACCGTAGGGATCGTCATCGGCATGGGAGTCGTTCTCGTTTACTCGACTGCCAGCGGCATGTGGGCAGATGTGCAGACCGACGTGTTCCAATTCGTGCTCCTTGGACTGTTTCTGCCCGTGGCACTGCTCATCGGCGTCTTCCATGCCGGCGGTCCGATTGGCCTCATCGAGAGGATTCCGGACACCCATCTGGACTTTTTCGGCACATATAGCTTTTGGGAGTTCGCGGCCATCTTCATCGCCTTCGCCCTCGGAGAGGCTCTCATTCCGCCCTATGCACAGCGGGCGCTGGCGGCGCAGAACCCGCTGTCGGCCAGAAACGGCTACGCGCGGGCCGGTGCCTTTGGGCTGGTCTTCTACTTCGTCAGCGCCAGCCTCGGCGTCGTGGCCCTCGTCCTTTATCCGAATATCAGGCCCGACGATGCGATCCCGACGATCATCATCGATATGCTTCCCATCGGCATCGCTGGCCTCGTCGCCGCCTCGCTCATAGCTGTCATCATGTCGACGGCTGATTCGCTGCTCAACTCAGCGTCGGTGATCCTATCCAACGATCTCGTCAAAGGCTTCATCGCACCGAACATCGGTGGACGGCAGCTTCTGTGGGTCGAAAGGTCCAGTAACTTCCTTATCGGTTTCGGCGCTCTGCTCTTCGCTCTCAACGCAGAGTCCATCGTCGATGCGCTAATGCTCACTTACGGGTTGTGGGGCCCGACCGTTGTCGCACCATTCGTCTTCGCCGTCATGTCGAAGCGCCGAGCACCCGTCGCAATTGTCGCCTCGATGCTGGCAGGAGTCACAGTCGCGATCGTGTGGACCTTCGTACTCGGCACACCGAACGACATCAACGCCATAATCGTGGCTCTGCCGGTGAACATCGCTGTATTGGCTTGCACATACATGCTCATCGACAGGCCGAAGAAAATGCAGACCGAGGTTGGAAAGGTGGTCACATCATGATCGTCCTCGCAGCAGCATTCATCGTCATTCCTATCGTCATTATTATTTGGGTGGCCTATGTTGGGACCCTCGGTCTCCGGTTCTGTTGGAACATGCTCTTCAGATACTCCGAAATCGAGCTCGCGGAGACTGCCGGCGTTGAGAGTCCAGGCGATGAGTGAGCGATCCCCGGAGTACGATGTCATCGTCATCGGAGCGGGTGCTATCGGCGTCACAATCGCCATGGAAGCAGCCGAGAGGGGCCTGTTGACAGCGGTCGTGGAAGCACGTTCCAAACCTGGGACAGGTTGTTCCTACGCCAATGCCGGACTCCTCGCCCCCAGCCACGCACATCCGCTGACAGGGCTCGACAATGTGAGGGCCGGACTGCGAAATATCGCAAACCCCTACGGTCCCTTCAAGCTCGAGCCTAGTGCAGAGAATATCGGCTGGATACCTCGCCTTCTGCTTGCTTCTCTGCCGCGGGTGCACGACAACGCGATCGACACTCAACGGCGACTGAGCGGGGCGAGCACCGCGATGCACCGTTTTATGGCCAGGTCGGGGCTCGACACAGGCTTTCGACAGAACGGGTTGCTTGACGTCTACCGGAACCTCGCGGCCGCACAGGCGACGACTGACGATCTCGACAATCACCCGCTGCGCCCTGCATTTTCCTTTCTGAACGCAGCACAGATTAAAGAGGAGGTTCCGACGGCGACCGGTCTGGAAGCTGGAGTTTTCACCACAGATGATGCGCACTGTGACGGATACCGATATGTCCATGCGGTTGCCGAACGCGCAGCCGACCTCGGAGTCGAGTTCTACTTCAATGCCACCGTACGGTCTCTGATCCGCCGCAGCTCTGTCACACGAGGAGCGAGCACCGCTGCCGGTGACCTGCACGCGGATCATACGGTCGTAGCGGCAGCCGAACCATCGAAGCGTTTGCTCAGACCGATTGGTCTGAACCTGCCGATGATCAATGGAAAAGGCTATGTCGTTGATCTGGCCAAGAACTCGAGCGACCCGGAATTCCCTATCGGCATCAAAGACGAGATGATCGTCGCCACCCCCTATCCCGATCGCCTCAGGCTCGCCGGTGTTATGGAGCTGACCGGATCTGACGACTCTGTCGACGATCGACGCGTCGGCGCGATGATCGTAGCGGGCGAAAGCGTGTTCCCTGGTCTCTCCTCTCGCACGGTCCTGGAAACTTGGGCGGGACTTCGCCCATGCATTGCCGATGGTCTTCCTGCTGTTGGACGGACCCGCGACCCTGGACTGTCGGTAGCAACCGGCCACGGTCAGCAAGGTTTGGTCCTTGCCCCCATTACTTCGGCGATTGTCCATGCCCAGTTGCAGGGGCAACCTGGGACACCATCTGGAGTCGACCCTCATGCAATCAGTCCGGAGCGGTTTCGACGACGCTGAAGATTTGTGTCAGAAGGCGGGTCGCCCCCGAGGAGGCGCTGTCATTCACCTGGGAGTCATTCCGGTCGAACCCAGCGACATCGTATTCGACGCGGAGTTCGGCGACGAGGATGTGTGGACGCGGAAGGACACACCGCACATCGAAGATCTCATGGTTCGCGTCCGTGCCTCCTCGACGATGCCGGGTCTCATGCCGCCGGTCCACTTGGACGGACACTTCTACGTCGACGGGGCGATGGGCGAGGACGGTGGAATCGCGCTGAGCCAGGCCCAGCGCGAAGGTTTCGAGAAGTTCGTCATCGTCCTCACTCAGGAGCGCTCATACCGGAAGGCACCGCAGCGGTTTCCCGCCATCTACCGAAGCATCTTTCGTCGGTACCCGGCGGTGGGCGAGGCGTTGCTGACTCGGTGGGAGCGCTACAACGAAACGCGTGACCGCATCTTCGCTCTCGAAGCCGAGGGGCGGGGTCACGTCTTTGCTCCGGAACGGATGCCGGTCGACAACGGCACCCGCGGCCTCTCGCGTCTCGCCGCGGCTCATCGTATGGGGCTGTCGCAGTCACGTCGCGAGCTGCCGGCGGTTCGGGAGTTCGTCGGTGTGTGATGCGGTGTTTGAGAAAGGATCGACTCGTAGTCGATAATTTTCGGACCTCAGTGGACACGAGCAGATCGTCTTAGGCCCAGATAGACGCGCAATCTTTCGTGCCAATCCGGCCTTTGGACTTGTAGCTGAAGATGCACGTGAGCAATCTGTAGCGCTGAACCTGAAGCGCCGACGAATAAACAGTGTGTTTGCGACGCAGTCATCGACGAGCCGCGATGACTATCGCCTCTGCGGTCTCTTGCATTGCATGATCGACTTCTTGAGAGCTCCCAGTCAGGTCGACCGAACGCAACACCAGCCGTTTGCTGTTATTCCTGACAGTTACTGTGCGTTGTTCTTTGCTTCCTTTCCGTCGGCAATAGATCAGAACTCCTTCGGGAAGGTCCATGGCAGTCGTGTAAGCGAGAAGTTGGTAATAGTCGCTGCTCCTTCCTCGGGCGTCATTGGAGATCTTGTACTTGATATCGCCCACGTAGCTTAACTGATTGCTCAAGTTGCGGAATTCGAGGTCGGGTTGCATCGGTACTTGCTTTGCGAGACCCAAATGAACAGTCGGTTCGTCGACGACGGAAAGGTGTCCACGGAGGGCAATTCTTAGTCTTTCTGTGACGAATCGCTGAAACAAGTCGTTCATGTTGACCATGAACGATGATGCATTGTTAGTGCCGTGTCCGTCGGTCAGAGTGAGATTGGCAAGAAGCAGTCGTGCAAGCCCCAGCGCAGGTTTGTAGTGCTCATTGAGTCTGGAGAAATGAATGGAGTCAACGTTCTCAGGTCTGACGATGACATCGGAGACCAGTTCGAGGGCAATGATTTGTCGCATGAGTCTCTGCCGTACGGCTGAAGCCAATCGAGGCACTTTCAACGCCAAACGAATGGCTGCTTTGAGAACACGATTCTCGAACACGTCCTCGGAGAAGTCGTCATATGAACAAGGGACAGGTGTCAGCAGACCTGCTTGATTGAACAGACTGGACGTATTCAGACGACCGCGCAGAGCAACAAGCGATTCTTCCCGGGGTTCATAGGATCGGAGGACTCCACGGCGAAGCGTGGTCTCGACTGTGCGCGCAAAGAATGAGACTACCGCCGGCAGGAGGTCTGAACTGGCATCGTAGTCGAATGCTTCCTGTCTCCATGCCTTAGGCGGTAGCCCTGGCTCTAAAAGAAGGAAGAGATTTTCGGGATTGATCTTGGGACGAACCAAGAGTTTGAAACCGTCCACAACCAGCGACCCGACGTATGCAGTGGCAGTCACTTTCCAGCGATCGCCAGAAGAAGGAGCGACCTCGACGAAGCCTGTTTGTTGAAGGCCAAGAGCTTGATTTCGTGTCAGACTCATTTCCCGGGACTCGTACTCGTGCACCACAGTCATGTTCGTCAAAGACTGCTTTCATCACTGTCAACATCCTCGGTTATGGACTCCGAAGCTAGGTTGCTGAATCGCGACCATACTTGCGAAAATTGGAAATAGTTGATCCGAGCGGCATCGCCAAAGAACTGGTCCTCGACGAACGGTTCGATATCGTATTGCCAAATACGTTGAACGACCTTTTCATCGAGACCCTTCTTCATGAAATGGCTAGGCCCGAGTTGGAGGTGGGGACCGCCCAGTTCGACACTCAGTTCGTCATTAACTTGGGCGACTAGTTCTCCAACCCAGGCTGGTTCTCCCTCCCGTTGAAGCCACCTGTCGAGAAGCCCCGACATCGGTCCCTGATTGGGGAAGAAGGGGATGAAGTGGAATCGTCGTCGTAGCGCTGCATCGATCAATGCGATTGAGCGATCCGCGGTATTCATTGTGCCGATGAAACAAATGTCCTTTGAAAGCTCGAATGGTTCATCAGGACGGTAGAGGGTACGCACCGGTGTGTCTCTGTACTCGAAAAGGAACAGTAGTTCGCCAAGCACCTTAGGCAAATTGGCCCTGTTGATCTCGTCGATAATCATTAGATGTCTTCGACCGGGTGCCCCGTGCGCTCGGGCTGCGAGCTGGGCGAGCGGACCCTGCTGCAGGCGATAAACCATGCTTCCGTCGGCATCGGTGTCAGGTCGGTAGCCCTCGAAGAAATCTTCGTACGATGTGGACGGGTGGAACTGAACGACAGAGCGTCGTTCAGCATCAGGCACCAGGACTTCGGCAAGCTTCCTGGCGAAATAAGTCTTACCAGTTCCAGGCGGGCCGTAGAATACGACTTGTTTCTTATCCTCGATTAGCTGGGTGATGTCTTCGACGAATGAGCGGTCGACGAGTAGCTCTTCAGCCAGTTCGTCTAGCGGATCGCCTGCACGCTCGAATTCTGGTTCGTTGTCCTTCTCTGCAAGCCAATAGAGGAAGACTCCGATGCCTAAAGCATCACCTGGAAAATAGCGGTCTAGACGGGACCGCAGGGCATCGTTTGAGATAACCTGATTCTCACCCGGCGAGTTGGAGTTTGGAGCGGGGATCCCGAGAAGCTTCAGCATCTTCAGTTTTCCCTTTGGGCCGGTAAATGTGTAAATAGTAATGAACTGCTCTGGGTGGGTGATTGCGAGCATCTTCATCATCGCCGATTCGCCAAGCCCTCGGACTCGAAGTGCTGGTTCAGTGAGGATCTTATCGATCCTTTTGGCCGGAGAATCGTCTCCCCAGCATAGATATGTGATTGTCTCGAGAATTCGCCGATATTCGGTTTCGTCCGCGTCTCGAATGCTTTTGTTCAACGCAGACATCGGGCCGGTACTTCCGTAGCGTCCCGAGCTCCAGATTCTGCGCAGGTCGGTACGATCTCCAATTGCCAGTTCTTCAGGATCAAGTAGTCTGGCAAAATCTCGACGATCCGCAGTGTCCTGTTCGTGGCCTGGCGTTGGGTATCCAGTATTTTCTTTAAATTCTGATACCCAGACGGCAATATCATCGGAAGAGTCGTCCTTGACCGAATCGCCACTCAACTCCGCGATAAGTGGAGAGACATCTTGCGCGGCGGTCAGGATCTCCTGTTCAAAATCAGTGTCGACGAACTGGTCGCGATTAATCCATCGTGCATATATGACCTCGCCGGTTCCTCCTCCGTGGAATCCTACGTCCTCTCCAAGTTTGGATGCCCCGCCTGCCAAAATTCTGTAGCCAGGAATCGGATGGGCGTTGATCAATTTCGTTGACCGTTCGGTTGCGCCGGAGTCTGCATCAAGATAGGGACGCAGCCCGATAGCGATACCGCGACTGTTGAGCCACACTCGTACGCTGAGACCATACGAGCCAGGGACCCTCCAATCGACCCATAAGTCGCCACGCGGCCAAATCTGGTCCCACCTCAAGGAAGGCTTACGAGCTTTTAATGTTCGCTCGCAAGTTTCTGAGACACTACGTTCGAGAGTCGGCCCGATGTGTTGCGCAACAGCGAGGAGGGCATGAGCGTTATTGAGGTAGTAGTTAGGGTCATCTTGCTGCTTATCGGCTTTTTCGCGAAGATTCGCGCGATCACAAAGGACGTCATTAATGACTATCGGTCGTTCATCGGCCCACCAGGCTGCGACCTGTTCGAGCCGCAAAGGGTCACCGTCAACGGCGAACGCGAATCCATGAAGAGCCGCGTACCTGCTGCCCTCATCGACATACTGGGAAATGCCAGTGCAATACTCCAGGTACCCCGACGACTTTGGCCAAGCCACAGGCCATGCCTCAGGAGTATCTAGTGCCCAATAGTAGGATGCGACAAAAGGTGCCCGCTTGGGGCCGGGATGTGAACCAACTTGAATTGTCTGGATGTAGTCCGCAAGAAGTTGAATCTTGTCTATCGCGCCTTGGAGATCGGTGGGGGTCGAGAGAGCTTCAAGCAACACATCCACAGCCTCGTCAGGGTCAGGAGCCATCTTGTTGATTTGGTTGATGACCATCTGTCCCCCTGTTCCTGAGTACCCGGAATCAAAACTGCGAACCCATCGGTCTGTCGCTAGTTGGAACGCGCTGAGATCACGTGTGCGGCGAAGAGCATCGAGGTGAGGTCTGGCCTCGTCAGCATGCGGAGTGATACGGCGTTCTCTCCACGATTGCTCACGCAGATCATGCTCAGCTTCGAATCGCGCGATGTGGGCATTATGCCAACGCCGACGGAGGTTGTGCTCGACTGTGTTGACTTCTTGGGGGTCGGACATGTCTCATCATCTCTTTGAGGAAGTTCGTCTGTGCTCGTCTGGGCTGAGCTTTGGACTCAGTCTGTGTGCTGATTGGGACTTCGTGAGTCACGCTTATCAGCTTTAGAACTTGGATCGAAAAGGCGTTCTTGCTTGAGCTGGCAATGCTCTCAGTCAATGAGTTCGCGACCGGAAGCTGCTCTCCACGCTATGTGGTCAAGAGCGCGCGGATCAACGTTCATTGACTTTGCTGTTTCTGTAATGAGCATAACTGCACGGGCACCGTCCAGCTCCGATTCCTCACCTAGAGCTTGTGCGAGGAATCGGAGAACCATCCGGTCAGGCTTGACGGAGGGCAAGCCCGCTAGGATAAGCAAGTAATTGTAGGTCACCCCAGAGCTTTGGCTGGGGAGGCGTTTCCATCCACGAAGAACTTCGTTGTCGAGCGGGCTGTCGTTCACTTGAGAGACGAGGTCGGGAACCGTGTCGATTCCGAGTTTGCTCATAAGCTCGGCGGCCTGCTCGATAATCTCGGCCTTCAGCGGCGCTCCGGGTCCCGTGTGTGCAGGTTTGAGGTTGTGGGCAATTGACGTCGCCCACTCGCGCGCACCTCCAGCATGCTGAATGGATTGCGCGAGCGTTTTTGCCCCGTCTCGTGTCCCGCGCAAAGCCGTGTAGCGTTCGATCACGTTGACCACAGACGAGTAGTGGGACCCTGTTGAGTAAATTGAATCGATGATGCATAACGCCAGACTGTTCGGGTAACCCACCGGAGTTGTCCACAGATTCGGATCGCCGAGGTGTGCCTCGCAGTATTCGACCAGGGCATTGACCTCGGCGTCGGTGACTGTCATGTTTCGATCCGTTCTTTGAGTAAGTGATTATTCCTAACACTACAGCTGACTTCTGACACGAGGTTGTGGTTCAGGCAGAATGTAGAGCGAAAGTGTCTTGCAATCACCGTGTGCTTGAACGTCATTCCCGAATGCGATCACCGGTATACCCCAGCCTCAGAGAGATCTCCCTCGCTGCAGACTTCATCACCGGTACCAGCGCTTGCATCCGTTCCTTCGGCATGTAGGGACGAGTGGCCGACAGCGAGACTCCTGCGACAATGCTTCCGCTGCCGTCCCGGATCGGGGCGGCCACGCACCGGATTCCTGGTTCGTTCTCCTCGAGGTCGAGTGAGGCACCGTCGTGGGTATACCCGTGCATTCGATTGACGAACGCCTCCACCGCCGAGGCGTCTGTCCCCGGATTCTCGGCTGTGAACATCCGTTCCCACCGATCTTCCTGACCTAAGAGCAGTGCCTTCCCCACACCGGTGCGAGTCATCGGCATTCGGTGGCCGATGCGAGAGCGCATCTCGGCCCCACGGGTGCCCGGAATCTTGTGGAGATAGAGCACCGACTCGCCATCCTCGACGGAGAGATGAATCGTGTCCTGTGTCCGGGCTGCCAGAGCCTCAAGATTCTCCCGAGCGACGACAGGCAATGGATCCTGATTGAGCGCGGTGAAGCCGAACTCGATGAGAGTGGGTCCCAGACGAAACTCTCCCGGTGAACCGTGCCGCAGATAACCCATGTGCACCAGCAGCTGGATCATCCTGTGCGCACTTGACCGACCGATTCCGGTGGTGTCGACAACGGACTTCAACGTGGTGGACCCATGGGCGACGGAGCTGACGATCTGCAACCCTCTGGCCAATGTCTGAGTGCCCTGGGGAATCGCATCGCTGACAACGGTTCCAGAATCTTCGATCATCGCCCCAGTATGTCACCTATCCCACATATAGGGACACTGGTGGCGCATGGTGGAACGCCTGCCCATAGTGGCTCTTATGGCAAAACTGGCACCACCCGAGGCCCCGCAGATGATTGGCCTCGATTGGGGGACGAGCTCACTGCGAGCCTTCCTCATCGGCAACGACGGAGGCGTCCTCGCTGAACGCAACGGATCAGACGGGATTATGGCCGTCGGTCCGGACACCGGCGACCTCAAAGGCGACTTCTCCCGAATCGCTCACGCCGCCATCGGCGACTGGCTCAGCGATCACGGCCACCTCCCTCTCCTCGCCTGCGGAATGATCGGTTCGACCCAGGGAGTCGCCGAGGCTGGATACCTCGATCTACCCTCCGAACTTTCTGCCCTGGGCAGGCATCTGACGTCGGTCGAACTGTCCATAGGCGAACTCCACATCGTCCCCGGGCTGCAGAAGACATCGACCGAAGTCACTGCCCCCGATGTCATCCGTGGAGAGGAGACCCAACTGCTCGGCCTGCTCGATACAGAGCAGGTCGACGCGACCACGGTGATGCTTCCCGGCACGCACACCAAATGGGTGAAGTGCCAGGGCCAGCGCGTGACTGACTTCTCCACCTCGATGAGCGGAGAGATGTTCGGCCTCCTGAGCACCTCGTCGATCCTCAGCCGCCTGGCCGAACCCACCGATGACTTCCACCCCGACGCCTTCGACTGGGGACTGAGCGTCGGCGCTGACGACCCAGCCGCGCTCACCTCCTCGATCTTCTCCGCACGCACCTGGGCCCTCGACGGACGACTGCACGCCAAGGAAATCAACGACTATCTCTCGGGAATGCTCCTCGGCGCCGAGGTAGCCGGCCAGCTCACAACAACAGCCGACTCTGCCACCCCCTTCATCGTCTGCGGAACCGAAGACCTGACAATGCGATACTCACGCGCCCTCCGCCGACACGGACGACAGACGACAGAAGCGGACCCGCGCGCCGCTGCCACCGGACTCTTCCGCATCGCCGAACAATCCGGCCTCGTGCCGACCAAGGAGACCACCAATGACTGACACAGTTCCCACCGGCCTCATCGCCATCCTCCGCGGGGTCCACTCGCACGAGATCCTCGACATCGCCGAGGGCATCGTCGCCGCCGGATTCTCCGCCATCGAAGTTCCGCTCAACTCACCGGAACCCTTGGCTTCGATCGAGGCATTGGTTAACCGCTTCGGTGATGAGGTGGAGATCGGTGCTGGCACTGTGCTGACCGCACGGCAGGTCCGCGACTGCAAGCGAGCCGGTGCCCGCATCATCGTCGCACCCGACACCGATACCAAAGTCATCCAGACCGCGCTCGGGATGGGGCTCACCCCGTACCCGGGAGCCACGACCCCGACCGAGGCGTTCGCTGCCATCAAGGCAGGCGCCACCAAGATCAAACTCTTCCCATCCTCGGCGGTCGGGATCAGCGGTATGAAAGCGTGGAGCGAGGTCCTTCCTGCCGGCACCGAACTCTTTCCCGTCGGAGGAGTGGGAGCCGACAACGCTGCCGAATGGCGCAACGCCGGTGCTGCCGGCCTGGGCCTCGGTTCCTCGCTCTATCGCCGAGGCGACCGCCCCGAAGACGTACATAGCCGGGCCGAGGCGATCGCCTCGGCGTGGGCACAGGCCCACTGACCCCAACGACGACAAGCCAATGACTACACCAGACGAAAGGCCAGACCAATGAAGATCACGTCGATGACGACGTACACCGTGCCGCCGAGGTGGCTGTTCCTCAAGATCGAGACGGATGAAGGGATCGTCGGCTGGGGCGAGCCGATCATCGAAGGCAAAGCCGCCACAGTGGCCGCCGCCGTCGATGAACTCTCCGACCTTCTCATCGGCAAGGACCCCGCGAATATCGAGGATCTGTGGACGATCATGTACCGCGGCGGCTTCTATCGCGGTGGGCCGATCCTCATGAGCGCGATCTCAGGCATCGACCAAGCGCTGTGGGACATCAAGGGCAAGGCGCTCGGACAGCCGGTGCACCAGCTGCTCGGCGGGAAGGTCCGGGATCGGATCCGCACCTACTCATGGATCGGCGGAGACCGCCCCGGCGACACAGCGGCGGCAGCACTGGAGACGAAGAATCGCGGGTTCACCGCCGTGAAGATGAACGCGACCGAAGAGCTGCAGTTCATCGACTCCTATACCAAGGTCGACCAGGTCATCGAAAACGTACAGGCTGTACGGGAAGCCACCGGCGACGATTTCGGTATCGGCATCGACTTCCATGGACGTGTACACAAGCCGATGGCCAAGGTCCTAATCAAGGAACTCGAACACTATCGACTTCTCTTCATCGAAGAACCTGTGCTCTCCGAACATTTCGGCTCGCTGCGTGACGTCATGGCGAACACGCCGACGCCGATAGCACTGGGGGAGCGACTGTTCTCCCGCTGGGACTTCCGCGAGGTGATCGCCTCCGGTGCCGTCGACATCATCCAGCCCGACGTCTCCCACGCAGGCGGCATCACCGAGACGCGGAAGATCGCGATGATGGCCGAAGCCTACGATGTCGCGCTCGCGCTGCATTGCCCTTTGGGCCCGATCGCGCTCGCCTCCTGCCTGCAGATCGATGCCGGAAGCTACAACGCGTTCATCCAGGAACAGAGCCTGGGCATCCACTACAACACGAGCAACGACCTGCTCGACTACGTCACCGTCCCCTCCGTGTTCAACTACGACGACGGCATGATTGACATTCCCGCGGGACCCGGGCTCGGCATTGAGGTCAATGAGGAGTACGTCATCGAACGCTCGGCCGAAGGACACCGGTGGCGCAACCCCATCTGGCGTCACAGCGACGGCTCCTTCGCGGAATGGTGAGGAGGCGTATTCGGTAAGAGAGAAGGACGTTCAAGGATGAACTCACAGACTGCAGTGACAAAGCAACGTCGTGCTGCCTCGCCGGGGCGAGCCCGGTGGTGGATCCTCGGCTGGCTGCTGGCAGCCATGATGATCAACTACATGGATAGATCATCGCTGTCGATCGCGGCCCCGCACATGATCGACGAACTGGGGCTGACCGCTGCCGACATCGGGTTGCTGGGTACCGCGTTCTCTCTGACGTACGCGTTCTTCCAGCTGCCCGGCGGATGGCTGACCGACCGCCTCGGTGCAAAGCCGGTCTACGTCATTGCCCTGGGCTTCTGGTCGATCGCGACCTCACTCATGGCATTCGGCCACCACCTGTGGCACTTCATGATCGCACGCGTCCTGCTCGGCGTCTTCGAAGCTCCGGTCTCACCCACCTCGGCGAAGATCGTCTCCGAATGGTTCCCGCCGAGGGAACGCGGAGCGGCAGTCGGAGTCTACGACTCAGGAAGCAAATGGGGCCCGGCAGTGGCACCACCGATTCTCACCTTCCTCATCCTCGGGTTCGGGTGGCGTGCCATGTTCGTCATCCTCGGTGTGCTCGGCATCATCGTGGCGATCGGCTTTTGGGTCTTCTATCGTTCCCCGGAACACGACCGCAGGGTCTCAGCAGCTGAACTCGAACACATCCGAGCGAGAGAAGAAGACAACAACGCTCCGACAGGCCACATCCCCTGGCTGCGTCTCTTCACCAAGCCACAGACCTGGGCGATGGTGCTGGGATTCGTCGCTGTGGTGTGGACCCTCAACATCTTCGTGACTTTCCTCCCGCTGATGCTCAACGACATCTATTCCGTCGCTGATGAGGCATTGGGTTGGTACACGGCAATTCCGTTCGCGGTCGGCGGCATCGGCGGAATCCTCGGCGGATGGTTCACCACGAAGTACTCGAGGATGCGGTCTCATCTGACGCCTCTTGCCTGCAAGCGGCGGATTGCTGCCGTCTACGGTGGGGCGCTCGCTATCTGTTCGATTCTCGTCGGAGTCACCAACGGCCACTTCGCTTTGCAGCTGACAGCGATGAGCCTGGCTCTGTTCTTCTGCGGAGCACTAAGTGCCGTGGGGTGGTCGATTCCCGCTGATGTCGTGACCGGAAGTCGTGTCGCATCGTTGGGGTCCATCCAGAACTTCGGCGGCTACTTCGCCGGCTCGCTCTCGCCCTGGCTCACCGGCGTGCTGGTGACGACAACGGGCTCCTACCTCATTCCATTCGTCCTCGGCGCCGTTGTCGCGGTGATCGCGGGGATTGCCTATCTGCTCCTGCTGCGTGCCCCGATTCGGGTAGACAGCGCGGCCACAGAGATCGGAGACACCAGCTCATGACGAAACTCGCTGAGCACACGGCCACGCGGCCGACACGGATGCGCTACATCATCGCGCTCCTGCTCTTCATCACCGTCGTCATCAACTACATGGACCGTGCCAACCTGTCCATTGCGATGCCGGCACTTTCCCAAGAGTTCGATCTCACCACGGGCCAGCAGGGGCTACTGCTCTCTGCATTCGGGTGGACCTACGCCGCGATGCAGCTGCCCGGTGGGTGGCTCGTCGACCGGGTGAGGCCGCGGGTGCTCTATGCCTCCTGCCTCGCGCTGTGGTCCCTGGCCACACTGTTCATGGGTATGTCCGGCGGGTTCGTCGCTCTCATCATCCTCCGGCTCTTGGTCGGCGGGTTCGAAGCTCCGGCATACCCGATCAACAACAAAGTGGCCACGGCATGGTTCCCGGAGCGTGAGCGCGGGCGGGTCATCGCCTTCTACACCTCGGGGCAGTTCATTGGCCTCGCGCTGCTCACCCCCGTGCTGTCGTGGCTGCAGACAGTGCTCACATGGCACTGGGTGTTCATCCTTACCGGTGTCGTCGGCGTCGTTTGGGCTTCGATTTGGTGGTTCGTCTATCGCGAGCCGCGTGACAAGTCGGGAGTCAACCAAGCCGAGATCGACCTCATCACCGACGGCGGGGGACTGGTCGACATTGAATCAGGTGCGACGAAGGAGACTAAGCCGAAGCTCAAATGGTCGGATGTGAAGGTGGTGCTCTCCCGGCGAAAGCTGTGGGGCATCTACATCGGCCAGTTCTGCCTGACCTCGACCCTGTGGTTCTTCCTCACCTGGTTCCCCACCTACCTCGTCGACTATCGCGGCATGGATTACATCGAGTCGGGCTTTATGGCCTCCCTGCCGTTCATCGCCGCGCTCGTCGGTGTGCTGCTGTCCGGGTGGGTCTCGGACCTCATGGTCAAGAAGGAACTGACACTTGGCACTGCCCGCAAGCTGCCGATCATCATAGGTCTTGCGATGACAGTGTTCATGCTCGGCGCGAACTATACGGATTCGACTGCGCTGGTCATCGTGTTCATGTCGATCGCGTTCTTCGGCAACGGTTTCGCCTCAATCACATGGTCGCTCGTGTCCGCTCTGGCGCCTGAGAGATTACTGGGTCTGACCGGAGGCATGTTCAACTTCATCGGGAACTTGTCATCGATCGCCACCCCGATCGTCATCGGCTTCCTCGTCACCGACATCGACTTCGCTCCTGCATTCGTTTACATGGCTGCGATCACCGTTGTCGGTGTGCTGTCGTACGTGTTCCTTGTTGGGAAGGTTGAGAGAGTGAAGGAATGAGCACGCGAGAATCCAGAAAGCTCAAATAGTGGAACCACGAACCAGCAAAGCTGCGGTCAAGAAATCATTCAACTCGGAGTAGAGCATCGACCGGAGACCGTAGATCCAGCTAACGAAGTCGAAACCTGATCCGAGCCACCGCGTTGACGTGGTTCACGGTGATGAGCCAGACCTACACCACCGAAGATGCAGCTTACCCTCGGCGCATAATGCTTCGAGCGACAAAGCTGGATGGAGATTAGAGCCATCGCTGGTCAGCTTGAAAGTTGAATAGATTCCTAGGGGCCGCATTCAGATGCATACGAGCAAATAGCGCAAATTTAGTCAAAAGTATGATTCTTAGCTGTGGAGGTCACCGCACCTCCACCCGTTACCCAGTGTCAGTCCGCGAAGCGAAAATCACGCAATGTACTGTCAGCGGCTACTTGCATACTCAAAATCCGGCGTTCAAAACTAATGTGCTCCATCACCCCATCCCAGGGGCTCGAGTGAGCATCAAACGCTCACCCGCCATCGATCAATTGGAGGAGTGGCAGAATCGAACCATTGGCAATACAAAACGACGCCGAGCTTGCGAGCTACCCGCTCAAGCCGTCGGTCAGATTGCGGCTTCAAGCGAACGGGTGATAAAAGAAAACAGCCTACTTCAATCTGCGCACGACGGGGCGTACTGTCTTATACTGCCGACGAAGTCTGTTACAATAATCAAGCTCAGCCGTCTAGCGAAGCCGAGTTGTGTAGCTTGAGTATTTTCCGCGGAGACGCAGTCGTACTAGGTGCGACCAGGGCTCCTAGAAGGAGCAGCAATGAATAGTGGTGGCATAGGTCCCCAAACCGACGATGGTCGGGGGCGGCTGGGCATAGACTCGCAACGAATGCTTGATGGACTGAATCACCGGGTGAAATACACGTTCTACTCAAGGCTCGAAACGGCTAAGAGAATGCAAAGAAGAGCGCTTACGTGGAATACCTTCCTGGTGGTTTCTTCAATTATTACGTCGATGGTATCGATAGTTCTCCTCGAAGATTCAAATGCCTTCGGTCACAAAGGTCAGGTCATGCTTGTGATCGTCGGCATAGGTACACTTTCGGCATCACTATTGGTGACTAGTTCTAATTATGCGGCAAAATCTGAGATGTATTTTCGAGGATACCGCGATCTTCAGACTCTTTGGAATGAAATAGATCACGCAAAAGAGGAAATGAAACCTGAAGTCAAAGAATTAGAAGATCGATATCAGCAAATACTCAATGAACTTCCGAACCATAGTGACGCTGATTATCAAAAAGCAAAAATGGAAATACTGCAAAAAGAGAAACTGGCGCAACAGGAAGTAGTCGATAACAACAAGGATCAGCACCGAGGTGCTTATAAGCTGGATTTTTCTGCACGACTCCACGTACTGATCAGTGGTGGATTCTCGTATCTACCCATAGGGCTATCAGTCCTGTTTCTGGGATTGCTGATACCTATGATTGCATGGTTGCTTAGATGAGTAAGGTTGATCCAACGCATCTGTATCGGAACCTGGTCTCTCCGGACAAGCTGTTGGAGACTTGGGAACTTGAGGCGCATAGGAGCACCGTCAGGGGCCGCGACGGGTTGTCGCCTCAGCAATTTTTTCAAATTGCTCCTGCTGAGGCGTTGCGCACCAGTCAGAGATTGTTAAGTGGCAACTGGAATTTCATTGCATATAAGCAAATACTGAAGTCTCGTGGTGCGTTAAGGGAGCCGCGAGTAATCTCGGTGCCGTCTGCCCGTGATCGTGCGCCATTAAAGAGTCTGAGTAGATTTATTCGTGAGACCGTATCGGATTCGCGCGGTAAACCTTCGCAGGACAAGGTGCGTGAGGTGGCCGACTGCATACGCTTGGGCAGATTTCGCCATTTTGTCCGGATAGACGTCCGGAATTTCTATCCGTCAATAGGTCATACTGCGCTTTTTTCCGCATTAGACCGATATGTCGAAGTAGAACCAGCTCGTAAGATCCTTCGTGCGGCGGTGACTACTCCGACTTTGGGTATGCAAGCAAAGTCCCGTGGCGCCGTTAATGTATGTGGCGTCCCGCAAGGACTTTCAGTTTCTAACGTTTTGGCTGAAATGGTGCTTTCGGAAGTCGACCGTATGTTTGGCGGTGAGGACGGAATTCGATACTTTCGCTACATCGACGACATATTTGTGCTCACCGAACGACAAATGCACCGAAAGATATACCGTCAAATCTCTTCGGCATTGATGGCTAGGGGCTTGCGGACGCACGATCTTGAGCGTGACGATTCAAAGAGCACTTGGGGGCAACTGTCGAGTCCCGTTGATTTTTTGGGTTATTCGCTTTCAACTTCCAGAGTGAGCGTTCGTGATGAGACTGTCAATCGCCTGAAGTCAAGGATCGCGATGTCGATTCTGGCACACGGTCGGGACGTGGCTAGTCGACCTAAGGGCGTGAGCAGCTCTGTCTGGGAGGGTGAATGCAATTCGCGTTTAGAGTGGTATTTGAATATTTCAATATCCGGCTGCGTTCTAGACGGACAGCGACGTGGTTGGGTTCACTATTTTTCGCTGATAGATGATTTTTCGCTACTGCGAAGATTAGATCATTTTGTGAGGGGGCGCTTGAAGACTGCTGGTCTTTATCGTAAGATATCTGCTAAGTATTTTATCTCGAGTTATCGAAAGGCCGTCTCGTTAAAGAGAGATAAATCTGGATACGTAGCCGATTTTGACCGGTATACTTCCGAGGAGCGCCAGAGGACTTTGAAACTGATCTTCCGGTACTCGGATAGTCAACTGACCTCCATGTCGGAAACCGAAATTGATTACCATTTTTTCCGGGAGCTGCGGAGTGAGTTGGATTCGCTTGAGACTGACCTTTCGTTGGTTTATTAGTTGGCTTAGGGGTTAGCTGCTAATAATGATCCTCGGAGTCCTTGTTTGTTTTGCCGAGGGTTTCGATTTAATGCGTAATTCCATCATTATTGTTTCGACTCGCGGCACGTGGTAGTGACACCGATCGAGCGCGAAGTGATTAGTGAGTCACCTGCACTCGCAGCGTGACACCCAAATTGTCACCGATCCTTGGATCAGTCCCTTGTCCAATGTTCGGCTCAAGAGACTTCTGCTGGTCATCTGCAGCGTCCGCCAATTCTCCTAGCTGGCGTTGAAGCACATCTGTTTGTTCGCTGGCCTCCGTCTTGAAGCGCGCCAGTGAATCCGCCGAGGTTGTAGGCAGCTGAGCAAACGCCTCAGCGTGGGCAAGCCGGTCAGCTTGCGCCTGGTCCCTGGCCGCAGCTGAAGCGATCGAGTGAATTTCGCGATCTTGTGCGGCTTGTTCCTGTGCTGCAGCTAGCATCTGGCTGATACTCGAGCTTGTCGCGTCCGCATTGCTCGTGGTTGTTTGAATATTCGTGTATAGACGGGCCTTCGGGTAGCGCATGTGTAACGAACTGGTAGCAAACATGCGCGGAGTGGATAGTGCACAAATACCCACGAAAATCGGCACGACTGAAACAAGTCACGCTGTAATAAAGAGGGCAGCGCTCTCGGCTCAACCTCTCTTGACTACATCCCACTGTGCCGCGATCCTCGCGACAGTTCTTGCACAGGCCGAGTGCATCTCGCAGTGGCTCGTCGTCAGAACGGCCTGATAGAGCCACTGGTAAACCCGACGGTGTTGACCGCTTTAAACATTTGCGAGGGTCCCATCAACACTGCATGAGTCCCCGTCGGCATGTATCACCGAGAAGCTGCGATCCCGGGCCGTTCACCACCCTGCAAACACCACCGACGGCG
This sequence comes from Brevibacterium sp. AGC70, assembly GCF_057334195.1. Lineage (NCBI taxonomy): Bacteria > Bacillati > Actinomycetota > Actinomycetes > Micrococcales > Brevibacteriaceae > Brevibacterium > Brevibacterium sp. AGC70. Next base: position 22,352 of record NZ_JBHFIH010000001.1, on the reverse strand, counting down.
GAACGGGCCGACGCAAGCAGAGACTCATTTCGTCAAGCCTATTTGCTGCTACCGATCGCGCATCGATGCTACCGGGTTGTTACACGTGCGCTACCGAACACTGCTTCTATACAATATTCGATGCGTTCGAGCGCCTCGCCTATCTGGCCACTGAACGATGAGACCGAATCGACCAGCTCCTCGGAAGCGGACCGCATTGCAGTTGCCTGGGATTGTCCCATGCCTTCGAAAGCATCGCTGAAGCGACAGACGAGATTATTGAAGACTTCGCCGGACTGCTGTGAAGTTGCTTCGGACAGATTTTGCATTGCAGGGGCGAGAGCCACTTTGGTGGCGCCGACAATGGCGCCTGACTTGCACAGGTGACCGCTGATTTCACGGTCTCGTGGAATGTTTGTCCTGGTAAGCGAGTTATAGCTCGCGTTTTTGGGTAACTAGAATCGACACTAAAGTGGGTCCATGAGCCCATTCGTGCGTAAAGTCCCCACAGCTTCGGGGGCGACCGCCGTGCAGATCGCGGACAAAACAGGTGGACGCTACCGCATCGTCGAGCACCTCGCCTCAGCCCAAACTCCCGAAGAACTCGCAGCACTCATGGCCATCGGCCGCGACAAACTCCACCCCGGCCAAGGAATCCTCGACTTCGACCACACTGACAAACCAGCCACAGCACCCGCGGTCGTGAAGTCGAGCCGTTCACAAGTCATCGTCGATACGATCCGTACCGCCTACCAACATTTGGGTTTCAATACTGTTGATGACGAAGCCTTCTTCCAACTCGTCCTCGCCCGCCTGATCGAACCCACCTCGAAATCCAACAGCGTGAGAGTCCTGTCCGAACTCGGCGTCGATACTGCCCACCGCAACACGTTCCTGACGTGTCTCAAACGCGCCCGCGACCACAACTATCGCGACCAGATCGCAGGCAAGTGCTTCGACTACTCAGTGGCTACGACGGGGATCAGTCTCCTCCTCTACGACGTCACCACCTTATATTTTGAGGCAGAGAAAGAGGATAGTCTGCGCAAGGTCGGATACTCTAAAGAACGCCGAGTCGATCCGCAGATCGTTGTCGGCCTCCTCGTTGATCGAACAGGGTCCCCGTTAGAGATCGGGTGCTTCGAAGGCAACAAAGCAGAGACCCACACGATCATCCCTGTGATCAAACGCTTCCAGGACCGCCACCAAGTATCGGATATGGTCGTGGCTGCCGATGCCGGAATGCTTTTGTCGAAGAATTTGAAAGAACTCGATGACGCAGGCCTGCGGTTCATTGTTGGTTCCAAGCAGGTCAAGGCCCCCACACGACCTGGCAACGTATTTCCACTGGAACGGCGAATGGGCCGATGACCAGACCGTCATCGATACGATCACTCCTCGCGGCCAGAGACGACTCGACTCTGACCGAACAAAAACAAGGTCGGAACCTATCTGGGACGCAAAGGCATTTCCCGATGCGTGGCGGGCTGTGTGGCAGTACCGACGCAAGTGAGCGATGCGTGACGAACAGACTCTGAATCTGCAGCGCAACCGTGCTATCAGCATCATCGAGGGAGACACGCAACCGAAATCAGCGAGGTTCGTCAAAACCAAGGGAGCGGAGAAAGTCTTTGATGAGAAGGCTTACGCCCGGGCGATGAAGCTGTCCGGGTTCAAGGGATACGTCACCAATATTCCAAGGACCATCATGCCGGCAGGGGAGGTCATCGGCAGCTATCACGACCTCTGGCATGTCGAGCAGTCGTTTCGGATGTCGAAGACAGATCTCGATGCCAGGCCGATGTTTCACCGGACCCGGGACGCGATCGAGGCTCACCTGACGGTCGTGTTCACTGCTTTGGGTGTAGCGAGGTTTATGCAAGACGCGTCAGGGGTGTCGTTGAAGAAGATCACCACGACGTTGCGTCCGTTGCGGGAGTTCACGGGCGTCATTGGTGATCAGGAGATCACGTTCGCCCCAGATATCCAGCCGGCGGCGCGGCAAATCCTCGACGCGCTACCGACCGCCCAATCACGTTGACTCCCGCCAGGGTAACTTAACCTGTGCAACTCAGGTCTTAACGTCCATGCCGGGAGTCGGCGTTAAGACTGCGGCACAGATCCTCCTGGCAGCCGGTGATTTCTCTTCGTTTAGGACTCTCGGTCATTTAGCAGCGTATGCCGGGATTGCTCCGGTCACCCGCCGATCGGGGACCTCGATCCGGGGCGAGTTCCCGTCCAGGGCAGGAAATAAACGGTTGAAGAACGCGTTGTTTCACTCAGCCTGGGTGGCGTCGTGTCATGATCCCTTGTCGAAGGCCTACTACGACCGGAAACGGGCCGAGGGCAAACGCCATAACGCGGCTGTTATGTTCCTGGCTCGTCGTCGACTCAATGTTCTGTTGGCGATGGTCAAGCACGGGGCCCTCTATGAACAGAAGACCCCGGCTGCTGCTTGACAATGAATGTAACGGGGGATGATATCAGTATAGGGTCGGCCACTGTCATAGATTACTCATCCCGCCTGAAGTCCATTGTCTGTGACGAGTTCGTGACCGTTGAAGTCGATTCTTCTGGGTTTTCGCTCATCGGGGGTTTTCCTGCCGTTGCCGGTTTCGACGAAGAAACTCTCCGACCACCTCGACTGCATCAGACGTGCTTGTTTCGACTTCGATGTGCCCTTCGATGATTCTCTGCGCGACAGTAAGTTGGGGACTGGAGGTAGCTGATTGTGGATTGAATGATCCGCTATAAGCTAAGCGACGGCAGGGAGCGACAATTACTTTCGGGCCGCGTTGGTCGCGGGCTTTGATATGTTATTTCCTTCGAACGATGCGTGGTCGTCGAACGTGATGTCTGTTGGATGTAGATCGAAACGTTGAGATTTGTAGAACGCCCGGCCGATGAGCTGGCGTGCACGCTCTGCGTGAGCATCACCAGCGAAGATGATCTCGCTGACCCTGCTCAGCACGTCTCCGGCACCGAGCACCGCTTCATCGGTGCCTGCCTGGAGGTCTGGGCTTTCCTCGAACTGTGACTCGCTGTTCGACTGTGCCTGCTGTACGAGTATCTCATCTTCCCCAAGCTTGGCGAGGATGGTCGCCACCGCACCCTGAGTGGTCTCCTCTGACTCGCCGATCATCGTCGAGAGCTCACGCACGACCTCGAGGAGCGCGACCATGTTTGGGTCCCGTGGTTCCGCACTCGCGACCGCTGATGCCCCAGTGACAGTACCGCCGGCGGAGATGTCGATGTCGACGGGCTGCTCCTCGACAAGCTGGAGCCGTGTTAGCTCAACGTCGGTGAGATCGATAGTCTCCGACACTTCGGTGTCTTTCAGATGCGGTGCAAGCAGTCGCAGGTAGATGGCTTTCTTCGCCAAATCGAGATCTTCGTAGTCGATGACTTGGGTCATGAAGTCGTAGAAGCTCAGGAATGCGGTCGTGTTCTTGCGGAACAGCTCGAGCTCGTCCAATTCGATCCGGTCGTCTTGCATTTCGGCATGCCTTGACCGATTCCGGTAGCGCTTCTTCGCTGGACCCAAACCGGCAGCAATCTTGCCGTTGACCTTCGACCCTTTTCCGGTACCTTCGAGGAGGAAGGCACTTGCGACCTGCTCGACCTCTTCGAATTCGTAGATATTTGCGCCATCGAGTTTGGAGATGATGTCCCAGATCAAGTTCGGGTCAGTTGACTCATCGATCTGTGCGTCGATGAAGTAGGGCTCAAACGCCTCCTGGATCTCAGCAGGATCGTTCACGAAGTCCACGACTTGCGTGGTCAACGCGGTCTTCTTCGTGCCTTTCGACGTCGTATGGGTGCGGTTCAACCTAGACAAGGTCTGCACAGCCGTAATGCCAGACAACTTTTTGTCGACGTACATCGCACACAACAGCGGCTGGTCAAAGCCTGTCTGGAACTTGTTCGCGACGATCATCACCCGGTACTGGTCACTCTTGAACTCCATCCGCAAGTCTCGCGCAGCACCGTTCATGGTGCCTTCCGTCAGAGTCTCCAGTCCGAGCTCAGCACTGGTTTCGGCATCTTCTACGGTGCCGGAGAAGGCCACGAGAGTCCCGTAGCCCAGACCTTGCGCCTTGATGTACCGGTCGATCTCGCGCTTGTAGCGGACCGCGCCAAGCCGGCTGGGGGAAACGACCATTGCCTTGGCAGTCCCGTCGAGCAGGTGGGCAACGTTGTCACGGAAGTGCTCGACAATGATTGCCGCCTTCTGCGCGATAGTTGTGGGGTTGACCCGTACCCACTGCATGACGACTTTCTTCGCCTTCGACTCTTCAACCTCGATGTCGAGTGAGCCTCGGACCTTCTCGCCCAGGTCGAAGTACATCTTGTACGTGCGGTACCCGCGGAGCACGTCGAGGATGAACTCCTCCTCGATCGCCTGCTTCATCGAGTACAGGTGGAACGGCTTGGGCTCGGTCTCGTCGTTGTCACGATGGCCGAAGAGCTCGAGCGTCTTCTTCTTCGGCGTTGCGGTAAAGGCGAAGAACGAGATTCCCTCATGGCTTGCTCGAGCTCTGAGCTCGTTCGACAGCATGCGGTTGATCATCATTTGTTCTGCATCGACTTCGACTTCACCGGTCTCAGCGAGTTCTTCCTGCTGCTCAGTGGTTAGGACGCTCTTGAGCTTCGCTGCTGTCTGGCCCGACTGGGAGGAGTGCGCCTCGTCGGCGATGACGGCGAACTTCTTACCCGTGAACGCATCGGCGCTTTGGAGCTGGTCGAGGATGAAGGGGAAGGTCTGGATCGTGACGACGACGATCAGTTTGCCCGACTCGAGCGCCTGGGCGAGTGCGCCGGACTTGGACCCCGTGCCGGAGTCACGGATGGTCTTGTCGTCGATCGTGGCGACGATCGACTGGTTGTCGGTATCGATCTGCCGAATGGCTTCCTGCAGTTGCGCATCGAGGACATTGCGGTCGGTGACGACAATGACCGAGTCGAAGAGCTTCTTGTTGTCGACCTGTAGCCGCGCCAGACGGTGTGCGGTCCACGCGATGGAGTTGGTCTTGCCCGACCCGGCAGAGTGCTGGATGAGGAATCGGCGGTCCGGCTCAGGGGCTGTGACTGCACGCTCGAGCTTCTCCACGACGTCCCATTGGTGGAACCGGGGAAAGATCAGCGTGTAGGAACGCTTCTGCCGGCCGGACTGGTTCTTGGTGCGGGACTCGGAGATCCAGATGTAACGTGACAAGATCGCAAGCCACGCATCGCGCTGCAGAACTTGCTCCCAGAAGTACGCTGTCCTCTGCCCATCCGGGTTCAGCGCGTTGCCGGCACCGCCGTCTTCAGTGCCACGGTTAAACGGCAGGAACCGAGTCCTCGGCCCGTCGAGCTTCGTAGTCATCCAAACCTCGTCCTCGGACACTGCGAAGTGCACCAACGCACGGGTGCCGTTGCCGAGCAACGCATAGGGCTTCGTCCCCTTCGCGCCAAGGGAACGGGCCTTGTACTGGGACTTCGCGTTCTCGACGGTCTGTGTGTTCTCCGTCTTGACCTCGGCTGTGGCCACTGGGACGCCGTTGAGGAAGAACACCAGGTCAATCGACTTGTTGGCGTCGCCGTAGTGCACCTGGCGCATCACCCGCAGACGATTCGCATCGTAGCGAGCCAGCGTGGCCGGGTTCAGCGTTGTCTCCGGGCGCGCCTGCATCATGTCGAACTTCGCGGATCCAGCGCCCATTCCCGCGACGTTGAAGCCCTTACGGAGGGTGCGCAGCGCACCCTCACGGTCCGTCATCGGCTTGTCGAGGCTGGCAACAAGACGGTCCAGCAGCATGCGCCGGCGCTTGTCCTCATCCGGCGAGCCGGGCTTCACGAACTTCTCGAACGCAGCTGTTTGCGTCTCCTGAAGCCACGCGAAGACGTCTGCCGGAACGAGCGCGCGCTCCACGTCGTAGAGGTCGTCATTCTCGGAGTACAGCCAGCCGTTAGCGCCGAGGTGCTCGCATAGCTCGCGCTCGAACTCGATCTCGTTGTGCTGTGCCATCAGACAGCCGTCCTCACGTCGATCTGGCCGGTGACCGCCGCCGTGATCAGCGCTGCACGCCTCTCCTGCGAGAAGGCGATGAGGTCCTCCGACCCTGCGATGAGGGCGTCGATACTGGAGTCCTCCTCCTTTCCCTTTTTTACGATTCTCACTTGCTCTTCGACACTTGGAACCGGAATAGTAATTTCGCGCACCACGGAGGTGTTCAATCTTGCTCGAGTGGCCCCCCGCGCCACAAGCGAAATCTGTCGCCTTGACGCCGGAGCCGAAAGTGCCCAAGCAAGGTAGCCCGCGGTTACCGAACCGTTCGGGCGCACCCGATAACAGTCGGCTTTCACGATGGCCGGACCTATATCGGGTAACACCGTTGCGCGACCCAAAGGCCATTTCTCGTCACCGAGTCCCGCAATTACCACGTCTCCAGGTTGTGCTGCGTGATAGCTAAGCTTCGCAGCATAATCTAGCGGAATGAACGCCTGATCCTCGTCGCGAAACTTGTTCACTCCGATATTGCCGAGACGAATAACGCGGGCACCTTCGTCCGAATAGTGTGCGCTTGTTAGGGACGACCCAAACGGACCGTCCACGATAGACTCGAGAACCCGGCGAATCTGAACCATGCGTCCGGCAGACATTGCCGCCTCGTACAGCGAAGCCCACCCAGCATCACGTCGTTCACGCAGTGTTTCGATGAGGCCGCGCTGCTCGGCGATCAGCTCGTCGATCCGCTTCGTCTCGCGGTCGAGGTAGTCAGCGATCGCCTGCTGCTCGTCGAGAGGGGGTACTGCGAACGGCATGTCAGTAAGCATCCACCGTCGAACCGAATCTACGGTTGTCCGGGCTTCGCCCCCCTTCGCCATGTACTGGAAGAAGGTCGAGAAGAAGTAGTAGAAATATCGGGGGACGATGCGGTAGAAATCATGCAAGATATACACGCGTTGATGTGCGTGAAACTTGCCTCGCATGTGATGAAATATCTCCCCGACATTCCCATCGCCTGCAGTTAATACAGCTTCGGTGTCGTAGGAGTAGGAAGAGCTCACGAGCGGATCAGGTGAACGAACGATGAAAGGAAACGTCCCATCAGGATCCGCGTCTTGTGTATCTCCTGTGCCAGTCTCGACTGTGGCTAGAAACTTTAGGGGTACAGTCTCCCAGCGTTCAGGAAGTGCAAGCTGATATGGCTCAACTGTCATCATGATTCGACCGTCTTCAGCATGGTGAGGATCCTGGCAATCTTCGCCTCGAGGTCCTTGTCGATCTCCTCGAGAGGACGTGGTGGCACGTACTTGTAGAAGATCCGCGTGAAGGGGATCTCGTAGCCGACCTTCGTCTTCTTCTCGTCGATCCAGGAATCGGGGACGTGAGGCGCGACCTCGGCGGCGAAGTACGCCTCGATGGTGGCGTCCTTGCCGTCGGCACCCTCGGTGTTGTCGCCGTAGGTGAACGGCACGTTCTCGGTGTCGCGCTTCTTGGCGTCGGGCTTCGGCTTGCCTTTGCGGTCACGCACGATCTCACCGTCGTCGTCGAGCAGGGGGCGCTCAACGGTGATCGTCCAGTAGCCGAACTCGTTCGTGGACAGGATCTTCGAGGCCTCGCCATCTTCGTGGGCGTCGTAGAGCGACACGATCTCGTCGCGGTGCGCCGCGGGGATTTCGCGGCGCTTCGAGCCCATGCCCTTGCGCATCTTGGTCCACATGCCCGTCGCATCAACCAGTTGAACGGTGCCTTGACGCTCAGGTTTCTTAGCGTTGTCGAGCACCCAGATATATGTGGCAATGCCGGTGTTGAAGAACATGTCGGTCGGCAACGCGACGATGGCATCCACGAGGTCGGACTCGAGCAGCCACTGACGGATCTTGCTCGGTCCGGACTCGGCGGCCCCGGTGAACAGCGGCGAACCGTTCAAGACGATGCCGGCGCGGCCGCCGCCCTCATGGGGCGGTCGCATCTTGCTGACCAGGTGCTGGAGGAACAGCATCTGTCCGTCACCAACATTGGGGAGACCGGCATTGAACCGGCCGATACCACCGGTGCGGTGCTCTTCTTTCACGAAGCTCTCGGCGGCTTTCCAGTCGACGCCGTACGGAGGGTTTGAGAGGCAGAAATCGAAGGTGCGCCGATAGAAGTGGTCATCGATGAGGGTGTCTCCGCGTCGGATGTTGCCAATGTCCTGGCCCTTGGAGATCATGTCCGACTTGCAGATCGCGTATGATTGGCCATTGATTTCCTGCCCATACAGGGACAGTCGCGCATTCGGATTGCGCTCATGCAGACGTTCCTCTGCGACCGAGAGCATGCCGCCGGTGCCCGCGGTTGGGTCGTAAACCGTGCGCACGACGCCCTCTCCGAGGAGGGACTCCTGCTCCTCAGCGAAGAGCAGGTCGACCATCAGACGGATCGCATCACGGGGCGTGTAGTGCTCGCCTGCCTCCTCGTTCGAGGCCTCTGCGAACTTGTAGATGAGGTGTTCATACAGGTCACCCATCTCGGCGTTGGAAACGGCCTTGGGGTGCAGGTTCACACCTGCGAACTTCTCCACTACGAGATACAAGCGGTTGCTCTCTTCGAGGGTATTGATGACCTGCTCGAACCCGAACTGTTCGAAGACGTCGATGTTGGAGGAGAAACTCGTGACGTACTCGATCAGGTTCTCTCGGAGCTGATCGGGGTCCTTCAGCAGTCGGTCGAAATCATACTGGCTTGTGTTAAAGAACGAGAGCCCCGTCGCCTTGCGCATCTGTGCGTCGAGAACACCGCCAGTGTGCTTCGTGGCCAGGTCTCGCATCTTGTCTCGATTCGTTGCCATCAGGGCGTCCAGGCGACGAAGAATCGTGAATGGCAGAACGATGCTGCCGTACTGATGCGGCTTGTACACGCCGCGAAGCTGGTCGGCGATTGACCAGACGAAAGGACCGAGATTACTCATGCATGTGCCTGCTTCTATCAAGGGAGTGAAGGAGTGACAAGCCTCATGCTACTGGTAGTGATCCTGAATATGCAGAAGTAGTCTCTGGTGTGAGGTGTCGAGTGGACCTCGGCGACAGGCCACCTGTGCAGTTCACAAGGAGCTCCAGATGGAACTTCGCAATCACCTACACTGTCGGTACGTTCTTGGTTGACCGAGTTCGTATGCGTCCGTAAATACACCGATCTAACGGTATGGATACAACCCGTCATGCAGCTAGGTCAATATCTCTTGGGCGGCCGTAGTTGCATTGACGGCGATCGCCCCGCTGACTGACCTAGCCGCTTACACCGTCAGCACAACCTTGCCCGTAGTCTCCCGTCCCTCAAGCGCGCGGTGCGCATCAGCGGCATCAGCCAGCGCAAATGTCGCACCAACCCGGAAGTTCAGCCAGCCGTGCTCGATGCCGTTGAAGAGCATGGACGAACGCTTTGCCAGTTCCTCCGAGGACCGGACGAACCACGCCAGCGACGGCCGCGACAGGAAGATGCCACCCGAGGCGTTCAGGCGCTGGATGTCGAATGGCGGCACCTGGCCCGAGGCCCCACCGAAGAGCACCATCGAACCCAGTGGCTTCAGCGAGGCCAGTGAGGCATCGAAGGTGTCCTTGCCGACTCCGTCGTAGGCGACCTCGACTCCTTCACCGTCGGTGAGCTCCTTGACCTTCGCGGTGATGTCGACGCCCTCGCCGTAGAGGAACACCTCATCGGCTCCAGCCTTGCGGGACAGTTCTGCCTTCTCCTCGGTGCTCACGGTCGAGATGACGTTGCCGCCCAAGTGTTTGATGATCTGGGTGAGCAGCAGTCCGACTCCGCCGGCACCGGCATGGACGAGTGCAGTATGGCCGGGCTTGATCTCGTGTGAGCTTGTGGCCAGGTACTGAGCGGTCAGTCCCTGCAGCGGCATCGCGGCAGCGACCTCGGTGCTTACACCCTCCGGCACCCGCAGCAGGTTATCGGTCTTGACGACGACCTGAGTCGCGTACGATCCCGGGCCTTCGTGCCAGGCGACGCGATCGCCGACGGAGAAGCTCTCGACACCTTCGCCGACCTCGGCGATGTGACCGGTGCCCTCAGAGCCGACGATGTGCGGGTAGCTCATGGGATACGTGCCGGAGCGACGGTAGGTGTCGATGAAGTTCACGCCCGCGGCCGCGACGTCAACGAGGACCTCACCAGGACCGGGCCGAGGGGTGTCGATCTCGTTGAATTCGAGAACCTCGGGTCCACCTGCTCGCATCGCCTGAATAGCCTGGGTCATCACGCCTCCTGCATATAATTTAATGTGCTGGTATAGTTATACATATGAATGATCTTACGGTTGCCGTCTCCGGTGCCACCGGATACGCCGGGGGAGAGGTCCTCCGGCTGCTGAGCACTCACCCTCATCTCAACGTCACCACGGTGTGCGGACATTCCTCCGTGGGCGAGACGCTCGGCCGACATCAACCCCATCTTGCCCGATATTCCGATTTCGTGGTCAAGGAGTCCACCACCGAGGTGCTCGCCGGCCACGATGTCGTCATCCTCGCTCTCCCGCACGGACAGTCCGGAGCAATCGCCGCCGAGCTCGAAGAGTCGAGCCCCGAGACGCTCATCGTCGACCTCGCCGCCGACCACCGGCTCATCAGCACCGCCGCCTGGCAGAAGTTCTACGGCTCGGAGCACCAGGGCACCTGGACCTACGGGCTGCCGGAGCTGCTGACCGCTGACGGCACGAAGCAGCGCGAAGGACTCAAGGACACGAAGCGCATCGCCGTGCCCGGCTGCAATGTCACCGCCGTGACCCTCGGGCTTGCCCCGCTCATCCAGGCCGGGCTGGCCGCACCTGCCGGTCTCAACGCAGTCCTGGCCAACGGAGTCTCCGGGGCCGGTAAGGCGCTCAAGCCGCACCTGACAGCAGGCGAGGTGCTCGGCGATGCCTCTCCATACGGCACTGGCGGCACCCACCGGCACGTGCCCGAGATCGAGCAGAACCTCAACGCAGCCTTGGGTGCTGACGCTGCCGAGGGGCCGACACGAATCTCCTTCACCCCGACACTCGTGCCCATGGCCCGCGGAATCCTCGCCACCATCACCGCCGACGCGGTCGAGTCCGCACCGAAAACCGCCGAGGGCCTCCTCGACGCAGCTGCACTGAAAGACCAGCTTGGCCAGGCATTCGCCCAGGCCTACGGCGACGAACCCTTCGTCCGGGTCCTGCCCGAAGGCCAGTGGCCGCGCACCTCGTCGACCACCGGTTCGAACCTCGCGCACATCCAGTTCACCGTCGATGAACGTGCGGAGAGGATCCTCGTCGTCGTGGCCCTGGACAACCTGGTCCGCGGCACCGCTGGCCAAGCCCTCCAGTCCATTCACCTGGCCCTTGGTCTCGACGAGACCACCGCACTTCCGTTTGAAGGAGTCGCCCCATGAGCGTGACCTCACCACTTGGCTTCACGGCCGCCGGCCTGACCGCCGGACTCAAACCCAGCGGGACCAAAGACCTCTCGCTCGTCATCAACACCGGCCCCGACACTGCCGTCGCCGCCGTCTACACCTCGAACCGCTGCAAGGCCAACCCCGTCCTCTGGTCCCAGAAGGTCTCGGCGAACGGCCAGGCCCGCGCCGTCGTCCTCAACTCCGGGGGAGCCAACTGCTACACCGGTGACTTCGGATACGAGACCAGCACCCTGACCGCCCAGACCACCGCCGAACTCCTCACCGAAGCCGGCACCGCCACAGCGGCCGAAGACGTTCTCGTCTGCTCGACAGGACTCATCGGCGTCGGCGGTCAGGACTTCCGCGACACCATCATCGACAACCTCCCGCCACTCGTGGCCGCAGCCGAGGACACGGTGGCCGGAGGCGAGCACGCCGCCGAGGCGATCATGACCACCGACACCGTGGCCAAGACCGCCACCCGAGAGGGCAGCAGTGGGTACACGATCGGCGGCATGGCCAAGGGCGCGGGCATGCTCGCACCCGGACTGGCCACCATGCTCGTCGTCATCACCACCGACGCGAAGGTCGACCAGGCTGTGCTCGATCAGGCTCTGCGGGCCTCGACAAGTCAGAGCTTCGACCGCCTTGACACCGACGGGTGCATGTCGACGAACGACACCGTCATCCTCATGTCCTCCGGGGCCCACGAGGCGGTTGTCGACGAGGCCGAATTCGGCCAGCTCGTCCAGGAACTCTGCCTCGACCTCATGCACCAGCTTCACGTCGATGCCGAGGGCGCCCACCACGACATCGCCATCACCACCCAGGGTGCGGCCAGCGAAAACGACGCTGTCATGGTCTCTCGATCGGTCTCCCGATCGGCCCTGTTCAAGGCAGCGATCTTCGGTCAGGACCCGAACTGGGGACGCGTCGTCGCCCAGGTCGGGACCACCTCGGCGACATTCGACCCCACGGCCATCGACGTGATCATCAACGGCACCGAGGTGTGCCGAGCGTCGGGACCGTATGAGGACCCGGAGAAGGTCAAATTCGAGCGCAACGTCGACGTCGTCATCGACCTGCACGCCGGTGACCACACCGCCACGGTCTGGACCTCGGACCTCACCCACGATTACGTCGAAGAGAACAGCGCCTACTCCACATGAGCAACCCACACGACATGTCCACGAAGTCCACGGCCGCCCGGCTCGCCGCAGCCCAGGTCAAGGCCGAAGCCCTGACCGAGGCGCTGCCGTGGATCAAAACCTTCGCCGGCGCAACCATCGTCATCAAATACGGCGGCAACGCGATGATCTCCCCGGAGCTCCAGCAGTCCTTCGCCGACGACATCGCGTTCCTGCGCTTCGCCGGCATCCGTCCCGTCGTCGTCCACGGGGGAGGCCCCCAGATCACATCGATGCTGGCTCGCTTGGGTATTGAAAGCGAGTTCAAGGCCGGCCAGAGGGTCACGAGTGAGGAAGCCGCCGAGGTCATCCGCATGGTGCTGTCCGGTCAGGTCAACCGCGACATCGTCTCCCGCATCAACCAGAACGGCAACGCCGCCATCGGGCTCTCCGGTGAAGACGCAGACCTGCTGCTGGCGCACAAGACCCACGCCGAGGTGGACGGTGAACTCATCGACCTCGGCCGGGTGGGTGAGATCGCCGAAGTCAACACCACCGTGCTCACCGAGCTCCTCGACGCCGGGCGGGTGCCCGTCATCTGCTCGATCGCCTCGGAGATCGACGGTGAAGCAGGCAAGCCCCTGAACATCAACGCCGACCTCGCCGCCTCGGCGGTGGCGAAAGCCCTGCGCGCCGACAAACTGATCATGCTCACCGATGTGCCCGGCCTCTACGCCAACTGGCCCGACACCTCGAGCCTGATCTCACGCATAGGACCGAAGAAGCTGCGCGAACTGCTGCCCAGCCTCGACGCGGGCATGATCCCGAAGATGACCGCGGCCCTCGAGGCCATCGAGCACGGGGTCCAGCAGGCCCACATCATCGACGGCCGGATGGCGCACTCACTGCTGCTCGAGGTCTTCACCTCCGAGGGCATCGGCACCATGGTCGAAGACACCGTCGTCGAACCCGCACCGCTGGGTGACGGACACAAGGGCGAGGGGCACGAGACAAGTACGGAGGAGACGAACGATGAATGAAACAAACGCTGTGACAGATCAGGCCCAGACCTGGCGCGATGACTTCTCCCGCGTCCTCTCACCGGTTTTCGGCTCACCCCAGCTCGACCTCGTCCGCGGAGCGGGCGTGCACGCGTGGGACGCCTCGGGCAAGAAGTACCTCGACCTGCTCGCCGGCATCGCCGTCAACGCACTCGGCCACTGCCACCCCGCCTGGGTCAAAGCCATCACCGAGCAGGCGTCAACCCTGGGCCACATCTCGAACTTCTTCACCTCTCCATCGCAGATCGCACTCGCTGAGAAACTTCACGAGGTCCTCGACCTGCCCAGCGGTTCGGCCGTGTTCTTCTCGAACTCCGGCACCGAAGCCAATGAGGCCGCCTTCAAGATGGCCCGCCGTGCTGGGGGTGGATCACGCCCGATCATCATCGCCATCGAGGGTGCCTTCCACGGTCGCACCATGGGCGCGCTCGCACTGACGGCCAAGGCCGCCTACCGTGAACCCTTCGCACCCGGAGTGCCCGGCGTCGTCCATATTCCCTACGGGGACGTCGACGCGCTCGCCGCCGCCATCAACGACACCACTGCCGCCGTCTTCATCGAACCCATCCAGGGCGAGGTCGGAGTCCGGCAGCACCCGGCTGGCTATCTCACCAAGGTTCGTGAACTCACCCGCGAGGCCGGGGCACTCCTCGTCCTCGACGAGGTCCAGTCCGGTGTGGCGCGGACCGGATCGTGGTTCGCCCACCAGGACCCGGAGATCGGCGAAGGCGTCGTCCCCGACATCATCACCTCGGCGAAGGGTCTGGGCGGGGGCATGCCGATCGGGGCCACCATCACCGTCGGCGATGCCAACACCAAACTCCTCGAAGCCGGACAACACGGGACCACCTTCGGCGGAAACCCCATCGCCTGCGCCGCCGGACTAGCCGTACTCGAAACCATCGAGACCGACAAGCTGCTCGCCCACACCCGGGTCACAGGCGAATGGCTCACCGAACAGCTGCTGGAAATCGACGGCATCGAGAAGGTCACCGGCACCGGTCTCCTCCTCGGGCTCGAACTGGCCGAGGGACTCGACGAGAAGGCGACCGCCGCCCGCGCGCTCGAGGCCGGGTTCATCATCAACCCCGTCGCACCCGGACGCCTGCGCCTGGCACCACCGCTGATCATCACGAAAGACGATCTCGCACCGTTCCTGACCGCCCTGCCCGGACTGCTGCACGGCTGAACACGTTCGCCGCCCACCTAGCGGCCACCTCGGCGACCGGGTCATCGACCCTCACAGCCCGGTTGCCCCACACAGACTGACAAAGGACACACCATGACACGGCATTTCCTCAAGGACACCGACCTCACCCCGGCCGAACAGTCGCAAGTCCTCGACCTCGCGGTTGAGCTCAAGGCAGCCCCGTACTCGCGCACCCCGCTGGCCGGACCGCAGACCGCGGCCGTCATCTTCGACAAGACCTCAACGAGGACCCGCGTGTCCTTCGCCGCCGGGATCGCGGCGCTTGGCGGGCAGCCGCTCATCATCAACCCCGGTGAGGCGCAGCTGGGACACAAGGAATCCATCGCCGACACCGCCCAGGTCATGTCGCGCATGGTCTCGGCCATCGTCTGGCGCACCTACGCCCAAGCAGGTCTGGAAGAGATGGCTCAGAACTCCAGCGTCCCAGTCATCAACTCACTCTCCGATGACTACCATCCCTGCCAGATCCTGGCCGACCTGCTCACCATCCGCGAACACCGCGGCGACGTGACCGGTCAGACCATGACCTACTACGGCGACGGGGCCAACAACATGGCCAACTCCTACGTCCTCGGCGGAGTCAACGCCGGCATGCACGTGCGCATCGCCGCCCCCGCCGACTACCAGCCGGCCGAGGCCATCATCGCCGAGGCGAACGAACTCGCCCAGGCCACCGGCGGATCCGTCACGGTCACCGACGACCCCGTGGCTGCCGCCCAGGGAGCCGATGTCCTCGTCACCGACACCTGGGTGTCCATGGGCCAGGATTCGACCGGGCGCGATGACGAAGCCTCACCCTTCGTGAAGTACCAGGTCTCCCAGGAGCTCATGAACCTGGGCAACGACCCGATCTTCCTCCACTGCCTGCCGGCCTACCGGGGCAAAGAGGTCACGGCCGAGGTCATCGATGGCCCCGCCTCGGTGGTCTTCGATGAAGCAGAGAACCGCCTGCACGCGCAGAAGGCGCTTATGACATTCCTGCTGGAGAAGCGATGAGCGAGAACGCCACATCACCGACGAACTCGGCACCGCTGACGAAGACTGCGCGGCAGCAGAAGATCATCGATCTCATCACCCGCAAATCCGTGCACTCCCAGATTGACCTGGCCGAGAACCTGTCAACGATGGGCATCACCGTCACCCAGGCGACACTCTCACGCGACCTCGCCGAGGTGGGGGCCGTGAAGATCCGGTCCACCGCCGGATCCGTCTACGCCGTCCCCGGTGAGGGCGGGGACCGGAGCCTGCAGCAGTCCACGGGGGACAGCCTGGATGCGAAGCTGCCACGACTGCTCGAGGAGCTCCTCGTCTCCGCAGCAGCGCAGAAGGACATGGTCGTTCTGCGCACCCCGCCCGGAGCCGCCCAATATTTGGCCTCGGCGATCGACCGCTCCTCGATGACTGGGATCTTCGGCACCATCGCCGGCGATGACACTGTTCTCGTCATTGCCGACTCCACAGTCGGGGGACAAGCCTTGGCGGAGACGTTCCTCGAATACGCGGCCGGCGGCCTCGGCGAGGGCTGAAGCCTGAGACAATGACAACGAACGATGACGAATGGACCGGTGACGTGAAAGCGACAACGGTGGGGAAGGACCTTTTGTGAGCGAACGACTGAGCCTATGGGGCGGACGATTCTCGGACGGCCCGGCCGATGCACTGGCCGCGCTGAGCAAGTCGACGGACTTCGACTGGCGCCTGGCCCACTACGACATCGCCGGTTCGAAGGCCCATGCAAAGGTGCTGCACCGCTCGGGTCTGCTCAGCGACGACGAGCTGCAGGGCATGACCGACGCACTTGACGAACTCGGCCGCCGCGTCGAAACGGGCGAATACGTCGCAGCCGAATCGGACGAGGACGTCCACTCCTCGCTCGAGCGCGGACTCATCGAGATCGCCGGACCCGACCTTGGCGGAAAACTGCGTGCCGGCCGGTCCCGCAACGACCAGATCGCGACCCTGGGACGCATGTACCTGCGCGATCACGCTCGTGATCTGGCCAGCCTGGTCCTCGACGCCGTCGACGTCCTCATCGCCCAGGCTGAAGAGCACCCCGAAGCGCCGATGCCCGGTCGCACCCACCTGCAGCACGCACAGCCTGTGCTCCTGGCCCACCACCTGCTGGCCCACGCATGGCCGTTGCTGCGTGACGTCGCCCGGTTCGTCGACTTCGATGAGCGCGCCGGCATCTCCGCCTACGGTTCGGGGGCCCTGGCCGGATCATCTTTGGGCCTCGACCCACAGGCTGTGGCCGCAGATCTGGGCTTCAACGACTCGGCAGAGAACTCGATCGACGGCACCGCGGGTCGCGACGTCTTCGCCGAATACCTGTTCATCACCACGATGATCGGCATCAACCTCTCCCGACTTTCCGAAGAGGTCATTGCCTGGGCGACCAAGGAATTCTCCTTCGTCACCCTCCACGATGCGTACTCAACGGGCTCGTCGATCATGCCGCAGAAGAAGAACCCCGACGTCGCCGAGCTGACCCGCGGAAAGTCCGGTCGCCTCATCGGGGACCTCACCGGGCTGCTCTCAACGCTCAAAGCCCTGCCGCTGGCCTACAACCGCGACCTGCAGGAAGACAAAGAGCCGGTCTTCGACGCCACCGACACCCTCGAACTTCTGCTCCCGGCCTTCACCGGCATGGTCGCCACGCTGAAGTTCAACACCGAACGCATGGCCTACCTGGCACCGCGCGGATTCGCCCTGGCCACGGACATCGCCGAATGGCTCGTCCGCAAAGGCGTGCCCTTCCGCATCGCTCACGAACTCTCCGGGGAATGCGTGCAGGTGGCCGAGTCGAAGGATGCCGAGCTGTGGGATCTCACAGACGAAGAATTCGCCGGCATCTCCGAACACCTGACGCCAGACGTCCGCGAAGTGCTCACCACGCTCGGGTCGATCGACTCCCGCAGCTCCAAGGGCGGAACTGCCCGGTCCGCCGTGGACCAGCAGCTGGCCAACGCCAAGGCCGAGGTTGCACGTCTGCGCGAGTTCGCCGATTCGGCTCGGAGCGTGTGAGCGGCTGAGTACCCAGGCGTTTGTCCGCCTCGGGCCAGGCCCCGGCGGCCGTCAGCGCTCGCTCGTCGGGTCCTGGGCGCTCAGGCGGAGGATCTGAGTGTTGAGAAACCGCTGTTCGGGAATGTTCGTGCACAGTCTGCCGGCGCTCCGGTAGGCCTCGAGCGCAGCCTCACGATCCCCGAGTGCCTCCAACAGCGGAGCCCGAACCGCATGCAAGCGGTGACTGCGACTCATCCGCGGGTCAGACCTGAGCGGTTCCACCATAGTCAGCGCCGGCTGCGGACCGTTGACCTCAGCGACGGCCACAGCAAAGTTGAGGGTGACAGTCGGCGACGGAGCGATACGCGCGAGCATCGAATAGAGTTCGATGATCTGCGGCCAGTCGGTCTCTGCCCAGGTCGTCGCCTCGGCGTGGACGGCGGAGATCGCTGCCTGCAATTGGTAGGCCCCGACTGGGCCGAACGGCAGTGCACTTTCGAGCAACGCGATCCCTTCGCCGATCGCCGCCCGATCCCACAGGCCGCGGTCCTGATCTTCGAGCCTCACGAGATCGCCGTCCGCCGATGTCCGGGCCGGTCGACGGGCGTCGCTGAGCAGAAGGAGGGCAAGCAGGCCCGCCGTCTCCGATTCCCCGGGAAGTTCTGCATGGAGTCGACGCGCCAGACGGATGGCCTCATCCGAGACCTCCTGGTCGAGCACTTCTTCGCCGAATGGGCGGCTGTGGCCGACAGTGAACATGAGATAGAGCGCGTGCAGCATGGCCGACAGCCGGTCGGCCAGTGAGGCTGGGGCAGGGAATCGCCTGTGGTGGTCATTGATCGTCGCCTTCGCTCTGCTGATCCTCTGTCCGGCGGTCGCATCGGGAATGAGGAACACAGCCGCAATCTGTTGGGTGCTCAAGCCGAGAAGAGTTCTCAGCACCAGAGTGACCTGCGATTCTGTGGTGAGTTCGGGATGGCAGCACAATGCGAGGACGTCGAGCGAGGAGTCCCGGTCCTCGATGATCGGGTCCGGAATCCTCGCGAAGTCGCAGAAGCCGACGCCGAATGTCCGTTGCTCGCGCTCGCGTCGGGCCCCTTCCTGACGCAAGGAGTCGATGAGACGACGGGAAGCCACTCGCAACAGCCAGCCTCGTGGCTTGTCAGGCACGCCTGTCGCAGGCCACTGTTGGGAAGCTGCAAGCAGTGCCTCCTGCACGGCGTCTTCGCAGGCAGCGAAGTCACCGTATCGCCTCATCAGGGCAGCGAAGATGTGCGGCGCCTCGCGACGCCACACATCCTCGCTGTTTCCCTCAGACATTCGTCTCCACCGCTGACCGTTCACATGAGGGGACGCAGCTCAACGGTTTCGCCCGGGCCGGAGAATACCCCGGCGATCTCCTCGGCGCGGGTCTGCGACTCGACATCGATGATGAAGAACCCCGCAAGATGTTCCTTGGTCTCTGCATACGGTCCGTCACTTGACGTCGGCTTCCCGGCGGTCCACCGATAGAGCTTGGAGGCGGCAGGATCTCCAAGAGCCTCTCCGCCCAGCAGTTCTCCCTTCTCCTGGAGATCGCCGAGCATGGTCTCGAAGTCGGAATTGATTCTGTCCTGCTGCTCCTGTGACAGTGCCTGGAACTCGGCGAGGTAGTCGCCGGTCGGGTGCCCCCATGGATCGGGGTTCGAGTGGATGAGGAGGACGTACTTCATTGTTCTGCCTTTCGAAGGAGGGCCGCCTCTCGGCCCTTCCAGTGTGACATCGGATCCGATCTCACGATTTCGACATCGGGTTGGAAACTTCTTTCGAGGGCACGACCCAGCGGAGGCGTAGTCCGGGTTCTCATCGGGCCAGCGGTTGGCCGAAACGGTTCTGATCGGGACGAAGCACGCCGTAGAATTGGCTGAGTCGGCTCAGCGCCGACGCTGACAATAGACTCGAAAGGAATACTGTGACCGACATCTTCAGTGAACTCAAGGCCCGTGGCCTCGTCTCGGTTTCGACCGACGAAGCCGCCCTGCAGAAGGCTCTCAATGAGGAATCGCTGACCTATTATGTCGGTTTCGATCCCACCGCACCCAGCCTGCACATGGGCAACCTGGTCCAGCTCATCACCGCCGCGCGTCTGCAGAAGGCAGGACACAACCCCCTGGCCCTCGTCGGCGGAGCAACCGGGCTCATCGGTGACCCCCGGATGTCGGGAGAGCGCACGCTCAACCCGCGCGAGGTCGTCGAGGAATGGTTGGAAAAGATCCGGGCACAGGTCGAGAAGTTCCTCGACTTCAGCGGCCCGAACGCCGCCCAGGTCGTGAACAACTACGACTGGACATCCGAGATGTCGGCCATCGATTTCCTCCGCGACATCGGCAAGCATTTCCCAATGAACCGGATGCTGGCCAAGGAGTCGGTCTCGGCTCGCCTCAACAGCGAAGCAGGAATCTCCTTCACGGAGTTCTCGTACCAGGTACTGCAGGGCAACGACTACCTCGAACTCCACCGCCGCTACGGCTGCTCCCTGCAGACCGGTGGCTCCGACCAATGGGGGAACCTGACTTCGGGCGTTGATCTCATCCGTCGCGTCGAACAGCACACTGTCCATGCCCTGGCCACACCGCTGATCACCAAGGCCGACGGCACCAAGTTCGGCAAGACCGAATCCGGCACCGTGTGGTTGGACGAAAGCCTCACCAGCCCATACGCGTTCAGCCAGTTCTGGCTCAATGCTGATGACCGCGATGTCGTGAAGTACCTCAAGGTGTTCTCATTCCGGTCCCTCGAGGAGATCGAGCAGATCGAGGCCGAGTTCACCGCGGCACCACACACGCGCCTAGCGCAGAAGGTGCTGGCCGAGGACGTGACGACCTTGGTCCACGGTAAGGAGAAGTACGAGCAGGCGATCGCAGCGGCCTCTGCCCTGTTCGGTGGGGGAGAGCTGGCCAGTCTCGACGCCTCCACCTTGGGGGCCGCGACATCCGAACTGCCTCGAGGTGAGGTCAGCTCGACGCAGCTGGCTGAGGGCATGCCCGTTGCCGATGCCTTCGTGACTGCCGGCATCGTGAAGTCCAAGGGCGAGGCACGCCGAGCCATCAAGGACGGCGGCGCCTACGTCAACAACGTCAAGGTCACCGGTGACGACCAGACCCTGACCCTCGCCGAGGTGCTCCCCACCGAAGGCGGAGGAGTGATCCTCCTGCGTCGGGGAAAGAAGACCCTGGGGGCAGTTGACATCATCAGCTGAGCTCCATGAATGCCGACGACACCGTGTCCTTGATCAATTCGAGGGCACGGTGTCGTCGTATTCACCATCGGCACACTGAAAGCCCCGTAAGCGACGGCGAGCTGCAATGTACAAGCGAATGACGTGTTGTCGACGATGACAAGTCGTTCGCTTGTATCGGTACTCGGACTGGCGCGTAGAGACTTCGGGAGGTCGAAGCTCTGGGGGATGTCATTCGTGAGATATCTGGACAGCCTCATGGCATCAGCGCGGGCAGTGACCGAGACTGGAAAGAGGACATCGTCGAAACGAGGAGAACATGCGCACGCTGCTCAACATCATCTGGTTCATCTTCAGCGGACTATGGCTGGCACTCGGCTACTACCTCGCCGGCATCATCTGCTGCATACTCATCGTCACCATCCCCTGGGGGATCGCCTCCTTCCGGATCGGCAACTATGCGCTATGGCCCTTCGGTCGCGAGGTCATCGAAACGAGGCCAGCGGGTATCGCAACGACGTTGGGCAACATCATCTGGGTGATCGTCGCCGGCATCTGGCTGGCCATCGGGCACGTGGTGACCTCGATTCCGCTCTTCGTCTCGATCATCGGCATTCCCCTGGGATGGGCGAACCTCAAACTCATCCCCGTGTCTCTCATGCCATTGGGCAAGGAGATCGTCGACAGTGACTCCCTCATGCCCGGATACCGCGGAGCCTGAACGTCCGCGCACTGTCTTGAGGGCCTCGCGCAGCACTCGATCCCCGGTTTTTCGGGGGATGAGGCTCTCGCATCGTCCCTGGTGACGGGCGTCACGCCAAGTTTTCCGGTTTCGAGTTGCACGCACCAGCCGGCCTGGTCTAGAGTTGTATCTCGTTGCCCCGCAGAAAACGAACTCTTCGAGAACAGTTTTCACCCGGTATGACCAGCACAAACACAGTTTGGGTTGATCGTTCACTGGATGTGGGTGACAACGAAAATTGAAACTGACACCCCCGGTGTAGACCGCCATGTTTGATGGTGTGTGGTGACGGGTGAGTGTGTGTGGTTTGAGAATCCAATAGCGTATTTGTTTGAACAGATAGTGATGCCAGAAACATTATTTTTCTGGTAAGACAATCACATGTTCACACACATGTCTCCACCCCCTCGCCGGGGTGGTGACGCCAGCGTGTGTGGACATGATTTTTTGGTCAACTGAGGTCACCCCGTGATTCTTGGTTGGCTGTCTTGCCGGGATTCATTCGTAACATAATTTTTTTATGGAGAGTTTGATCCTGGCTCAGGACGAACGCTGGCTGCGTGCTTAACACATGCAAGTCGAACGCTGAAGCCTGGTGCTTGCACCGGGTGGATG